>NZ_DATLJK010000010.1:0-370380 GCF_035538955.1 Hansschlegelia sp.
TCAACGCTGATCGACTGCTGGCCGTCCGCTGGGCCACCGGCTCCAAGGCGATCCCGCGCTACGTCGAATTGATCACGCTCTACTGGCGCAGCTTTCCTGAAGCGCTGGCCATGGCGCGAGCACTTGCTGAGGCGAGGCAGCCGCGGGGAGGCTCCGGCGACGAGACGACCTCCGGAAGCCTAAGGAAAAAGCGCATTAGCGGCCAACTCGTCAATCCGGGCTTACCCCCAACGCCACCAGATCAACGCTGCGAGCGCGAGCGGCGCGACGATCGCGAACACCGTGGGGATCACCCGCCGCGGGTCGTCGTCATGATCCCAATCGCCGCGGCCGTTCTTACCCATCGTGAGCCGGGCTTCTCGGCGCGAGGACCTAGCGATTTGCACGAGGCTTTATCTGACGCCGAGCGGGCCGCATCGGAAGGAGCGTCGAAGTTCCTCGGCTTTAGGCTCAGGGAGGTGCTGTCAGCCGAAGGGGGACGCATGGATCAAAAGACCGAGCAGGTGCGTTCGCTGAACCAACACGCTTAAGATCGCGACAGTGTGGCCCCCGAGCTCCCCGTAGCTCAGGGTCTGCAGATAGCTGGATTGGAATGCCTTGCCAGGACGCGACGGAACAGGACGGTTGGACCCCAGCGCCTATGAGCAACTGGTCCAGTCGATCGTCGATTACGCCATATTCATCCTAGATCCCGAGGGCAACGTCTCCAGCTGGAATCCTGGCGCGGAGCGGATCAAGGGATATGCAGCAGAGGAGATTATCGGCGAGAACTTCGCTCGGTTCTACACGCCGGAGGACCGTGAAGCTGGCCTTCCGCAGCAGGTCCTTAAGCAAGCCTCCGAAGAGGGGCGCTTCGCCGCCGAAGGCTGGCGCGTCCGAAAGGACGGAAGCCGCTTTTGGGCGATGGTCGTAATCGATCCCATTCGGGAAGGGGACAGGCTCGTCGGCTTCGCCAAGGTGACCCGCGATATGACCGAGCATCGGGAGGCCACACTGGCGGCCCTTGAGACAGAGCGGCGCTTTCGCCTTCTGGTGCAGGGTGTCACCGACTACGCGATCTTCATGCTCGACCCGCAAGGGATAGTCACCAACTGGAACACCGGCGCCCAGCGCATCAAGGGCTACAACGCCGATGAGATCGTGGGTCACCACTTCTCGCGCTTCTACACCCCCGAAGATCGGGAGGCGGGGGCGCCTTTGAAGGCGCTTCAGACTGCCGCTCGGGAAGGCCGGTTCACCGCGGAAGGGTGGCGGCAGCGCAAGGACGGGAGCCGCTTCTGGGCCAGCGTCGTGATCGACGCGATACGGGATGAGAACGGCGCGCCGGTCGGCTTTGCAAAGGTCACTCGCGATTTAAGCGAAAGACGCGAGGCGGAATTAGAGCTGGAGCGCTCCCGGGCTGCGCTGTTCCAGTCGCAGAAGATGGAGGCCGTCGGGCAACTCACCGGAGGGCTAGCGCATGACTTCAACAATCTGCTGACAGGGATCACCGGCAGTCTTGATCTCATGACGGCGCGGCTTGCACAGGGTCGCATCAATGAACTGGAGCGCTACATCACTGCCGCCCAAGGCGCCGCGTCTCGGGCGGCGACCCTCACCCACCGGCTTCTCGCGTTTTCCCGCCAGCAGACGCTGGAGCCGAAGGCGATCAACGCCAACCGCCTCGTATCGAACATGGAGGAATTGGTCCGTCGCACGGTCGGACCAAGTATAGCCATAGAGACCGTTCTGGCGGCTGGGCTCTGGCCCTGTTTCTGTGACCCAAACCAACTCGAGAACGCGATCCTCAATCTCGCCATAAATGCTCGGGATGCGATGCCGGATGGTGGCCGCGTGACGATAGAGACCGCGAACACGTGGGTTGATCAGGTCGGCGCGACTGATCGTGACGTGCCACCCGGCCAATATATCGCGATCTGCGTGACCGATAACGGAACCGGTATGTCGCCAGAGGTTGCGAGACGCGCCTTCGATCCTTTTTTCACTACGAAGCCCGCCGGGAAGGGCACCGGACTGGGTCTTTCCATGATCTATGGCTTTGCCAGGCAATCAGGCGGCCAAGTGCGGATCTACTCGGAGGTGGGTCACGGCACCACGGTGAAGATTTATCTGCCGCGCCATACGGGCAATCCGGCCGAAGATGAGGTCGGCCCGGACCAGACGCAGCTGCCGCGTGCTGAGGCTGGCGAAACGGTTCTTGTTGTGGACGACGAGCCGACGGTGCGTATGCTGGTGGGGGATACCCTCGGGGACCTCGGCTATCAGGCGATCGAGGCGGGGGACGCTGCGTCAGGGCTGAAGGTCCTGGAATCCGACGCTAAAATCGACCTGCTAATCACCGACGTCGGCCTGCCTGGCGGGATGAACGGAAAGCAGATGGCGGACAAGGCGCGGATGCGTCGGCCGAACCTCAAGATCCTCTTCATAACGGGCTATGCGGAAAACGCCGCTGTTGCGAATGGGCACCTCGAACCCGGGATGCATGTCATGAGCAAACCGTTTCCGATGGACAAGCTGGCTGCCCGTATCCGGTCGATCATCGAAGAGAGCTGAGGAGAACCGGCGTGCTGCCGCCCCCTTCAACCTCCAGCGGCGCCTCGAGCGTAGCGTTGCGGCTCACGGTCGGCGGTCGCCTCAAGGTCCTGCATCGTCAATTGTCGGCCGCTTCCGTCTGCGATTGTAAACCTGCCGCTATCCACTGCTTTATGTAGTTGGATAAGCACCAGCGCCTCGGTCGCGCTCTCGGAGGTGGGGATGATGCCTCCGTCGTTCTCTTCCCATATGACTCGGTATCTCAGCGTGACCTCCACGGGGGGGCGAAGCGCGGCTGCTCCGGGCGCGCGTCTAGCTATTCTTCTTCTGTAGCCCTTTCCTGTCAGTTACTATGATCCATCGCGTTGTTAGCCGGAGCCCCACTATCTGTCCCTGCGCCTCGGCACCGCCAAGTTCAGGCGAGCGGCGACCCGTCCGGGCACAGATGACCTTCCCTTCGCGATAGGGGAAAGTGCCGCAATTTTACGAAGCTTTAAGCCAGTAGGCCCATCTTCGGCGCTGGACAGGCGCGTGGTAGACCGGGCCTCCGCCTCTGAACCCGAGGGGGAACGCGATGCCCAACGATCTCACGCGGCGCATGGTCGCCGAATTCTTCGGCACGTTCTGGCTGGTCTTCGGCGGCTGCGGCGCGGCGGTGCTGGCCGCCGCCTTCCCGGATCTCGGCATCGGCTTCGTCGGCGTCTCGCTCGCCTTCGGCCTCACCGTCCTGTCGATGGCCTATGCGGTCGGCCACATTTCGGGCGGCCATTTCAACCCCGCCGTGACGCTCGGCCTGTGGGCCGCCGGCCGCTGCGCCAACCGCCATGTCGGCCCCTATGTCGCCGCCCAGCTGGTCGGCGCGGTTCTGGGCGCCGGCGCGCTCTATCTGATCGCCTCCGGCAAGGCCGGCTTCGTCCCCGCCGGCTTCGCCTCCAACGGGTTTGGCGACCTCAGCCCCGGCAAATACGGCCTCGGGGCCTGCTTCCTCACAGAAGTGTTGGCGACCTTCTTCTTCCTGTTCATCATCCTCGGCGCGACCTCGAAGGGCGCCGCCACCGGCTTCGCCGGCATCCCGATCGGCCTCGCCCTGACGCTGATCCACCTGATCACCATCCCGGTCACCAACACCTCGGTGAACCCCGCTCGCTCCACCGGCGCGGCCCTCTACGCTGACGGCGGCTATTTCGGGCAGCTCTGGCTGTTCTGGCTCGCCCCGATCGCCGGCGCGATCGCCGCCGGCTTCCTGGCGCGCTGGCTCTACGAAGACAGCGCGATCCTCGACACGACGGTGGTGGAGGAGCGGCGAGCGGGGTGAGAGGATAGCATAGCATGCGCTCCCGCACCTCCCGTCGCATCTAAACCCGCCAGTACCTACTGACGGTCGTCCGTCAGATCGCCGAAGCGGCGCAATTCGCGTGTCGCTGGCGCGGTCTCGTCAGCTGATCGTTCGGCGGCAAGCCGCCGGCGCGGAAAAGAGTGCGGGCGGGAGGGCGGGCCAGTCGACCGGCGTGAGGCGCCAGCCGATGACCAATCGCGCCGATCCACCCGAAGGCGATGCCGGTGACCCTCACCAGGCCGGAGGAGATCGACGTCTGGATGCGGGCGGACTAGAGCGAGGCCAAGGCGCTGCAGCGGCTGCTGCCGGACGACGCGCTGGTGATCGTCGCGCAGGGTCAGAAGCTAGCGGCGATCGAGACGCCGTCCAGCTGGCCAGGAAGGCCCCGGCGTCAGAACATGGTGAAGCTCGGTCGCGCGATCATCAGCCAGAAGATTCCGAGTACCGCGGCGAACGCCGGAAAGCCGAACCCGAACCAGGACCAAAAAAGCCGGTGATAGGTCCGCGGCAGCGCGGCGCCTCGCCCTGCGGCGTCAGATGCGATATCGCGCATTCGCATCTGCATCCACACCACGGGAAGCCAGAACGCGCCTGTCACAAGATAGAGCAGGATGGACAGCAGGATCCATCCCTCCGTCAGCGAATAGCCCGCGGTCCACGTGAGCGCGACGCCCGTGACCGGCTGAAGGACAACCGCCGTCGTAGTGAAGAGGAAGTCGGCCAGCACCACCGTTCGGGCGGTCGCGGAGATCACGCCTGTGTTGCCGGTGCGGTGCGCCATAAGCATGAAGAATGCTATGCCGGCGCCGGTCCCCAACAGGACCGCGGCCCCGATCACATGCAGGTATTTGAGCGCGAGGTAGAGCATCAGCGATCCGGAAGCAGCGCGAGCGCGACGAGGTTTAGCGCCAAGATCGGCCAGATCTTCAACATTGGACCGAGCGGATCGAGCCAGAGTTCAGGGAGAATCGCCGTTCCCGCCACCGCATAGAACAGTGAGATTGCAATCGCCCCGTAGAGTGCGGCTCGCGCGGTGCGCCGGAAGGCTATGCCAATCCCGATCAACAGGTCAGCCAGCCCGCCGGCGAGTACGGAAGGGCCGCTAAAAGCGCCGGCGCCGCCGCGCTCCATTAGCGCGACGCCTGTGTCGTAGCCCGGGCCGATGGAGATTAGTCCGGTAGCGATCCAGAACAACGAAAAGACGCCGAAGACCACTGGTTTGAGGAAGTAAAGCGACGCGAACCAGCGCTCCTGGACGCTAGCCGGCTCGGCCACGAGGCTCTCGGAGACGCTTCTCGGCTGCGTTCCGGTGAGCCGAATCCACTCACCCGGATCTCCGACCGCTCCCCGCACGATCTCACGCTGCGCCGTGGTGCGCATCGGGGGACGCCATCCGAGCCGGCTGATAAGATCGCCGAGCCGATAGAGAAACGAGGCCAAGGCCTCCGGTAGCGGCATGACGCGGGCGCGTGGGAGACCAAGCCATCGGCGATAAGCCTGCACGATCGACGGCAGAGGCATCGGTTCTGGCCCCGCGATCTCGATCGCCACCTGGTTTGGCGCGCCGGGAGATAGGAAGAACAGTATCGTGTCCACGAGGTCGTCGAGTTGGACGACCTGAAGTAAGCCCGTGCCCGGCATGACGGGAAGAAAGGGCAAAGCCGCAAGGCCCCTGATCAGCGCGCTGCCGCCATACGCGCGCCGCCCTAGAACCACGGACGGCCGCAGGATGACCCAATCGAGCGGGCTGCCCATGAGAGCCCGGTCGCCCTCAAGCTTGGCGGCTGAGAAGTCGCTCTCAGAACCTCGATCCACTCCAATGGCGGAAATGTGGACGATCCGGCGGACACCGGCGTCTCCACAGGCAGCGGTCAGCGCGGCGACGGCGTCGACGAAAACGCTCCGCACGTCATCGCCCGGGGCGTCCTGGAGCACCCCGGCGCAGTTTACGACCGCGTCTACTCCGACGAGGTGCGGGAACCAGTCGGCAGGGCTCTTCATCGAAGCTATGTCAGCCCAGACCCACCGCACCTGCGGAACGCGGCGCGCCGCGTCGTCAATCCGGCGCGCGAGCGCGACGACGCCGGCGCCCTCCGCGATCAACCGTGCGACGACCTCTGAGCCGATGAGGCCCGAGCCTCCAATAACGAGCACGTTTGTCGAGCTGGTGACGTGAGGCCTCATGTTTAGGTCCGGAGCCATCCTGGGCGCTGCGTTCGGGGGAGCAAAACCGAAGCCGGCAGCCATGGTCCTGAAGTGGAGCGGCAGGTCAGATGTTCCGTCGCGCGTCCAGCGACGGACCGGCGCAGAGGATTGTCCGCCGCGCATCTGTCAACTCGCTGAGGATCAGAGCCGTCGCCGCGCCCCAGACTGCGTGGGCTGCGACCATCAGCGTCGTGCGGGGCGCCGGATGATTCGCGGGCGGAGTGAGGATGCGGATCCGAGGAACCCAACCCAAATAGCTCACGGCCCACACGGCTATTCCCCCGCCCGCAGCAGCCGAAGGTTTAATTCGCGGATCCAGGGAAGCGAGCAAAGCGCCAGCCACCGCCCCGTAAAGAAAATGACCGAGCATCGCGAGGTCCTTCTTCGCCTCTTGGCTCCGGCCGTTGAAAGCGACGTCTATAATTTCCTTCGGCGGCAACGGATATCTTAGATTCGCAGGGAGTGATTGGTGCATGCGGGTCATCGAGATAGTCATGACGACGGTCGCAGCCCCTCCCGCAAGGCCGCCAAGGAGCAGATGAGTGCGAAGTCCCTCGCCCAAAACTTATCCTCCGCGCCGCTTATAGCCGCTCGCCGGTCCGGTAGCACCCGCTCACATCCAGCTAGGGCGGGGCCGTCCCGGGGACAATCTGAAGCCTTCCTGACGCAGATCCGCAGAGGTGTCCCCGCGCTCGGGAAGCGGGTGATCGCTCGCGGCGGACGAGGACGTTTGGCCACGCCCGGGGATGAAGGTCAGTCCTTAAGAACCGGTGGCTTCATCCGCCGCTCTACGACAGCCCCGCCTCGAGCTCGTCGAGCAGCGACAGCGCCGTCATGTACTTGGCGAGCCGCTCACGGTCCTGCTCGGTGATTTCCCCAAGGCGGCTGGTGTCCATGTTGTCGTGGAGATCGGCACGCTTCACCATCCGGCCGATTGGGTCGCGCGCCGCGCGTGCGACGAACCCAAGATAATCCTCGCCCTTGCGCCGCGTGACAGCATCCACGCCCGCCAGGACGGCTTCGCTGAATCCCTCTGCGCGCAGCCTCTCGATCGTCCAGTCGCTATCCTCGACGACGTCGTGCAGCACGGCCGCAATTCGCGCGTCGCTCCCCAGCGGGAGCGTGAACGCCACCCGCATCGGGTGCAGGATGTAATCGGCGCCGGCCTTGTCCGTCTGCCCGGCGTGCGCTTCCTTTGCGATCTCGATCGCGCGCTCCAGCGTGCTCATCGGCTCTCTCCGCACCAGGTCGGCCGATCCGCCTTAGTCAGCTTCGGCCAAGGCTTGGCGTGGCCCTCGCGGACAAGCTCCGCGCCGAGGTCCTTGCCGTCCACCAGCAGAACCGCGACGGTCCGGCCGTAGCGGTCGGCACCCTTCCGCACGATCTCCGGCTCGTGGCCCTTCAGCAGAGCAGCCAGCCGATCGCGCGATGCCTCGGCGCGGAACAGCTCGAGCGGGCACTTCGCCTTACCGAGCTCCGGCGCGTCGATCGGGCCGGCCCCAGAGCGAAGGCGGATGCGCTCTCCGGAGATGACGACCGTGTCGCCGTCGACGACTCGCGTCTCCGGCATCGTGCGCGCCGCGTCGGCGAACACGCCAGGCGGTTCCTGCGCGAGGGCAGGCGAGGCGAGCATGACGATGAGCAGCGCGATTCTGATCATGGCTGCATCATCATTGATCCTTGGAGGGCGCGCATCCGCCGTGAAAGGGCGCGACGACGCCCGCCTGCCTCTGTCCGAGCGCGGCCGCGCGCAGCGCCACAATCTCTGCAATAGCGTCCCGGATAACGCCGGCGGCCGCCATGTCGGCCGAGTCGTCTCCATCGGCCGCCGCGACCGATTCGAATTCGTGCGCGAGCTCGGTCAGGCGCTCAACGATGTCGGGGCGGCTCATGCCGCACGGCCGTGAACGTTTCGCGAACCTGCTTCGGGACAGTTTCGGGACGGGTTGTCCAGATTGCTCTGCGTTTCTCGATCTGTTCCGGTTTTGCGCGGTTGTCCGGAGGCTCGTGACCGGCTAGAACCCCAACAATTCGTTGGTCTCGGGGCGTAGCTCAGCCTGGTAGAGCGCCTGCTTTGGGAGCAGGGGGTCGCATGTTCGAATCATGTCGCCCCGACCAGCGCCGCACCGTTTCGGAGAGAGGCCCGCGTTCATGTCCGCGCGCATCTACAAGCCCGCCCGCAACGCCATGCAGTCGGGAACCGCCAAGACCAAGCGATGGGTGCTCGAGCACGAGCTCGCCGAGGCGCGCCGCATCGAGCCGCTGATGGGCTGGACCTCTTCGGGCGACACCCGACAGCAGGTGCGGCTGTTCTTCGACACCAAGGAGGAGGCGATCGCCTACGCGACGCGCGAGGGCATCGCCTACCGGGTCGAGGATCCGAAGCCTGCGGCGCCGCCCCGACTGATGGCCTATGCGGACAATTTCCGCGCCGGCCTGCCGGAACCCTGGACGCACTGAACCTCCCGGCCCCGTAGCTCAGCTGGATAGAGCAGCAGCCTTCTAAGCTGTTGGTCGGTGGTTCGAATCCACCCGGGGTCGCCAAGAGCTCCTTGACGTTGACGTCGCGCGACGTTCCTCGCTGATGTTCAGGACCCGTTCGCGCCGGATTCGGCCTTGGCGCGATCCTCCTGGCGAGGCCGGCCTGCTCGGCGGGCGGCCTCCAGCTGATCGCGGTCATAGACGCGGTCGGTGAAGCACAGACCGGCGCCCGCTCCTCCGCCAGAGAGGAGACGAACCCCGAGAGGCGATCGCTGCGGCGGTTCAGGTCGTACGAACGACCTGAGGGTCAACAAAGAGGAAATCAGTGCCCGAAGGTCCCGATTGCATCCTGTTCATCAGGCACGGTGAGCATCACAGCCAGCTCGGCATCACGGAAGACGGCATGCCGGACGATCAGAGCCTCAACGCGCGAGGATGGCAGAGGGCCGGCGCGCTCATCGCGCGCTTCGCGCGGCCTGACGACGATCAAAGCCCGCCCGACTCGATCTACGCCTCGGCGATCACGGAAGACGGCCAAAGCCGGCGCCCACAACAGACGGTCGCGCCGCTTTTGGCTTATCTGCGAGCGCAGGGGCACGTGACCTATTGCGACGCCTTCGCGAAGAACGCTGTCGACGAGCTGGCCGAGGATCTGATGACCCGCAAGGGGGTCGTCCTGGTGGCGTGGGAGCATTCGGTCATCCCGAAGATCGCGCGCCGGCTCGGAGCTGAAGACGCGCCGGCGGATTGGCCGACCGATCGCTACGATCTGATCTGGCGCCTGGACCGAAGCGGGAGCGGTTGGAGTTTCGCGGAGGCGAACCAGAGTCTTCTCGCCGGCGATCGGTGACAGCTGAACGAACGGGCGGAAGCCGATGTGCAACCTCTACAGCGTCACGAAGGGCCAGGCGGCGATCCGCGAGCTGACGAAGGCGCTCGTCGACCGCACGGGCAACCTGCCGCCGATGCCGGGGATCTTTCCGGACTACCCGGCGCCGATCGTCCGCAACTCGGACGCGGGCCGCGAGCTGGTGCTCGCCCGCTGGGGCATGCCCTCGTCGAGCCGCGCGCTTTTCGAGGCGGCAAAGAAGCGCGCCGCGGCCCTCGAGAAGAAGGGCCAGCCCGTCGACTTCCAGGCGCTGCTGAAGGCGGAGCCGGACATCGGCACGACCAACATCCGCAACGTCGCCTCTCAGCACTGGAGGCGCTGGCTTGGGCCGGCGAACCGCTGCGTCGTGCCGATGACGAGCTTCTCGGAATATGAGCGCGGGCCTGACGGCAAGATGCAGCCCGTGTGGTTCGCGCTGGACGAGAGCCGGCCGCTCTGCGTGTTCGCCGGGATCTGGACCAACTGGAGCTGCGTCCGGAAGAAGTCAGAGGGCGAGGTGACCTGCGACGTCTACGGCTTCCTCACCACGGAGCCGAACGCGGTCGTGGCGCCGATCCACCCGAAGGCGATGCCGGTGATCCTCACCACGTCGGAGGAGATCGACGTGTGGATGCGCGCGCCCTGGGATGAGGCGAAGGCGCTGCAGCGGCCGCTGCCGGACGAGGCGCTGATGATCGTCGCGCGGGGAGAGAAAGAGGATCCACCGCAAGGTGTGGAGCAACTGATCCTGACAAACTTTCCTTAGGAGGAGCGAGCCCTCAGTTGCTGCAGGAACTCGCTGTTTACACGATATTGTCTGATGACTTCCAGGTTCTTCCACGCCTCAATGAAAGTAAGGCCGTCCGGATTGATTTCGAATGTGCAGCCCGCCTCTGTCTCACTCTTCCCGAAAATATTTGTATTCTCATAGACTGTGTTGAATATTATAAGCTCGTTGCCGTGCTCGCCTCTCCGATCGGATTGATAAAAAGCCTTGTAGCTAAGCTCAGGATCGGCCTTCAGCTCGAGTTTTTGCGTCTGTAAACCATGCTCACGAAGTTCGCTGCTACAACGTTCCTTGTCGGCTGCGGTTACAAGGGCCTCGGCGCGCGCCGCTCGGTCAGACATCGCTACCATTGGAACGCTGTCCTTCGGCGGAACGCAGCCGGTGAGGATTGTCAGCGAAAGGGCGATTGAGAGAAGTGCGAGGCGGCCCGACATGGCGATGATCCGAGGTGCTTGTGATGGCACCGCTACCGGTTCGGTTGTCGAATGGCAACTTGCAACCGTGGAAAACCGATAAGGCGAGGCCTAGGCTCCGTCACGATCTTCAGCGCAGGGCGCCGGGCCCGCCGCTTGGCTGCGGCCGCGGTACTCAACCTCAACCGTCACGCGCTCGCCCGCATCGATGCGGCGCTGCAGCGGCCGGCTAAGAGCCATCGTCAAGCCTGATCCCCGAGCCGGCGGGGAAGTCCCGCTCGGCCGCTGAAGGCGTCGCCTGCTCGACAACTGACGGCAGTTGCGGCGGCGTCCGCCTCCGCACCTGACGCCGCCAGGGGGCGCTTTCGCCGCTCAGACCGAAGCGAGCCGCAGTTTCTTTTCGCGCTTCCTTTTCTTCGCCTCGGCCGACGCGATCGACACCCGTTCTTCGGCAGCCGCCGTGGACTTGTCGGAATGGAGAAACGGGCATGTCGAGCGGAGGAGGTCCAGGTCGATCTGGATGGCGCGGTCATCGAAGTTCAGCGTGTTCAGCAGGTAGTCTTCGTCGACATGTCGCTCGGAAAGCCGGACGCCGACCGGATCGCGGACCTTTTTGACCGAGATCAGGTAATCCCAGTATTTGAACTCCTTGCCTGCGCCAGTGGTGGCGGAAAGCCAGGCGTTGGGGATTCCATAGGCGTCGGAAAGCACCAGGCCGTGCAGGGAAGAGGTCAAGATTCTCTCGCAGCTCTGGATCCCGTCCAGCACCCCCTCAATGTCCTTGGTCTGTAGGTCAATGACATGGACGCCCTTGTCGACCAGGGACTTCTTGCGCTTTTCCTCTGACCAACGGAGCACCACGCCGAGCTTATGCTTCTTTTGCGCAGGCGACTTGTAGTAATCCGGCGCCAAAAGCGCAGGATCTCCATAGACGCGCGGGCATTCTATGCCGTGCATCTCCAGTTTCGCCCGCGTCAGGGGGCCTCGAACCGCCAAATAGGGCGCCTCCTTCGACAACCGTTTCGCAGGCTCGCTTCCGAATGATCCCGTTCCCCAGACGACCGCAGTCGACCGCACGCGGCCCAAGATGGAGCCGATCGTCATGTAATGAGGGTTTTCGCGGGCCTCCCAGAACACGGGCTTCCCAGTCATCTTCGTGACCAGCCATGGTCCGAGCAGGTCGCCGAAATTGTCGGTGTTGTCCCACCAGCGCATGGGGATCTTGCCGTCGACTTCGATCATGCCCTGACTCCGCCCGCTCCGCGTATAAACTGCGCAATACCGCCATATATGACGGTCGGGAATGCGTCCATTGCGCTCGGGAGCTGGGCGGCGTGTCGGGGAAGTGGTCGCGCGCCGCGGCGCCGGCGATCCGATGCGGAGCCGAGCTCTCTGGTCTCGTTCGCGTCGTTCAGCCGGTCGGCGGGCGCAGGTTCAGCCTTCGCAGATATCAGACCGGCTCGATCCCAAATCCGCTGATCTGGGCGCAGGCGGCTCCGCGAGGATCGACGCTGGCTACGACCTTCTGCCGGGCGCCAGCACGGCGCGGCGCGCGGCAGGCCCTGCGTCCTCTTTGACGAGGGTGGCGGCGTGAAGCGCGGCTACGCCGCGCATGCTCAACGGCAACAGCAGTTCGACTCCTCCCGGGGTCGCCAGAGCCGCTTCCTCATGGCCGCTTGCCCTTTTGCAGGCGCTCGGCGCTGTGGCGGGCGATGGCGCGGCGCATTTGCGCGATGTCGCCGGCATAGCCGGCCTCGCGCGCGACGTTTTCGAGCGCGGGCTGGAAGCGCGGCCGCAGGACGCCGAGAGCGGCGAGCTGCGCCATCATGTGGTCTCCGCTACCGGTCGCTTCCGCCATCTCCGCATAGGTTTTTCGCAGGACCGGCTGCACCGCCCGGTCCTCCGGCGCCGCGGCCAGGAACAGCAGACCGTACCGGAGCGCTTCCGGCAGCAGAGCCAGCGCGAAATGCGCCTCGGCGAGGGCCTGCAGATGGGGCGGCTGCAGCGCCTTGAGGCGCATCGCGGCCTCGGCAAAGTCGCTCAGGCGCGCTCCGGCGTCGAGCGCCCGGAAGGCCGCCACCACGGACGGCGTCGATTTCCGCGTCATGTAACGGCGCCAGCGGAGGTCTGGCTCCGCCTCGATGATCGCCAGCAGCCGCGCGACGGCGCGCTCGAGCGGCTCGGGCCGCCCCCGGGCGGCGAGCCGGTCGACCAGAAACGTCCAGTACCGGAAGGAGGAGCGCTTGCGCGCCCGGACCCAGCGCGTCACGTCCTGCGGCGCCGCGCTGCCGTCCGCGAGGCCCGCGATCGCGCCCGAAAGCAGGCCGAGCTCCTTGAGAAAGCCCGGGCCGCTGTGGCCCGCGAAGGGCAGCCGAACTTCCTGGACCGCGCGATGCCTCCTCAGGAGGCGCACATGGCCGGCGTCTCGGCTCTCGAAGGGGTCGTACAGGATGACGAAGCGCGCCTCGCGTGAGAGCCCGTCGAATTCATCGAAGCGGAACCTCATGGCCGGGAGATCCTCCTCCCAGCGGCGGTCGAACGGCGTCAGCTCGGGACGGACGGTGAGGATGGGGCTGATGCAGATGACCTGGTCGGCTCCGAACAGCTTCGAGTGAAGCAGCGCCCCCGTGCCGCCCATGCTGGCGCCGTAGAGAATGACCCGGCGATAGGAGCCGAGAAGCGGCCGGACCAGGCGCTGATAGGTGGCCGGCACCTCGTCGGTCTGCCACCAGTGGCTCCAATGCGCGACATAATGCAGGGCGTCGACGCCGCGCCGCGCCAGGAACGACTCGCCGAAGCCCTGCTGGTCTGCGTAGTCGCGCAGGCGGTGGCTGAAGGTGACACACAGCGTGTCGGAGCCGAAGTCGCGGCGCGACAGCAGCGTACAATCCGCCCCGCCATGAAGGCGGGCCGCCGAAACCCCGTCTGATCTCGTGTCGCGTCGTTCGGACGAGGCCGATCCTCCGGCTGCGCGCCGGAAGATGAAGCCGACGGATGACGGCCATATGACGCCGTCATCCGCGTCAGCCGGCTACAGCGCTTTCAGGCCGTGGAAGCCGGCCTCGAAATAGGCGAGGGGCGCGGCGTCGCCGGCGCCGGCGGCCACCACGCGGCCGATGAAGATGGCGTGGCTGCCGACCTCGTGACGGTCCTCGACCAGACATTCGAGATGCGCGGCGCAGCCCTCCAGGAGCGGGCAGCCGCGCACGCCGGAACGGTGCGGGACAGCCTGGAAGCTCTTGGGCTCCGATCCCGCGAAATAGCTCGCGATGTTCTGCTGCGATTCCGCGAGGAAGTTGAGCGCGAAGGCCCCGCCATGGCGGATCAGCCCATAGGACTGGCTGCCGCGGTTGACGACGATCAGCACCGTCGGCGGGTCAGCGGTGACGCTCGCGACCGCAGTCGCCGTCATGCCGTTCGCCACGCCGCCGCTGCTGCTGGTGATGACGACGACGCCGGCCGCGTGCCGGCGCATCGTCGCCCTGAAGGCGGCGGGAGAGACGCCGGTCGGCGCGGCGCCGTTGAGCGCGGCCGCGGCACTCATGACCGGACCACGCCGGTGAGCCGGTCGCGCAGCGAGCCTGCGCCGTAGCTGCTCCTCAGCCGGCCGCGCTTCTGCAGGATGGGCGTGACCCTGTCGACGAAGTCGTCGAAGGTCTCGGGCAGAAAGGCCGGCGAGATCACGAAGCCGTCGGCCGCGCCGCTGTCGACGATGGAGATGAGCTCCTCGGCGACGTCCTCGGCCGTGCCGGTGACGCGCGGGCACATCACGCCGCGGCCGTAGATGCGGCCGGCCTCGGCGATCGTGGTCGAGCCGTCGCCGGCGATCGAACGCAACGCCGCGAGGTTGCCCTGGCTTCCGGTGTCGGCGATCTCGTTGACGGTCGCCTCGAGCGGCAGCGAGGAGAAGTCGGCGTTGGCGTGCGCGGCGAGCGTCGAAAGCCCGACCCGCGGGTCGACCAGGCTGTCATGCAGGTCGCGCTTGTCCTCGGCCTCGGCGCGGCTGTCGCCGATGAACGGCATCACGGCCATCATCACCTTGGCGGCGTCCGGCGCGCGGCCTTCCTTTTCGAGCGCGGCCGCAACGTCCTTTTTGAAGACGCCCATCCGGGTCAGGTTCGGCTGCAGGGCGAAGATCACCTCGGACCAGCGCGCCGCGAATGCTTTTCCGCGGCCGGAGGAGCCGGCCTGTATGATCACGGGCCGACCCTGCGGGCTGCGCGGGATGTTGAGCGGCCCGCGCGACTGGAACCAGCGGCCCTTGTGGTTGGCGTAATGCACCTTGGCCGGATCGGCGTAGATCCCGGCGGCGCGGTCGAGCACCAGCGCGTCCGGGTCCCAGCTGTCCCAGAGCTTGAAGGCGAGCTCCATGAACTCGTCGGCCCGGTCGTAGCGCTCGTCATGGCTGAGGTGCTGTGCGACGCCGAAATTGAGCGCCTCGCCGTCGTTCATCGAGGTCACCACGTTCCAGGCGGCGCGGCCGCCGGAGATGTGGTCGAGCGTCGCGAACTCGCGCGCGAGGTTGTAGGGCGCGTCATAGGTCGTGGAGCGCGTCGCGCCGAGCCCGAGATGGGACGTCACGGCCGCCATCGCGCCGAGGATCGGCACCGGGTCCATCCGGGTGGCGTCCTGATCGCCGAACCGGACGCCGATCTCATGGCTGTCGCCGTAGCGGTCGGCGATCGCCAGCCGGTCGGCGAAGAACACGAAGTCGAACATGCCGCGCTCGAGCGTCCGGGCGATGCCGGCGTAGTGCCCGAGAGTCAGAAACGGCGTCTCGTGCGCCGGGTTGCGCCAGATCGCGTGGCTGTGCACCACGGGTCCGGCGACGAGGAATCCGCATAGGTGGATCTGCTTGTCATGGCTCATTTTTTCTTCCGCGGCCGTCAGGCGCGCGACTCCCTTGCGCGCGGTCTCCATGGCCGCGCGTCATTGTTGTTCGGCAGTTCTACTCGGACGCTGGAGCGTCAGCTCACCACGCCGAACGGCGTGTTCTTGCCGTCCTTGATGAGCTGGACGTAGAAAGACCTGTTCAGTGAATCCCCCTTCTCGTCGAAGTCGCAGGTGCAGCCGGCGCCATTGAAATTGATCTTCTTTCCGTCGCGGATCATCTTCAGGGCTTCGACCACGTCGTCGACAAATTCTCCGGGAGGGTTGCAGACCTCGCGGACCGACTTGGTCCACACCGCCGCCTCCTGGGTCTTGGCGTGCTCCATCGCGAGCGCGGTGATGCAGACCTGGTCCCAGGCGTTGCCGGCGAACAGGAACACGGTGCCCTCGGGCGCGCCCATCTCCTTGACGAACCTGGCGTAGGACGGGCTGTCGATCGGCGGGGCGGGCTGCAGGTGGTAGATGCCTTCGGCGACGTCGGGCCCGACGGCCTTGAGGAACTTGCCCTCGGCGTCCGCTCCGGTGCCGAGCGAGACCACCTTCGAGGTGAAGCCGCCGCGATAGATCTCCTTTGCGATCGACACCATGTCGGTCAGCAGCGGCAGCACGAACACCGCGTCCGGCTCCGGTCCGAACGCCTTCTCGACCTCGGCGCGGTAGGAGGCCTGGTCGGGGTTGTACATGACGACCTCGACGACCTCGCCGCCGATCTTGGCCATCTCGGCTTTGAAGGGCTCCACCATGGCGACGATGAACGGGTTCTGCTGCGCCAGCACCGTGACCTTCTTGGCGCCGATCTTCTGCATCACCTTGGCGCCCGCCGGGCCCCACTGGCTGCTCTTGGCCTGCAGCCGGTAGATCAGCCCCTTGGTGTCGCCCTCGGTTACGGCGTTCGCCGCGCAGGACAGCATCTGCACCTTGTCGGCGGCGAGGATGATGGGTTTCGCGGCGAGCGCCTCCGGGCTGCCCCAGAAGCCGCCGACCAGCTCGACCTTGTTGACCTCGAGCAGTTTCTTGCTGGCGGTGACGGCGGTCGTGGCGCTGGTCTCGGAATCTTCGATGAACAGCTTGAGCTTGCGGCCGCCCAGGATGCCGCCGGAGTCGTTCACCTTGGAGACGACGAGGTCGGCCGCCTGCTTCATCGCCGGGCCGTAGGCGCCGGTCGCGCCCGAGAACGGCAGCACCATGCCGATCGGCACGTCGGCGGCCTGCGCGATGGCGGGCGTCCGCAGCGCGGCGGCGAGCGGCAGCGCGCCAAGGCCTGCGACGACGGAGCGGCGGGTCATGGACAGGGCATCGGTCATGCGGGCGTCCTTTCTCATGGCTCGGGTGGTCAGGGCTCGAGCAGCGGGGCCGAGCGCCCGTCGTCGATCTGAAGGGCGTCGTTGAAGCGGTTGAAGAAGCCCGCGAGCGCGATGCGCAGGGTGAGCTCGACGATCTGGCGTTCCGAGAAGGCGGCGCGCAGGCGCTCGAACACGCCGTCGCGAATGCGGCCGGGCGTCTCGGTGACAAGCCGGGCGTATTCGATCACCAGGCGGTCGGTCGCGTCGAAGGCCGGATGATCGAAGCCCGGCAGCGCGGCGATCGCCTCCTCCGGCACGCCCTCGACGCCGAGCAGCGGCTGATGATGCGCCACGCAGTAGGCGCAGAGATTGATCTTCGAGACAGTGACGACAGCGAGCTCGATGTAGCGCAGCCGGACGGCGGCCTCGGCGCGCAGCCGCAGCAGCATCCCGTAAAGCCCGTCGAGCGCGGCCGGGACGTGCGCCAGCGCGGCCGCCTGGTCGCGGAAGTCGGCGTAGCCGCTCGCGAAGGTCTCGTAGAGCGCGGCCTGCTCGGGCGGCAGAGCGGAGGAGGGCAAGGGCGTGACGCGGGGCATCAGTCGCGGCCTCCGGGCAGCACGTCGGCGGCTCGGCGGCGCGGCTCTGCCACCAGCCCCTGCGGCCGCAGGATGAGCAGCAGCACGATCCCGACGCCGATCAGCCCAAGGCGCAGCGCCGAGAGCTGCACGCCGTCGATCACCGAGACGAAATCCTTGAGGAAGCGCGTGCCTTCGAGCAGCGCCATGATCGAACCGGCGCCCAGCACCAGGCCGACATTCGAGCCGCGGCCGCCCGCGATCACGGCCATGAAAGCGTAGGCAGTGACGATCGGGGTGAACTGGCTGGGGTCGATGTAGCGGAGATAGAAGGCGTGCAGCGCGCCCGCGACGCCCATCACCGCGCCCCCGACCGCGAACGCCCGCACCCTGAGGGCGAACACCGGCTTGCCGAGCGCCGCCGTGACCGTCGCATCGTCCCGGATGGCGCGCAGCGCGCGTCCGAAGGGCGAGCGCGTCAGCCCTTCAAGCGTCAGGAAGACGAGGGCGAGAAGGGCGCCGGAGAAGACGATGAACACGAGGTCGCCGCCGAGCCCTTCGCCGAACGCTGCGAACGGGCGAGAGATGTCCGCGATGCCGAGGGCGCCGTGGGTCAGCCACTCCTCGTTGAGGATGACGAGCCGCACGATCTCGCCGAAGCCGATCGTCACGATCGCGAGGTAATTCTCCTCGAGCCGGATCGACAGCAGCGCGAGCCCCGTGCTGAGCGCGGCCGAGATTGCGGCGGCCGCGGCCATCGCGGGCAGCCAGCCGAGCTCGGGCGTGAGCAGCGCGGTCACGTAGGCGCCGATCGCCACGAAGCCGACGACGCCGAAATTGACCAGCCCCGCCAGACCCCACTGGAAGTTCAGCGCAAGCCCTATCAGCGCGGCTTCGCAGACCAGGATCGCGATGGTGACCAGATAAGCCGTCATTTGCGCGCCGCCTTCGCTCCAAAAAGTCCATTGGCGCGGAACAGCAGCAGCGCGAGGATCACCGTGAAGCTCACGACCTGCCGGTAATTGGTCGGGATCACGAGAGCCGACATCTCCTCCGCCACGCCGATCACCAGCGCGCCCGCGATGGCGCCGAGCGGCGAGCCGAGGCCGCCGAGGATCGCGGCCGCGAAGATCGGGATCTGGTAGTTCCAGCCGACCAGCGGGTCGATCGAGCGGTCGAGCCCGGCCAGCACGCCCGCAAGCCCGAGCAGCGCGCCCGACAGCGCCCAGGTCAGCCGCGCGATCACCCGCCGGTCGACGCCGCGCACCGCGGCGAGCGAGGCGTTGTCGGCGACCGCCCGCATGGCGCGGCCGAGCGGCGAGAAGCGCAGCAGCAGGTCGACTGCGGCGAGGCAGACGACGACCGTGATGGCCGTCGTGATCTGCTCCTGGTTGATGCGCAGGCCGTTCCAGCGGATCGGGCGCGAGACCGCGACGTCGAACCCGCGGCTCGCATTGCCGAAGCAGAAGCGGCAGATGTTTTCGATGACGAGCGAGACGCCCATCGAGGCGACCATCAGGGTGATGGAGCCGCGCTCGCGCAGCCGTTCGAAGGCCAGATGGTCCGCGAGCACGCCCACAAGCGCTGCGGTCGCGGCGGCGATGGTCGCGGCGGCGACCAGCGGAAGCCCAAGCTGAACGTTTGCGACCCAGGCCGCATAGGCGCCGAGCGTCAGCATCGCGCCGACCGCGAAGTTGGCGAATTTGAGCACGCCGAAGATCAGCGTGAGCGCCAGCGCCGGCAAAGCAAGCAGGAGCCCGGTGACGAGGCCGTTGAGGAACAGCTGCGCGACCATCAGGCGACCTTCGCGAAGAACAGGTCGCCGAGATCGGCGGGGCTGACGTCTTTCGCCGGCGCGCGCAGGCTGACCTGTCCGGCGACCAGCACCACGACCTCGTCGGCGATCTTCAGCGCGGCGGCGACGTTCTGCTCGACCAGCAGCACGGTGACGCCGGTCTGCCGGACGCGGACGATCGCCTCCATGGTCTCGCCGACGAATTTCGGCGACAGCCCGGCCGAGGGTTCATCGAGCAGCAGCACTTCGGGCGCGGCGAGGAGAGCGCTCGCGAAGGCCAGCATCTGCCGCTGGCCGCCGGAAAGATCGCCGGCGCGCGTCCTGAGGCGGGCGCCGAGCTCGGGAAAGAGCTCCAGAACGCGCGTGCGCTGCTCCGGCCCGACGCCGGCGCGGCCGCGCAGAAATTCGGTCGCGAGCTTGAGGTTCTCGCCGATGGTCAGGCTCGGGAAGACGTTGGCTTCCTGCGGCACATAGGCGAGGCCGGCGGCGACGCGCCGGGCCGGCGGCTCGGCGGTCACGTCCCGGCCGGTGACGCTCACGCTGCCGGCCCGCGCCGGAAGCAGGCCGGCGAGCGTCTTGACAAAGCTCGACTTGCCCGAGCCGTTCGGGCCGATCACGGTGACGATGGTTTCCGGCGCCTGCTCGAGATCGATGCCGCGCACGATGTCGGCGCCGCGGCCATAGCCTGCGCGCAGCTCCCTGGCCGCGAGCGCCGGCATGGCGGCTTCCGGGGCGCTCACGCGGCCACGCCCAGATAGGCTTCGACCACCCGCCGGTCCGCGATGACCTCGCGGAAGCTGCCCGAGACCAGATTTCGGCCTTCGGCCATGACGTGCACGTGGTCGCAAAGCTCGCCGATCAGATGCATGTCGTGCTCGATCAGCCCGAACGAGACCCCCTCGGCCTTGAGCTCCCGCACGAGCCGGATGAGCTCCTGCTTGACCGGCGGCGAGACGCCGGCGCCCGGCTCGTCGAGCAGGATGAGCTTCGGCTCGAGCAGCAGCGCGCGGGCGAGATCGAGCAGCTTCTTCTGCCCGCCGGACAGGCCGGCGGAGGGCTGGTCGGCGAGCCTCCAGAGGCCGATCCGCTCCAGCAGCTCGCGGGCTTTCGCGGCGTTCGCCCGCTCCTCGCGCCACCATTTCGGGCGGGCGAACAAGCCGGCCGCGACGCCTTCGCCGCTCTGGCCGCGGGGCGCGAGCAGCAGGTTCTCCAGCACCGTCAGGCTGCCGAGCTCGCGCACGATCTGGAAGGTGCGGGCGACGCCGAGCGCCGCGTAGCGATGCGCGGGAAGGCTGGTGACGTCCTGCCCGGACAGCAGCACGGAACCCGCGTCCGGCCGGACCAGCCCCGTCATGACGTTGAGCAGCGTGGTCTTGCCCGCGCCGTTCGGGCCGATCAGCCCGGTGACGGCTCCCGCCTTAAGGGCGAGACTGCAGCCGTCCAGCGCCGCAAGGCCGCCGAACCGCTTGGCGACGCCGCGCACCTCAAGCAGCGGGGCGCTCATCCGACGAGAGCCGAATTGCGAGCCACGAGCGGTTCGGCGCAGGATCTGCGCAAGAAACGATCAATGGCCGCACACAGAATGAGCATTAGACTAGTTTCTCGCCAGTAACGTTGCATTAAATAGATGCTATCTACAGCGGATGGCGCAGGCAAATTTATATTGCTTTGCACAAACCAAAGAAATAATTGGCTTACATGGCGCGCACGCTTGAGATCGTCCTGCTTCGCACCTTTGTCATGCTGGTCGAGGAGCGGAGCGTCACGCGGGTCGCGCGCAAGCTGCACCGGACGCAGCCGGCCGTGAGCCTGCAGCTGCGGCGTCTGGAGGAGGCGGCCGGACAGCCTCTCTTCGAAGCCGATTTGAGGCGGCTGCGGCTGACGCCGCATGGCGAGGCGCTGCTGCCTTATGCGCGCGCGCTGCTGCGCATGCACGACGAGGCCAAGCTCAAGCTGGCTTCGGAGGAAATCGAGGGCCGCGTCACCCTCGGCTGCCCGGATCTCTACGCCGCCTTCCTGCTTCCCGAGACGCTGGCGAGCTTCCGCCGGGCCTATCCGCGCGTCGAAGTCAGCGTCCGCTGCGCACTGTCGCGTCAGCTGGCGGCCGAGATGGACGAGGGCCTGCTCGACGTCGCGATCGCGACCCGGATGCCGGGGGTCGACCCTCGCGCCGCCGAGACCGCGCGGCTGCGCAGCGAGCCGCTGGTATGGCTCGGCGCCGAAGGCGGCGGCGCCTATCGGCGCGAACCGATCCCGCTCGCGATGCTGCCGGAAGGCAATCTCTACCGCGACGTGGCGCTCGCCGCGCTCAACGAGAACGGCGTCAGATGGCGCGTCGCCTGCGTGTCGGAAAGCATCGCGGGGCTGCAGGCGATGGCGCTCGCCGACGCGGCGGTGATCGTGCTCGCGGCTTCCGTCAGCGCCCGCGGGCTTGTCAGCCTGTCGGCCGATTCAGGATTGCCGGCGCTGCCGCCCGTCGATCTGATGCTGTGGCGTCGCCGGACCGGAAGTTCTCAGGCCGCCGAACATTTCGCGCGCCACATCGAGCGCCACGTCGGCAATTGAGGCCGGCTCACAGCCGGTCGAGATTGGCTCTTATGTGAGCGGCCTCGGCGGCGGTGCGGGCGAGCGCGATGGCGCGGCCAAAGGCTTCGCGGGCGGCGGCTTCCTCGCCGAGCTCCATGTGCAGCGCGCCCTTCACGCCAAAGAAGTTGAAATAGCCGGTGAGCCGGTCCTCGAGCGGGGCGATCAGCTCGAGCGCCGCGCGCGGCCCCTTGAGCTTCGACACGGCCACCGCCCGATTGAGCGTCACGACAGGCGAGGGCTGCATGCGCTCGAGCAGCCCGTAGAGCAGGTCGATCTCCGCCCAGTCGGTGTCTTCCGCGCGGGCCGCGCGAGCATGCGTGGCGGCGATCGCGGCCTGCGCCTGATAAGGGCCTGGCCTGCGATGGCGCACCGCCTTGCCGATCAGCGCAATTCCTTCCGAGATCAGCGCGCCGTTCCAGCGCGTCCGGTCCTGGCGGTCGAGCAGCACGATCTCGCCGGCCTCGTCGAACCGGGCCGGAGCGCGGGCGTGCTGCAGAAGCATGAGCGCGACCAGCCCCATCACCTCGGGCTCGGCCGGGAACAGCCGCAGCAGCAGGCGGCCGAGCCGGATCGCCTCCTCGCAGAGCGGCGCCCTGAGCGGGGCCTCGCCGGAGCTCGCCGAATAGCCCTCGTTGAACAGCAGGTAGATCATCAGCAGCACGGCGCCGAGCCGCTCCGAACGTTCGACCGGCCCGGGCGCCTCGAACGGCACGTCGGCCGCGGCGATCCTGGCCTTGGCGCGGGTGATGCGCTGCTCCATCGCGCTCTCGCCCACCAGGAAAGCGCGCGCGATCTCCGGCACCGTCAGCCCCGACACGATGCGCAGCGCGAGCGCGATCTGCTGCGGCGCCGGCAGGTCCGGATGGCAGCAGATGAACAGCAGCCGCAGCACGCCGTCGCGATAGTCGGCCTCGTCGAGCCGCTCCGCCATCGCGGCCTCGGCGTCCTCGCGGTCGGAGATCAGCTCCTCGTCCGGCATCGGCGCCTGCCGGCTGACGCGGCGCCTGGCGTCGAAGGCGGCGTTGCGGCCGACGAAGATCAGCCAGGCGACCGGATCGCGCGGCGGCCCGTTCTCGGGCCATGTCCTGAGCGCGCGCAGGCAGGCGTCCTGAAACGCCTCCTCGGCGGCGTCGAGGTCGCGGAAATAGCGCAGCAGCGCGCTCACCGCCTGGGGACGGGCGGCGGTCAGCGCCGCGTCGATCCAGGCCCGGTCCGTCATAGGGTTGGCGCCACCGGGTTCAGCAGCATGACCGGCCTGACCTCGAACGAGCCGGCGGAGCCGCAGGCCTCGCCGAGCTCCTTCGCGGTCTCGATCGCCTCGTCGAGCGAGGCGCAGTCGACGATGAAGAAGCCAAGCAGCTGCTCCTTGGTCTCCGCGAAGGGCCCGTCGATCACCATGGCTTCCCGGCCCTTGCGGACGGTCGTCGCGGCGGTCGTCGGCATCAGCCGCGCGACCGGGCCGAGCCGCCCCTGCGCGGCCAGCCTCGCCTGCACCGCGCCGAGATCGGCCATCACCGCGTCGTTCTTCTCCTGCGACCAGGCGCAGACCACGTCTTCCGAATCGTAACAAAGCATCGCGTAGAGCATCGCCGGCGGTTCTCCTTCGCCCCAAGGACGCGCAAAACTACTCTCCGCCGACAGCCCGCGCGAAAAATCTGAGGCCTGATGTCGGGAGCCGTCGGTTCCGGTCGTCCTTGGCGCGACGGGCCCGACGGTCGGGCGCCGGAGCGAGGAGAAGAGCGATGCTCGTGCGACCCTATCTGTCGTTCGAAGGCCGCTGCGAAGAAGCGCTGGAGTTCTACAAGAGCGCAGTCGGCGCAGAGGTCACGGCGCTGATGCGCTTCAGCGACGCGCCCCAGCCGCCGCCGCCTGGCGCAGTCGCGCCCGGCTCCGAGAACAAGGTGATGCACGCCTGCTTCCGGATCGGCGCGACCGAGGTGATGGCGACCGACGGCGGTTGCGCCGGCGCGGCGCACTTCTCCGGCGTCAGCCTCGCGCTCTCGGTCGGCAGCGAGGGCGAGGCGGAGCGCGTGTTTGCGGCGCTCGCCGAAGGCGGAGAGGTCCGCATGCCGCTCGGCCCGACCTTCTTCTCGCCAGCCTTCGGCATGCTGGCGGACCGGTTCGGCGTCGCCTGGATGGTGGTCACCGAGCCCGCGCCGCAAACCGCCGCGCAGCGCTAAAGGGGGAGGGGAGATGGCCGCGAAAGTGATGGTGCTGCTCGGCACCAAGAAGGGGGCCTTCGTCCTGGAGAGCGACGCCGCGCGCGTCGACTGGCGGCTGCGGGGGCCTTATTGCGAGACTTGGCCGATGAACCATGTGGCCGCCGATCCGGCGACCGGCGTGATCTATGGCGGCGGCGGCAATGAATGGTTCGGCCCGGCGGTCTGGAAGTCGACCGACCGTGGCGAGACCTGGAGCCATTCGAGCCAGGGCCTCGCCTATGAGGCGGGGCATGAGCCGGTCTCCACCGTGTGGAGTCTGTCGGCCGCGCATGGCCGGCTCTATGCGGGCGTGCAGCCGGCGGGCCTGTTCGTCAGCGACGACGGCGGCGAAAGCTGGCGCCATATCGAAGGGCTGCAGAAGCACCCGAGCCGCCCCGAATGGAACCCGGGCGGCGCCGGGCTGATCCTGCATTCGCTGGTGATCGACCCGCAGGACGCCAGGCGCATCTGGGTCGGCATCTCCTCGGCGGGCGTGTTCCACACCCAGGATGGCGGCGAGACCTGGGAGCCGCGCAACACCGGGGTCCGCTGCGACTACTTCCCCGAGGGTCAGCAATATCCGGAGTTCGGCCAGTGCGTGCACTGCCTGGTGATGGCGCCGGGCGGTTCGGGCCGGCTCTACCAGCAGAACCATTGCGGCATGTATCGCAGCGACGACGGCGGGCGCAGCTGGGACAGCATCGAGGCCGGCCTGCCGTCGAGCTTCGGCTTTCCGGCGGCCGTCCATCCGCGGGATCCCGAGACGCTGTTCCTGACGCCGCTCAATGGCGACGTGAAGGGGCGCTACATGCCGGACGCGAAGGCGGCCGTCTGGCGCACGCGCGACGGCGGCGCGAGCTGGAGCGATCAGCGCCGCGGCCTGCCGCAGCAGAACGCCTTCTTCAACGTGCTCAGGCAGGCGATGGCGGTCGACGCGATGGAGCCCGCGGGCGTCTATTTCGGCACGGGCTCCGGCGAGGTCTAC
Source organism: Hansschlegelia sp. (assembly GCF_035538955.1). Taxonomy (NCBI): domain Bacteria; kingdom Pseudomonadati; phylum Pseudomonadota; class Alphaproteobacteria; order Hyphomicrobiales; family Methylopilaceae; genus Hansschlegelia; species Hansschlegelia sp. Next base: position 24,938 of record NZ_DATLJK010000010.1, read on the forward strand.
GCCAGCGCCGACGAGGGCGGCAGCTTCACCCGCATCGCCGAGCACCTGCCGACGATCTCGTCGGTCGAGACGCTCGTCGTGGATGCGTGACGTGACGCCCGAGGCGCAGACGAGCGCCGGCCGCAGCCCGGCCGTGGTGCGGCTGACGCCGCTGCTCGTGACGCTGTTCCCCAGCGCCGAGCGGCGGCTCGAGGTGGAGGCGGGCAGCGTCGCCGAGCTGGTCGACGCGCTCGACGCCCGCTGGCCGGGCATGCGCGACCGGATCTGCGATTCCTCGCCGGCCATCCGCCGGCACATGAACGTCTTTGTCGATGGAAGGCGCGCCACCCTCGCCACGCCGCTCCGTCCGGGCGCGGACGTCTTCATCCTGACCGCGATCAGCGGCGGATGAGCGGCCCGGAAAGCGCCGGATCTTCGGCGGCGGCCGCAGCTCGGAGCTTATGAAGCTCTTATACTTCATCTGTGCTCCAGAACATGCCTCTGGAAGCGCAGGAAAGCCGGCGATGCGCGAAACATGACAAGAAATTAACTGGCGAACCGCGCCCGGGCTGCCTATCTTCTATCTCACAGGACGCAGATGGCGATCCGACGCCCCGCGGGGCGAACCAACCGCGAGATTGATGGAGGATCAAATGGCTCTGTGGACCGCTCCCATCGTCGAAGAGACCCCGGTCGGCCTCGAGGTCACCTCGTACAGCCCGGCTGAGCTCTGAGCGTCTAAGCTCAGTCTCTTCTAGCAGTCTAAGGCCCCGCCAGCGCTTCGCTGGGCGGGGCTTTTCTTTGTCTGCGCGTCAGCCGACGGCGGCGTAGCGGGCAAGCCCTGCATCGAGGTCGGCGACCAGATCCTCGACGTCCTCCAGGCCGATGTGGAGCCGGATCGTCGGCCCCTGCGGCGCCCATTTGCTGGCGGTGCGCATCGGGCGGGCGTCGAACGGGATGGCGAGGCTCTCGAAGCCGCCCCACGAATAGCCGAGGCCGAACAGCTCGAGCTCGTCCAGAAAGGCCGCGAGCCCGGCCTCCGTTCCAGGCTTCAGCTCGATCGCGAACAGACCCGACGCGCCGGTGAAGTCGCGCTTCCACAGCGCGTGGCCGGGATCGCTCTCGAGCCCGGGGTGCATCACCCGCGCGACCTCCGGGCGCGACTGCAGCCAGCGCGCCACCCTGAGCCCCGCCGCCTGGTGGTGCGCGAGCCGCACGCCGAGCGTCCGCAATCCCCGCAGCGCGAGGAACATGTCGTCCGGGCCGCAGCACAGGCCGAGCGCGCCATGCGTGGCGCGGAGGGCGGCGGCGTGCGCGGCGTTCGCCGACACCCAGCCCATCATCAGGTCGGCGTGGCCTCCGAGATATTTGGTGCCGGCCGAGACCGCGAGATCGACGCCGTGGTCATGCGCCTTGAAGAACAGCGGGGTCGCCCAGGTGTTGTCCATGATGACCGCCGCGCCGCGCGCGTGCGCCGCGCCCGCGATCGCCGGAACGTCCTGCACCTCGAAGGTCAGCGAGCCCGGGCTCTCGACGAACACGGCCTTGGTGTTGGGCCGCATCAGGTCGGAGACATGGGCGCCGACGGAGGGGTCGTAATAGCTGGTCTCGACCCCCATCCGCCGCAGCATGCCGTCGCAGAACCGGCGCGTCGGGTCGTAGACGGTGTCGACCATCAGCAGATGATCGCCGGCCTTGAGCGCCGTCATCAGGGCGAGCGCCACCGCGGTCACGCCCGACGGCGCGAGCGCCACGTATTGGCCGCCCTCGATCAGTTTCAGGGCGTCGCTCAGCGCCTCGGAGGTGGGGGTGCCGCGCCGGCCATAGGTGTAGCGGCCGCGCGCCGCCTTAAAGTCCGCCACCGTCGACCACAGCACGGTGGAGCCGTGCACCACCGGCGGGTTGACGAAGCCGAACTGCTCGTCGGAGTCACGCCCTCCCAGCACCAGCTCGGTCATTGGCCCGTATCTGCGGTCACCGGAACGGGCCATGCGTGAGCTTTCCAAATCCTGCGAATGATGCGGCGCCGCGAGGCCCCGCATTTGTGGGCAGCGGCGCGCAAAACTGCAAGCCGCTCAGGCGGGGGCGGGGCTCCGGGTCGCGGCGATCCATTCCCGCGCGCGTTCCTCGGGGTCCGGGGCGCCGAGCACGTCGTTGACGACCGCAACGACGTCCGCGCCGTTCTGGAGGCAGAGCCGGGCGCGCTCCGGCGTCAGCCCCCCGATCGCCACCAGCGGACGGTCGCCGATCAGCCGCTTCCATTCGCCAATTCGCTCAAGTCCCTGCGGCGCGAAGGGCATCTGCTTGAGGATCGTCGGCCAGATCGGCCCAAGCGCAACATGGTGAGGATCGACCGAGAGCGCGCGGTCGAGCTCAGCGTGATCATGGGTCGACACGCCGAGCCTGATCCCGGCCGCGCGGATCGCCTTGAGGTCGGCGCCGTCGAGATCCTCCTGGCCGAGGTGCAGAAAGTCCGCGCCCTCGTCGATGGCGAGCTCCCAGTAGTCGTTGACAACGAGCGTCGCGCCGGCCGCGCGGCACAGGGCGAGCGCCTCGCGGATCTCGCCGCGCAAGGCCTCCTCCGGCTTCTGCTTGATGCGGAGCTGGATCAGCCGCGCGCCGGCGCCGACCAGCCGCCGCACCCAGGCGGCGCTGTCGACGACGGGGTAGAACGGATCGAGACGGTCGGTCATGCGAGGCTCGCGCGGCCGAGCACCGGCGTCGAGGGCGCGGCCATGTCGCGCGGCTCGATCGGGCCAGCGAGATAGCCGGCGCGGCCGGCCTCGATGGCGCGCGCGAAGGCGCCCGCCATCGCGACCGGATCGGCGGCCTTGGCGACGGCGGTGTTGAGCAGCACGGCGTCGTAGCCGAGCTCCATAGCGGCGGCGGCGTGCGAGGGCTTGCCGATGCCGGCGTCGACCACGAGCGGCACGTCGGGGAAGCGCGCGCGCAGCGAGCGCAGCGCATAGACGTCGTTGAGCCCGAGCCCGGTGCCGATCGGCGCGCCCCACGGCATCAGCACGCGGCAACCCGCGTCCAGCAGGCGGTCCGCGACGCCGAGGTCGGCGGTGGTGTACGGAAACACCTCGAATCCTTCCGCGGACAGAATTTTGGCCGCCTCCACCAGGCCGAACACGTCGGGCTGCAGCGTGTCGGCGTCGCCGATCACCTCGAGCTTGATCCACGGCGTGCCGAACACCTCGCGCGCCATCTGGGCGGTGGTGACGGCCTCCTTGACCGAGTGACAGCCGGCGGTGTTGGGCAGCACCCGCACGCCAAGGTCGCGGATCAGCCCCCAGAAATCCTGGCCCTCGCGCAGCCGGCCGGACTCGCGGCGGAGCGATACGGTGACGATGTCGCAATCCGCCGCGCGCACGGCGTCGGCGAGGATCGCCGGAGAGGGATAGAGCGCAGTGCCGAGCAGCAGCCGCGAGCGCAGCGGAACGCCATAAAAATCCATGTCAGCCTCCCTGCCGGGGCGCGACGATCTCGATGCGGTCGCCCTCGGCGAGCGGCCGGGCGGCGCGGCCGGCGGCCGGCACGAAGGCGCCGTTCACGGCCGTCGCCACGATGGCGTCGCCATAATCGAGCGCGGCGAGCGCGCCCGCGAGGGTCTCGGCCTCCACCTCAAGCGGTGAGCCGTTCACGATCAGCTTCATCGTGGGTCTCCGAAAGCGCCATCACGGCCTCGGCGGCCTGCTGCGCCATCGCGGGCGACAGCAGGAAGCCGTGACGATAGAGACCGTTGATGGAGAATATGCGGCCCCGGCGCGTCACGCGGGGCAGATTGTCCGGGAAGGCGGGGCGGACGTCGGCGCGGGTCTCGACGATCTCGGCCTCGCCGAACGCCGGATGCAGCGCATAGGCGCCGTTGATCAGCTCGACCGCCGAGCGCGCCGTGACGCGGCCGCGCGCGGCGCTCTCGATCATCGTGGCGCCGACCATGAACAGCCCGTCGGCGCGCGGCACGATATAAAGCGGGATGCGCGGATGCAGCAGCCGCACCGGCCGGCTGAGCGAAATGTCCTGCGTGCGCAGCAGCAGCATCTCGCCGCGCACGCCGCGCAGGTCCGGGGTCTCGCGGCGGGCCGCGAAGCCGCGGCAGTCGAGCGCCGCGTCGCCCGGCGCGGATTCGGGATCGGCATCGACGCCGAAGCGGATTTTGACCCCGAGCTGTTCAGCGCGCGTCGCCAGCGCCGCGAGCGCGCGGCGGGGATCGAGATGCGCCTCCTCCCGGAAGAACAGCCCGCGGTCGAAACGGCCGGCGAGGTCGGGCTCCAGTCCGGCGATCGCGTCGCCGTCGATCCAGTCGAAGCGCTCGGTGCGCGCGGCGAAGCGGGTGAGTTCGGCGGCGTCGCGCCGCGGCGCGACCACCAGCGTGCCGTTGGGCGTCACGCCGTCTATATGGCGCGGCCACCAGCTGAGCGCCTGCTCCCCAAGCTCGGCCACGACCGGCTCGGCGCTCTCGCGCTCGCACCACGGCGCCAGCATGCCGCCGGCCGCCCAGGAACAGGCGCGCTCGCCGATCGCCGCGCCGCGCTCGAGGATCTCGACCTCGGCGCCGCGCCCGGCGAGTTCAATCGCGGCCGTGAGGCCCGCGACGCCGGCGCCGACGATGGTGACGCGCATGACAACACTCTCCCTCGGCTCGAGCCTCGGACGCAGCGGGGCGATGCGGCGATGGGAGCGGCGGCGGCGTGGACGCCGTCAAGAGCCCCGTTCCTTCGCCGGCATGACCCGGATCAGGTTCAAAGGGTCCGGCTCACGCCGTCTCAGCCCGTCCCCGGGCGCCCCTCGGACTGAAGAGACAGTGGGGAGCGCGCCCGCGCGTGTCAACCGAAGCGGGGCTCAGGGCGCCCAGCGGCAGGCTTCGGCGATGCGGCGGCGGATCTCCGCGAAGCCGGTCATGTCGAAGATCGTCTCGTGGCTCTGGCCCATGCCGTCCGTGACGGCGATGCGGAGCCGGCCCGGGTCGGGCAGCGAGCGGAGCAGCGCGTCCACGGGCTCGGGCGCGAACACCGCCTTGCCGTTCGACGACACGTCCCAGCGCGCGGTCGCCGGCGGCCCGGGCGTTCCTTCGGGCTGAGCCAGCACGTCGAGCGTCCGTCCGGACAGGCCCCAGCCGCCGGACGTTCCCACTAAAAACTCCGTGCGTCCGCCGAGGCAGCGGGCGACCAGATAAGACGGGTCGTTGAACGATGCGCCGGGGGCAGGCGAGAGCGCCGTGACGATCCCGCCGCCATGGCTCTCCGGCTCAAAATTGTAGGTCCAGGCGCCGGAGCGGCCGCTCTCCGCGCGCGCCGTGGCGGCGGCGAGCGAAAGCAGAAGGACGGCTGCGAAAGTCCTCATCGGGAACCCTCCGGTTGATCCTTGTTCTGTACGTCCCGAAACGCCGGTCGGACGCGCCGCGCTTTCTTCTTGTGGGCGCGCCTTGACGCCAGGGACCTCCGCGCGTAGGTTCCGCCCGCATTTCCGGCAGAGGAAGCGACGGCGTGCCGCGCAAGCTCATTCTCGTAAGACAGGCGTCATCGACGGTGCGGGCCGCATAGGGCTCGCGCTCAACGTCCGATGACGCCAAGCAAGGGCTCCCCAGCGGGCCCTTTTTTGTTGCCCGGCGTCACCTCGCGTCGGGTCGGAGCAGGGTCGAAAAAGGCGAAAGGAACCGCCACAATGACCGAGACGATGACCGGCGCGGAGATGGTGGTCCGCGCGCTCGCCGATCAGGGCGTTCAGCACATCTTCGGCTATCCGGGCGGGGCGGTGCTTCCGATCTATGACGCGCTGTTCCAGCAGAACTCGATCGAGCACATCCTGGTCCGCCACGAACAGGGCGCGACCCATATGGCCGAGGGCTACGCGCGCTCGACCGGCAAGTGCGGCGTCGTGCTGGTCACCTCGGGGCCGGGCGCGACCAACGCCGTCACCGGCCTGACCGACGCGCTGATGGACTCCATCCCGATGGTCTGCATCACCGGGCAGGTGCCGACGCATCTGATCGGCTCGGACGCGTTCCAGGAATGCGACACCGTCGGCATCACGCGGCCCTGCACCAAGCACAATTACCTCGTGAAGGACGTCAACGAGCTCGCGCAGATCCTGCACGAGGCGTTCTATGTCGCGACCAGCGGCCGGCCCGGGCCGGTCGTCGTCGACATTCCGAAGGACATCCAGTTCGCGAGCGGCGCCTATGTGGGCCGCGAGAACGTCTCGCACAAAACCTATCATCCCAAGGTCAAGGGCGACGCCGACAAGATCCGCGCGGCGGTCGAACTGCTGGCGACGGCGAAGAAGCCGATCTTCTACACCGGCGGCGGCGTCATCAATTCCGGGCCCGAGGCGACGCGCCTGCTGCGCGAGTTCGCGCGGCTGACCGGCGCGCCCGTGACCTCGACCCTGATGGGCCTCGGCGCCTTCCCGGCCTCCGACAAGCAGTGGCTCGGCATGCTCGGCATGCACGGCACCTACGAAGCCAACCACGCGATGCATGACTGCGACGTCATGCTGTGCGTCGGCGCGCGCTTCGACGACCGCATCACCGGCCGGCTCGACGCCTTCTCGCCGAACTCGAAGAAGATCCACATCGACATCGACCCGGCGCAGATCAACAAGAACGTCAAGGTGCAGGTCGGCGTGGTCGGCGACGTCGCCCATGTGCTCGAGGACATGCTGCGGATCTGGAAGGCCTCGAACGCTCGGATCGACCCGGATGGGCTGAAGTCATGGTGGGGCGAGATCGACCGCTGGCGGGCGAAGAACTGCCTCGCCTACCGGGCGTCGGCCGACACCATCAAGCCGCAGCAGGCCGTCGAGCGGCTCTATGAGCTGACCAAGGGCCCAAACACCTACATCACGACCGAAGTCGGCCAGCATCAGATGTGGGCGGCCCAGTACTACAAGTTCGAGGAGCCGAACCGCTGGATGACCTCCGGCGGCCTCGGCACCATGGGCTACGGCATGCCGGCCGCGGTCGGCGTGCAGATCGCGCACCCGGAGGCGCTCGTCATCGACATCGCCGGCGAAGCCTCGATCCAGATGTGCATCCAGGAGCTCTCGACGGCGATCCAGTACAAGCTGCCGATCAAGATCTTCATCCTGAACAACGAATACATGGGCATGGTGCGGCAGTGGCAGCAGCTGCTGCACGGCAGCCGCTACTCGAACTCGTACTCCGAGGCTTTGCCGGACTTCGTGAAGCTCGCCGAGGCCTATGGGGCGACCGGGCTGCGCTGCGAGAAGCCCGGCGACCTCGACGCCACCATCCGGGCGATGGTCGAGACGCCGGGCCCGGTCGTGGTCGACTGCGTCGTCGACAAGATGGAGAACGTCACGCCGATGATCCCGTCGGGCCGCGCGCATAACGACATGCTGCTCGGCGACGCCAGCGAGGACAGGATCGAGAACGCGATCTCCGAAGAAGGCAAGATGCTGGTCTAGGAGACGTCATCCCGGCCGAAGCGCGAGCGGAGCGCCGGGATCGCCTTCTGAAGAGCGCCTCTTTACTACACGCAGTTCCGGCTCGGCGGCCTCGCCGCCGTCCGGGATGACGCCCTACACCCGTTCCGGAACCCTTCACCCATGCGCCAGCCGACCGGCTCAGCCTATTTCATGGACGACCCGCACACGCCGGTCGCGCGGCATACGCTCGCAATCCTGGTCGACAACGAGCCGGGCGTGCTCGCCCGCGTCATCGGCCTGTTCTCGGGGCGCGGCTACAACATCGACAGCCTGACGGTCTCCGAAGTCAGCCACGAGAGCCATCTGTCGCGCATCACGGTCGTCACCACCGGACCTGCCGACGTGGTCGAGCAGATCAAGTCGCAGCTCGACCGGCTGGTGCCGGTGCATTCGGTGGTCGACCTGACGCTCACCGGCAAGGCGCTCGAGCGCGAGCTCATGTTGATCAAGGTGCGCGGCAAGGGCGACCAGCGCGCCGAGGCGCTGCGGCTCGCCGAGGCGTTCCGCGCCCGGGTGATCGACGCCACCACCGAGAGCTTCATCTTCGAGATCACCGGCAAGCCCGACAAGCTCGACCAGTTCATCGTGCTGATGGCGCCGCTCGGCCTGGTCGAAGTGTCCCGCACCGGCGTCGCCGCCATCGCCCGCGGCCCCGAGGGCATGGCGAACTAGCTTTGGCCTCTTACAGCGTCGTCAGGAAGCTCTTCGACGGCGCGAAGAGATTCTAGCCGCCTTCGAGATGAACACAGAGCTTGAAACCGAACTGGCCCGCGTTCAACGCGCCATAGCCGTCGCGCCCGTCCGTTTGGTCGGAACGCCGCGCCCGATGCGCCTGCGCAGGCATATGGCCTCTGAGGTTGGTCAAGAGACGGAAACGACCCACGCGGCTTCGCCGCGGGCCAGCGGTCGGAGTCGTTTGCAGGTCCCCTCCGCGAAGGCCGCGCTTCATTTCGCGCGTCCGGTGCGCTAGACGCCCCGCACGCACCGCTTCATCCGCACGTCAAGAACCCAAGGAACCCGCCATGCGCGTCTATTACGATCGCGACGCCGATCTGAACCTCATCAAGGGCAAGTCCGTCGCCGTGATCGGCTATGGCAGCCAGGGCCATGCGCATGCGCTCAACATGCGCGACAGCGGCGTGAAGAACGTGATCATCGGCCTGCGCGAAGGCTCCGCCACCGCCAAGAAGGCGGAGGCCGAGGGCTTCCGAGTGATGTCGCCGGCCGAGGCGGCGAAGTCCGCCGACGTGGTGATGCTGCTCACCCCCGACGAGCTGCAGGCCGACATCTACAAGGAGAGCCTGGAGCCGAACCTCAAGGAAGGCGCGGCGCTGCTGTTCGCGCATGGGCTCGCGGTGCACTTCAACCTGATCGAGCCGCGCAAGGACCTCGACGTTCTGCTGGTCGCCCCGAAGGGTCCCGGCCACACGGTCCGCGGCGAGTACCAGAAGGGCGGCGGCGTGCCCTGCCTGATCGCGATCGCGCAGGACGCGTCCGGCAACGCGCATGACATCGGCCTCTCTTACGCCTCGGCGATCGGCGGCGGCCGCGCCGGCGTCATCGAGACCAGCTTCCGCGAAGAGTGCGAGACCGACCTGTTCGGCGAGCAGGCGGTGCTGTGCGGAGGCCTGGTCGAGCTGATCCGCGCGGGCTTCGAGACGCTGGTCGAGGCGGGCTACGCGCCCGAGATGGCCTATTTCGAGTGCCTGCACGAGGTGAAGCTGATCGTCGACCTCATCTATGAGGGCGGCATCGCCAATATGAACTACTCGATCTCGAACACCGCCGAATATGGCGAGTACGTCACCGGGCCGCGCATCATCACGCCGGAGACTAAGGCCGAGATGAAGCGCGTGCTGGCCGACATTCAGGGCGGCGTCTTCACCCGCAACTGGATGCTCGAGAACAAGGTCAACCAGACCTCCTTCAAGGCGACCCGCGCCAAGGCCAACGCTCACCAGATCGAAGAGGTCGGCGCCCGGCTTCGTGACATGATGCCGTGGATCAAGGCCAAGGCGCTCGTCGACAAGTCGAAGAACTGAGCCGGACGGGCGAGGCGGAGCGCCGCCTCGCCGGCTTTGTTGCGGCCGGCTTAACCCTAAGATCGGCCGCAACTTTTCCGGCACGCGGAGGTTGTGCGGCGACAACGCTCTCTTAAGAAGGGCGTGCTCTGCTGCGCGTCGCCTCATGCGCATCCGGAACGCCCAAAATGCCTGCGCGCGGAAAGACTTCTGAAGAGCGTGCAAACAGCCCCGCGCTGCTGCGCGCCCAGATCGCCGCCTTCTCGAAGCAGGTTCCGGTCCTCTATGTGCTGCTGAGCGTCAACGCGATGGCGCTCGCCTACACCTTCTGGGGCGTCGCACCTCTGACGCTCGTCGCCGCGCCCACCCCGCTGCTCGTGCTGAGCGTGTTCCGGCTGGTGGTGTGGGCCCGCCGGCGCCATCTGACCCCCGCGCCCGCCGAAGCCGAACGTCTGCTGCGCACCACCGTCCTGCTGGGCCCCGCGATCGGGTTCGCCTTCCTGGTGTGGGCGCTGTCGCTTCACGGCTACGGAACAAGCGTCCAGCAGGCGCATGTGATCGTCTTCGTCGGCCTGACGGTCGTCAGCTGCATCTTCTGCCTGATGCATGTGCGCACCGCGGCGCTCGGCATCACCAGCACCGTCGCGATCCCCTACAGCGTGTTCCTGATCTGCTCGGGCGACCCGGTTCTGCTGGCGATCGGCGCCAACATGGCGCTGGTCGCGCTCGTGATGATCTACATCCTGTTCGTCTATTCGCGCGAGTTCGCGCAGATGATCGAGGCGCAGGTCGAGACCCAGCGGCTGAGCGACGACAACCACCGGCTGGCGAACATCGACGGGCTGACAGGGCTGCCGAACCGCCGGCAGTTCTTCGCGCGCCTCACCGAACTGCTTTCGCGCGACCAGGCCGACCATGATCGGTTCTGGGTCGGCCTGCTCGACCTCGACGGCTTCAAGCCGGTGAACGACCTCTATGGCCACCTCGTCGGCGACCAGGTGCTGGTCGAGACCGGCGCGCGCCTCCAGACGATCGCCCAGAGGGGCGCGTTCATCTGCCGGCTCGGCGGCGACGAGTTCGGCGTCATTCTCGACGGCGGCCACGACCATGACGAGGTGGAGCGGTTCGGCCAGAGCGTCTGCGACGCGCTGCTGGCGCCGTTCTCGGCGCTTGGCGTCCTGGCCAAGATTTCCGGCACGATCGGCTTTGCGGCGAGCGACCAGGCCGAGGGCCAGGCCAAGCTGCTCTACGAGCGGGCGGACTACGCGCTCTATCACGCCAAGCAGAACGAGCGCGGCCGGCCGATCATGTTCTCGCACGAGCACGAGACCGCGATCCGTCGCCTGAGCGTGCTCGAGCAGAGCCTGCGCAACGCCGATCTCGAGAGCGAGATGTCGCTCGTCTTCCAGCCGATGGTCGATGTCGCGACCGGCCGCATCACCACCTTCGAGGCGCTTGCGCGATGGGACTCGCCGGAGCTCGGCCCGGTGTCGCCTGCGGACTTCGTGCCGATCGCCGAGCGCACCGACCTGATCACGCGGCTGACCCAGATCCTGCTGCGGAAGGCGCTTGCGGAGGCCCGTCTGTGGCCGCCCCACATCCGCATCTCGTTCAACCTGTCGGCGCGCGATCTCTCGCCCGAGGCGATCCTCAAGACCATCGAGAAGGTGCGCGCCAGCGGGCTCGACGCCAGCCGGATCGTGTTCGAAATCACCGAGACCGCGGCGATGCGGGACATCGCGCTCGCGGAGATCTCGCTCGGCGCGCTGCGGGCGCTCGGCGCGCGCGTGGCGCTCGACGATTTCGGCGCCGGCTATTCCAGCCTCAGCTATGTCCGCCGCCTGCCGCTCGACAGGATCAAGGTCGACCGGGGCTTCATCGTCGACATCGAGCACGACGGCATCGCGCGCGACATCCTCAAGACGATCATCGATCTGTCCCGCAACCTGAAGATCGACTGCGTGGTTGAGGGCGTCGAGACCGAGGGCCAGAAGCGCACGATTGGCCTGCTCGGCTGCACCACGATGCAGGGGTACCTGTTCAGCAAGCCGATGGCCGCGAGCGAGATCCCAGGTTTCCTGGCCGCCATCGAGGCCGACCGGCGCGCCCGGCTGTCCGTCGTTTCCGGCTGACGCGCCGGCGCCGTCTCGACGCGGCGCCGGGCAGGATCGTACAAGGGCGCCGATCCGCGCATGGGAGCGGCGATGAACATCCTGTCGATCCAGAGCCACGTCGCCTACGGCCATGTCGGCAACGCCTCCGCCGTGTTCCCGATGCAGCGGCTCGGCCATGAGGTCTGGCCGATCAACACGGTGCAGTTCTCCAACCACACCGGCTATGGGGCGTGGCGCGGGCCTGTATTTTCGGCCGAGACGATCCGCGAGGTACTGACCGGCGTCGAGGAGCGCGGCGTGCTGCCCGGGTGCGACGGAGTCCTGTCCGGCTATATGGGCGATCCGGCGACAGGCGCGGCGATCCTCGAGGCGGCGGCGCGCGTCAAGGCCGCGAACTCTCGGGCGCTCTACTGTTGCGACCCGGTGATCGGAGACGTCGGGCGGGGCGTGTTCGTGCGCGCCGGAATCCCGGAATTCATGCGCGACCGCGCGATCCCGACTGCCGACGTCGCGACCCCAAACCAGTTCGAGCTCGAATTTCTCACCGGCGTCCGGATCGACAGCCTCGACTCGGCCAAGGCCGCGGCGGAGGCGCTGCGCCGCGCTGGGCCCGAAACCGTGCTGGTCACCAGCCTGCAGACGCCCGAAACGCCCGAGGACGCGATCGAATTGCTGGCGGTCGACGGGCAGGGCGCCTTCCGCCTGCGAACGCCGCTGCTGCCGGTTTCGGTCAATGGCGCGGGCGACGCCGTCGCGGCGCTGTTCTTCGTGCACCTGCTCACGACCGGCTCGGCCGCCGAGGCGCTCGCAATGGCGGGCTCGTCGATCTACGGCGTGCTGAAGGCGACCGCTGAGGCGGGGTCGCGCGAACTGCTCACGGTCGCCGCGCAGGACGAGTTCGTGCGCCCGAGCAGGATGTTCGATCCCGAGGCGATCTGAGGGCCTCGAAGCCAAAGCTTAACGATGGCGAGCCCAGTATAGGTCTCCGCTTCCGCCTTCGGATCCCGCCATGTCGACCGACAGTCCCGCGACGGCGCAGTTCCGGCGGTCGCCCGTCGTTCTGCCCCTGGCGCTCAGCGCGCTGACCTGCGCCGCGGGCTTCATCCTGATGGGGCGCTATACGCTCGCGCCCGCGACGCTTCCGCTCGACGCCGCCGGCTATGCGCTCGGGCGCGATTTCGTGAATGTCTGGAATGGCGCGCGCCTCGCGCTGGCGGGCGAGCCCACGATCCTGTTCGACCGAGGCGCCTATCAGGCGAGCCTGGCGGCCGTTTTCGGGCCCCGCTTTCCGGACCACAACTGGTCCTACCCGCCGCACGCCCTGCTGCTGTTCTGGGGGTTCGGCGCGCTGCCTTACCTGACTGCGCTCGCGCTCTGGGCGACGCTCACCGGCGCGGCCTTCCTGGCCGCCGTCGCGGCGCTGGCGCCGGTTGGCCGCCGCCGGCTCTGCTGCGTTCTGGCTGCGATCTCGCCGGCGAGCGTGGTGGACGTCGCGTTCGGCCAGAACGGTCATCTGACGGGCGCGCTGACGCTCGGGGCCTTCGCCACGCTCGACCGGCGGCCGCGGCTCGCGGGCGTGCTGATCGGGCTTTTGACCGTCAAGCCGCATCTTGGGCTGCTGCTGCCCTTCGCGCTCGTCGCGATCGGGGCCTGGCGGACGATCGGCTGGGCGGCGCTCACGACGCTCGCCTTGGTCGCGCTCAGCATCGTCGTCTTCGGGCTGGAGCCCTGGCGGCTCTATTTTGGGGTCACCACCGGCGTGCAAAGCGAGATCCTGACGCAGGGCGTGGGCGGCTTCGTCACGATGATGCCGACGGTCTACCAGGCCGCCAAAGCGCTGCTGGGCTCGGGCGCCGCGTGGCCGGCGCAGGCGCTGGCCACGGCGATGGTCCTCCCGCTCGTGGTTTTCGCCTTCCGGCGCACGGCCGATCCGGCGGCGCGCGCGCTGATGCTCACCGCAGGGACGCTGCTCGCGCTGCCTTACGCGTTCAACTACGACATGACCGCGTTGTCGGGCGCGATCGCCGTCTGGGCGGCGACAGGGAGGCAGGGCGGCGGCTGGCTGCTGCTTGCCTGGGTCGCGCCGATCGTGATCATGCCGGTGGCGGTGGCCGGGGCGCCGCTCGGGCCGGTCGCGCTCATCGCCGCGCTGGCGGTCGCGCTCCGCGCGCCGGTCCCCGCCATAGCCGCGCCGCGAGCCCGGGAGGCGTTCTTCGCATGAGTGTTGAAGTCATCGACGTATCCGCCTTCGACGGCAGCATTCTTCCGGGCGAACTCGCCATCGGAGAAGGCGAGCGCGCGGAGGCGCAGCGCTACTGGGCGAACCGGCTCGCCGAGAACCCGCGCCTGTTCGACGGCCGCGTTCTGCTTGCCGAGACCGTCGATCTTTCCTCGGGTCGACTCGAAGCCCGCTTCCGCGAGGCGCCGTATTCCACCTTCCTGTGGCTGCGCGCCGGCGGCGCGCCCGGACGCGAGCTCGGCAACGTGTTCTCCGCCGCGGCGGTCGTCACCTCCGACGGCGCGGTGCTGCTCGGCCGCATGGCGCCCCACACCGCGACCGCCGGCCAGATGTACTTCCCGGCCGGCACGCCCGATCTTGAAGACGTCGTCGGCGACACCGTCGATCTCGAGGGCTCGCTCGCCCGCGAGCTGATGGAGGAGACGGGACTCGGCGCGCCGCTGGTTCGGCCGACCGAGAAGCGCTTCGTGGTGGCGCACGGTTTCCTCTACGCCTGCATCCGGCGCTTCGACACGGATCTCGACGCCGAGGCGCTCGCCCGCACCGTCGAGGCGAACCTCGCCGCCGAGGCGGAGCCGGAGCTCGATCGCGCGGTCCTGGTCCGCTCGGCCGAAGAGCTCACGGCGATGTCGCCGGTCTATGTCCACGCCGCCATCGCGCATCTTCTGAAGGCTGCGCGATAAAGCGCGTTGATCGCGCGCTCGCCCGGGCGTAAATGTGGGAGCGCGCGCGGCGTCTTCCTGCGCGCGTTTTTGCGGGAACCTCATGCGCGCGAGCGGCGACATCTTCGCGGACCGGACGGCGGCCATTCCGGCCGGCGCGGACGCGCGCGCGCTCGGCCTTCGTCTTCTGCTGCTTAGCCGCCCCTGAGGGCCGGCCGGGCTTTCGCCTGGGCGCTCAGGGGCCCGACGTCACGCAGAGACGAACACCCGCACGCCCGCGGCTCCGGACCCGGGCGCGGCCGACCGAAGGACTGACGATATGACCGCTTCCACCGACCGCGTCGTGATCTTCGACACGACGCTGCGCGACGGCGAGCAATGCCCCGGCGCGACCATGACGTTCGAGGAGAAGCTCGAAGTCGCGAGCCTGCTCGACAAGATGGGCGTCGACATCATCGAGGCCGGCTTCCCGATCGCCTCCAACGGGGACTTTGAGGCGGTCGCCGAGATCGCGCGCCGCGCCGAGAACGCGGTCGTGGCGGGGCTGGCCCGCGCCATTCCGGGCGACATCGCCCGCTGCGGCGAGGCCGTGCGTCACGCGCGTCGCCCGCGCATCCACACCTTCGTATCGACCTCGCCGATCCATCTCGCGCACCAGATGCGCAAGACCGAGGACGAGGTGCTCGAGATCATCGCCGCCACCGTCGCGCAGGCGCGCAACCTGGTCGACGATGTCGAGTGGTCGGCGATGGACGCCACCCGCACGAGCCACGAATACCTCGCCCGCGCGGTCGAGGCCGCGATCAAGGCGGGCGCGACCACCATCAACCTGCCGGACACCGTAGGCTACGCCACGCCGGACGAGTACCGCGCGATGTTCGTCGCCATGCGCGAGCGCGTGCCGGGCGCGGACAAGGTGACGTTCTCGACCCACTGCCATGACGATCTCGGCCTCGCTGTCGCGAATTCGCTCGCCGGCCTCGCCGGCGGCGCGCGGCAGATCGAATGCACCATCAACGGCATCGGCGAGCGCGCCGGCAACGCGGCGCTCGAAGAGATCGTGATGGCGATCAAGACGCGCGGCGACGTGCTGCCCTATCAGACCGGCGTGGAGTCCACGCTGCTGACCCGGATCTCGCGCCTGGTCTCGGCCGCGACCTCGTTCCCGGTGCAGTACAACAAGGCGATCATCGGCAAGAACGCCTTCGCGCATGAAAGCGGCATCCATCAGGACGGGATGCTGAAGCACAACGAGACCTACGAGATCATGACGCCGGCCTCGGTCGGCGTGACCAAGACCTCGCTGGTCATGGGCAAGCATTCCGGCCGGGCCGCCTTCAAGGACAAGCTGAAGGCGCTCGGTTACGAGCTCGGCGAGAACCAGCTGCAGGACGCCTTCGTGCGCTTCAAGGAGCTCGCCGACCGCAAGAAGCACGTCTATGACGAGGACATCGAGGCGCTGGTCGACAACCAGATCGCCTCGAGCCACGACCGCATCAAGGTGCTGTCGCTGACCGTCATCGCCGGCACGATGGGCCCGCAATCCGCGACGCTGACGCTCGACATCGACGGCGTCCACACCACCGTGCAGGCGGTCGGCAACGGCCCGGTCGACGCGATCTTCAACGCGATCCGCCGCGTCGTGCCGCACGAGGCGACGCTGTCGCTCTACCAGGTGCACGCCGTCACCGAGGGCACCGACGCGCAGGCCGAGGTCTCGGTGCGGCTCGAGGAGGGCGACAAATCGGTGACCGCCCGCGGCGCCGATCCCGACACGCTCGTCGCCTCGGCGCGCGCCTATGTGGCGGCGCTCAACAAGCTCTCGGTCAAGCGCGGGCAGATCAACGCGCAGGCGGCGATCCGCGCCTGAGCCCGGCGGCCGGCCTCGCGCCGGCCGCAAGCATGCGGCGTCGCCTATCCGGCTTGCGCCGGCGGCGCTGGTAAGCCGCCTCCTGATCCGGCATCAAGCCCACGTCATGTCGAGATCAGCCGCGCCCGAGTCGTCCTCCTCGCAGCCCGCTTCGCGCGGCCCGCTGCTGGCCGTCATGGCGATCGCCATGGCGCCGGCGGTCGGGCTCGGCGTCGCGCGCTTCGCCTATGCGCTCGTGCTGCCCGACATGCAGGCGGATTTCGGCTGGAGCTACGCCGAAGCGGGCTTTCCCAACGCCATGAACGCCTTCGGCTATTTCGTCGGCGCCGCGGCCGCCGGAAGGGCGGCCGGCGTCATCGGCAGCTTCCGCCTTCTGGCGCTTGGCGGCGTCGTGGCGGCGCTCACCACCGCGCTTAGCGCAGTCTCCGTCGGGCTCGTGTCGCTGTCCGTTCTGCGCTTCGTCGCCGGCGTGGCGGGGGCCTTTGCGTTGGTGGCGGGCGGCGCGGTCGCGATCGCGATCTCCGAGCGGGCGGGCCGGCGGGCCTCGCTGGTCGTCTCGCTGCTCTACGCCGGGCCGCCCTTCGGCATCATCGTGTCGTCGGCGGTCGCGCCGCTCGCGCTCGCCGGCGGCGAGCCTTGGTCGTGGCGGGTCGCCTGGGGCGCGCTCGGCCTCGCTTCGGCGCTGCTGCTGATCCCGCTCGCCGCGCCGTCGGTCCGCAAGGCCGAGGGCGACGACTCCCGCGCCGCCGGGCGGCCGGCGCCGCTGCGGCCCATGGCGCTGATCCTGGCCGCCTACTGCGTCTTCGGCGCGGGCTACATCACCTACATGACCTTCATGATCGCCTTCCTGCGGCAGGGCGGCGCCGGGACGGCGCAGGAGGCGGAGTTCTGGTGCGCCATCGGCCTTGCCGGGCTGGCCGCGCCCTGGCTGTGGGCGCGGACGCTGGGGCGGCTGAAGGGCGGCTGGGGGATGGGGGTCGCCACGCTGGTGACGACGCTCGGCGCGGTCCTGCCGCTGTTTGCGGGAGGGTTCGCCGCCGAGATCCTGTCCGGCGTGGTCTTCGGGAACGGCATGTTCGCCGCGACGGCCGCCACCACGATCTTCGTCCGGCGCAACCTCGCGCCGGCGGCCTGGGCGTCCGGCGTCGGGGCCATGACGGTCTCGTTCAGCCTCGGCCAGACCGTCGGGCCGGTCCTCACCGGCCTCGTCACCGACTGGTTCGGCGGGCTGACCGGCGGCCTCGCCTTCGGCGCCGCGCTGCTCGCGCTGGCGGCGATCCTGGCGCTTTGCCAGCGCGATCTCGGCGCGATCGAGGTTGCGCCGGCGCCGTCGATGGCTGATGATCCTGCGGCGGAACGGACGCTTAGCCGGTCCGCCTAACGGGTCGGCGCCGCCAAGAGCGCCGCTCGCGACAGGCGACGGGGAATGCTTCTCCGCGCCCGCACGGGGGAGCGTCACGTGAAGAAAGCGCGTATCGCCGCGGTCGTCGCCGCGCTCATGGCCGCAGCCGGTCTCGCCGGCGGCGCAGCCGCGGAAGATTACCCGACCCGCCCGATCACCATGGTGGTGCCGTTCGCGGCCGGCGGGCCGACCGACACCGTTGCGCGCCTCGTGGCGGAGTCGATGAGCAAGGATCTCGGCCAGCAGATCCTGGTGGAGAATGTCGGCGGCGCCGGCGGCACGCTGGGCGCGTCCCGCGTCGCGAAGGCCGATCCCGACGGCTACACGCTGCTGCTGCACCACATCGGCATGGCGACCAGCGCCGTGCTCTACCGCAAGCTGCCCTATGACACGCTGAACGCGTTCGAGTATGTCGGCCTCGTCACCGACGTGCCGATGACGATCGTCGCGCGGTCTGATTTTGAACCGGCCGACCTCAAGGGCCTGATCGACTACGTCAAGGCGAATGGCGACAAGGTCACCATGGCGAACGCCGGCGTCGGCGCCGCCTCGCATCTCTGCGGCATGCTGTTCATGAGCAAGATCGGCGCGCAGCTGACGACCGTCCCCTACAAGGGCACCGGCCCGGCGATGACGGACCTCGTCGGCAAGCAGGTCGACTTCATGTGCGACCAGACCACCAACACGACGAACCAGATCAAGGCCGGCAAGATCAAGGCCTACGCCACCACCACCAAGGAGCGCGTGTCTTCGCTGCCCGACGTGCCGACCGCCGCCGAGGCGGGCCTGCCGGACTTCGAGGTCGGCATCTGGCACGGCATCTACGCGCCCAAGGGCACGTCCCCCGAGATCACAGCCAAGCTTTCGGCTTCGCTGCAGAAGGCGCTCAAGGACCCGCTCGTGGTGAAGCGCTTCGCCGATCTCGGCACCGCGCCGTCGAGCGACGCCGAAGCGACGCGGGATGGCCTCAAGACCAAGCTCACGGCCGAGATCGAGCGCTGGCGGCCGGTCATCAGCGCGGCAGGCGTCTACGCCGACTGATCGCCGGGTCCGCAAACCCGAGCCGGCGAGGCCGCCATGCAGATCGACACCCGCGAGCTCGCCTGCGGCGGCCTGTTCCTCGCCTTCGCGGCGGCCTTCGCCTACGGAACGGTCGACCTGCCGCTTGGCAGCGCGTTCCGGATGGGGCCGGGCTATTTCCCGCTGATGCTGGCGCTCATCCTGGGCGCGCTCGGGCTGATCATCATCGTGAAGGGGCTCGGCCGCGCGCAGTCGCCGATCGGCGGGCTGCCGTGGCGCGGCCTGCTGTTCATCCTCGCCGGGCCGATCGTGTTCGGCCTGACGGTGCGCGGGCTCGGCCTCGCCGGCTCGATCGCGCTGGTGGCCGCGATCGCGACGTTCGCGAGCGCCCGCGCCGGCCTCAAGCTGGCGCTGCTGCTCACGCTGGTGCTGACGGTCTTTTGCGTCCTGGTGTTCAGCTACGGGCTCGGCCTGCCTTACGCGCTGGTCGGGCCGTGGCTCGCGCCCTTCTTCCACGGCAGGTGAGGGAGCGCGCTCATGGACCTGCTGCAGAACCTCGCCATCGGCTTCGGCGCCTCGCTCGAGCCGGTCAATCTGCTCTACTGCTTTCTCGGCGTTCTGCTCGGCACGCTGATCGGCGTGCTGCCCGGCATCGGCCCGACCGCGACCATCGCGATGCTGCTGCCGATCACCTTCGGGCTGAAGCCCGAGACCTCTCTGATCATGCTCGCGGGCATCTATTACGGCGCGCAGTATGGCGGCTCCACCACCGCGATCCTGATCAACCTGCCGGGTGAAAGCTCCTCGGCGGTGACAGCGATCGACGGCTACCAGATGGCCCGGCAGGGCAGGGCGGGCCCGGCGCTCGCGATCGCCGCGCTCGGCTCGTTCTTCGCCGGCACGGTCGCCACCCTGCTGGTCGCGCTGTTCGCCCTGCCGCTAACGGAGCTCGCGCTCAAATTCGGCCCGGCGGAATATTTCTCGCTGATCTTCCTCGGCCTGATCGCCTCGGTGGCGCTTGCGCACGGCTCGGTGCTGAAGGCGCTGGCGATGATCACGCTCGGCCTGCTGTTCGGTCTGGTCGGCACCGACGTCACCTCGGGGGCGCAGCGCTTCACGCTCGGCATCCCGGACATCTCCGACAAGCTCGAATTCGTCTCGGTGGCGATCGGCGTGTTCGGGCTCGCCGAGATCCTCAAGAACCTCGAAAACGAGACCGACCGCGCGGTGGTGGTCAAGAAGATCACCCATCTCTGGCCGACGCGCGACGATTTCCGCCAGATGGTCGGACCGGTGCTGCGCGGCACGGCGCTTGGCTCGGCGCTCGGCATCCTGCCGGGCGGCGGCGCGATTCTGTCCTCCTTCGCGGCCTACACGGTCGAGAAGCGGATCTCCAAGAACCCCGGATCGTTCGGCAAGGGCGCGATCGCCGGCGTGGCGGCGCCCGAATCCGCCAACAACGCCGGCGCTCAGACCTCCTTCATCCCGATGCTGACGCTCGGCATCCCGGCGAACGCCGTGATGGCGCTGATGGTCGGCGCGATGATCATCCAGGGCATCCAGCCGGGCCCCAACGTCGCCACCGAGCAGCCGCAGCTGTTCTGGGGCGTCATCACCTCGATGTGGATCGGCAATCTGATGCTGGTGCTGCTCAACCTGCCGCTCGTGGGGCTGTGGGTGCGGCTGCTGACGATCCCCTACACGATCCTGTTTCCGGCGATCCTGGTGTTCTGCTCGATCGGCGTGTTCAGCGTGAACTCCAACGTGTTCGACCTCTACACGGTCGCCTTCTTCGGGCTCGTCGGCTACGTGCTGATCAAGCTCGGCTGCGAGCCGGCCCCGCTGCTGCTCGGCTTCGTGCTGGGACCGATGCTGGAGGAGAACCTGCGCCGCGCGATGACCATTTCGCGTGGCGACTGGACGGTGTTCGTCACCCGACCGATCAGCGCCGCGCTGCTGATCGTCGCCTTCCTGGTGCTCACGCTGGTGTTCCTCCCGTCGATCCGCGCCAAGCGCGAGGAGGTTTTCCAGGAAGAGGGCTGATCGCCGCTGGACAGGTGCGGCGGCCTTTGTTACATCCCCGGCCGCGGCGCAACGCAGGCCTCCGGGTCTCGGGCGCATAGCTCAGTTGGTAGAGCAGCTGACTCTTAATCAGCGGGTCCTAGGTTCGAGCCCTAGTGCGCCCACCACCTCATTCTCGAGGTGATCCAGCGCCGCGTAACGGAACAACAGGCAGTTTTACGCTGCTTTTACAGTTCCGGTTTTCTTTCCCTTCCCCATGGGCTTCGACCGCGCCGTCCGCGGGCTCGACGCCGCGGCCGAACGGCGGCGTCGGGAAACGCCTCTGCGTCTCCCATTCTGCGCCCGATGACCCCCGTCAGAATCGACGCTCAGCGTCGCGCTGGCTGAAGCGGGCCGAGGGCGTCGGGGCGACCGCACGGCTCGCTGACGCGCCAGATGGGCGGGGGCGATTTGCGCGCTAGATCGGGAATCACGCGTCGGCTGATCTTCCCGACAGCACGGGGCACGGGTAGCGGGTCAGTTTCGCACAGCTTGAGGCCGACGGCTGACGGAGGTCGGAGTTCGCGATGTCAGATGGCGCTGGCAGTGATCGCAGCCTTGAGAACGAGCAGGACGACCGTGCGGAGCGCGAGGATTTCCTGAACTATAATTATCGCGAGCCGATGGAGCTCGCAAAGCAGTCGATTGGCATATTCAGCGGAATACTCCTATTCTCGATAAATTTCTCCGACAAGATGGGTGGAATACAGAACTCGCCACCTTCATATAAATACATTCTGTTGTCGTCTTGGGCGCTGGTGCTCGTGTCCATCGCGCTTTGTGGCCTGTCCATGGTTCTGAGTTGGAACTCAGCGCGCTACATGCTCTGGGGCCAGGACAAAATTCGGCCGCCAGGAAAATCTAAGGAACTCAGCATGTTAGCCGCCAAGGCCTTGACCGCGGCAGGGATCATGTTCGTCCTGGGTCTGGCGATGATGATCGCGGGAGGCTTCATCTCCTCCGCCGTTCGGCCGGCGTGACGGCGATCGCGGAACGCCGCGAACGCCGCTAGCGGGCGTTGATTTGATTGCTCGTGGGTTGGCGCGGTTCAAGCGCCCGCCGCCGCGCCGGGTCCGCGCGGCGGCCTTCTGGTGGCGTCACTGGCCCGTATTGGTCGTCGTGGTCGACTTCGTGGGCTTCTGGCCGGGCACGTGAGACATCGTGCGCGTCGTGGAGTCGACGCCGCCGTCGCCGACATTGGTCTTCGTCTTCGACTTCGAGAACGTGCCGCCGTCATGCGACATAGCCTTGGACTGGCCCTTCAGGTCGCCATTGCCAGTCTCATGGGTCTTGCTCCGGCTCATCGTCTTGTCGCCGGCTGCAGCGCCGCCGGTGGCGAGCGACGAGCCGGTTCCGTCGGCGCCGGTCGACGTGCCGCCGGTTCCGAGCGTCGTAGCGGAGGTCCCGCCGGCGGCCGCAGAACCGCCGGAGCCGCCGGTCGCGCTCGATTGCGCGACCGCAGGACCGGCCAGCAACAGCCCGGCGACGAGAGCCGGCGCGGCGCACCGCCACGGCCGTGGCATGCTATTTTGCATCATCGCATCCTCACTTTTTGCCCGGCGGAACGGTCACGACGCAGTCGCCGTCGCTCGAGGTAGCCACGCCGCTGCCGTTCGAGCTCGCCGACGAGGAGCTCGACGTTGCGCCGCCTGACGCAGAGGCCGGTCCGCTGGACGACGTCACGCCGTTGGGCCCGGCGGTCACGGAGCTCGACATGCCGCCGGCGTTCGACCGTCCAGAGACGCCGGCGTTCGGCGTCTCGACGACCCGGCAGGGCTTGCCGTCCGGGCCGGTCGCCGTGGTTCGTCCCTCAGGCCCGGTGGAGGTCGAGACCGAGCCGCCGGGCCCGGAGCTTGAGGAGGACGAGCTGGAGGCCGCCATGGCCCCGCTCGCCCCAACTGTCAGCGCCCCCAGAGCCAAGGCTGTGAGGGCAATCTTAGACCGAGACATGGGAAGTCCCTCCAAGACGGCATGCGCGACCCCGAAGGGTCGCGCGAAAAATGCCGCTTACTTGTTCTTGCCGGGCGCGTTCTCGCTGTTGCCCGGGCCCGACGAGTCATGGCCCGGCGCGCTCGACGAGGAGCCGCCCGTTCCCATTGAGGAGCTCGAGTCGCCGCCGCCGGCCGAGCTGCCGCCGGTTCCGGTCGTGGACGACGAGCCGGAGCCGGAGCCCGAGCCTGCGGACGAGCCGCCCGTGCCGACCGACGAGCTCGAGTCCCCGCCGCCAGCGGAGGTGCCGCCGGTTCCAAGCGTGGAGGACGAGCCGGAACCGCTGCCAGAACCCGACGACGAACCGCCGGTGCCGACCGACGAGCTCGAGTCGCCGCCGCCGGCCGACGTGCCGCCAGTGCCCAGCGTGGAGGAGGAGCCGGAGCCGCTGCCGCCCGACGACGAGCCGCCGGTGCCGACCGTGGAGCTCGATTCACCGCCGCCGGCCGAGGTGCCGCCGGTTCCAACGGTCGAGCTCGACTGCGCAAACGCCGGGGCCGAAAGCCCGGCCAGCAAGGTTCCCGCGAGTGCGATCGTGCGAATTTCCCTGATGTTCAAGATCTTCCTCCATCTGAACGAGGCCGGTCCGTGACCAGCCGCGTGCCCCTGCCGACCCTAAACGCGACCTAATAAGAAGCGTTCCGAAACAATTTCGAACGTGCGGATGCAGGGCGGCCCGTAATCCTGACTGAATTGGCGTTATTCGGAAGCGGATGGTGCGTTGCACAACGCTAGACATCCGGGGGTCCGAAGGCGGTCTGAGCGGACGCGAGATCCGCCGCAGCTCCTGCCGGCCTGCGGAGCGGGCAGGGTGGGCGTCAGCCATGCCGCCACCGGCGGCGAGTATCGGGGGAACAAGGCCGCCGGCAGACTGTTTAGGAGGCCACCTCTAATTTACGGAGTTTGAAATGAAGAAGCTGATGATGATGTCCGCCGCCGCAATTTTGTTGGCGACGCCCGTGCTCGCGCAGTCGGCCGGCACGAACCAGCCGGAGGCCGCCTCGAAGGAGAACAGCGGCGCCGCGATGCCGAACCAGCAGGACGACAAGACGAAGGCCCCTAAGACGGTCGGGGCGATGAACAAGACCGTCGACGGCGTGGCCACGAGCCCGCAGGACGTCGCCGCTCAGCAGGAGGGCAAGAAAACTGCGGCCGAAGGCGGCGGGGACGCCACCAACAAGGCGCCGGACCCAACCAAGAACCAGGGTCCCAAGACGACCGGCGCGGCGCCGGGCGCCGACTACCGCTAAGCAACCCAGACGGGGCCGATCTTGCGCGCTGCTCCGTCCGAGCAGTGCGCGAGCGCCTGGATCACAGCCGGGACGGGCGTCGTCGGCGCCCGCCGCGAGGACGGCGTCGCGCGTCAGCCGTTGAAAAGCCGGGCCGCCGCGACGATCGTGAGGACGACCACCCCGCCGGCGCCGAGCAGCACCACCGCCGTCGCGAATGCGGCGTTGAGCGCGTGGCGCGTGTCGCCCGTGAATGCTTGGGCGCCGAGTTCCGTCAGCTTGTCCATGACGCGCTCCGTCCCAGAATGGCGCAGTGTGCGCGGATCGTTGCTCCGCCGGCAATAGGTGGAATCACTGACGGGGCGGCAGGCGACAAGAAGCTGCGCCCAAAACTTCTTGCGGACGGAAGAGTGGCTTGCGCGCCCGCCTGTAGAGCAGGCTAAGCTCTGCCGGTTGAGCCCGCAGGTGACCGCATGCTCCCGCGCCCCATCTCACAATCCCGCTACGCCTTCGGCGTCTGCGCGGTGGTGTCGGCGCTCTGCGTCCTCGGCGTCGGGATGCTCGGAATTGCGCCCGGCCCCGCAGAGGGCCCCGTGGAGCTGCACGGCGCCCTGCAGCCGTTCATGGGCCTGGCCATCCTGGCCGCGGCGTGGGGCTGGCTTCTGATCCACGCGCGCGCCCGGCGCCTTCGAGCGACGGGGCAGGCGCTGGCTGCGCTGACGGGCGCCTTCGCTGCGGCCGCTCTGGTCGAGCGCGTGGTGACATACCCCGACGCGGCGCTCGGTCCCTTTGGCCGCCTCAGCTTCGTCGAGACGGCGCTGGAGGCCGCGAGCCCGGCGAGCTGCGTCACGCTGCTGCTCGCGGCGCTCGCGCTGGCGCTCACCCATGCGCGGTCGGCGCGCGCGCGGGAGATCCGGCAGCTCACGCGGCTGCTGGGCCTCGCGCTGCCGCTGTTCACGCTCGCCCTGTTCGCCTACGACCCTGCGGCCCTTGCGGCGATCCGCGGCTTTGGGGAGGTCTCGCTCGCCGAGACCATGGCGCTCGTGCTGCTGATGCTGGCCGTCGCGTTCGACGGGCCGGCCTCCAGCCTGCGCTGGCAGATCGCCTATATCGGCGTCGCCGTCGTGGCGCCGCTGGCCGCCCTCACGGTGCATTTCGCCAGCGCTGAGCGGGAGCTCGCGCTGGCGCACGCGGCGAGCCGCCTGAGAGCTGCCGCGGGCCTCGCGGCCGAGCGCCAGGACGGCGTGATCGAGCAGACGCGGCAGATGCTGGCCTTCATCGGGCGCTCCCGCGCAGTCCGCACCAGCGCGCCCTCCTGCGGGGCGGAGCTCGCCGAATACCTGCCGCTGAACCCGTGGGTGCGGGCGCTCTACACGGTTGACCGCGACGGCTCGATCACCTGCGGCAACCGCCCCGGCATCACCTCGGTGACCTTGGCCGACCGCGATTATGTCCGCGCCGGCTTCGCGGACGAACGGATGACGGTGAGCGGCGTGTTCATCTCACGCGGCGACGGCGAGCCCCGCATCGCCGTGGTCCTGCCTTTGCGCAGCGAAGGCCGCGTCGAGAAGATCCTGGTGGCCGCGGTCGATCTTGCGGCCATGAGCGACGCCTTCGACAAGCCGGCGACGGAGGAGTCCGCCGCCGGCAGCCTGACGCTTGTCGACCGCAACGGCGTGCTGATCGCGCGGCCGGGCGCGGCCGGCCGCGTCGCCGAGCTGCTGGCGGAGGCGCCCTTCGTGCGGCGGGCGCTCGCAGGCGAGCGCGGCCCGTTCGAGGACGAGGATCTCGACGGCGAGCGCGCGGTGTTCGTCTCGCAGCCGACGCTTGCCGGGCAGGGAACGCTGATCGCCGCAATGCCCCGCGCCGAGGTCGTCGGACCCGTCGACGAGCGGCTGAACCGGCGGCTGCTGCTGATCGCGGCCATCCTGGCCGCGTCGCTCGCGCTCGGCGTGGTGGGCAGCGAGGCGTTGGTCCTGCGGCCGCTCCGGCGCCTCATCGCCTACGCGGGACGGCTCGAGGCGGGGGACCTGGCGGCGCGTCCCGACACAAGCGCGCGGGGCGAGGTCGGCGCGCTCGGCCGCGCGCTCGCGGTCTCGGCGGCCGCGATCCAGGACCGCGAACGCCGCCTCGCCGCGACCGAGGCGCTGTTTCGCGGCTTCTTCGACCATTCGCCGGACGCCCAAGCGGTCGTCGCCGTCGAGCCGGACGGCGGCTTCCGGATCGAGACCTGGAACGCCGCCGCCGCGAACCTGTCGGGGATCCCCGCGGGCCACGCCGTCGGCCATTCGCCGCGCGAAACGTTCGGCGAGGCGCGCGGCGAGGCGATCGAACACGACCTCCGCCACACCATCGCGCTCGGCCGGGTCTCCATCGTCGAACGCGAGGTCACAAGCTCCGCCGCGCCGGGCGTGTTCGAGATGGTGCAGGCGCCGCAGTTCTCGGCGGAGGGCGCGGTGCAGCGCATCTTCGTCAGCGCGCGCGACATCAGCGAGCGGAAGCGCGTCGAGCGGCTCAAGAACGAGTTCGTCTCGACGGTGAGCCACGAGCTCCGCACGCCGCTGACCTCGATCGCTGGGTCGCTCGGCCTGCTGGCCGGCGGCGCGGCGGGCCCCCTCGGCGAAAAGGCGCGGCATCTCGTGGCGATCGCCCACTCGAACAGCCTGCGTCTGGTGCGGCTCATCAACGACATCCTCGACATCGAGAAGATCGAGGCCGGGCGGATGAACTTCGAAGTTCGGCCCCTGCTCGTCCGCGACCTCGTCGAACAGGCCGTCGGCGGACTGCGCGGCTATGCGGACGATCTCGGGGTGAGCGTCGAACTTGTCGAAGGCGAGCGCGGCCTGATGGTCCGGGGCGATCCCGACCGGCTCACCCAGGTCGTCACCAACCTCCTCGGCAACGCCATCAAGTTCTCGCCGCGCGGCGAGACGGTGACGGTCGTGACGGCCGCCGAGGGCGATATCGTGCTGATCTCCGTGCGCGACCGCGGGCCCGGCGTTCCGGAGGCGTTTCAGCCGCGCCTGTTCAGCAAGTTCGCCCAGGCGGACGGTTCGGACAGCCGCAGGCTTGGCGGAACCGGACTTGGGCTCGCGATCGCGCGCGAGATCGTCGAGCGGCATGCGGGCGCGATCTCGTGCCGGAGCGCGCCAGGCGATGGCTCGGAATTCGAGGTGCGGCTGCCGCGCCACGCCGAGCCCGAGGCCGCGGGTCCTGCGCCGGCCTCGGAGCAGGTGTTCCGGCCTACCGTGCTGGTCTGTGAGGATGATCCGCTGGTCGCCACCATCCTGGTCGAGCAGATGCGCGACGCCGGTTTCGAGGGGCTCGCCGTCGGCACCGTCCGGGGCGCACTGAACGCGGTGCAGACGCAGCGCATCGACGCCGCCCTGGTGGATCTCCGGCTTCCGGACGGCGACGGCGTGGGGCTGATCCGTGAGCTGCGCTCGACGCCGCGCGGCGCGCGCATGCCGATCGTCGTCGTGTCGGCCGATATCACTCAGGGTCGCCAGGACGAGCGCTCGGCCGGCCTGGAGGTCGCGGCCTGGCTTCAGAAGCCGATTGATATGCGCAGATTGTCCGGGCTTCTGCGCCGCCGCCTCAAGCCCTACGGCCTACGGCCGCGCGTGCTTCACGTGGAGGATGACGGCGACCTGGCTAAGGTCGTGTCGGCGGCGCTGGGCTCGCTTGCAGACGTGGTGTCGGTCCCGGGGCTTGCCGATGCGCGCCGGGAACTTGCCGGAGGCCGCTTCGATCTGGCGATCGTCGACATCGCGCTTGCTGACGGGTCGGGCCTCGACCTCCTGCCAGAGCTTGCCGCGGCGCGGCCGCAGGGGATTCCCGCCCTGGTATTTTCCGCGCGCGACATGAACCCGGCGGCCGGCGCGGTCGCCAAGGCCACGATAACGAAGTCGCGGACGTCGCTGCTGGCCCTGGTGGACGCCGTGCGGCGGCTGACCGAGGAACCCAGCAGCTCCGCGCCGCCCCAGCTAAGGGCGGGCGCGGAACGCTGAGGCTGGGATTACTTCGTCGCGGACTTGATCGCGGTGGTCGCCTTGCCGGCCGCCTTCTGCACCTTGCCGGCCGCAGCCTCGCCCTTGCCCTTGGCTTCGAGCTCGCGATCGCCGGTCGCCTTGCCGGCGGCTTCCTTGGTCTTGCCGACCGCTTCCTTGGCCGTCCCCTTAACGGTGTTCTTGTTCACCATCGTCGTTTCTCCTGCGGCGCCCTGCGCCCTGTGAGCGAGCTGACGTCCCGGCTCGCAAGCGGTCAGAGAACGAAACGCCCGAGAACGAAGCCGACGAGCAGCGCGCCAGCGGCCGCGCCCAGCGGGTTGCGGCGGATCGTCTCCTCGAGCGACGCCTTGCGGTCGCTGAGGTCGTCCATGGCGTCGTCATAGGCCTCGGAGCCGCGGCGTGTGGCGTCCTTCAGACGGCGCGCGCCCGCGTCTGCGGCGGAGGCCACCGAATCGCCGACCTGCGCGCCAGCGGATCTCGCCTTGTCGCCGGCCTCGTGGCCCTTCTGGGAGACCGTGCCGGCCAGCTCGTCGCTCTTATCGTTGATGTTTGAGTTCGCCATCGTGCAAAAGGCCTTTCACTGGCCGCCGGAGGCGGCGTTCCAGCAACAAACGCGGTGGATTAACGGCGGTTCCCGCAGGTTCCGAAGCCGGCGCAGGGCGCACGCCGCCACGGCCGCTTGCGGAGCGCCGCGCCGCCCCCTATAAGGCCGCCGTCGGTCGGCGGAGTGTGGCGCAGCCTGGTAGCGCACCTCGTTCGGGACGAGGGGGTCGCAGGTTCGAATCCTGCCACTCCGACCACCGACAAATGCCCTGCCCGCAGGGCGCGCGCCGAGAGGCCACGTCCTCGCTCCGCTCAGCGGAGATCAGGTCCGGGACGGCCCGGCTCCCATCAGGGGCACGGAATGGCCTGGATCTATCTGCTCGTAGCGGGACTGCTCGAAATCGTCTGGGCCTATGCGATGAAGCAGTCGAACGGCTTCACGCGGCTGCTGCCGACTCTGATCACTCTGGCGGCGCTGGGAGGCAGCCTCGGGCTGCTCGCGCTCGCCATGCGATCGCTGCCGCTCGGCGTCGCCTATATGCTCTGGACCGGGATCGGCGCGGTGGGCGCGTTCGTGGTCGGCGTGATGGTGCTTGGCGAAAGCGCGAGCGCAGGCCGGCTCGCGGCCGCGGCGCTGATCACCTGCGGCCTTATCATGATGAAGTTGACCAGCGCGTCCTGAGCTAGGCCGTCAGCTGCAGTAAGACGGGGCGGAGCCAGGCTCCACCCCGTTTGGTCGTTCAGCGACAGACTTCGATGCGGCGCACCCGCGTATAGCCGCGCGAGTCGATGTAACGCTGGTTCCGCAGATAGCAGTCGTCGCCGCGGTTGGAGTTGGCGACCGCCGCGCCGGCGATTAGGCCGAGCGCGCCCGCGCCGATGATGGCGGCAGTGCGGCCGCGGTGACCGCCATGATGATGGCCATAGTGATGGCGGCCGCCGTGATAGTAGTGATGGCCGCCGCCATGACGGCCCCAATGGCGGGAATCCGCCGAGGCCGTGGCCGGAACCGCCACCGCGCCCAGCAGCGCCGCCGAGACGGCGGCGGCGATCGTCTTCTTAGTATTGCCGAACATGGACAGTGTCTCCTTGATAGTGGAAGGATGAAGGCGGCAAGCTGAACCCTGCATTAACGGATTACGGCCGGCCGCGCTCTTCCTCATCTTTCGCTTAATGTTTCGTCAGTCTGATCGGAGACTCGCCCGGGCCTGCCGGGACTTCTCCGTGCTGCGAAGTTCCCTTGTCTATCGCACGAACGTCGCAGTTCGTTCCGACGCCGGCCGCGTCTCCGCATGCGCAGCCCTTCGAACCGTGTCCCGGGAACAGACCGTCAGCGCGCGGTGTTTCCGCGATCCATCGATATTGGGAGACGCGAGAATGGCGAAGAAGATGCAGGACCTGCTGATCGAGGAGCTCAGCGACGTCTACAGCGCCGAACAGCAGATCACGCAGGCGCTGCCGAAGCTCGCCAAGGCGGCCGCGTCCAGCGATCTGAGGGCGGCGTTCGAGGCCCATCTGCAGGAGACGAGGGACCAGATCAAGCGGCTCGACCGGATCTTCTCGCTGCTCAAGACCAAGCCCGAGGAGAAGGAGTGCAAGGCGATGAAGGGCCTCGCGGAGGAGGCCGACGAGCTGCTGAAGGAGGATCTCGCCCCCGAAGTGCTGGACGCGGCGCTGATCGCCGCGGCCCAGAAGGTCGAGCATTACGAGATCGCGAGCTATGGCTCGCTGCGCGCCTATGCGGACGCCTGCGGTCTCGACGAGGTGGCCGATCTGCTGGGCGAGACGCTGAGCGAGGAGAAGGCGACCGACGAGAAGCTGAACGCGCTCGCTGTCGCCGAGATCAACCCGCGGGCGGTCGAGCGGTCAGCGGCCTGACGGCGCGGACGGCGGAGGCCGCCGACCGCGCCAAGGTATCGCTTCAGGCGCGGGCGGCTTCCGCCACCGCGGCCTTGTCGAGCGCCGCGAGCGCCGCCTCGGCGCGCTGGAAGGCCTCGGAGGCCGCGCCCCAATCCTGCGCCTTGGCGGCCGACATCATGCGGGCCGCTTCCTGGCGGACCGCGTCGCGGCGCTGCATCAGCTCCGGCCAGCGGTCGCCCACCCGGTCCAGCCGGCTCGCGAACTCGTCCGCCGGGAAGGTCGGCGGCGTCAGCCCGACCAGGATCGATCCCAGCCGGCGGTGCGCGATCGCGCTGTCGGCGGCGAGCCGCGCCAGCTCGTAGTTTTTGATGTTCTTGCCCGCAGCCGCGTCGACGCCGGCGAGAGCCGCGCTTTCGGCGGCGACCAGCTTGGCGAGCGCCTCGTCGATTTCGCCGCGCGTCTTGCTGGCGGTCTCCGCGATGCGCGAGACGTTCTCGGAGATCTCATTTGTCGCCGCGCGCTGCTGGCTGAGCACTTCCGCCAGCGCGTGCATCTGCGTGGTGATCACTGAGACGTGTTGGCCGACGGCCTCCACCTTGCCGCCGGTGGCGCGGATCGTGGCTTCGCCCGCGGCGACCGCGTCGGCGCTTTCGGCGGTCGCGCGCTTGATCGCGTCGGTCTCTTCCATGAGCGTCGCGATGCGCGCCCGGATCTGCTCGGTCGCCTTGGCGGTCTGGCCGGAGAGCGACTTCACCTCGTTCGCCACCACCGCGAAGCCGCGGCCGGCGTCGCCCGCGCGCGCCGCCTCGATCGTGGCGTTGAGCGCGAGCAGGTTGGTCTGGCTGGAGATCGCCTCGATTGTGCCGGCCATGTCGGCGATCTGCCGCACCGCGTCTTCGAGCACCGCGATGCGGTCCGCGATGCCGCTGACGCGATCGCGGATCGCGTCCATCGAGCCCGCCGCCTGACGCATCTCGGCGACGCAGGCCGTGGTCTCGTTGCGCGCGGCCACGGCGTCGTCGGCGCCCGAGCGGCCCATCGATGACATTTCGGAGATGGAGTTCGCAAGCTCCTCGACGGCGCCGGCGATGGTCGAGGTGCTCTCGGCGACCTGGCGCACGTCATGCGTGACCCAGCCGACGCTGAGGCCGGTCGCGGCGGCCTGCGCCGCAAAGCCCACGATGGTCTCGAGATCCTGCCGCCCGCGGCGGTCGAGCTCGGCCGCGAAGGCCTTCAGGGCCTCGCCGGCGTCGCCTTCCGGCCACTGCGAGATCGCCGCGCCGCGCTTCAGCGCGTCGAGCGCGGCCACCAGCGTGGCATGATCCAGAACCTGAGCGGCGTCCTGCCGCGGCGCAGCCTGCACAGGCTGCGAATGCGCCGTCTGGCGCCCGAACCCGAATGTCATGGTCCCCCAACCACCGTTCCGGAACCCGCCTGATGCGGTTCTCGCGGCGGAGCATGACGCCTCGGCGTTAACGGCGGGTGACCGGCCTTGCGCCGGCTATTCGGCGGCGAGCGCCCAGCGCGCGTTGACGCGCACCCGCAGTTCCTGCTCGCCGCGCGCCACCGGCGTCGCTGGCGCGGCGTCGAGCGTCTTGCGGGCCGCGAAGGCCCGCATCGGCTCGGGTTCGCTCGCATCCTGCTCCGAGACCGCGAGCGGCGCGCCGAGCTTGGCGCCCACGCCGGCGGCGTAGATCTCTGCCTTGCGCCTTGCGTCCGCCATCGCTTCGCGGCGGGCGCCGTCGAGCTTCTCGCTCCGGTCAGAGACCTCGAAGGAAAGGTTCTCGATCTGGTTGGAGCCCGCCGAGACAAGGCTGTCGATCAGGTCGCCGACCTTGTCCAGCGCGCGCGACCGCACCGTAACCGCGTTGCGGACCTCGTAGGCCACCAGTCTTGGTGCGCGCGGGCCGGAGCCGGAACCATCCCCGTAATCATATTGCGGCTGCACCGAGAGCCCCGAAGTGGCCACGTCGCGGTCCTCGATCCCGGCGGTCTTGAGCGCCGCCATCACTTTGGTCATCGCCGCGGCGTTCGCCTCGAGCGCGGCCGCCGCCGTCGGAGCGCGGGAGACGACGCCGCTCGTCACCATCGCGAGATCCGGAACCGCTGACACGGAGCCTTCGCCGACGACGGAGACTGACGGCGCGCGCCGCTCGCCCTCCGCGTGGACTGCGAAGGGAAGCACGGCGAGGGCGGTCGCAAGGGCGAGGGCGCGGCGCATCGAGGTCTCCTGCGGGTGACGACGGACCGGATCCGGCGTTCAGGGATTTACAGACATCGCCCGGGATTGCGACCGCGGTTGGGCGACGACCGAAGCGCCGGCCCTCACGTCGAATCTCGGAACGATCGCTCGCGGCATGTGTTGATTAGACAGTGCGCGAGACGCGCCGAGCGCGCGCGCAGAGATTCACAACAGAGACCTCAAAGGAGGCCAGTCATGGGTTTGTTTTCCAAGGACATCAAGACGCTCGACGATCTCTTCGTTCACCAGCTGCAGGACGTATATTACGCTGAGAAGCAGATCCTCTCGGCGCTGCCGAAGATGATCGACAAGGCGACGTCGCCGCAGCTGAAGCAGGGGCTGCAGAGCCATCTCGGCGAGACCGAGGAGCATGTGCGGCGGCTCGAGCAGGTGTTCCAGATGCACGGCGCCGAGATCAAGGCCGTCAAATGCCCGGCGATCAACGGCATCATCGAGGAAGCCAATGACATCGCTGGCGACGTCGACGACAAGCAGGTGCTGGACGCCGCGATCATCGCCTCGGCGCAGGCCGTCGAGCATTACGAGATGACGCGTTACGGCACGCTGGTCGCCTGGGCGCGGCAGCTCGGCCGCAACGACTGCGCCACCGTGCTGGAGAAGACCCTGACGGAAGAGAAGTCGGCTGACCGCAAGCTGAGCGCGCTCGCCGAAGGCGGCGTCAACCAGAAGGCCGCCTGACGCGGCCTGACGGATCCAAACAAAAAGCCCCGCTGAAAAGCGGGGCTTTTTTCATGCGTTGAACTCTGAAGCTCAGGCGCTCTTGCGACGCATCGAAGCGGTGTCGGCAATGACCCGCGCGGCGAGCGCATAGGCTGCGGCATTGATCGCCTTCGGACGGGCGGCCAGCTTCGCGGCCTCGGCGGCGGCGCGCTCGGCCTCCTTCTCGGCGGCGATGCGCGCCTCTTCGGCGGCCAGCTCGGCGGCGCGGCGGCGCTCTTCCTCAGCCTTCGCCCGCAGCCGCGCCTCGCGCGCCTCTACGATCTTGGCGCGCTCGGCCTTGCGACGCTCGGCGTCAGGATCCGCTGCTGCGACCTTGAAACGCTGAAGAAGCTTTTGCTTGGCTTCGAGGGCCGCATCGCGGCGCGACTGGAAGGTGTCTTCCTTCATCATAGACAGAGATAGGCCTCGGAATTGTTGTTGGTGAGGACGCCGACATAAGCGCCGGAGCCTGAAATAGCAATGGTTTGCGCGCGATATTGTGACAATCGTCACGTCTTGTGACCGCGACGCCGCAGCTCTCCGAAGGCCGCGGCCCCTAATCTCCCGAGACCGGCCGCCGCATCGACTTCGTGGCGCCCCGGCGGGATTTGTCCTCCCTCCGGCGCGCCTCGGATGCGCGGGTCGGCCGGGTCGCCACCCGGCGCTTCGGCCGCTCGGCCGCCTGCGCGATCAGGCTGACGAGCCGCTCCATCGCCTCGGCGCGATTGTCGGCCTGGGTGCGGTGCGACTGAGCGGTCAGCACCAGCACGCCCTCCTTGCTGAGCCGCGAACCCGCAAGCCGCATCAGCCGGATCGCGACGTCGTTCGGCAGCGACGGCGAGCGCCGCACGTCGAACCTCAGCTGAACCGCGGTCGCGACCTTGTTGACGTTCTGCCCGCCCGGGCCCGACGCGCGCACGAAGCTCTCCTCGATTTCGCTGTCGTCGATGGAGATCTGGGGCGTCACGCGGATCATGAGGCGTCATAAAGCGGGGTCGGGCGACGGTCGTCCCGTCATGCCCGACCCCGACAAGTCCCGCCAGTGTTTTCCCGCCGCCCAGACAGCGTGGGCCAAGTGCTCGCCGGAACGCCCTCAGACGATGACGAAATCCGTGTTGTCGACATTCGCCGGGTGGGTGGTCAGCGTCGCGAACTGCACGGCCGCATAGGTCCCTCCGGTTCCATCGCGGTCGAAGAACAGCGCGCCGGTGGTGGTGTTGTAGATGATGCGGTCGGAGGCGTCGTGCGCCGCGACCGCGCCGGCCGCCTTGTAGAACGCGCCCGCCGAGAGCGCTCCCACAGAAAGCCCCGTGAACACGGAGTCATCGAGCCGCATCGTGTCGTCGGCATGGCTGAAGTCGGTGATCTGGTCGATATTGGCCGCACCCAGCGTCGAGCTGAACAGGAAGTAATCGGCCCCGCCGCCGCCGGTCATGGTGTCGGCGCCGGCGCCGCCATCGAGCTGGTTGCTTCCGGAGTTGCCCGTCAGCTCGTTGGCGAGCGCATTGCCGGCGCCGTTGATGTTGGCGGCGCCGATCAGCGTCAACTTCTCGATGTACTGCCCCGCGAGCGAAAACGTCAGCGCGGCGATTACGGTGTCGACCCCGACGACATTGCCTTCTATGACGCGATCGCCAGCGCTTTGGACGTAATAGGTGTCATCGCCGGCTCCCCCGGCCATGGTGTCGGCGCCGCTGCCGCCGTTGAGGACGTTGTCGCCAGCATTCCCCGTCAGCGTATTGGCGGCCGAATTGCCGGTCCCGTCGATGTCGCCGGAGCCGGTCAGCACCAGCTTCTCGACGTTCGCCCCCAGCGTATAGGTGATCGAGCTCCTGACAGTGTCGGTTCCGGCGCCTGCCGCCTCTGTGACCTGATCGCCGACGTCATCGACGATGTAGGTGTCGTCGCCGAAGTCGCCGGACATGACGTCGGCGCCCGCGCCGCCATTGAGCTGGTTGTTGCCGGTATTGCCGGTCAGCACGTTCACCAGCCCGTTGCCGACCGCGTTAATGTTGGCGGAGCCGGTCAGGGTCAGGTTTTCGGTGTATTGTCCGGCGAGCGAGAAGGTGACCGAGCTGAACACCGTGTCGACGCCCGCCACGTTGGCCTCGATCACCCGGTCTCCCGCATTGTCGACATAATAGGTGTCGTCGCCCACGCCGCCGCGCATCGTGTCGGCCCCCTGGCCGCCGTCGAGGACGTTCGCCGCGCCATTGCCGACGAGGACGTTCTCGAGCGCGTTGCCCGTGCCGTTGATCGCGGCCGAGCCGGTCAGCGTCAGGTTCTCGGTGAAGCTGGGGGCGAGCGAAAAGGTCGCCGAGGCGAACACCTGATCGACGCCGACCTCGAGGTACTCGATGATCTGGTCGACCGAGTTGTCGACGTAATAGACGTCATCGCCATTGCCGCCGACCATGGTGTCGGCGCCCTGGCCGCCGTCGATCGTGTCGGCCCCCAGGCCGCCCACCACGGAATCATTGCCGCGCCCCATCAGGAAGGTGTCGGCGAAGTTGGTGCCGATATACTGGTCGGCCTGGTCGGTGCCGGCGAGATGAACCGCGGCCACGCGCGGGTCGAGGATGACGGTGTAGATGTCCTGCTCGCCGTTCCAGCCCGGAATGTTCTCGTTCTGCCCGAACGTCGCCACCACCCGGCCGTCGGCAAGGGTCGCCAGGCTGAGCGCCGGGTCATAGCCCTCCGGCGCGATGGTGAAGACGTCGCTGTCGTAGGAGCCGTCGGGGTTGAGGATCCGGCCGACGAAATTCGAGCCGTCGGCCCACGCCACCATCAGCCGCCCGTCGAGCAGCGCCGTCGAGTCGGGGAAGCGCGCATAGTCGTTGCTGGAGTTGACGTTGACCCGGAAGGGGATCGATCCGCCGCTCCCGTCGGCGTTGTAGAACCGGACGAAGACATCGTAATCCGTGGCGCCCGATTGGTCGCTGGTCATGTAGGTGAGCGAGATGCGGCCGTTCGCGAGCTCGACGATCGAGGTGAAGAACTCGCTGTTGTCGGACGTGGCGCCGATGTCGATGTCGCCTGAAACCCCGCCTGTCGGCGACATGATGCGGAAGTGGATGTGCTGGGAATCGTCGACCCAGCTCACCGCGTAATTGCCGCCCGAGAGCGAGGTCATGCCGAGCCGCTGCAACTGGCCGACGCCTTGGCTCGGCGTGGAGACGCCGCCCCCGCCGGTGCTCACGACCACGGTGTTGCTCAGAAGGCCTGCGCCAGGATCGTAGACGGTGGCGTAGACATTGCTGGTGTCGGACCAGGAGACCGCGAAGGCGCCGCTGTCCAACGCCACCACGGTCGGCTCGTAGGAGTACATCGACCCCGTCTCGATCGGGATCGTCACCGTGAAGGCGTTGTTGTTGAAGCTCGCCCCCGAATAGAGGCTGAGCTGGATGTTCGGGTTTGAATTAGACTCCGTCGTCTGGTCCAGGAAGGCGACGGCCTGAACTGTCCCGTTCGAGGCCATCGACGGATGGCGCTCGAAATCGTCCGCCGTGCCTCTGGGATAGATCTGTCCGTACGGGGCGCTGATGGGCGAGCCGTCCGCGCCGAAGCGCTGGATGCGGGCGTCGATGTCGGTCGAGCTGATGACATAGGTCCAGCCGATGTCGAAGCCGCCGGTCTGCAGCGCGGTGACGACCGGCGCGTTATCGAAACGGTTGGCGTGCGAACCCGAGATCGGGGTGAGGGGCTGATACACCGTGGGCGCGGGCATCGCGGCAGCCTCCATGCGCCGGCCCGGGGGCTCGGCCCTTCGGAAAACCCGACGCTAGCAGCCGGCGAACCGCCGCGGCATACGCAGTAGTACGAGGGGGCGCGGAGAGGGCAGCGGCGCGAATCCGGTCAATGCCCTTACCCTCTCCCGGAAGCGGGAGAGGGGGACCTGAAGCGCCGCGGCCTCTTCTCCCTCTCCCGCTTGCGGGAAAGGGCCGGGGTGAAGGGGTCTCACGAAGACCGCGACCGCTCTACCGCCGCTTCGGCCCCTGCCGCCGGCCGCCCGGCCGGAAGTTCGTCGTCATCATGTCCGGCTTCTCCCGGCGCGGGACGTCGCCCTGGAGCAGGGGGGTCGCGCGGTCGGTGCCGGGGCCCATGTCGTCGAGGCTCGGCTTCGCGGGCCCGCGGCGCGGCGGGACGTTGGCGCTGCGACCGTATTTGCGCTCGCCCGCATAGCCGCCGGCCGCGGCGTCGACCGCGACCTGGCGGGCCATCGGGTCGTCGGAGATCGCGAGCTCGGTCGCCTGCAGGCGCTTGATCTCGTCGCGCAGCCGGGCGGCGGTCTCGAATTCGAGGTCGCCGGCCGCCTTGCGCATCTTGGCCTCGAGGTCGGCGATCGTGGCCTTGAGGTTGTGGCCGATCTTCGGCGCGTCCTCCGCGAAGCCCTTGTCGACCGTGACGTGGTCGCGCTCATAGACCGAGTTGAGAATGTCGCCGATCTCGCGGCGCACGCTTTCGGGCGTGATGCCATTCGCGGCGTTGTAGGCGAGCTGCTTCTCGCGCCGCCGCGCGGTCTCGGCCATGGCGCGCTGCATCGAGCCGGTCTCGTGATCCGCGTAGAGAATGACCTTGCCGTCGACGTTGCGGGCCGCGCGGCCGATGGTCTGCACCAGCGAGGTCTCTGAGCGCAGAAAACCTTCCTTGTCGGCGTCGAGGATCGCGACCAGCGCGCATTCCGGGATGTCGAGGCCCTCGCGCAAGAGGTTGATGCCGACCAGCGCGTCGAAGGCGCCAAGGCGCAGGTCGCGGATGATCTCGATGCGCTCCAGCGTGTCGATGTCGGAGTGCATGTAGCGCACCCGCACGCCGTGCTCGTGGAGATACTCGGTGAGATCCTCCGCCATGCGCTTGGTCAGCACGGTGATCAGCGAGCGGTAGCCCTTGGCGGCGACCTCCTTGACCTCGCCCAGCAGGTCGTCGACCTGGGAGCGGGCGGGGCGGATCTCGATCTCCGGGTCGACCAGGCCGGTCGGGCGGATCACCTGCTCGGCAAACACGCCGCCGGTCTGCTCCATCTCCCACGATCCGGGCGTGGCCGAGACATGGATGGTCTGCGGCCGCATCGCGTCCCATTCCTCGAAGCGCATCGGCCGGTTGTCCATGCAGCTCGGCAGCCGGAAACCGTACTCGGCGAGCGTCGCCTTGCGGCGGAAGTCGCCGCGATACATGCCGCCGATCTGCGGAATGGTGACGTGGCTCTCGTCCGTGAACACCAGCGCGTTGTCGGGCAGATATTCGAACAGCGTGGGCGGCGGCTCGCCGGGTTTTCTGCCGGTCAGCCAGCGCGAATAGTTCTCGATGCCGGCGCAGCTGCCGGTCGCCTCCATCATCTCGAGGTCGAAAGTGGTGCGCTGCTCGAGCCGCTGCGCCTCCAGCAGCCGGCCCATCTTCGTGAGCTCGGCGAGGCGGGCGTTGAGCTCGGCCTTGATGCCCTTCATGGCCTGGTTCAGCGTCGGCCGCGGCGTCACGTAATGCGAGTTGGCGTAGACCTTCACGGCCGCCATCTCGCCGATCTTCTGGCCGGTCAGCGGGTCGAACTCGTGGATCGACTCGATCTCGTCGCCGAACAGGCCGATCCGCCAGGCGCGGTCCTCATAGTGCGCCGGAAAGATCTCGATCGTGTCGCCCCGCACCCGGAAGGTGCCGCGCACGAAGTTCACGTCGGCGCGCTTGTATTGCAGCGCCACCAGATCGGCCATCAGCTGGCGCTGCGAAACCGTCTCGCCGACCTTCAGCACGAAGGTCATGCTGGTGTAGGTCTCGACCGAGCCGATGCCGTAGATGCAGCTCACCGAGGCGACGATGATGACGTCGTCGCGCTCCAGCAGGGACCGCGTCGCGGAGTGCCGCATGCGGTCGATCTGCTCGTTGATCGAAGACTCCTTCTCGATATAGGTGTCCGAACGCGGCACATAGGCCTCGGGCTGGTAGTAGTCGTAGTAGGAGACGAAGTACTCAACCGCGTTCTCGGGGAAGAACGACTTGAACTCGCCATAGAGCTGCGCCGCGAGCGTCTTGTTCGGCGCGAGGATCAGCGCCGGCCGCTGGGTCTGCTCGATGATCTTCGCCATGGTGAAGGTCTTGCCCGAGCCGGTGACGCCGAGCAGCACCTGGTCGCGCTCATGGCGGCGGATGCCGTCCACCAGCTCGGCGATCGCGGTCGGCTGGTCGCCCTTCGGCTCGAACGGCGAGACAAGCCCAAAAGTCTGGCCGCTCTCCAGCTTCTCCGGCCGCGGCGGACGGTGCGGGACCCAGGGCTTGCCCTTGAGCTCCGGCCGGCCGTTCTGGATCAGGTCCTCGAGCGCCCGCACGGTCGCGGACACGGAAGCCTTGGCGTCGAAATCCGCCGGCAGGGCGGCGAGGTCGGTCTCGTCCGCCGCCCCAAAGCCGCGCGGCGCCTTCTGCGGGTCGGGGACCGCGCCCGCCGGGTCGGCGGCCTTGCGCTTCGCGCGCGGCGCGCGGGCAGGCTTCGGCGCCGGCGTCACCACCTCCGCCTCGGGCCCCTCGCTCGCGGCCGCCTGCGTGGCGCGGTCGGCGATCGCGCGGCGGGCCTCGTCGGCGGCCGCGCCGCCGCGGCCGAGCGCGCGCAGCAGTTCCGGGTCGGCGGTCAGGTCGGACGGCGCGGCGGCGTCGAACGCGGCCTGCGGCGCTTCGGCGAAACCGGTCTTTCGGGAGGGCTTTGATGGCATGGCCCGAATATAGGCACGAACCGGCCGAACGCGAGCCTTGCGCGGCCCCCGAAAAGCCCGCGCGGCCGCCGCCCGGCGGGCCGCCCTTGGTCAGGCTTCCGCGCAGCCGGCAAAAGAGCTCATCTATGTAGATGAAGATCCAGCGGCGCGGCCCGGGCTTCGCCCCTGGACTCTGACAGGGGGAGCGCGATGACGGACGATCTCACGCGGCGCATGGTCGCCGAATTCTTCGGCACGTTCTGGCTGGTCTTCGGCGGCTGCGGCGCGGCGGTGCTGGCCGCCGCCTTTCCGGATCTCGGCATCGGCTTCCTCGGCGTCTCGCTCGCCTTCGGCCTCACCGTCCTGTCGATGGCCTATGCGGTCGGCCACATTTCGGGCGGCCATTTCAACCCCGCCGTGACGCTCGGCCTGTGGGCCGCCGGCCGCTGCGCCAACCGCCATGTCGGGCCCTACATCGCCGCCCAGCTGGTCGGCGCGGTCCTGGGCGCCGGCGCGCTCTATTTGATCGCCTCCGGCAAAGCCGGCTTCGTCCCCGCCGGCTTCGCCTCCAACGGGTTTGGCGACCTCAGCCCCGGCAAATATGGCCTCGGCGCCTGCTTCCTGACGGAGCTGCTGGCGACCTTCTTCTTCCTGTTCATCATCCTCGGCGCGACCTCGAAGGGCGCCGCCACCGGCTTCGCCGGCATCCCGATCGGCCTCGCGCTGACGCTGATCCACCTGATCACCATCCCGGTCACCAACACCTCGGTGAACCCCGCCCGCTCCACCGGCGCGGCGCTCTACGCCGACGGCGGCTATTTTGCCCAGCTCTGGCTGTTCTGGCTCGCCCCGATCGCCGGCGCCGTCGCGGCTGGCTTCCTGGCGCGCTGGCTCTACGAGGCGGGCGGCATCGACGAGACCACCGTGGTGGAGCAGCGCCGGGTGGGGTGATATGACAGAAAGAAAATCTTCCTACCTCTTCTAAGGGGTGCGCCTCGCAAGCGTCGTCGCCGCCGGCTAGTTCACGCTGGCACTCTCCCCACCTTATCGAGGTAAAGTGCTTAG
This sequence comes from Hansschlegelia sp., assembly GCF_035538955.1. Classification (NCBI taxonomy): domain Bacteria; kingdom Pseudomonadati; phylum Pseudomonadota; class Alphaproteobacteria; order Hyphomicrobiales; family Methylopilaceae; genus Hansschlegelia; species Hansschlegelia sp. The sequence goes on from NZ_DATLJK010000010.1 coordinate 66,093, forward strand.
CCCATCAACACCGGCGTTCAGCTCCCGCTCGTCCGATACCGAGAACGAGACGTACGGCTGTGCCTCTAGAGGCGAAGCCACTGACCCATTCGGATGACGGCCTTCGTCTCACGTTCATATGCATCTTTAGCATAGAGCTCAAGGCGAGTATCAGGATGTTCAAGCTCATCCCTCTTGATTCTTGCGTAGAATAGAAGGATTCCTTCGACGACACCTCGGCCCACTTCGTTGAAAGCGGTCTTCGTGTCTAGGGCATCAGCTGCTCGGAGTATTGCGCCATTATATTCACCTGTTGTGGTCAGCTGCTCAGGCATCTTAGTGAGCTGTGCAATTATAGGAGTATTACCACGTGATACGATCACAAGCCCCCACTCTGTTATAATGCTAGGTGATCCGGTATTCCATACGCGAACATCTAATGCGACGCCGCAGATTTGATCTTTCCACGGAGCCATCGCTGGATTAAATATGTTTCCACCAAGTAAATTTAATCTTATCTCCGGTTTGGAAAGCTGGCGCTCTAAACCAAGAACCTTACTCTGCGCCTCATCTGGCGTCGTTACGCCAAGCTTCGACTCGTACGCATCTATTCGACTCTTCAGAAATGCGACCTCGCTTGCTTTCGCTTGTATATCTGCAGACATAGAGGATAGCTCAGCAGATTTCATGGTGTTTAATAGCCACCAGATCGCAGGAGTTATCACAGCCAGTAGGCCAAAAAGCGCAGCAAAGAACGTGAGGGGTGCCGAGCTGACGATTGGCCATTCCGATATAACCTTTTCGATCACTTGCGCATCCCGTTAGGTTTGGCCCTATCGCCATCGGCGGCATACTAGGGCACCCTAAGAAACTCCATGGTTCGGCAGATTTTGCGAAACGTTCATTCGCGCTCGGCGAATGGTTGATCGATTCGAAGTCAGTTTAGGACGCTTAGAATATTATCGTCGAGTGTATCAGGCGGCCCGCTGAGACAGGATGCGCATAGCACGACGGACCGCGGCCACTGGCCTGGGGGGGTCTGGGAAAATAATCCTTGACACCCCGCCGCCTCCATGCTCTCCTCTGATCACCTTCTCCCGCGCGGGAGGCGTGTCCGGACCGGCCGGCCATGTGGGGGAGGGGCGGCGCCTGCGGCGGGGATGACCGGATGTCTTCCGCCCCGGGACGGTCGGCACTGCGGCGGGTTGAGAGTGCGAGCGTCGAAAGGCGCGGCCGGCTCCCTTCTGCGACGACGCCGCCCCGCATTACGACGGGGACGCGCTTAAGGCGCGGATGGCGCGGAACGCGCGAGGTTTTGGGCGGCTCCAAAGGCTTCCGCGAAACCCCTGCGCTTCGGGTTCCCGGCCGGCTTCGGCCAGGACCGTTCCAAGCCGGCAGGCGGTCCGCAGCGATCGTTAAGACGCCGCGCGCGGAGCGCCGGGCGGCCGGTTATCCGAACTACGGAACGAGCGGCGGCCCGACGCTCCGCGCCTTCCCGCTGTTTGACCAGGATTGGACGAGAGCAAGCCGCGCCTGCGGCCGATGACGCGCGCCCGCGCTCTTCTCCCTCCCTCGCAGAGGGGAGGGTGGACGGGCGAAGCCCGGCCGGGTGGGGTGGGTTCAGGATCGAGCCGGCGAACCTCGCCGTCATGCCCGGCGCAGCCGGGTATCCACGACTTGGGTCGTGGGCTAGACGGCGGAGGAAGTCGTGGATGCCCGCGAAGGCGGGCATGACGGAGACTGAGCGCTACGCCCGAGGCCCCACCCGACCTCGGCCTGCGGCCGAGGCCACCCTCCCCATCGCTGCGCGGCGAGGAGGGAAAGAGGCGGCGCGGCGCGGAGAAGGCGCGGCGGCGTTAACGCGGCGGGCGCCATCTCGGGGGCGGGCGCCGATGGCGCGGAACAAGTCGTCGCGCGGCCCGTTACCATGCCGGGCGAGGGAACACGCGGCGTGCAGCATCTGGTGGCGGAGCGGATTCGCAGGCCCGGCGAGGGTCCGCTGATCGTGGCGTCGTGGGCGATCGTCGGCGCGGCGGTGGTGGGCGCGCTCTATGTCGGGCGCGACCTTCTGATCCCGATCGCGCTCGCGCTGCTGCTGGCCTTCGTGCTGTCGCCGCTGGTCAGCCTCGCCAAGCGCGCCCGCGTGCCCCGCAGCCTGGCCGTGGTGGCGCTGGTCTTCATGGCCTTCGGGGTGATCGTCGGCCTCGGCGCCGTGCTGGCCGGCCAGGTGGCGCAGCTTGCGGGCGATCTCCCAAAATATCAGTCGACGATGCGCGCCAAGGTGCAGTCGATCGGCGAGATGATCGGCGGCGGCGCGACGCTCGATCGCGCCGCAGACCTGCTGCAGGACCTCGGCGAGGAGCTCGACCGGCCGAAGGGGTCGGCGCAGCCCTTCCCGACCGGCCGCGCCGACGAACGCAAGCCGCAGGAGCCGGTGACGGTGCAGGTGCGGCAGCCGCCGCCCACCGCGCTCGAGAACCTGCGGGCGATGATCGAGCCGCTGATCCATCCGCTGGCGACCACCGGCGTGATGATCATCTTCGTGATCTTCATCCTGCTGCAGCGCGAGGACATCCGGAACCGCTTCATGCGGCTCGCCGGCGCGCAGGACATTCAGCGCACCACCGCGGCGCTCGACGACGCCGCGCGGCGGCTGTCGCGGCTGCTGCTGACGCAGCTCGCGCTGAATTCCGCCTTCGGGCTGGTGATCGGGATCGGGCTCGCGGCGATCGGCGTTCCGAGCGCGGCGCTGTGGGGCATCATGGCCGCGGTGCTGCGCTTCGTGCCCTATATCGGCGCGGTGATCGGGGCGCTGTTCCCGATGGCGCTCGCGGCGGCGGTCGATCCGGGCTGGACCGGCTTCCTGCTCACCGCGGCACTGTTCGGCATCACCGAGTTCACGCTCGCGCATCTGATCGAGCCGATGGCGTTCGGCCGCAGCACCGGCCTGTCGCCAGTCGCGGTGGTGGTGTCGGCGACCTTCTGGACGGCGCTGTGGGGCCCGATCGGCCTGGTGCTCGCGACCCCGCTTACGGTCTGCCTGGTGGTGCTCGGCCGGCATGTGCCGAGCCTGTCCTTCCTGGACACGCTGTTCGGCGACCGCCCGGCGCTGAGCCCGCCGGAGATCTTCTACCAGCGCATGCTGGCGCGCGATCCGCTGGAGGCGTCCGAAAAGGCCCGGCAGGTGCTGCAGGAGCGCTCGCTGTCGGCCTATTACGAGGAGGTCGCGCTGCCAGGCCTGCTGCTCGCCCAGCGCGACGCCGAGCGGGGCGCTCTGCAGGCCGAGCGGCTGGAGGCGCTGCGCGCCTCGGTCTCCGAGCTGATCGAGGACCTCGACGTCTTCGACGACACCGATCCCAAAGAGGGCGAAGAGACCCAGGACCCGGAGGCGATCGACGCGATCGAGACGGTCGAGGACGACGCCAGCGCCGCCGACCTGCCGTCGCCGCCGGAAAATGTCGGGCCGCCGGACCGGGCCTACCGGGTGCGCTGCGTCGGCGCCCGCACGCCGGTGGAAGGCGCGGCCGCCGAGATCGTGGCGCAGCTGCTCGGCAAGCACGGGCTCGCGCCGCAGCTCGAGGACGACGATTTCCTGCTGACGAGCGGCGTGGTCGAGATGGAGGCCGCCGGTCCGACGATCGTCTGCGTGACGTTCCTCGACGCCGAGGAGGCGCATGTCCGGCTGGTGGTGCGTCGCGTCCGCCGGCGGCTGCCGAGCGCCTATGTGGTCGCCGCCTGCTGGACCTCGGAGGAGCGCGAGCTGCCGGCCGAGGAGGTCCGCCAGACCGCCCGCGCCGATGCGGTCGCGGTCAGCCTGCGCGACGTCGTGGAGCGCTGCCTCGCCGAGGCGCGCCGCCGCTCCGAGCCGGCGCGCGAGCCCCAACCGGAGCGCGCCGCGGTCTCCGCCTGACGCGCGCTCCGCCGGCGCCTATATGGGGGCGGAGATACGGAGGCCCGCGATGCTGGACGAGAGCTACGAAGTCACCCGCACCGACGAGGAGTGGCGGGCGCTGCTCACCCCCGAGCAGTATCAGGTGATGCGCCGCCACGGCACCGAGCGCCCCGGCAGCTGCGCGCTGCTGCACGAGAAGCGCCGCGGCGTGTTTTCATGCGCCGGCTGCGGCCAGAAACTGTTCGCCTCCGGAGACAAGTTCGAGAGCGGCACCGGCTGGCCGAGCTACGGCGCGCCGCTCGAGGGCTCGGTCGGGATCACCGAGGACCGCAGCTACGGCATGGTCCGCACCGAGGTGCATTGCGCGCGCTGCGGCAGCCATCTCGGCCACGTCTTCCCCGACGGCCCGCCGCCGACCGGCCTGCGCTACTGCATCAACGGCGTGGCGCTGGACTTCGAGCCGGAGGACTGAGGGCGGCGGTCACTCGCCCGCGCCGCCCACATAGCTGACGCGGTAGATCGCGCCATTGTGGTCGTCGGAGACCAATAGCGAGCCGTCCGGCATCACCTCCACGTCGACCGGACGGCCCACATAATCATTGTCTTCGACGAAGCCGGTGAGGAACGGTTCGACCGAAACCACCTCGCGCCGCTCGTTCAGGAAGGCGACCGCGACGTCGGCGTATTTCAGCGTCCGGTTCCACGGGCCGTGGCGGGCGATGAAGATCGCGCCCCGGTATTTCTCGGGGAAGGCCTTGCCGGTGTAGAACCGCATGCCGAGCGGCGCCGCGTGCGGCCCGAGCAGCGCGGCGGGTTTGACGAACTCGTCGCAGCTGCGGCCCTGGCCGAACTCGGGGTCCGTCATCAGGCCGGAATGGCAATACGGAAAGCCGAAATCCTGGCCGATCCGGCTGACATGGTTGAGCTCGTCGAGCGGCATGTCGTCCGACACCCAGTCGCGCTGGTTGTCGGTGAACCATAGATCGCCGGAGCGCGGATCAAAGTCGAAGCCGACCGAGTTGCGGACGCCCTTGGCGACGGTCTCGACATGCGAGCCGTCGAGGTCCATCCGAAAAATCCGGGCGTGCCGTTCGTCAGGCTCACAGACATTGCAGGGCGCGCCGACCGGCACGTAAAGCTTGCCGTCCGGCCCGATCTTCAGGAATTTCCAGCCATGCGGGCTTTCGCCCGGGAACTTGTCGTAGACGACCACGGGCTTCGGCGGGTCGTCGAGCCGGCCCTCCACGCCGTCATAGCGCAGGATCTCCTTGGCGTTGGCGACATAGAGCGAACCGTTGTGGAACTCGATGCCGTTCGGCAGGGTCATGCCGGAGACCACGGTCTTCACCTCCCGCCGGCCCCCCTTGTCGACGACGGCGTAGACCTTGTTGGCGACGAACAGGGACGACACGAACAGCGTGCCTTTTTCGCCCCGGCGCATCATGCGCGCGTCGAGGATATCGCTCGCATAGGTCTCGACCTTGAACCCGGGAGGCGCATGGAGCCTCGCGGTCGGCAGGGCCTCCGCGGGCGTCGCCACCGGGAAGGCGGAGACTGGCGCAAGCTTGAAGCCCTGACGGTTCTGGGGCCCGCCAAGCGACCAGAACTCATCAGGCTTGTCGGCGGCGCTCGCCGCCCCGCATGCCAGCGCGACCAGCGCCAGCGTCAGGCGAAGCGCGTTCCGTCGCTGATATCGCATGCGGTCTCCATGGCCGCCTTTTCCAGCGGATCGCGGCCCAAGCTAGGCGCGCCGGCGGCGGCCGCCAAGACGCCGCTTACCGCGCCCCGCTTTCGCCGAAAAGCGCGCGCTTTTCGTGACGCGGAAGGAAATGTGGGAACGGCGATGTCCGCACGTCTGGCGATCCTCTTGAGCGCTGCGCTGCTTTTCGGCGGGACGCCGCTCCGCGCGCTGGAGTTCGAGCCGCGGCTCGCCATCGAGTCGCCAGATCCTGCGGTCCGCGAAGTGGCTCTCACCTTCGACGCCTGTTCGGGCGCGGTCGACCACCGCATCCTCGACGCCCTGCTGGAGACCCGCGCCAAGGCGACGATCTTCGTCACCGAACGCTGGCTGCGGCGCAACCCCGAGGCTCTCGCAACCCTGAAGGCTCATCCGGATCTGTTCGAGATCGAAAACCACGGCGCCCGGCATGTGCCGGTGGTGACCGACGCCCACAGCGTGTTCGGCATTACGACCGCCGGCGCCATCGAGGCGGTGCGGGCGGAGGTCGGCGGCGGCGCGGCGGCGGTGGAGACGGCGACAGGCGCCCGGCCGATCTGGTTCCGCGGCGCGACGGCCCGCTACAGCCGCGACGCCCTCGACGAGATCGCTGCGGAAGGTTTTCGCGTCGCGGGCTTCTCGCTCAATGGCGACATGGGCGCCTCGCTGCCAGCGGCCGCAGTGGCGCGCCGCATAGCCGCCGCTCGCTCAGGCGACGTGGTGATCGCGCACATCAACCAGCCCACGCGCGGCTCAGGCGAAGGAGTGGCGACGGCGATCCGGTCGCTCTCGGCCGCAGGCGTCAAATTCGTGCGTCTTCAGGACGCGACGATGAAGAGCGACGACGGCCGCCCCATCCTATTGGCCAAGCGCGAAGTCGATCACCAGCTTCGCGTTCAGCGCCACGATCACCGCGGCGACAAGCGCAGCGACGACCGACATCCAGCGGGGAGCGACGAACTCGCCCATCTTGGCGCGGCTGGCGGTGAACCACACCAGGGGGATGACCGCGAAGGGCAGCTGCAGGCTCAGCACGACCTGGCTCAGCACCAGTAGCTTGCCGGTGCCGCTTTCGCCGTAGAACAGCGTCACGCCAATCGCCGGCACGATCGCGATGGCGCGCGTGATGAGCCTGCGCAGCCAGGGCGAAAGCCGGATGCGCAGGAAGCCTTCCATCACGACCTGGCCGGAGAGCGTCGCGGTCACCGTGGAATTCAGGCCGCAGCAGAGCAGGGCGACGCCGAAGGCGGTGGCGGCGAGCGTGCCGCCAAGCAGCGGTCCAAGCAGCGTGTGGGCTTCGCCGAGCTCCGCGACCTCGCCATGGCCGCTGTCGTGGAAGGCCGCCGCCGCCAGCACCAGGATCGAGGCGTTCACGACGAAGGCGAACGCCAGCGCGATCGTGGAGTCGGCGACCGCATAGCGGATCGCCTCGCGCTTGCCGGCCGCGTCCCGCCCATAGGCGCGGGTCTGGACCACCGAGGAATGCAGATAGAGGTTATGCGGCATGACCGTCGCGCCGACGATGCCGAGCGCGATGTAGAGCATGTCCGGATTGGTCACGAGCTCGGTCGTCGGAGCGAGACCGCGGATGACCGCCGCGAAGTCCGGATGCGCCATCGCAAGCTGGATGGCGAAGCAGCCGGCGATGACCATGAGCAGTCCGATGACGAATGCTTCGATCCAGCGGAAGCCCACCCGCTGCAGCGCCAGCACCAGCACGACGTCGAGCGCGGTCAGCACCACGCCGATCTCGAGCGGTATGCCGAACACCAGCGTGAGGCCCATCGCAGTCCCGATCACCTCGGCCAGATCCGTCGCGCAGATCGCGGCCTCGGCGAAGACCCAGAGCGGGAAGGAGACCGCCTTCGGAAACGCGTCGCGGCAGGCCTGCGCCAGGTCGCGTCCGGTGGCGACGCCGAGACGGGCGCACAGCGCCTGCAGCAGCATCGCCATCAGGCTCGAGAGCGCGACCACCGCCATCAGCGCGTAGCCGAACTTCGAGCCGCCCGCGAGCGAGGTGGCCCAATTGCCGGGATCCATATAGCCGACGGCGACCAGATAGCCGGGGCCGACAAAGGCAAGCAGCCGGCGGAGCGGCGTGCGCCCCCCCACCGACACAGAGGCGTTCACCTCCGCGAGCGACGCTCCGCCCGGCGCGCCGCGCCAGCCCGAAAACGGGGTCGAACGAGGGACATCGGCCACATCAGTCACAGTCTTGACCTCGCCTGTCGGCATGCGGGCTCCAGCCTCGAGGGCTTCCGGATAATTGATCGCCAATCCTCCAGTTGCAAGTAGGTCGCAACTGCATTTTTGCAGGAGCTAACGCGGCCGCTCCGAAGAGCGCCGCCGCCAGCCGCCGCCCTTGTCACATCGGCGTGGGCGTGCAACCTCCCTGCCGTCGCGGAACGTTCGCGGTCGCGAAATGGTCCGCCCAACGCTGCGGGAGATGCGGCTGCGATGGCGAAATGGGTGCTCACCTTCGGCGACGGGCGCGCGGAAGGGCGCGCCGACATGCGCGACCTGCTGGGCGGCAAGGGCGCCAATCTGGCCGAGATGGCGAATATCGGGCTGCCGGTGCCGCCCGGCTTCACGATCACCAGCGAGGTCTGCACCTACTTCTACGGCAACGGGAAGTCCTATCCTGCCGAGCTCGACGCGCAGGTGAAAGCCGGCCTGGAGCATGTCGAGAAGATCACTGGACGCAGGTTTGGCGACGCCGCGAACCCGCTGCTGGTGTCGGTTCGGTCCGGATCCCGCGCTTCGATGCCGGGGATGATGGACACGATCCTCAACCTCGGCCTCAACGACGAGACCGTCGAAGGCCTAGCGATGAACGCCGACGACCGGCGCTTCGCCTATGACAGCTACCGCCGCTTCATCCAGATGTATTCCAACGTGGTGCTCAGTCTCGAACACCACCTGTTCGAGGATCTCCTGGAGCAGGCGAAGGACCGCAAGGGCGTCGTCGAAGACACCGAGCTCGACGTCGAAGACCTCGGAAGGCTGGTGGCGACCTACAAGGCGAAGGTGGAGAAGGAGACCGGCGCCGCGTTTCCCCAGGCGCCGCTGGAGCAGTTGTGGGGCGCGATCGGCGCGGTGTTTTCCTCCTGGATGAATCCTCGCGCGATCACCTATCGCAGGCTCAACGCCATTCCCGAGAGCTGGGGCACGGCCGTCAACGTCCAGGCGATGGTGTTCGGCAATATGGGCGAGACCTCCGCGACCGGGGTCGCGTTCACCCGCGATCCTTCGACCGGGGAAAAGGCGCTCTACGGCGAGTTCCTGGTGAACGCCCAGGGCGAGGACGTGGTGGCCGGCATCCGGACGCCGCAACCCATCACCGAAGCGGCGCGGATCGCCGGAGGGGTCGCCGCGCCCTCGCTCGAGATGCGCATGCCGGAGGTGTTCCGCGAATTCGTCGCCGTCGCCGAGCGGCTGGAGCGGCACTATGGCGACATGCAGGATCTCGAGTTCACGGTCGAGCGCGGCAAGCTCTGGATGCTGCAGGCGCGCAACGGCAAACGCACCACCAAGGCGGCGCTCAAGGTCGCGGTCGATCTCGCAGCCGAGGGCGTGCTGACGCGCGAGCAGGCGGTCCTGCGCATCGAGCCGGCGTCGCTCGACCAGCTGCTGCACCCGACGATCGACCCCAAGGCCGAGCGCAAGGTCATTGCGAGCGGCCTGCCGGCCTCGCCTGGAGCCGCGCAGGGCGAGATCGTGTTTTCCTCCGAGGCGGCCGAGGCCGCCGTTTCAGGGAACAGCGGTCGCAGCGTCATCCTTGTGCGCGTCGAAACCTCGCCGGAGGACATCCACGGCATGCATGTGGCGGCCGGCATCCTGACGACGCGCGGCGGCATGACGAGCCACGCGGCGGTTGTCGCGCGCGGCATGGGCAAGCCCTGCGTCTCTGGGGCGGGCGCGCTCCGGATCGACGAGAAAGGCGGCACGCTGACGGTCGCAGGTCGCACCTATAAGGCCGGCGACGTCATCACGATCGACGGATCGACAGGCCAGGTGCTCGACGGTCCCGTCGCGATGGTGGAGCCGGAGCTGTCGGGCGACTTCAACACGCTGATAGGCTGGGCCGACGAGATCAGCCGGATGGAGGTGCGCGCCAACGCCGAGACCGCCGAGGATGCGCGCGCCGCGCGGGGCTTCGGCGCAAAGGGCATCGGCCTCTGCCGCACCGAGCACATGTTCTTCGACGAGGATCGCATCGTCGCAGTCCGCGAGATGATCCTCGCCGACGATGAGGACGGGCGACGCAAGGCGCTCGCCAAGCTGCTGCCCTATCAGCGCTCCGATTTCCGCGCGCTGTTCGAGATCATGCAGGGGCTGCCTGTCACGATCCGGCTGCTCGATCCGCCGCTGCACGAATTCCTGCCGCATGGCGACCGCGCCATTGCGGAGGTTGCGACGGCGATGGGCGTCGCCCCCGAAAAGCTCAAGCGGCGCGCCGAGGAACTCCACGAATTCAACCCGATGCTCGGCTTTCGGGGCTGCAGGCTGGCGATCGCCTTCCCGGAAATCGCCGAGATGCAGGCGCGCGCGATCTTCGAAGCCGCGATCGAGGCCGGGAGGGCCACCGGCGCGCCGGTGCACTGCGAGGTGATGGTCCCGCTGATTGTCGGACGGGCGGATTTCGACTTCGTGAAGGCGCGCATCGACGCCGTCGCCAAGGAGCTCGAGGCTGACGCCGGCGCGCGCCTTTCCTACCAGGTCGGAACCATGATCGAACTGCCGCGTGCGGCGCTGCGGGCCGGGGAAATCGCCGAGACGGCCGAGTTCTTCTCCTTCGGAACCAATGATCTCACCCAGACTGCGCTCGGCATCAGCCGCGACGACGCTGCGCCGTTCCTCAGCCATTACGTCGCCAAGGGCCTGCTGCCGAGCGATCCGTTCATGACCATCGACCGGGAGGGCGTGGGAGAGCTGGTCGCGCTCGGCGCCGAGCGCGGTCGCGCCACGCAACCCAAACTGAAGCTCGGCATCTGCGGCGAGCATGGCGGCGATCCGGCCTCGATCGCGTTCTGCGAAGAAGTCGGGCTGGATTACGTGTCCTGCTCGCCTTTCCGGGTGCCGATCGCACGTCTCGCGGCGGCTCAGGCGGCGCTGCGGAACAGGAAGGAAAGCGGTACGCCGGCGGCGTGAGGGCCGCCGCGGCCATTTTGTGGAACTGCGGCAGGCGGAAATTGGTTCTCGTCTGATGGGCGGAGCTGCGATCCGCCCGGTGGTGTGATGCGTAACGTGGCTTCCGCCTGCTGCGTATCCTGACAGTCGCCTCAGGAGTGCCAATGACGCCCGCCTCAGCCCGCAAGCCGGACTTCCGCTCCAACCTGGCCGAACGCTTCCGCGAGGTGCGGGCGCACAGCCGTCGTCTGGCTCAGCCGCTCTCCGACGCCGATGCGACCGCCCAGTCCATGCCGGACGCGAGCCCCGCTAAATGGCACCTCGCGCACACGACCTGGTTCTTCGAGACGATGGTTCTGAGGCCGAACGCGCCGAGCTATCAGGTCTTCAACCCCGCCTTCAACTTCCTCTTCAACTCCTACTACGAGACCATCGGAGAGCGGCATCCGCGTCCGAAGCGAGGCCTGCTCACGCGGCCGTCGCTCGAGCAGGTCATGGATTTCCGTGCGCATGTCGACCGCGCAATGGAGGCGCTGCTCGACGCGGATGTCGAGACCGACGTGGCGGAGTTGATCGAACTCGGCTGTCACCACGAGCAGCAGCACCAGGAGCTCCTGCTCACCGATATTCTCCACCTGTTCGCTCAAAACCCGATCCGGCCGGCTTACCGCGACTCCGAGCCCGTCGCGGTCGCGGACGCGCCCGGGGAGATCGGCTGGCTCGGCTTCGACGGCGGCATCGTCGAGATCGGTCATGACGGCTCCGGCTTCGTGTTCGACTGCGAAGGCCCGCGCCACCAGGAACTGCTGCAGCCGTTTCGGATCGCCGATCGCCTGGTCACCAATCGCGAATGGCTCGCCTTCATGGCGGACGGCGGTTACCGCGAGCCGCTGCTGTGGCTGGCGGACGGCTGGGCGCAGATCCTCGCGCATCGCTGGGAGGCCCCGCTCTATTGGGAGCAGCGTGACGGCGAGTGGTGGACCATGACGCTGCGAGGTTTGCAGCCCGTCGATCCCGCCGCGCCGGTGACGCATGTCAGCTATTTCGAGGCGGACGCCTTTGCGACATGGGCGGGCAAGCGGCTGCCGACCGAAGCCGAATGGGAGCGCGCCTCCGCAGGCCTGCCGCTGGTTGGCAACTTTGCGGGCTCCGGCCGTCTGCGGCCGAAGCCTGCCGGCGCCGAGGGCGGCCTGAAGCAGATGTTTGGCGACGTGTGGGAATGGACGCGCAGTCCATTCACGCCCTATCCGGGCTTCCGTCCGGCCGAGGGCGCGGTCGGCGAGTACAATGGCAAGTTCATGTGCGGCCAGTTCGTGCTGCGCGGCGGCTCCTGCGCTACCCCCGAGGGCCATATCCGCGCCAGCTACCGAAACTTCTTCCAGCCGGACAAGCGATGGCAGTTTTCGGGGCTCCGCCTCGCCGAGGACGCCTGATGCTCGAGAAGGTGAATCTGCATTCCCGCCAGCAGGAACAGTTTCGCGCGGACGTGCTCGACGGCCTGAGCGCATCCTGCAAGACGCTGCCCTGCCGCTGGCTCTACGATGATCGCGGTTCGGAACTGTTCGAGCAGATCACGCAGCTGCCCGAGTATTATCCGACGCGCGCCGAAACCGGGATCCTGGAGCGGTGCGCCGGCGAAATCGCGTCCTTCTGCGGGGAGCGCGCCGTGGTGATCGAATACGGCGCCGGCGCCGGCATCAAGACCGAGATCCTGCTCGGCGCGCTGGCGAACCCCGCCCTCTACGTTCCCGTGGACATCGCTGGCGACTTTCTGGCCGCCTCGGCGGCGCGGATCGAGAGCCGGTTTCCCTATCTGGAGATCCGGCCTCTGGTGGCGGACTTCACGGAGGATTTCGATCTTCCGGCAGACCTCCCGAGGCTGCCGCCCCGCATCGGCTTCTTTCCTGGATCGACCATCGGCAATCTTGCGCCGCCGGACGTGACGGATTTTCTCAAGCGCGTCCGCGGTCATGTCGGCGACGAGGGGCGGGCCTTGATCGGCGTCGACCTGAAGAAGGAGCTCAGCATCCTGCTTCAGGCCTATGACGACGCGGCGGGGGTGACGGCCGAGTTCAACAAGAACCTGCTGCGACGGATCAATCGCGAGCTCGGCGGGAGCTTCGACCTCGACGGCTTCGCCCATGAGGCGCGCTGGAACGCTCGCAATTCCGCCGTCGAGATGCATCTCGTAAGCCTCAGGCGGCAGTCGGCGACCGCCGCCGGCCGGCGGTTCTCCTTCGCGCTCGGGGAGACGATCCATACCGAGAACTCGCGCAAGTACTCGGTCGAGGAATTCGGACGCCTTGCGGGCCGCGCGGGCTGGCGCGTCGAGCGGGTCTGGACTGATCCGGATCGGTTGTTCGCCGTACTTGGCCTTTGCTGACGGTAGGCTGAAGGATGGGGTGACGGCGTCGGAGCCGCGTGCCAAACCTGCCGCCGCAGAAAAACAAGCGCCTCGAAAGGCGCGTCTCGGAGGATGTTCGATGCGTAAGGGGACTCTCGCGATCGCCACGGCGGCGCTGCTCGGGACGATGACGTCGGCTTTCGCGCAGGGGGCCGCCGCGCCCGCGGCGCCGGGCGCCGAAGCGCAGCAGGTCGACGACGCCTACCTCGCGCAGTGCTCGCCGCAGGCCACGAAGGAGTTCTGTGGCTGCATCGTCTCCGTGGCGGACTTTCAGATCAAGGATCCGACCGAGCGTATGATTTTCTACGCCTATACGGTCGGCGACTTCGACAAGGCGCGTGAGCAGCGCGCGGTTCTGCCGGCCGAGCAGAACATGAAGTTCAACATCGCGCTCCAGCAGGCGGAGACGATGGTGCACGATCGGTGCGACAAACTTCGGCCGCAGCAGGCCCCTGCGCCGAAATAGCCGCGACGAAGGCGCCGTCGCGCTCTATCACGCGGCATGCGAGATGGGCGGCGCAGCGCAGCCCATTCCGAGACGAGACGTGACCCGCGGCGACTTTCCCGATCTCCCGAGCCTGCGCGCAGGCGGCAAGCCGGGGCTCGCCCGAGCCCTGGCGCGGCTCGAGCGCGCCGCCGGCACGGCCGACGCCGCGCGTCTTCTCGACGCCGCGGACGCCGCGCCGAAGGGCGAGGTGCTCGGCCTCACCGGTCCGCCCGGCGTCGGCAAGTCCACGCTCACCGGCGCGCTCGTGCGGATGTTTCGCGACAGGGGGCTGACCGTCGGCGTGGTCGCGGTCGATCCGTCGTCGATGCGGTCCGGCGGCGCCCTTCTGGGCGATCGCGCCCGCATTCCCTCGGACCCTGAGGACGGCGGATTGTTCATCCGCTCTTTCGCGGCGCGCGACCGGCTTGGGGGACTGTCGGAGCTAGCTTTCGGCGCTGTCGTGCTGATGCGCGCGCTGTTCGACCGCGTGATCGTCGAGACGGTAGGCGTCGGCCAGTCCGAGGCGGACGTCGCGCTCGTGGGCGACACTATCCTGCTAGCCGTCCAGCCCGCCTCCGGCGACGCTCTGCAGTTCATCAAAGCGGGCGTGATGGAATTGCCGGATATCGTGGCGGTGACAAAGGCCGATATCGGGCCGGCGGCGCGTCGCGCCCGCGACGAGCTGGAAAGCGCGCTCACGCTCGGCAACCGCGAAGAGGCAGGCTGGACGCCGCCCGTTGCGCTCATCTCGTCCCAAACCGGCGAAGGCCTGGATACGCTTGCGGGACATCTGTCGGCGCATTCGGCTTTTCTGCGTCAGCATGGACGACTGGAGCGACGACGCCGGACTCAGGCTGAAGCGCGAATCGAGGCTGCGCTTAGGAGCCGCTTCGGGACGGAAGGCGTGCGGGCGGCGAGAAACAGCGGGGTGCTCGGCTCCGAAAAAGGACCGTTCAGCCGCGAGGCGGCCGCCGCAAATCTCCTCGCGGGCCGGCTTCAAACCGCCCGCTAACCCTCTCTCAGGGCCGCGTTAACCGCTCCTCAAGGTTAAGGACCGATAACCTTCGCGGTGTGTCGGAACGGTCGGGCGGCGCTTCTGGAAGAGGCCTCGCCGATCGCGGGGAGCGTGGCGTCATGCGGGGACAGGGACAGAGATTCGCTGCGCCGCCTCGCTCCCGTCGCCGGAAGACGCCGGGCCTGCGCCTCACCCTCGTGGCGCTCATCCTGCCGCTCGCCACGACCTCGATCGCCCGCCAGGACGCGCTCAGCCTTCTTCCGCGCTCCGGCGAGCAGAGAGAGTATGGCGGCGGCCATTATCTCGCAGCCGTCGCGCAACCGTTGGAACTCGCCTCGCTCGAAGCCGCCGATCTGTTCGGCTCGGGTCGCGGACCCCTGGTCGCCCCTGACCCGTTCGTCGGAGGGGAGAGCCTGCGCGTGCTCGACCTGCCTGAGCCGCCGCCGGCAGCGGGGGCCAAGAGCGAACTGCCCGCCCCGTTCGTCGACCGGACGGTCAAAGGCGACCGGCAGTTGATTCGTCTCGCGGGGCCGACGGAGGCCGCCGTCACGAAGCCGCATGACCAGGCGTTCGACGCGCTTGCGCCGGCCTATGCGTTTCTCCATCCGGATCTTACGGGACTGAACGTCGTCCCGCAGGTCGGCGACCTCGCGCCGCGCGCGCCGGCGCGGTCGGACCAAGCCGCCGCCTCGGCTGCGACCAAGGGCTCCTCGGGCCCCGCGGCCCCGACGGCGCGGACCTCGTCTCCTGGATCGCAGGAGGCCGACCAGGCGCTGGCGGAGGCTGGCCTGACCAGCATTCCGATGGTGCCGCGCGAGGCCGGCCTGAACCATGACGGCTCGACGCCGTCGGTGGCGTCGCTCTCAGGCGGGGTCCTGCCGCACACCACAACGCCCGCCGGAGAGACGCCGCTCGCGGTGGCTGCGCTGCCGGTCACGCCGCTCGCCGGCCGCGTCCCGGGCGAGGACCTGCGGAGCCGTCACGTCGCTCTCACGCCTACCAAGCGCCCGACCGCGGAGGGCGAGACGGTCGCGTTGCGCGGGGACCTGAACGGCGGAATCGAGACCCGCCTGTCGCATCGCGTCTACATTCCGGCCGCGCAACTCGCGAAAGCCGAGCAATGCCTTGCCGAGGCGGTCTATTTCGAAGCTCGCGGCGAGCCGGTGAAGGGCCAGTACGCCGTCGCCCAGGTGGTGATGAACCGGGTCCGCTCCGGCTACTATCCGTCGGACGTCTGCGGCGTCGTCTATCAGAACAAGCACCGGCGCAACGCCTGCCAGTTCTCCTTCGCCTGCGACCGCATCCCTGACCGGGTCAGCAACCTCCACTCCTGGCGGATCGCAGTGCAGATCGCGCGCGATGTCGCCGAGAATGGCGCCTGGCTGCCGGAGGTCGGCGACGCCACGCACTACCACGCGACCTATGTGCGGCCGAACTGGATCCGTGACATGGTCAAGGAAGACAAGATCGGTCGCCACATCTTCTACCGGGTCCGCTGGCGCGCGCCGCTCGACGCGTGAGCCTTCAAGACGCATAGCTTGCCCATGCAGCTGTCCTCCGGCCGGCTCAATCTGATCAGCGACGTCGCCGGCGTCAGCGTCGGGCACGCGCAGGATGCCGCGCTGGCCTCCGGCGTCACGGCGATCGTGTTCGACGCGCCGGCGGTCGCCTCGGTCGACGTGCGCGGGGGCGGTCCGGGCGCGCGCGAGACCGATCTGCTCGCGCCGGAACGCACCGTCCCCGCTATCGACGCGCTCTGCCTCTCCGGCGGCTCGGCGTTCGGGCTCGACGCCGCAGCTGGCGTGATGGCCGCGCTCGCCGAGCAGGGCCGCGGCTTCGCCGTCGGCGCGGCGCGGGTTCCGATCGTTCCGGCCGCGATCCTGTTCGACCTGCTGAACGGCGGCGACAAGAACTGGGGCCGCTATCCGCCCTATAGGGAGCTCGGCTTTGCGGCCGCCTGCTCCGTCAGGCGCGAGTTTGATCTCGGCAGCGTCGGCGCCGGCCTTGGAGCCCGGACGGCGACGCTGAAAGGCGGCGTCGGCTCGGCTTCGGCCGTGATCGAGTCGATGGGCATAACGGTCGGAGCGCTCGCGGTGGTCAACGCGCTCGGCTCCGCCACGGTGGGGGACGGGCCGCATTTCTGGGCCGCGCCATTCGAGCTGGGCGAGGAGTTCGGCGGCCTTGGACCTGCGGGATCGGTCTCCCGATCCTCGTGGTTCGCGCCCGTAAAACCCGCCGCCGGCGCGAACACCACCCTCGCGCTGGTCGCGACTGACGCAAGGCTCAGCAAGGCGGAGGCGAAGGCGCTCGCAAGCGCCGCAAATGACGGCCTGGCGCGCGCTCTGCTGCCGTGCCACACGCCGCTCGACGGCGACATCGTGTTCGCCGCCGCGACTGGCCGGAAGGAGATCGCCGGGGATCGCATCGGCGGCCTCGCGCCTCTCGGCCACGTCGCGGCCTTGACCTTATCCCGCGCGGTCGCGCGCGGCGTCTACGAAGCGGAGGCGCTTCCATTCGAAGGCGCTCAGCTGTCTTGGAAGGCGAAGTTCGGCGCCTGAAGTCGATCGAGCCGTGCGGGCCCTGCTGCAGCGAGAGCGCACCTAAAGGGCGCGACCGTCAGCTTTGAGGCGAGGCGAGCAAAAACGATTCGCGGCTCGCCCTGTTGCGTGTAGCATCGAGAACGCTAGCGCCGGCCGGCGCGGGACGCGAGGTTCGGGGCGCGCCCAAGGGTTTCATCGAAGCGGGCTGGGGGAGCTCGTGGCATATTACCGCTTGTATTTCCTGAGCGCCGACGGCCGCATGTCGGACGTGGTCGAACTGCATTGCGATACGGACGAAGACGCGTTGGCCGAAGCAGAAAGCCGCCGTGACGGCCGCGCGATGGAGCTCTGGAACGAGCAGCGTTTCGTCGCGCTGATCGGCCAGCCGGTCTCAACTCCGCCGGCAGATCTCAGCGCGTGACGGTCTGAGCGGCAGCCCGAAAATACCCCGGTGGGCGCCGGCTAAGTCGCCGTCTCGCCACGTTTCGGTAACCATCCGGCGCTTCAATCGCATGGGGCGAATGCGCATTGAGAAGGCGGGACATGGGCGTGGATCTGTTCGCGGGGCTCGCCAATACGACGCTGCCGCGGCTCGACAGGGCGCCGAAGATTCTGGTGTTCGATTCAGGACTCGGCGGCCTCACGGTGCTGAGCGAACTGACCGCCGCCCTTGCCTCGGCCGATTACGTCTACGCGGCTGACGACGCCGCCTTCCCCTATGGCGGACTGACCGACGAGGCTCTCGTCTCGCGCGTGCTTGCGGTGATCGGGAGACTGATCGAGCGCGAGAGGCCGGACCTCGTGGTGGTGGCCTGCAACACCGCGTCGACGCTGGCGCTGCCCGCGCTGCGGGCCCGCTTCGATCTGCCTTTTGTCGGCACCGTGCCGGCGATCAAGCCCGCCGTGGCGGCGACGCAGTCTGGACTTGTGACGGTGCTCGCGACGCCCGGCACGGTTCGCCGCGAGCACACGCGGACAATGATCGAGGCCTTCGCGGGCGGCGCAGATGTCACTCTGGTGGGCGCTCCCAACCTTGCCGCGTTCGCGGAGGCGGAGCTTCGCGGCGCCCCGGTCGACGATGCGGAGCTCGCGGCCGAGATCGCCCCGTGCTTCGTCGAGGCAGGCGGCCGCAGGACCGATACGGTGGCGCTCGCCTGCACGCATTTTCCGCTGCTCACCCGGCGCTTCAAGCAGCTTGCTCCGTGGCCGGTGGGATGGATCGACCCCGCGCCTGCGGTGGCGAAGCGGGCGGTGGCGCTGGTCGGGGAGTCGCCCGAGGGGCGCGTTCGCGCTCCGATGCGTTGCCTCTTCACCTCCGACCGACCCCTGCCGAAGCCGCTCATCGCGGCGCTGGAAGCGCGCGGGCTTGGGACGATCGAGCGCGAGCGGCTTCCGCTGAATTGACCGTTTGCCGTCTCATCTTCGTCATCATCGGCTGTTCGACTTTCGCGCTTGCGGATGGCGCCCGCCCTCTGACCGATCGGACTCAACCGATGCTGAGCCGCCTCTACCCGACCATTCTCGACATCGACGGGCTTCTGGCCGACGTGCCGCATGACGGCTACGCGGACGCGGTCGCAGCGACTTTCGCCGATCCCGCGATGGTCGCGACCCTGGGCGGGGCTCGTTTGGGGGAGGGCGCAGCCGGCTTCATCGCGCGGGCGCGGGCGCATTGGCGGGAGGCTGGCTTCGGCCTCTGGTTCTTGCGGGACATGCGAGACGGCGGTTTCGCCGGCTGGGGCGGCCTTCGCCGCTGCGAACTCGCCGGCGACCGCGGTGTCGAGTTCGCCTATGCGCTCTCCCCAAGGCTCCGCTGCAAGGGCAACGCGGTACGGCTAGGCCAGGCTGCGCTCCAGCTCGGCTTCGAGCGATTGGCTCTGCGCGAGATCGTCGCCGTCACCACCGCCGAGAACCAGCACGCGCTGGGCGTCACCGAGCGGCTGGGCTTCGAATACGTCCGATCGCTTGATCGGCCGAGCGGTCGACATCTCGTCTACAGTCGTACGGCAGCCGCGCATGCGGCCGCCTGAGCGGCCGTGGCCTACTCGGCGGCGATCTTCGCGGCCGCGGTAGGATTGTAGTTCAGCACCGGCGCCAGCCACTTCTCCATCTCCGCGAGCTCGAGCCCCTTGCGGGCCGCGTAATCCGCCGTCTGGTCGCGGTCGATCTTGCCGAGGCCGAAATAGCGGCTCTCCGGGTGGCTGAAGTAGAGGCCCGACACGGCCGAACCGGGCCACATGGCGTAGCTCTCCGTCAGCTTCAGACCGATCGCTTGGGTGGCGTCGAGCAGGTCAAACAGCACGCCCTTCTCGGTATGGTCGGGCTGCGCCGGATAGCCGGGCGCCGGGCGGATGCCCTGGTAGGCCTCTGCGATGAGCTCGTCATTCTCGAGCCGCTCGTCGGGTGCGTAGCCCCAATGCGTGCGGCGGACCTCGGCGTGCATCCACTCCGCGGCAGCCTCCGCGAGACGGTCGGCGAGCGCCTTGGCGAGAATGCCGCCGTAATCGTCATTGGCGCGGGCGAAGCGCTGGGTCACCGCCTCCTCGCCAATGCCTGCGGTCACCGCAAAGCCGCCGATGTAGTCCGCGACGCCAGCACCCTCAGGAGCGATGAAGTCGGACAGCGCGAGGTTGGGACGCTCCTTGCCGCGCGCCATCTGCTGGCGGAGCGTGTGGAGCGTCGCGAGTTCGGTCGAGCGGGTGTCGTCGGTGAACAGCACGATGTCGTCGCCCCGGGAGGCCGCAGGCCAGAATCCGATGACCGCGCGAGCCTCGAGCCACTTCTCTTCCGCCATCTGCTTGAGCATGGCGGTCGCGTCCTCGAACAGGTTTCGGGCGGCCTCGCCGTACTTCTCGTCCGTAAGGATCTCGGGATAGCGGCCCCTGAGCTCCCACGTCGAGAAGAACGGCGTCCAGTCGATGTAGGGGATCAGCGTCTCGAGCGGGATCTCCTTGAACACCTTCGTGCCGAGGAAGGACGGCTTCGGCTGGACCTGGTCGAGGCTGATGACGTGCCGGTTGGCGCGGGCGGCCGCGATCGGCGAGCGGACCTTGTCCTCCTGCGCGCGGGCGTGGTTCTCGGCGAGGCGGGCGTAGTCGGCCTGGATGTCGGCGACGTAAGCCGCCTTGGAATCCTTCGCGAGCAACTGCGACACGACGCCAACGGCGCGGCTCGCGTCCACGACGTAAACCGCCTGACCACGCTCATAGGCGGGGTGGATCTTCACCGCCGTGTGGATCTTGGAGGTGGTCGCGCCGCCGATCAGCAGCGGGATGTCGAAACCCTCGCGCTCCATCTCCGACGCGACCGTCACCATCTCGTCGAGGGATGGCGTGATCAATCCCGACAAGCCGATCGCGTCGACCTTATGCTCCTTCGCCGCGGCGAGGATCTTCTGCACCGGAACCATGACGCCGAGGTCGATGACTTCGTAGTTGTTGCACTGGAGCACGACGCCGACAATGTTCTTGCCGATGTCGTGGACGTCGCCCTTCACGGTCGCCATCAGGATCTTGCCGGCGTTTGAGCGGTCCGTGCCGCCGTTGAGGCGCTTCTCCTCCTCCATGAACGGCATCAGATAGGCGACGGCCTGCTTCATGACGCGGGCCGACTTCACCACCTGAGGCAGGAACATCTTGCCGGCGCCGAACAGGTCGCCCACCACGTTCATGCCCGCCATCAGCGGGCCCTCGATCACGTGCAGCGGCCGCTCGGCTTCCTTGCGCGCCTCCTCGGTGTCGGCCTCGATGAACTCGGTGATGCCATGCACCAGCGCGTGCTCGAGCCGCTTGATCACCGGCTGGTCGCGCCACTTGGTGTCGACGACGCGGGCCTCCTGCTTGCCGCCCTTGAACTTGTCCGCGGCGGCAAGCAGCCGGTCGGTGGCGTCGGGCCGGCGGTTGAGAACCACGTCCTCCGCGAGCTCGCGCAGCTCCGGGTCGATGTCGTCATAGACGGGCAGGGCGCCGGCGTTGACGATGCCCATGTCCATACCGACAGCGATCGCGTGATACAGGAACACAGAGTGCATCGCCGCCCGCACGGGCTCGTTGCCGCGGAAGGCGAAGCTGAGATTCGAGATGCCGCCCGAAATATGAGCGTGCGGCAGGTTCTCGCGGATCCACTTCGTGGCGTTGATGAAGTCGACGCCGTAATTGGCGTGCTCCTCGATGCCGGTCGCGACCGCGAACACGTTCGGATCGAAGATGATGTCTTCGGGCGGGAAGCCGACCTGCTCCGTCAGGATCTTGTAGGCGCGGGCGCAGATCTCGATCTTGCGCTCGAACGTGTCGGCCTGCCCGATCTCGTCGAACGCCATCACCACGACCGCGGCGCCATAGGCGCGCACCTTGCGGGCGTAGTGGATGAAGGCCTCCTCGCCCTCCTTCATGGAGATCGAGTTCACGATCGGCTTGCCCTGGACGCATTTCAGGCCCGCCTCGATCACCGACCATTTCGATGAGTCGATCATCACCGGCACGCGCGCGATGTCCGGCTCGGCCGCGATCAGGTTGAGGAACTCGACCATCGCCTTCTCGCTGTCGAGCAGGCCCTCATCCATGTTGACGTCGAGGATCTGGGCGCCGTTCTCGACCTGCTCGCGCGCGACGTCGAGCGCAGCCGCGTAGTCCCCGGCGGTGATCAGCTTCCGAAACTTGGCCGATCCGGTGACGTTGGTGCGCTCGCCGACATTGACGAAGCGGGAGGCGGCGGAGGTCATGAGGCTTCCGTTCCGTGGAAAGTTGACGACGAGGCGCAGCGCGCGAGAGGCCGCATCCGGCCCCTCGCCATCGGGTTCAGGCGGCGGTCAGCTCGAACGGCTCAAGGCCGGACAGCCGCATCTTGGGCGCGATCTCCGGGATCTTCCGGGGGGCCTTGCCCTTCACCGCTTTAGCGATCGCCGCGATATGATCCGGCGTGGTGCCGCAGCAGCCGCCGACGATGTTGACGAGACCCGACGAGGCGAATTCGCCGACGAGCTCGGCCATCGCCTCGGGGCTCTCGTCATAGAGCCCGAACTCGTTGGGAAGGCCCGCATTGGGATAGGCGCAGATCAGCGTGTCGGCGACGCGGCTCAATTCAGCGATGTGCCCGCGCATCTCCTTGGCCCCGAGCGCGCAGTTGAGCCCAATCGACAGCGGCCGCGCGTGGTTCAGCGCGTTCCAGAAGGCCGCCGGCGTCTGGCCCGAAAGGGTGCGCCCGGAGAGGTCCGTGATGGTGCCCGAGATCATCACCGGCACGCGCGAACCACGGTCGGCGAAAATCTGCTCAATCGCGAAGATCGCGGCCTTGGCGTTCAGCGTGTCGAAGATGGTCTCGACCAGCAGGATGTCGGCGCCGCCGTCGAGCAGGCCGCGGGCGGCCTCGCCATAGGCTTCGGCCAACTGGTCAAAGGTGACGGCGCGGAAGCCCGGATTGTTGACGTCCGGAGAGATCGACGCCGTGCGGTTGGTCGGCCCGAGCGTCCCCGCGACGAAGCGCGGGCGGCCGTCCTCCTTCTCGGCGATATCGGCCGCCTGCCGCGCGAGGCGCGCGCCCTCTACGTTGAGCTCATAGGCGAGCTCTTCCATGCCGTAATCGGCCTGAGCGATCGTGGTGGACGAGAACGTGTTCGTCTCCGCGATGTCCGCGCCGGCCCGGAAATACTGAAGATGGATATCGCGGATGACGTCCGGCTGCGTCAGGATCAGCAGGTCGTTGTTGCCCTTCAGGTCCCGCTTCCAGTCCGCGAAGCGTTCGCCCCGAAAGTCTTCTTCCGAGAACTTGTGGCGCTGGATCATGGTGCCCATCGCGCCGTCCAGCACCAGGATGCGTTCGGCGGCGAGCTTACGGATCTTGGCTTCGGTGTCGCTCATGACGGCCCTCCTTTCGAGGGAAGTTCGGACAAGGTCGCGCTGCTTCAGGCTGCAGCTGCAGGCTTCGCGGCCTCGGTCGTGGGCCTCAGGCCCAGCAGGTGGCAGATCGCGTAGACCAGATCGGCCTTGTTCATCGTGTAGAAATGGAAATCGTTGATCCCGTGATCGACCAGGTCGAGAACCTGCTCGGCGGCGACCGAGGCCGCGATCAGCTGGCGTGTCTGCGGATCGTCTTCAAGGCCTTCGAACCGCGCAGCGAACCAGTCCGGAATGCTGGCGCCGGCCCTCGTGGCGAAGTTGGCGGTCTGCCTGAAGTTCGAGACCGGCACGATGCCGGGGACGATCGGGATGTGGATGCCGCGCGCCCGAGCCTTGTCGACATAGCGCAGATAGTGCGCGTTATCGAAGAAGAACTGGGTGATCGCCCGGTTCGCTCCGGCGTCGACCTTGGCCTTGAGGACGTCGAAATCGGCTTCCTCGCTCGGGCTCTCCGGATGCCGTTCCGGATAGGCCGAGACGGAGAGCTCGATCTCGGGGGCCCGGGAGCGGATGCCGGAGACGAGCTCGGCCGTCGAGCCGTAGCCGCCCGGGTGCGCCTCGAATTTCGCGCCCACGCCGCCGGCAGGATCGCCGCGCAGCGCCACGATGTGGCGCACGCCGGCCTCACGATAGCTGTCGACGACAGCGTCCACCTCTTCGCGCGTGGCCGAGACGCAGGTCAGGTGGGCGGCCGGCGGAATGTCGGTCTCCTTGACCATGCGCGCGACCGTCGCGTGCGTGCGCTCGCGGGTCGAGCCGCCCGCGCCATAGGTCACGGACATGAAGTTCGGCCCAAGCGGCGCGAGGCGCTGCACCGCGCGCCAGAGCGAATCCTCCATCTCCGGAGTCTTGGGCGGGAAGAACTCGAAGGACACGCGGATCGGCCGGCGGCCGGAGCGGGACAGACGCTTGTTCGGCATCAGGCGACCTCCAGACTCGAGGCGGGATGGGCGTCGGAGACGACGCGTGGATCGCGCGCCAGCCAGAGCGACACGGTGAGATTGTCGGACGCTTGATCGGGCGGGGGCAGGCTGCGCTGGCTCACGAGATCGAGCCCCGCGCTCGACAGCCACGCCGAGATCGTCTCGGCTGCGAAACCGAGCCGGCGATGCGCGTGGACTTCGCGCAGCGCCTCGATGCCATGAGGGGCGAAATCGACGATCAGCAGCCGACCGCCTGGCCGCAACGTCCGCGCGGCCTCTCGAACGGCGCGGGCGCCGTCGTCGAGGAAGTGAAGCACCTGGTGCACGACCACGAGATCGAACGAGTTCGCCGCCACCGGCAAGGCGAAGAGGTCGCCTTGGCGGACCTGCGCGTTCGACACTCCGGCGCGCAGCAGATTGGCGCGGGCGAGCGCGAGCATCTCGCGGTTCGAGTCGATGCCGACGGCGCGGCCCACGCGCGGGCTGAGCAGTTCGAGCATGCGGCCGGTTCCGGTGCCGAGGTCGAGCGCGGCCTCGACGCGGGTCTCCCCGAGCGCCTCCATGATCGCCCGCTCGACCGCGGCTTCGGCGACCTGCAGGCTGCGCACCTCGTTCCAGCGCGTCGCATTCGCGCTGAAGTAGCGGGCGGCGGCCTCGTTGCGCGCGGCGCGCACTTCCGAAAGCCTCTGCCGGTCCCGCTCCAGCGCCGGGTCGTTCGCGTCGAGGACTGAGAGCGCAGCGCGCAGCGCCGACCCGCCTTGCGGCGGCTCGGCGAGCCCGAAGAACGCCCAGGCGCCCTCCCGATGCCGCTCCACCAATCCCGCCTCCACCAGAAGCTTCAGGTGGCGCGAAATGCGCGGCTGGCTCTGGCCGAGGATCTCGGTCAGGTCCGACACCGAAAGCTCGCCTTCGGCAAGAAGCGCGAGCACGCGCAGCCGGGTCGGCTCCCCGGCCGCGCGAAGCGCGGCAAGCGCCGAATCCAGACTGAGAGAGGCCGATCGGGCGGCGGAAAAAGACATAAAGATGTCTTTATATGTTTTGCGGCGCGGGCGCAACGGGAGATCGGCGCCGCGGCCCGCTAATAGATCCACTGCTCCGGCAGCCGCACGCGAACCTCCGTGCCGGGGAGGATTTTTCCAGCGCGCTCGACCGAGGCCACGACTCCGCGCAGGCGGCGCGCGGCCTTCGGGAAAGTCAGCTCGTCGCCCGGCCGTTCGGTGTGGCGAGCGATCGCGCGCCCGGCGTGCCGGCACGGCGCATTCTGGGCCTCCACGACGAGCGCCGCGCCGCCTTCGAAGAACAGCCGGGTTCCGGTCGGAAGGAAGGACAGGCGAGGAAGTCCGGCGAGCTGCAGATTCGCGCCGATCCAGCCGGGCGCAATCGCAGAGAGGCCCATGGCCCGGCCGATCTCCTCCAGTTCCTCAGTCGACACGATCGAGATCTGCCGGCCCGACCGAATTTCCGCGCCGCGTGGATGCCACGGCTCGCGCGGGCCGGCGCGCCGCGTGAAGCCGGCGTGCCGGTCGCCCGCCAGGCCGTCGAGCCGAAGGTCGAGCGCGTCGACCGGCGTGGTCTCGAAGCTTTCCTCGTCGGCGCCGGCCAACACGGCCACAAGCTCCGCCCGCAGGGTGCGAGCCGGCGCGATCGCGATCGGCTTCTCGTCCGCCACGGAACGCGCCTAGCGCCGTATCGCGACGATGAACAGACGCGGGAACCGCAGCAGCGCCTTGCCGTTGGCGTGCTCGGGATAGAACGCCCGCAGCCGGTCCGTGTAGATCTGCAGGAAGCGCGCCCGCTCCGCGGCGTCGAGCGGATCAAGATAGGGCCGCAGCCCGGTGGCCCGGCACCAATCGGCGATCGCCTCCGCGCCATCGAGCGGATGCAGATAGGTCGTCCGCCACACGTCGACGGCGGCTGCGTCCGGCGCCAGCAGGTCGTAATAGCCCTCCGCCGACAGGATCTTCGTCCGCGCCCCGCCGGCGTTGGCGATGCGGGCGGCCCAGGCGGGGTCCCGCGCGGCCTCCGCCATCGCGACATGCGACGGTTCCGACAGATTGTCCGGCATCTGGATCGCGAGCGCGCCGCCCGGCGCGAGGCTGCGGATGAGCCGCGGCAACAGCGTCTCGTGGTCCGGCAGCCACTGCAGCACGGCGTTGGCGAAGATCAGGTCCGGCCGCGCGGCGGGCGTCCAGCTGGCGACGTCGGCCTCGACGAAGCGCGCCGCCTGCAGGCGCTCGGCCGCGGCGGCCAGCATGTCGGGCGAGGAATCGACCCCGACGAGCTCAGCCTCCGGAAAGCGCGCCGCCAGCAGTTCGGTCGAGTTGCCGGGCCCGCAGCCGAGATCGACCACGAGGCCGGCGCGCTCCAGCGGCACGCGCGCCAGCAGATCGGCTGCCGGGCGCGTGCGTTCGTTCTCGAAACGGAGGTAGGTCGCGGCCGACCAGTCCTCCATCACGGCGTCACCGCGCGAACTGGCGGTATTTGATGCGCTTGGGCTCCACGGCGTCGGGGCCGAGGCGGCGCTTCTTGTCTTCCTCGTAGTCCTGGAAGTTGCCCTCGAACCACTCGACATGGCTGTCGCCCTCGAAGGCCAGCATGTGGGTGGCGATGCGGTCGAGGAACATGCGGTCATGGCTGATGATCACGGCGCAGCCCGCATAATCCTCGAGCGCCTCTTCGAGCGCGCGCAGCGTGTCGATGTCGAGGTCGTTGGTCGGCTCGTCGAGCAGCAGCACGTTGGCGCCGGACTTCAGCATCTTGGCGAGGTGCACGCGGTTGCGCTCGCCGCCCGAAAGATCGCCGACCTTCTTCTGCTGGGCCGCGCCCTTGAAGTTGAACGCCGCCACATAGGCGCGGGAGTTCACCTCGCGCTTGCCGAGATGGATCACGTCCGTCCCGCCGGAGATCTCCTCCCAGACGTTCTTCGAGGCGTCGAGCGCGTCGCGCGACTGGTCGACATAGCCGAGCTGCACCGTCTCGCCGACCTTGATCGACCCTGAGTCGGGCTTGTCCTGGCCGGTGATCATGCGGAACAGCGTGGTCTTGCCGGCGCCGTTCGGGCCGATCACGCCGACGATGCCGCCGGGCGGCAGCTTGAAGGTCAGGTCCTCGATCAGCAGCTTGTCGCCAAAGCCCTTCGACAGGTTTTCGAACTCGACGACATTGGCGCCGAGCCGCTCGGCGATCGGGATGACGATCTGCGCGGTCGTCGGGCCGCCCTCGGAGGCCTTGGCGACGAGCTCGTCATAGCGCTGGATGCGGGCCTTGTTCTTGGCCTGACGCGCCTTCGGGCTGTTGCCCATCCACTCCTGCTCGCGCTTGAGCGTGCGCTGCAGCGCCTCCTCGACGCGGCCCTCCTGCTCCATGCGCTTCTGCTTCTGCACCAGCCAGGAGGAGTAGTTGCCCTCGTAGGGAATGCCGCGGCCGCGGTCGATCTCGAGGATCCAGCTGGTGACGTTGTCGAGGAAGTAGCGGTCATGGGTTACGATCAGGATCGCGCCCTTGTAGTTCCGCAGGTGGTTTTCGAGCCAGTTCACCGTCTCGGCGTCGAGGTGGTTGGTGGGCTCGTCGAGCAGCAGCAGATCGGGCTCCTCGAGCAGCAGCTTGCAGAGCGCGACGCGGCGCTTCTCGCCGCCCGAGAGTTTTTCGACGTTCCAGTCGTCCGGCGGGCAGCCGAGCGCCTCCATCGCGAGGTCGACCTTCGAGTCCAGATCCCACAGGCCGAGCGCCTCGATGCGGTCCTGCAGTTCCGTCATCTCGTCGGCGGTCTCGTCCGAATAGTTCATGGCGAGCTCGTTGTAGCGCTCGAGGATCGCGGTCTTCGCCGCCACCCCGTCCATGACGTTCTCGCGCACCGTCTTGTTCGGGTCGAGCTGCGGCTCCTGCGCCAGATAGCCGACGCGCGCGCCTTTCGCGGCCCAGGCCTCGCCGGTGTATTCCTTGTCGATCCCCGCCATGATCTTCAGCAGGGTCGACTTGCCGGCGCCGTTGACGCCCAGAATGCCGATCTTGGCGTCCGGGTAGAAGCTGAGATGGATGTTGTCGAGCGTCTTCTTGGGGCCGAAGGCCTTGGAGACGCCGGCCATGTGGTAGATGAATTCGCGCTGGGCCATGGGCTGGAAGAGCTCGCCTGGAATTCTCGCGCGAGCGCCACTGGGCGCCGCGGACGGATGTCGGAAGGGTCGCGCGCCTTGTAGCGCGCCGCGCCATCGAGCGGCAAGGGCGGCGCGCCGCCAGCCCGGCGGCCACCGCGCCCCTCTTCACCTCTCCCCGGCCGGGGAGAGGTCGGCGCGCAGCGCCGGGTGAGGGGACTTCCAGTTGAAGACAGGCCCTCAGCCGCTTCGGCTTCGCCTCGCGACCTCTCCCCGGCCGGGGAGAGGTGAAGGCGCGTCCCGTCCTGCAGGCGCGCGGAGGCGCCGCGGGGGGCGCGGTTGGGTCATGGCCGAAAAATCAAACAGCGCAGGGAAGGCGCGGAACGCCGGGCCACCTGTCATGCCGTAGTTCAGCGGCGAACCGGTCGCCCGGCGTCCCGCGCGGCGGCGATTTGGCGACGGCTGCGGAACCGCGCTCCGGTCGCGGGCGGCCCGCAGCCCCTCGCGGGGTCGGTCCCATTGCGGGCTTTGGGCTCCGCGGCGTCCCTTTCGGGCCGTCGCCTCGCCAAAACCCATCCCGCGCCTTAAGGCGCTCGACGGCGCGGCCCCGTCATAGTGCGGGGCGGGCGGTCATAGCCCCGAAAAAAACTCAGGCGCGGACGCCTGGGCTTTCGGGGCCCGCAGCCGACGTCCCGGGACGGAAAGCTCCGGTGCTCCCCGCCGCAGGCGCCGCTCCTCCCCCGCATGGCCGGCCGGTCCGGACACGCCTCCCCGCACGGGGAAGGACGAGGGGAGTGGAACACGGATGGGGAGGGGTGTCAAGGAATTTAATCTCAGAAGCGGTTTTCCATTCTTCGTCTGCAATGGTGCGCTTTATCGAAAGGCGCGGTTCCATCGAGCTTAAGGATGGATCGCTTGCCGCTACCGCGGCGAGGCGGCGAAGACTTTTTCGGCGCTGAACGCCTTTCGCCAACGGCGATCCCCTATAATCAGGAGGCCGATTTGCATTATTCAAACAGCGGGGTAGTATTGGGCGTTTGGGTGGGGCGCGTCAGTTGATGCTGCTGTGCCGCGGTTCTGCTCTTGATATGTACTTGAGGGCTTAAA
This sequence comes from Hansschlegelia sp., assembly GCF_035538955.1. Classification (NCBI taxonomy): domain Bacteria; kingdom Pseudomonadati; phylum Pseudomonadota; class Alphaproteobacteria; order Hyphomicrobiales; family Methylopilaceae; genus Hansschlegelia; species Hansschlegelia sp. Next base: position 95,272 of record NZ_DATLJK010000010.1, read on the forward strand.
TTGGGCGACAAAAAGAATCGACGTGGCTCGATCTGGCATCGCTGGGACCCACACATCCACGCTCCAGGCACCATTTTGGCGGACAATTTCGGCCAGAATGCTTGGGAGCCATACCTGTTAGCGATCGAGCAGTCATCCCCACGCATTCGCGCTCTTGGCATCACTGACTACTACAGCTACGGGCTCTATGAGCAGGTGGTCGCTTATAAGAGTGCTGGGCGGCTCCAAGAGGTCGAGCTGATTTTCCCCAATGTCGAAATGCGCTTTGAGATGGGCACGTCCTCTGATGGCGTCATCAACTTTCATCTCCTCGTCTGCCCGGACGAGCGGGATCACTTAGAGAAGCTGCAGAGCTTCATGCGGAAGCTGACCTTCGAGGCATACGGCGAAACCTATGCTTGCGACCGCGATGAACTGATCCGATTGGGCCGGGACTATAAGCGCGATCGGGACCTCGCCCCGGAAGCCGCGCTAAGGGAGGGCGCTAATCAGTTCAAAGTCAGCCGTTCAAAGCTCCGGGAAGCCTTCGATAAGTCGGAGTGGGCTCAAGGCAACATCCTGGTTGCAGTGGCGGCTGGCGAAGGCGATGGGACAGCGGGCTTACAGGGCGACGCTTCGCTGGTGACGATGCGGAAGGAGATCGAGAAGGCGGCGCACTTCATCTTTGGTTCATCGCAGAAACTGCGCGACTTCTGGCTTGGGCTTGGCGCGGCAACCCTTGAGCAGCTCATTCTAGGCTGGGGAGGCCGCAAGCCGTGCTTGCACGGCAGCGATGCCCACAGTCTGGCCCGGGTTGGTAAGCCAGATAGGAACCTCTATACTTGGATTAAGGGCGATGTCACCTTCGAGAGCCTCAGGCAGGTCGTCCTCGAGCCAAACGCGCGTGTCTTTGTCGGTCCGACGCATCCTACCGGGGCGCTATCGTCCGAAGTGATCGAGCGCGTCACTGTGACTAATGCGTCGTGGTTTTCGAATGGAGCCATTGACCTCAATGCAGGGCTAGTTGCGATCATTGGCGCACGCGGCTCGGGCAAAACCGCGCTTGCTGAGATAATCGCTGCGGGAGCCTACGCCGCCCGGCGATCCAAGGACGACGAAGCAAAGAAGTCATTCCTCTACCGAGCCGCCAAGCTCGTCGGGTCCGGCCGCGCTACACTGAAATGGGCGCTTGGCGGTGAAACGTACAACGACCTTCGGGCCGTTGAGATGGAGGACGTTCTCGATGACTCCCGAGTACGCTATTTGTCGCAGCAATTTGTGGATCGGCTTTGCTCCGCTGAAGGGGTCACCGACGAACTGCTTACCGAAATCGAACGGGTTGTCTTCCAAGCACATCCCGAGGAAGATCGCATGGAGGCCGCCGACTTCAGGGAGCTACTCTCGCTGCGTGCCGAACGCTGGCGCGCTGAACGTCAACGCCAAGAACTGGCGATTGCCCAGACTTCCAACGAGATCAATGTTGAGCGACAGCGCAAAGACACGCTCGAAGGTTTGAAGAAGCAGCGCGACACCGCCCAAGCAACACTGGCGAAGGACAAGAGCGACCGTCAAGCACTCGTGAGCAGTGGTAACGCAAGTGCGAAGGCCGCGTCTGAAACTCTCGCAAGGGTCGATGAGGCGGCGGTCACGCGCCGGAACCTGATCCAGGCTCAGCAGCGCCGCCGCCAAACCTTGCTGTCACTGCTCGATGCTATCCGTTCTTGGAAGGAAAGCGTCCTGCCTACTATGCTACGCGACCTCAGGGAGGCTCACAATGAAGCCGGCTTGCCAGAAGAAGACTGGAGAACTTTTGAAGTCGAGTTCAAGGGCGATCCCGCTGGTACGGTCAACGCCGCAATCAAGAAGCTCGAGACGAGCACGGCTGGACTTCGCGGAGAGGCCCTTCCGCCACTTCCTCCGGATGCTGATCTCACGGTCTCCCGGCTGGCTGAGGGTGTTGCGCTTGACCAGCAAACGCTCGGTCACCTCGATGCCGAAGTTGCCCGCCTAACGCGGGTCGTCGGGGTCGCGACGGAGAACGCCCGAAGCTACAGTCGACTTGCGGAGAAGATCACCCAGAGCGAAGCCAGCCTTGCCAAGTTGCGGCGTTCCATAGAACTGGCCGAAGCGGCCGACGACAAAGTAAAAGTGCTCGCGATGCAGCGCACGGACAGCTACGAGAAGGCGGTGGCCGCGATCATCGGCGAGGCCGCCGAACTTGCAAGCCTATACGAACCACTTGGTGAGCAGATCGCTGGTCAGCCCGGTGCCCTCGGCAAGCTGACCTTCAATGTTCGCCGTATTGTAGACGTAGAGGGGTGGGCGGCCCGCGGCGAGAAGCTGCTCGACGCCCGTAAGGCCGGGCCCTTTCAAGGCAAAGGTGCCCTACTAAATGTTGTCAAATCGAAGCTGCTGGCGATTTGGGAATCCGGCAGCGCCGACGACATTGCATCGGGGCTTGCGAAGTTCAGAACAGAACATGACCGTGATTTTGTTGCCGAAGCCTTGGAGGATCGCTCTAATCTTCAGCGATACCGCGCATGGGCGGCAGAGCTCTCCGCTTGGCTCTACAGCCTCGACCACATACGCATTCGCTACAGTGTTCAATACGACGGCGTCGAGATCGAACGGCTTTCGCCCGGTACTCGTGGCATTGTACTGCTTCTGTTGTATCTGTCCATCGATCGTAACGATGACCGACCGCTCGTGATCGATCAGCCGGAAGAAAATCTTGATCCAAAGTCGGTGTACGAGGAACTGGTTGAGCGTTTTCGCGAGACTAAACTTCGGCGCCAGATTATAATAGTGACGCACAATGCAAATTTGGTCGTGAACACGGACGCCGATCAGGTAATTGTTGCAACAGCCGGGCATCATCAGCCGGGCGCTCTGCCGACGATGAATTACATTGCGGGCGGCCTCGAGAACCAGGAAATCCGGAAGCAAGTATGCGAAATTCTCGAGGGTGGAGAGTCAGCTTTCCTCGAACGGGCTAAGCGGCTCCGTCTCCGCCTATAGAAGATGGCCATGGGCTTCCCGCTGTCGCCATAGCTCCGCGCGCTGCGCCGCCCACCAGTCGTTCTGCCAGTCCTCGTAGCCGAGCAGGGTCCCCTGGAGCCGCTCGAGCTCTGCGCTCCAGCCTTCCGTCCTCAGCCGCGCGAGCATCGCGTCATAGGCGTCGAAGCGCCATTCCTCGCCGGGCGCCGCATAATAGGCGCGGCGCACGCCCAGCGAGGGCGCGCCAGCCGGATTGGGCATAGGCTCCGGGAACGGCTGATAGGCGCTCCGCCTGGAGAGCCGGCCCGCAGCGACCTCTCGCTCGAATGGCGCAAGATAGTCCTCCGCCCAGTCGCTCGGATGCTCGTTGAAGAAGGCCGCGAAGGGCTTGCGGCCCTCGAGCATCAGGAACAGCTCGAAGCCAGTGTGGACGAGGTAGGGCGCGTTGCGGATCGAGCTCGGGCGGGCGACGCCGACCGCGTCGTACTCGCGGAAGGTCGCACTGACGCCGAACGCGGCGATCAGCCTCTCAAGCTCGTGCGGGTCCAGCCAGTGGACCCATTGAAGGTCGGGATCGCCGCCAGCGTCCTGGCCAAGCAGGGCGCCGAGCGCTTTTAGGTCGCCGGCCGCGATGCGCTGCTCCAGCACCGGGCAGGCGAGCGCGTCCGCATAGGCGAAGACCACGAACCAGGTCGGGAGCGGATCGGTCACGCGGGAGCCTCGGGCTATGGGCGGCGCGATCTCAGCACGGGCGCAGCTTCGGGGTAAGCGTCAAGGCGCGCCTCTCGGCGCCATCACATCCCCTTGCGCGCGCTTCCATCGCCGCACGCCCCGCGGTAAGCCGCCCGCGCGCGCCGCGTAAAAATCTGGCGCGGGGAGCGGCGCATGGTGTCCAACGTCACGCTGCCGGCGGTCTTCGGCGCCGGCGCCCTGAGCTTCCTGAGCCCCTGCGTGCTGCCGCTGGTGCCGCCCTATCTGTGCTACCTCGCAGGCGCCACGCTCGAGGACCTGATCGGCGGCGACGCGCCGCGCCGGGCGGTGGCGCGCACGCTCGGCGCCGCGCTGCTGTTCGTCGCGGGGTTTGCGACCGTGTTCGTCGCGCTCGGCGCGACGGCCTCGGCAGTCGGCGGGCTGCTGCTGCAGAACGCGCCGCTGCTCGCGACCCTCGCGGGGCTCGCCATCATCGTGATGGGGCTGCACTTCCTCGGCGCCTTCCGCATCCCGTTCCTGATGCGCGATACGCGGGTCGAGGTGGAAAAGCCGGTCGGGCTGTGGGGCGCCTATGTGATGGGGCTCGCCTTCGCGTTCGGCTGGACGCCCTGCATCGGCCCGGTGCTGGCCGCGGTGCTGGCGGTGGCGGCCTCGGAGGCGACGGTCGCCCGCGGCGCGGGGCTGCTCGCGGTCTACGCCGCAGGCCTCGGTCTGCCCTTCGTGATCGCGGCGCTCGCCATGAAGCCCTTTGTGGGGTTTCTCAAGCGCTTCCGCAGCCATCTTGGGACGGTCGAGAAGGTGATGGGCGGCCTGCTGGTGCTGACCGGGATCGCGTTCCTCGCCGGCTGGACCTCGACGGTGTCGTTCTGGCTGCTGCAGACCTTTCCGGGCCTGGCGACGCTGGGGTGAGCCTGTCTTTCCCTCCCTCGCAGAGGGGAGGGTGGACGGGCGAAGCCCGGCCGGGTGGGGTGGGTTCAGGAAGAGGGGCCTGAACCTCAACCGTCATGCCCGGGCTTGACCCGGGCATCCACGACTTGGGTCGTGGGTTCGGCGGCGAAGGAAGTCGTGGATGCCCGCGAAGGCGGGCTGACGAGGATGGAGCCCTATGCCCGAAGGCCCCACCCGACCCTTCGCTCGCGCGAAGGGCCACCCTCCCCACGGCTTCGCCGCGAGGAGGGGTAAGGGGGCTCACATCTGGCTGTAGCCGCCGTCCTTGAACTCGTAGAACACGAAGCCCGCGATGGTCGGGTCGCCCTTGTCGTCGAACTTCAGGTCGCCGATCACGGTCTTGAAGTCCTGCTTGTTCATCTCCGCCGAGACGGCCTCGCCCTCGGCCGACTTCGCGGCGTTGGCGGCCGCGGCCCAGATCTGCAGCGCGGCGTAGCTGTAGAGCGTGAAGCCTTCGGGGACGATCTTCTTGTCCTTGAACTTCTGCACGATCGCGCCGGCGGCCGGCGACTTGGTCTGGTCCGGCGGGAAGGTGAACATGGTGCCTTCGCCGCCCTTGCCGGTGATGCCGAGGAACTCGGTCGACTGCAGCGCGTCGCCGCCCATCAGCTTGGCCTGCAGGCCCTGGTCGCGCATCTGGCGCACAATCAGGCCGGCCTGCTGGTAGTAGCCGCCGAAATAGACGACGTCGACATTGGCCTGCTTGAGCTTGGAGACCAGCGCCGAATAGTCCTTCTCGCCGGGGGTGATCGCCTCATACATGACTTCCTTGCCGCCGCCTTCGCGGAAGGTCTTCAGCGTCTCGTCGGCGAGGCCCTTGCCGTAGGAGGACTTGTCGTGGACGACCGCGACCTTCTTGTCCTTGAAGTTGTCGAGCAGATATTTGCCGCCGATGGCGCCCTGCTGGTCGTCGCGGCCGCACACGCGGTAGATGGTCGGTCCGGGGCGCTTGTCGGTGAAGGCCGGGTTGGTGGAGGCCGGCGAGATCTCGACGATGCCTTCCTCCGCGTAGACCGAGGAGGCCGGGATCGACGAGCCCGAGCAGTAGTGGCCGATCACCACCTTGGCGCCTTCAGAGACCAGCTGGTTGGCGACGTTGACGGCCTGCTTGGGGTCGCAGGCGTCGTCGCCGACCTTGACCACCAGCTTCTCGCCATTGACGCCGCCGGCGGCGTTGATGTCCTCCACCGCCTGCTCGACGCCGTTGCGGATCTGGCCGCCGAACACGGCGTTCTCGCCCGTCATGGGGCCTGCGACGCCGACCACGACATCCGCATAGGCGGGCCCTGCGAGCGCCACCGCGAGACCGAGGCCGATGGCGGTTCCGAGATGTCGTTTCATGCCGAGTGTCCCTTCGAGCGCGCTGTCGAGAAGCCATTGTTGGCGCGTCGCGCCGCGTCTGTCACGCCGCGCCTCCGCGGTCGCGCCGCCGCCAGCCGAACGGCCCGGCGCGCTCGTAGAGCCAGCCATATTGGCGGGCCATGCGGCGGGCGAGCGTCATGCGGTGGCCGGCGAGCGCGAAGGCTACGAGGATCACGAGATCGACGACGAAATAATGCAGCGTCAGCAGGCTGCCTGAGAACAGCGCGTAGTGGATGAAGCGCACGGCGGCGGCGAGCGGGACCATCCACACAGCCGCCTTCCAGGCCGGCTCCCACGAGCCAGCGAGCGCGCGCCCCGCAAGCCACGCAGCGCCGCCGCCGAGGATCAAGGTGACGAAGCCGAACTCGGCGAGCGAAATCTCCCAGATCAGGCCCATGGGGCGCTCCGGACGCGCGAGCCTTTCTTCACCTCTCCCCAGTGGGGAGAGGTCGGCGCGTAGCGCCGGGTGAGGGGGTTTCGTGATCCAAGACAGGCCCTCACCCGCTTCGGCTTCGCCTCGCGACCTCTCCCCGCCGGGGAGAGGTGAAGACCCGCGCCTCCGCGGGGCGCCCTCACCGGCCGCCCTCCAGATAGGCGGCGCGCACCTCGGGCCGCTCCAGAAGCTCCCGCCCGGCGCCGCTCATGGTGATCTGGCCGTTGACCATGACGTAGCCGCGATGGGCGAGCTTGAGGCCGTGATAGGCGTTCTGCTCGACCAGGAACACCGTCAGCCCCTCGGACCGGTTGAGCTCGCGGACCACCGAGAAGATCTGCTTGGCGATCAGCGGCGCGAGCCCCAGCGAGGGCTCGTCGAGCAGCAGCAGGCGCGGCCGGCTCATCAGCGCGCGGGCGATCGCCAGCATCTGCTGCTCGCCGCCCGAAAGCGTGCCGCCGCGCTGGTTCTGCCGGTCCCTGAGCCGGGGGAAGATGTCGAAGACGCGGCGCAGATCCTCGTCGAAATGCGCGAATTTGGTCACCGCCGCGCCCATCTGGAGGTTCTCCAGCACGGTCATGCGCGGGAAGATGCGGCGGCCCTCGGGCGACTGCGCGATCTTGAGCCGCGCGATCTCGTAGGTCGGCAGATGCGTGATGTCGCGGCCGTCGAACAGGATCGCGCCGCTGCGGGCCCGCGGCGCGCCGAAGATCGTCATCATCAGCGTCGACTTGCCGGCGCCGTTGGCGCCGATCAGCGTGACGATCTCGCCGGCCGGCACGTCGATGTCGACGCCCTTCAGCGCCGCGATCGCGCCGTAATAGGCCGTGACGCCCCGGAGCGAGAGCATGGTTCCGCTCACGCCTCGCTCTCCTCGGCGATGCGCTCGATCTCCTGCTCGACCTTTTCCACCTCCTCGTCCTCGACCCCGAGATAGGCGGCGATCACCTTCGGGTCGTCGCGCACCTCGGCAGGCGAGCCGTCGGAGATCTTCTTGCCGTAGTCGAGCACCACGACGTGATCGGAGATTTCCATCACCACGCTCATGTCGTGCTCGATCAGCAGCACGGCCACGCCCTCGTCGCGGATCGAGCGCAGCAGCGCGTTCAGCTCGGCGCTCTCGCGCGGGTTCAGGCCGGCGGCCGGCTCGTCGAGGCACAGCAGCACCGGGTCGGTGCACATCGCGCGCGCGATCTCAAGGCGGCGCTGGTCGCCATAGGGCAGGTCCGCCGCGGGATCGTCGGCGCGGTCGAGGAGGCCGATGCGCTCGAGCCACGCCTTGGCCTTGGCGATCGCCGCCCGTTCGGCGCGGCCATAGCCGCCGATGCCGAGCACGCCGAGCAGCGTCATGCCGGAGGCTCGCATCAGCGGCGCGTGCTGCGCGACCAGAAGATTTTCGAGCAGCGTCATGCCGCCGAACAGCCGGATGTTCTGGAAGGTGCGGGCGACGCCCGCGGCGCGCGAGATCTGATGGTCGCGCAGCCGCTCCAGCAGCCAGGCCTCGCCGTCCGGCTTACGCAGCGTCAGCCGCCCGACGGTCGGCTTGTAGAAGCCGGTGATGCAGTTGAACACGGTGGTCTTGCCGGCCCCGTTAGGTCCGATCAGCGCAGTGATCTCGTCGCGCCGGACCTCGAAAGAGACGTCGTCGACCGCCACCAGCCCGCCGAACCGCATCGTCAGATGCTCGACGCGCAGCAGCACGTCGGGCGGCAGTTCCGGCGCGTCGAGCGGCCTGACGGTCATCCATGGCCCTCCTGCACCAGGGCGCCGGAGATCGCCTTCTTCTCCTTGAGGAACACCGAAGGCGAGCGGGACGACACCAGCCCGCGCGGCCGCCACACCATGATGCCAACCATCACGGCTCCGAACACGATCATCCGGTAGTCCTTGAACTCGCGGAACAGCTCGAAGCCGCCGATCATCACCACGGCCGCAATGGCGACGCCGATCTGCGAGCCCATGCCGCCCAGCACCACGATCGCGAGGATCAGCGCGCTCTCCATGAACACGAAGCTCTCGGGGCTGATGAAGCCCTGCCGGGTGGCGAAGAAGGAGCCCGCGAAGCCGGCGAACATGGCGCCGAGCGCGAAGGCGGTGAGCTTGGTGTTGACCGTGTTGATGCCAAGCGACCGGCAGGCGATCTCGTCCTCGCGCAGCGCCTCCCAGGCGCGGCCGATCGGCAGGCGGCGGAGCCGGATCGTCACGAAGTTGGTGATCAGCGCGAGCGTCAGGATCAGGTAGTAGAGGAAGATGATGCGGTGCAGCCCGGAAAACTTCAGCCCGAAGGTCGCCGCGAAGCCGCCGGGGCCGGGCGTGAAGTCGAGGCCGAAGAAGCTCGGCCGCGGAATCCCGCCGATGCCGTTCGGGCCGCCGGTGAACCAATACCAGTTGAGCAGGACGATCCGGATGATCTCGCCGAAGGCGAGCGTCACGATCGCCAGATAGTCGCCGCGCAGCCTGAGCACCGGAAAGCCCAGAAGCACGCCCCAGAAGGCGGCCAGAATGCCGGCGAGCGGCAGGCAGACCCAGAAGGACAGGCCGAAATACTGCGCGAGAAGCGCGTAGGAGTAGGCGCCGACCGCGTAGAAAGCGACGTAGCCCAGGTCGAGCAGCCCCGCGAGCCCGACCACGATGTTGAGACCCCAGCCGAGCATCACATAGGTCAGCACCAGGATCGCGAGATCGACCGTGTAGCGCTCGACGCCGGGCAGGAAGGGCAGGGCGATCGCCATCGCGATCGCGATCGGGCCCAGCCATCGGGCGAGCTTCGCCAGCGTCGCCTCGACGCGCGGCGGCACGAAGCTCGCCGATCGCCGGGCGCCGGGCCGCCAGATCGTCAGGTTGAGGGCGAAGCGGCCGAGGAAGACGACCGCGACCGCGATCGCCACCCGCTGCCAGTGCGGGTCCAGTCTGAGCCCGTCGGGCCCCTGGACCGTGACCAGCCCCATCATGGGCGCGGCCAGCCCGAGCGCCACGAGCGCCGTGATCAGCGCGTCGCGAAGGGCGGCTGCGAGCGGATGACTGGGCTGGGCCGGCGCGGTGTCCGCCACGAGCCGCTCAGACCTTCTCGACTTCCGGCCTGCCGAGCAGACCGGAGGGCAGGAAGATCAGCACGATCACCAGAATCGAGAACGCCGCGACGTCCTTGTACTCGACCGAGAAATAGGCGGACCACAGGGTCTCGATCAGGCCGATCAGCAGGCCGCCCAGCATGGCGCCGGGCAGCGACCCGATGCCTCCGAGGACCGCGGCCGTGAAGGCTTTCACCCCGGCCACGAAGCCGATGTAGAAGTCTGCGACGCCGTAATAGAGCAGGTACATGAGCCCCGCCACGGAGGCGAGCGCCGCGCCCATCACGAAGGTGAGCGAGATCGTGCGGTCGACGTCGACCCCGAGCAGCGCGGCCATCTTGCTGTCCTGCTCGCAGGCGCGCTGCGCGCGGCCGAGCGGGGTTTTGGCGACGATCAGCCAGAAGCCGAGCATCGACACGATCGTCGTCAGCACGATGATCACCTGCACGTTCGAGATGTTCACGATGAAGCCGTCGGCCCCGTCCGACTGCCAGAAATAGCCCGGCACCACCGGCGGCAGCGGCTTGACGCGCGCCCCCTGGGCGACCTGGACGTAGTTCTGGAGAAAGATCGACATGCCGATGGCCGAGATCAGCGGCGCAAGCCGGAACGAGCCGCGCAGCGGCCGGTAGGCGATGCGTTCCACAGTCCAGCCATAGAGCGCCGTCAAAGCCATCGCCAGGACCAGCACGATCAGCAGCGCCAGAGGGGCGAAGGCCACGCCTAGCGCCGCGAGCGCCAGATAAATGATCAGCGCCAGGAACGCGCCGACCATGAAAATGTCGCCATGAGCGAAATTGATCATGCCGACGATGCCGTAGACCATCGTGTAGCCGATCGCGATGAGCCCGTAGATGGAACCGAGCGTTACGCCGTTGATCAGTTGCTGCGCGAAATACTCCATCCGCTGATGTCGCCTCGCTCGCGTTTCTGGCGTCCGTTCCGCCTGTCGAACCAAAGGCGGCGCCCCTTCTGTGGGCGAGCACGGTTCGAAGGCAGTCTTTAGCAAGGGCAGCGGCTCGCGACAACGCGCCGGACCGGCCGACGGCGCGGTCCGGCGGCGGCGAAAAGTCAGCGGGAGGCGGCGCTTCCCGTGGTCCTCATGGGCGCTATCTATTCCGGTTTACCTGAAGGCGCACGGCGTATCCGGGCGGGTTCCGGCTGCGGGCGCGTCGGAGGAGCGGATGCGAAGTCGTCGACCGGGGATCAGGGGCGTATGACGGCGACCACGCTTGAACAGCATGGCCAGGGGAGCACGGGCATAGGGGGATTTCGTCACGTCGGTAGGGCTTCCTCGGCCGCGCTGAGCCTCGTGCTCGCCGCGACCTCCATGGCGCGCGCGCAGACGCCGCCCGATCTGGAGTCCGCGTTTTCAAACGTCTTCGCCGGGGCCACCGCGTGCGTCGCGATTCGCGACGTGGCGCCCGGGGCCGCGGCGGTGAGTGCGGGCGGGCTGACCTGCGATCGCCGCCGGCCGCCCTGCGCGACCTTCGAAATTCCCGCGAGCGTCATCGCCCTGGACCGGGGCGTCGTCGCGGACGCGGGGGCGCCGGTCAAACGCAGCTCGCCGCTCAAGGACGATCCGCCCGACGGGGTGAGCCTGCGGAACGCGTTCCGCACGGGAGCGTCCTGGGTCTATGAGGAGGTGTCGCGGCGGGTCGGCTCCGACGCCTTCGCCAAGGCGCTCGCGGCGATGCGCTACGGCAACGCCGATTCGGGCGGCCCGGTGGAGCGGCTCGGCCGCGGCGACAGCCCCGAAGGGCTCGCGCTCAACGCCGTCGAGCAGGTCGAGTTTCTCGCCCGCCTAAAACGCGGCGAGCTTCCGACGTCGGCCGAATCGCAGGCGCGGACGGTCGAGATCGTGCCGGCCGAGAGGTGGGGGGACGCCAACGTCGCCCTCAAGAGCGGCGCGTGCGACGACGCCGCCTGGACGGTCGGCTGGGTCGACCGGAACGGCCGGAGCACGGTGTTAGCGGCGGTCGAAAGCGGCAGGCCGAACATGACCGCCGACGACGCTCTCAACAAGGCGAAGCAGCTCATCATTGAGATGGGACTCGCGCCGCCGCCGCGCTGAGGCGGCCGCGGCCCGTCATTGTGCGCGCCAGGCCGAAGACCTATCTCGGCCTCGCAGCACGGAGGCACGCATGGATCTTCTCTCGACCGCCGAAGAGTGGGTCCGCGAAGGGCGCGGCGTTGCGCTCGCGACCGTCGTGGAGACCTGGGGATCGGCCCCCCGCCCGGTCGGCAGCCATCTGGTGATCGACGCCGGCGGCGACTTCCAGGGCTCCGTGTCGGGCGGCTGCGTCGAGGGCGCGGTGGTGAGCGAGGCCGCCGAGGTCATCGCCTCCGGCAAGCCGCGGCTGCTCGAATTCGGGGTCGCGGACGAGACCGCCTGGCGCGTCGGGCTGTCCTGCGGCGGCCGCATCAAAGTTTTCGTCGAGAAGGTCGCATGAGGCTGGACCTTCTGAGTGCGCTCAACGCAGCGCGCGCGGCGCGGCGGCCGGCGGTGGTGGCGACGGCGCTCGACACCGACGAGCAGCGGCTGGTGCTCGACCCTGCCGGCGATCCGCTGGAGGAAGCCATCACGCGCGCGCTGACGTCCGCCAGGAGCGGCGTCGTCGAGGATGCGGCCGGGCGCGCGGTGTTCCTCAACGTTCATGTGCCGCCGCCGCGCCTGGTGCTGACCGGCGCGGTCCACATCGCGCAGACGCTGGCGCCGCTCGCCGCGTCGCTCGGCTACGAGGTCGCGATCGTCGACCCGCGCACCGCCTTTGCGACGCCCGAGCGTTTTCCCGCGGTGGAGCTCAGGGCCGAATGGCCGGAGACGGCGCTGCCCGACCTCGGCCTCGACGCGTTCACCGCTTTCGCGGCGCTGAGCCATGATCCGAAGATCGACGATCCGGGGCTGGCCGAGGCGCTCGGCCGGGGCTGCTTCTATGTCGGCGCGCTGGGCTCCCGCCGCACGCACGCCGCGCGGCTCGAACGGCTGAAGGCGCAGGGCGTCACGCCGGCTGCGCTGGAGCGGATCCGCGCCCCGATCGGTCTTGCGATCGGGGCCTCGTCGCCCGCCGAGATCGCGGTCTCGATCATGGCGGAGATCACCGCGGTGCTGCGCCGGGCGGAGCTCGGCCGGTGAAATTCGGACCGGTTCAGGTTTCGCGGGCCGAGGGCTGCGTCGCCGCGCATGCGCTGCGGCTTTCGGGCTATGTGCTGAAGAAGGGCGCGCGCATCACGGCCGCCGACGTGGCGGCGCTCGAGCGCGGCGGGGTGCGCGAGGTCGTCGTGGCCGAAATGGCCTCTGGCGACGTCGCCGAGGACGCTGCCGCCGAACGCATCGCCGCCGCCTTGGTCGGACCCGGCCTGCGCGCCGACCGGGCCTTCACCGGCCGCGCCAACATCTTCGCCGAGCGTCCCGGCGTGCTGCTGGTCGACCGCGGCGGCGTCGACGCGCTCAACGACATCGACGAGGCCGTGACGCTCGCCACCCTCGCCGAGCACGCCGCCATGCCGCGCGGCGCGATGGCCGCGACCGTGAAGATCATCCCGTTCGCGCTGCCGGAGGACCTCGTCGCCCGCGCCGAGCAGCTTGCCCGCGCGCGCGGGCCGCTGATCCGCCTTGCGCCGTTCGAGGTCAGGCGGGCGGCGGCGATATCGACGCTGCTGCCGGGGCTCGATCCGAAGGTGGTCGACAAGACAATCGCGGTGCTGCAGCGGCGGCTTGCCCCCGCAGGCGCGAAGCTCGTCGCCGAGCGCCGCGTCCCGCATGACGAACGCAGCCTCGTCCGCAGCCTGAACGAGGTGGCGCTCGAAAGGCCGGAAATCATCATCGTGTTCGGCGCGTCCGCCATCACCGACCGGCGCGACGTGATCCCTGCGGCGCTCGAGGCCGCGGGCGGCGCGATTCGGCGGCTCGGCATGCCGGTCGATCCGGGCAATCTGCTGCTGCTCGGCGACCTCCACGGGACGCCGGTGCTCGGCGCGCCCGGCTGCGCGCGCAGTCCGAAGGAGAACGGCTTCGACTGGATCCTCAACCGGCTGCTGGCGAAGCTTCCGGTCGACGGCCGCGACATCAGCCGGATGGGCGTCGGAGGGCTGCTGATGGAGATCACCGCGCGCCCGCAACCGCGCCAGGAGCGCGATCTTCCGCGCGCTCCGAAGGTCGCGGCGGTCGTGCTGGCGGCAGGGCGGTCCACCCGCATGGGCGGACCGAACAAGCTGCTCGAGACCGTGCAGGGCAGGCCGCTCGTCCGCCACGCGGTCGAGGCGGCGCTCGCAGGCGGGCTTTCGGAGGTCGTGGTGGTGACCGGCCACCAGAGAGCGGCCGTCGAGGTGGCGCTGTCGGGGCTGCCGGTCCGCTTCGTGCCGAACCCGAACTTCGCCGAAGGGCTCTCCACCTCGCTGCGCGCCGGGCTCGAGGCGCTGCCGGCTTCGGTCGACGGGGCGCTCGTGCTGCTCGGCGACATGCCGCTTGTGAGGCCTGCGCTGCTCGCCCGCCTCGTCGCTGTGTTCGATCCGGCCGGCGGCGCGCATGTCGTCGCGCCGGTCCGCGACGGCCGGCGCGGCAATCCGGTGCTGTGGGGTCGCCGCTTCTTCGCCGCTCTGTGCGCGATCGAGGGCGACGCCGGCGGGCGCCATCTGCTCGCCGAGCAGAGCGACGCCGCCCGCGAGGTCGAGGCGGATGATGGCGCGCTGATCGATGTCGACACGCCCGAGGCGCTTGCGGCGGTCCGGGAGCGCGGGTGAGACGAACGCCGATCTCGCGCGTATAGCGCGGGATGACCACGCTGCGCCTCGTCCTCGCGGACCAACTCACCCGCGACGTCGCCTCGCTCAGAGGGCTCGACCCGAAGACCGACGTCGTCCTGATGGCGGAGGTGATGGAGGAGGCGAGCTATGTCCGCCATCACAAGCAGAAGCTGGTCTTCCTGTTCGCCGCCATGCGGCGCTTCGCGGCCGAGCTCCGCGACGAGGGCGTGCGGGTCGATTACGTCACGCTCGAGGATCCCCAAAACACCGGCTCGCTCGGCGGCGAGGTCGGGCGCGCCGTCGGGCGCCACGGCGCCCGGCTGCTGATCCTCACCGAGCCGGGCGAATGGCGCGTGCTCGAGATGATGCATGATTGGCGCGAGCGGCTCGCCTGCGACGTCGTGCTGCGCGAGGACGACCGCTTCCTCTGCTCGCGCGCCGATTTCGAGGCTTGGGCCGGCGACCGCCGCGCGCTGCGGATGGAGTTCTTCTACCGGGAGATGCGCCGCAGGACCGGCCTGCTAATGGATGGCGAAGCGCCGGCCGGCGGCCAGTGGAACTACGACGTCGAGAACCGCAAGCGGCTGCCGAAGAACGCCAGGATCCCGGATCGCCTGCGCTTCGCGCCGGACCAGGCGACGCGCGAGGTCATGGAATTGGTGGAGCGGCTGTTCCCGGACAATTTCGGGACGCTCCATGACTTTGGCTGGGCGACGAGCCGCGCCGACGCGCTGAAGGCGCTGCGCCATTTCGTGTCGCTCGCGCTGCCGGCCTTCGGGGACTACCAGGACGCCATGAAGGCTGGCGGCCCCTTCATCTTCCACGGACTGATCTCGCCCTATCTGAACGCCGGCCTGCTGGGCCCCCGCGAGGTCTGCGACATGGCCGTCCAGGCCTACGAGCAGGGGCGGGCGCCGCTCAACGCGGTCGAGGGCTTTGTCAGACAGATCATCGGCTGGCGCGAATATGTCCGTGGCGTCTACTGGCTGAGAATGCCGGATTACGGCGAAACCAATCACCTTTCCGCCGACCGCAGGCTGCCGGACCTCTACTGGACGGCCAAGACCGACATGAACTGCCTCGCGCATTGCGTCGCCGACACCCGCGACCACGCCTATGCGCACCACATCCAGCGCCTGATGGTGCTTGGCAATTTCGCGCTGCTGGCGGGCGTGCGTCCGCGGGAGGTGCAGGACTGGTTCCTGCTGGTTTACGCCGACGCCTATGAGTGGGTGGAGCTTCCGAACGTCCAGGGCATGGCGCTGTTCGCCGATGGCGGCGTGATGGCGTCGAAGCCCTATGCGGCCTCCGGCGCCTATATCGACCGGATGTCGGACTATTGCGGCTCGTGCCGCTACGACGTGAAGCTGAAGTCCGGCGAAGACGCCTGCCCGTTCAACTATCTCTACTGGGACTTTCTCATCCGGAACGAGCCGCGCCTGCGCGGCGCCAACCGCCTCGCCATGCCGTACCGAACGCTCGATCGCATGGATGACCGCCGCAAGGCCGAAATCCGACGCGACGCCAAAGCCTTCCTGGACGACTTGCCGGCCACCTACGAAGGCTGAGCGCGGCCGCTCAGGGTCGCTCGAACGTCGCCGGCAGCGGGTGCAGATGTTCGATTGCGACGTTCGCGTCCGTCGCCTCGATGCGTTCGGCGATCATCAGCCGGTGGCAGTGTTCGGGCTCGCGCTCGAAGCACAGGAGGCAAAGCTTCCGTCCGGTGCGGACGAACTGCTTCAGCGCCGCAAGCTCTTCCTTTGCGGCCTCGGTCTCCAGATGGGCGGCGAAGATGCGACGCATGTCGTCGTGCCGCCCGGAGCGCGCCGCGGCGCGCCCCTCCGCCGGCGTCCCGAGCGCGCGCATGTGGAGGTAGCCGACGCCCCGCTCCTCGAGCCCCGCCGCAAGCGACCGCTTCGAAAAGCCGGGCCGGCGGGAGTTCGCCACCGCGCGCACGTCGACCAGCGTCTCGACGCCGGCCGTCGTGAGCGCATCTGCCAGAGCGCCGGGCGTCGCGCCCTCATATCCGATCGTGAAGAGACGGCTCATCTGATCTTGCAGGCCCAGATCTTTTGCACCTTGGCGGCGAACCGGACGGCCGGGTAGCCGTCGTAGAAGCCCGGGATCACGAAGGCGCCTTCGCCCGAGGGCGGGACGAGACCCGTTCCGGTGAACCCGACGTCGTTGAGATCAAGGTTCTGGGCCGACACATCGATCTTCGTCAACACGCGGTCCGGGAAGGGGTTCTTGGCGTCCCAGATGAACACGTTCGACTGCATGTAGAAGGACGGGCTCGCCGCCCGGACTTTTCGGAGTTCGTCGGTCGTCAGCAGTTCCGCTTTGCAGTTCGCCGCCTTGTCCAGCAGGCCGTCGCGCTCCAGCACGCCGCGGGCCTTGTCCTCGCAGGTCTGGCGGCAGGCCAGCGCCGCGTCCTTGATCTCGATGTCGCTGGCTGTGGCGGCGATCTGCGCGTTTACGCAGTCCCGCAGGCAGCTCTGCGCCGCCGCAACCCCGGGGAAGGCCGCGAGCGCGAGCACCAGGATCAGACGCTTGAGGGTCATTGGGACGAGCTTCCTCGAAGGCTGGACGTTGAGCATCCTGTCATACGCCCGAGGGGTCTGGGCAGATCCTCCCCGTCGCCGCGAAGCGGCTGGCAGCAGTTCGGCCAAAGGGCTGCCAAATTATTGAAGTTAAAGACCTATTAGCTTCTGGGGATTGTCATGGATGAGGGTCGCGTAACACACTGACTTTGCGGCGCTTCGGCAACCGCGCCGCGAGGCGAAGGAGCATGGCCGATGAGCGAGTCCGAGTTCCAGAAGGCAGGCGTCCGGCGGGCGAGCGCCGATTTCGAGCTTCAGATGCAGGGCTATGGGCTGATCACTGCGGAGATCCTCTACCGCATGCCCGATTACCCGAAGCTGCTGCAGTCCTTCCTCTGGCAGGAATACGATCGGGCGCCGGAGTTTCCGGTGCTGCGGCGGTTCCTGGAGTGGTGGCGCAAGGAGATCGAGGGAGTGGTGCACTCGGTGCGGGTGGGGCACAAGGCGCTGATCGGCCCGGCGGATTTCCAGCCGGTGCGGGCCGAGTTCCGGCTCCATTGAGATCGCTCTCGGGCGAACCGAGCCCGGGAACCGGGGCCGCGTCATCGCCTGACCGGCCCTGACCGGCGCCGCGCGACGTCGTCGGGGGGGTAAGCGCCGGCGCAGAGACATGGCTTTCATGTCACCTTGCGCCCGCACGGGCGCAGCGGTAACGCGCCAGCCTTCTCCCCGGAGTCCGCCATGACGTCCGTTCGACCCCGCATCGGTTTCCTCGGCGTCGGCCTCATGGGCGCGCCGATGGCGCGCCGCCTGCTCGGGGCCGGCTTCGAGGTGATCGCCTGGAGCCGCACCGCCGAGAAGGCGAGGGCGCTCGGCGCCGACGGCGCCGCGGTCGCTGCCTCGGCGGCCGAGGCCGCCGCAGCCTCCGACGTGCTCATCACCATGCTGGCCGACGGGCCTGCGGTCGCCGAGACGCTGTTCGGCGCAGGCGCCGCGGCGGCCGCGCTGAAGCCGGGCAGCCTCGTGATCGACATGAGCTCGATCCCGCCGTCGCTCGCGCGCGACCACGCCGCGCGCCTCGCCGGGCACGGCGTCGCCCATCTCGACGCGCCGGTCTCGGGCGGCACGCGGGGGGCTGCGGCCGGCGCGCTCGCCATCATGGTCGGCGGCGACGAGGCCGCCTTCGAGCGCGCGAGGCCGGTTTTCGAGCCGCTCGGCCGCGCGGTCCGCGTCGGCCCGGCCGGCGCCGGCCAGTTCGCCAAGCTCGCCAATCAGGTGATCGTCGGCGTGACGATCGGCGCGGTGTCGGAGGCGCTGCTGCTGGCCGCCGCCGGCGGCGCCGATCCGGCCGCCGTGCGCGAGGCGATCCGCGGCGGCTTCGCCGAGAGCCGCATCCTGGAGGAGCACGGCCGCCGGATGCTCGAGCGCGACTTCCGGCCGGGCGGGATGGTGGCCACGCAGGTCAAGGACCTCGACACCGCGCTCGCCGCCGCCGCCGAGGCCGGCGTGAGGCTGCCGCTGTCGCAGGACGTGCGCGACCGCTTCGTCGAGCTGCGCGACAGGCTCGGCGCCGGCGGCTACGATCACTCCGCATTGCTGCTCCAGCTCGAGGCCGCCGCGGGCAAGCGGCTGACCGACCGTCCCGACGTCGCGCCCGGCTAGTCGGGCCGCCCGACGTCCCTTCGCGCTTCTCTCCACCCGCTCTGCAGGGTCCCCATGCCGAACCTGTTGTCGCCTGCGCTCGCGCCGCTCGTCCTTCTGCTGTGCTCCAACGTCTTCATGACCTTCGCCTGGTACGGCCACCTCAAGTTCAAAGGCGCGCCGCTCTGGGCCGCGATCCTCGCAAGCTGGGGCATCGCGCTGATCGAATACTGCTTCGCCGTGCCAGCGAACCGGATCGGCAGCGCGGTCTATTCGGGCGCCGAGCTCAAGGCGATGCAGGAGGTGATCACGCTCAGCGTGTTCGCCGTCTTCTCGGTCGCCTATCTGGGCGAGCGGCTGACGGTGAACCACATCGTCGGCTTCGCGCTGATCGCGGCGGGCGCGTTCTTCGTCTTCAAGGGGCCGCTGCGCTGAGCCGTTCCGGGTTGCGCGGCGCGGGCCGGGCGACATAGGGTCCCGGCGAAAATCCAGCCCCGGAGCCCGCAATGGCCTTCCTCGCCGACGCGCTGTCGCGCGTAAAGCCGTCCGCCACCATCGCGGTCACGCAGAAGGCGCGTGACCTCAAGGCGGCAGGCCGCGACGTCATTTCGCTCGGCGCCGGCGAGCCCGACTTCGACACGCCGCAGAACATCAAGGACGCGGCGATCGACGCGATCCGGCGCGGCGAGACCAAATACCCGCCGGTCGCCGGCATCGCGCCGCTGCGCGAGGCGATCGCGCAGAAGTTCAAGCGCGAGAACGGGCTCGACTACCGGCCGTCGCAGACCATCGTGGCGACCGGCGGAAAGCAGATTCTCTACAACGCCTTCGTGGCGACGCTTAATCCCGGCGACGAGGTGATCGTGCCGGCGCCGTACTGGGTGAGCTACCCCGAGATGGTCGCGCTCAACGGCGGCACGCCGGTGATCGTCGACACCCGGATCGAGCATGGCTTCAAGCTGCGCGCCGAGGACCTCGAGGCGGCGATCACGCCGCGCACCAAATGGGTGCTGCTGAACTCGCCCTCGAACCCCTCGGGAGCGGCCTATTCGCGCGCCGAGATCAAGGCGCTGACCGACGTGCTGCTGCGCCACGAGCATGTCTGGGTGCTGACCGACGACATGTATGAGCACCTGGTGTTCGGCGGCTTCGAATTCACCACGCCGGCCCAGGTCGAGCCGGCGCTCTACGACCGCACGCTGACCATGAACGGCGTCTCCAAGGCCTATTGCATGACCGGCTGGCGCATCGGCTACGCGGCGGGGCCGGACAAGCTGATCCGGGCGATGGAGATGGTGCAGGGCCAACAGACCTCCGGCGCCTGCTCGATCGCGCAGTGGGCGGCGCTCGAGGCGCTGTCGGGTCCACAGGACTTCCTGACCGGGTTCCGCGAGGCGTTCGAGCGGCGACGCGACCTCGTGGTGTCGATGCTGAACCAGGCGCGCGGCCTGTCCTGCCCGACCCCGGAGGGCGCGTTCTACGTCTACCCGTCCTGCGCCGGCGCGCTCGGCCGCGCCACCGGCTCGGGCAAGACCATCGAGACCGACGAGGACTTCGTCTCCGAGCTGCTCGAGGCCGAGGGCGTCGCGGTGGTGCACGGCTCGGCCTTCGGGCTCGGCCCGAACTTCCGGATCTCCTATGCGGCGGCCGACGAGACGCTGGAGGAGGCCTGCCGCCGCATCCAGCGGTTTTGCGCGGAACTGCGCTGACGCCGTCGAACGAAAGCCGCAGTTCGGACGTTCGGTGGTCGCGGGGACGACTCTCGGGAGACCCACCACCATGCACGCATTGCTCAAGGCCGGCCTCGTCGCGGCCGGCTGCCTCGCCTCCGGCGCGGCGCTCGCCGCCGATCTCGGCCACCCCTCGGTCACGATCTCGAAGCATCGCCACTATTACGCGCCGGTCTCGGGCTACCAGATCGGCACGCTGACCTGCGAGACGCCGGGATCGATCGGCTATGTGGTCGGCTCGCGCCGCGAACTGTCCTGCGTCTACCGGCCGGCCGCCGGCCGCAACGCGGTCGACCTCTATATGGGCCACATCAACAAGATCGGCGTCGACGTCGGCGCGACCGGTCCCGGCGTGCTCGCCTGGGCGGTGGTGGCGCATTCGCGCGACCTCGGGCCGGGCGACCTCGCCGGCAAATATCGCGGCGCCTCGGCGAGCGCGGCGGCGCTGATCGGCGCCGGGGCGAACGTCCTGGTCGGCGGCTCCGACGCCACCATCTCGCTGCAGCCGCTCAGCCTCGAGGGCCAGACGGGCCTGTCGGTCGCCGCCGGCTACTCGTCGCTGACCCTCAATCCGATCTGATCCCGCGCCCCCTCGCGGGCTTGTGACGACGTGATGCGGCCGGAGGCGTAACCTCCGGCCGTTTTCGTCCGTAGAGCCTGGCGACGAACCCGTTTCGCGGAGAAGACCATGCTCATCCGACGCGTCCCGTCCTGGGCGATCCCCGAGTCCGAGGCGACGCCCGAGCATGTCTGGCTGAACCGGCGAAGCTTCATGGCCGCGGCGGGCCTTGCCGGCGCGGGCCTTGCGGCGTCGCCGGCGAGCGCCTTCTTCGGCTTCGGCGAGAAGAAGCCCGCCGCCCCGCAGCCGCCGGACCCCTCGGCCGGGCTCTACCCGGTGAAGCGCAACCCGGCCTACACGCTCGACCGGCCGGTGACGCCGGAATCCTACAATCTCGGCTACAACAACTATTACGACTTCAACACCTCGAAGAGCGTCGCCGAGGACGCCCAGGCGCTGCCGATCAGGCCGTGGACCATCAAGGTCGGCGGCATGGTCGAAAAGCCGTTCGAGATCGGCGTCGACGACCTGCTGAAGAAGCTGCCGCCCGAAGAGCGGCTCTACCGGCACCGCTGCGTCGAGGCCTGGTCGATGGCGCTGCCGTGGTCCGGCATCCCGCTCAAGGACTTCGTCGCGATGGCGAAGCCGCTCGGCTCGGCCAAATACGTGGTGATGAAGACCTTCCTCAACCCGGACGTCGCGCCCGGCCAGGCGAGTCCGCTGTTCGACTGGCCCTACACCGAGGGCCTGACCATGGCGGAGGCGACCAGCGACCTCGCCTTTCTGGCGACCGGCGCCTATGGCAAGCCGCTCGCCCGCCAGATGGGCGCGCCGATCCGCCTCGCCGTGCCGTGGAAATACGGCTTCAAATCCGTCAAGGCGATCGTCAGCGTCGACTTCACCGACAAGCGCCCGAAGACGCTGTGGGCGGTCGCCGGCCCCGGCGAATACGGTTTTTGGGCCAATGTGAACCCGGAAGTCGCCCATCCGCGCTGGAGCCAGGCGAGCGAGCGCGTGCTGGGTTCCAACGAGATGCGGCCGACGCTGCTGTTCAACGGCTACGCCGAGCAGGTCGCCGGCCTCTACAAATGGCTCGGCAACGAGGAACTGTACCGCTGAGCCTTGCGGCGCGCCGCGCTCCTGCGTCTGCGTGCCGGGCCGGGGAGCGGCGCCTCCTCGGGCTGGACCGCGCGGCCGCCGGCCGCGAGGCCGCGCCGCAGCCCTTCGAGGTCGAGCTTGTCGCGCTGCTCGATCAAGCAGGCGCAGCCGAGATCGGCCTGACAGAACCCCGCGCGCCGGCAGCAGGCCGACAGGCAGGCGCGCCACAGCCCATAGGCGTCCGACAGCTTTTTGCGCGCCGTGAGGCCTTCGGCGGGCGCGGCCGGCATGCCGACCCTGCGCGTCGGCGCGGCGGGAGGGCAGGGCGCGGCCGCGACGCGGCCATAGGCGGGCGGCGCGGAATCCTCGTCCGGCGGCGCCGGCGGGGCGACGGGGACAGCCGCCGGGACGCGCCGCGTCGTGACCGGGGCGGCGGGCCTCGGCCAGACGGAGTTCGGAACCAGCGCCATATCGACCTCCTTCGCGCGCCACGCCTGTTGTCCCGCCCTGCGACAGGCGCGGCGGGAGTTCTGCACCTCTCCCCAGCGGGGAGAGGTCGCGAGGCGTAAGCCTCGCGGGTGAGGGGGGCTCTCGCCCCAAAAAAACCGCCTGCTCCCCCCTCACCCGCCATCGCTGGCGCGATGTCGACCTCTCCCCGCCGGGGAGAGGTGGGCGCCGCGCCTGTCGTCCCGCCGCCGCGCCCGGTTTTGTGACAGGCGCGGCGGGAGTTCTTCACCTCTCCTCAGCGGGGAGAGGTCGCGAGGCGAAGCCTCGCGGGTGAGGGGGCCTTTCGCCCCAAAAACCGCCCGCTCCCCCTCACCCGCCATCGCTGCGCGATGTCGACCTCTCCCCGCCGGGGAGAGGTGAGCGCCGCGCCTACGTCCCGCCTCCGCGCCCCATCCTGCGAAAGGCGCGGCGGCGGGAGTTCTTCACCTCTCCCCCGCGGGGGAGAGGTCGGCCCGCAGGGCCGGGTGAGGGCCCTTTTTTGCCCCCGAGAAAACCGTCTCCAGCCCAAGCGTCTCCGTCTCCCGCGGAGACATCCGCGTGAGGGGAAACAGGGGAGGCGCAGGGCGCCGGGCCACCGCATCTGACATTTCAATGCCGGTCGCCCGGCGCCCCACGCACGGCGTCTTGTCGACGGCCGGGGGGATCGCGCTCCGGTCGCGGGCGGCCCGCAGCCCCTTGCGGGGTCGGTCCCTTTGCGGCCTCCGGACTTGAGGCTTCCGAAGAAGCCCCGAACCGACAAGGCCATCCCGCGCCTTAAGGCGCTCGAAGGCGCGGCCCCGTCCTAGTGCGGGGCGGGCGCTCGCGTCCTCGCCGGATGAGAAAAGACAAAACTCCTCAGCCGGAGAGCCCAGGCCGACGTCCCGAGCCGCGAAGGTCCGGCCTCCGCGCCGCAGGCGCCGCCCTCACATCCCGCGCGAACGGCCGGTCCGGACGCGCCTCCCCGCGGGAGAAGGTCCTCTGAACATGCACGAGGGAAGGGGAGGCGTCAAGGAAAAAATACCTAGATCCCCATGTGGCGGTCGAATAGGTAAGCTTGCAGCGATCGCCCAACAGGCTGATCACCGGGAAAGCGGGCGGAGTGAGACGACCTACCGCGACGGAAAAGGATTTCTATCTTCAGGTGCGGGGGTCGACAACGAGCCGCGTTGAATGGGGGATCGAGGCGCATTTGGAGGCGCCGGGCGACTTGCAACAATAGTTCGGTATGCTGGAGCTCCTAGCCACGCTAAGAATCTTACGGTCGCAATAACTAGCTGAAGATTTCCCATAACTGATTCAATGATATTTATCTCGTACGACGTGTTGTTTTGTCTAATGGGTGTTGATCCTCCGACTATAAAATATATATGCTCTCGAGGCATATCGAGGAGTGCGGGTGGATAATACATCTTGTATTCTCTAAGCCTTTCATACCCAATTACCGCGCAAGCATAGGAATGGCAGACCTTGCCGATCATATGAGCGAGAGCCGAAACATCAGGCTCAATTACAAATAGGGGAATGAATCCAAGTTTTTCTCTTAGAATTTTGGCGCCATGATCATCATGGTGTATCCACCACTCCAGTGGTGCAGACGCGATCCGTCTATTTTGTTCGGGCGTCAGGAACATCCCGGGTCGCGAAAGTTTCGGAAGAAATAGGGTCTTAGGGTACTCGTCTGGAGAGATTTCTACAGCTCTGAAGCTATTGTCTGATCCGATGAATTCGTAACATTTAAGCGGATAATTTCGTTTTCGCCCTCGCCGGTTCGGGAACTGCATCCTTGATCGGAATCCGCCCATATAATCCTTTAGAACGATGTTTTCTATTCTTCCCGTTTTTTCCGCGCAGTCTCTGCAGCTTGCCTCTGGTAGTTCGTGTCTGCCAAGTAGGCCAAAGGGTACTATATGCTCGGAACTCAGTTTGCCTTCTGCGGAATCGCAATAGATGCAGCGGTTTACCGGAGGGTAGATATGTTTAGGATGCGAAACCTTCATTGAGGAAAGCCCCTCAGTGGAAAAAAGGTTAGCAGCGTAAAAGTGACAAGGCGAAGCGCCGGGGAGGCGCGCTCCGTCGGGCCCCTCCACTCCGCGCAAGGCTAAGCAAGAGTCGGTGAAAGCTAAAGCAGCAAAGTCGATGCGGGCGAAGGCTATGCCGGGAAGTCACCTTCTGAACGAAAGCGTTGTGATCACTGCACGCGTCCCACTAGCTTCGCACGGCTGTGGCTCCGGCCCCGGAACCCTCCCCATCGCTCTGCGTTGGCCCCTCTGAAGGGCAACACGCTGCGCGGGCCCATGGGCCCGCCGGGAGGACGAAAATGACGCTGAAGAATCTCGACATGATGCGCCGCATGAAGCGGCTCGGGCCGGCGGCGCTGGTGGCTGCGGCGCTCGCGGCGAGCGGGGCTGCGCAGGCGCAGACCACCACCATCACCACCGACACGCCTTCGGTCGCGACCGAGCATCGCGAAACCACCATCAAGAGCCATGACGCCGGCGACGCGACGGTCGAGAAGCGCAAGACCGTCACCGAGCACAGCGACGGCACCGTCACCAAGAAGACCACCACGACCGCCGAGCCGGACACCACGACCAAGACCACGATCGAGGCGCGCTGACGCCACGCTCCCGGCCCGCGCACGAGTTTTGCGCGGGCCGGTGAGCCTTTGATCAGCACAAGGTCTTTTTAGGCAAATTTCCGGAAGTTTTTCGTCAAATAGGCTTCTGTTGGTGGAATCGAGGGGAGCCGCCTGGTTTCTGCCGGCTGTTCCAACCGGCCAAACCCATGTTCCGCATCGACTGACAGTTCCCGAGCGGCGTGAGCGTGCGGGCCGCGACGCCTGCGGCCGCGCTCGCGGTGCTGCAGCGCTATGCCCGCGCCGGCTACATCGCCGCGACGGTGCAGACCCGCGCCGGCCAAGCGATCGCGATCGAGGCGCTGAAGGAGCTCGCCGCCCGCCGGCGCCCCGGCGGTCCGCCCACGCTGCCGCCGCAGGACTGAGGCGGCGCAGGGCTTTTGCGTGGACCTGATCGGCGGCTTTGGGCTCGCCTTCGGGGCCCGAGGGCGCTAGGGGAGGGCTGACCCCAGATCCCGGAGCCCCGCGCGATGTCCTACGGCATGCTCGACCCCAAAAGCCTCACCGTGTTCGTCACCGGCGCGACCTCCGGCTTCGGCGAGGCGATCGCCCGCCGCTTCGTCGGCGCCGGCGCCAGGGTGGTGGGCACGGGCCGGCGCATGGAGCGGCTGGAGAAGCTCAAGGCCGAGCTCGGCGAGGCGCTGCATGTCGCCGAGCTCGACGTGCGCGACTACGCGGCGACCGAAAAGCTGCTGGCCGAGCTGCCGGAGGCGTTTTCGGGCGTCAACGTGGTGGCGGCGAACGCCGGTCTGGCGCTCGGCCTCGGCCCCGCCGACACGGTCGACCTCGCCGACTGGCACACGATGATCGACACCAACGTCACCGGCTTCGTGAACACCGTACGGGCGACCCTGCCGGGCATGATCGCGCGCGGCCGCGGCCATGTGTTCGGCCTCGGCTCGGTGGCGGGCGACTACCCTTACCCCGGCGGCAACACCTATGCGGGCACCAAGGCCTTCGTGAAACAGTTTTTGCTCGCGCTGCGCTCCGACATGCTCGGCAAGAACGTGCGGGTGACGAACATCGAGCCCGGCATGGTCGAGACCGAGTTCTCGCTGGTCCGCTTCAAGGGCGACGAGGGCAAGGCGGCGGACGTCTACGCCAACATGCGCGGCATGACGGCCAACGACGTCGCCGAGACGATCTTCTGGTGCGCGACGCTGCCCGAGCACGTCAACATCAACCGCCTGCAGGTGATGCCGACCGACCAGGCGTTCGGGCCGTTCGCGGTGCACCGCGGCTGAGGCCGCGAAAACGCGCAATTTTCGACGGCCCGCGAAACCAAATGGTAGGCGCTCCGGGCGCATGATCCCAGCGGTTTGAAGCCGCGGGGTTCCTGCGTTGTCACTGTTGCGCCTGCGCATGGTCCAGGGCGCCCTGCTCGCGCTCGGCTATCTGCTGATAGCCTATGTGACCCTGAGCTATGGCCGGCCCCACGGCGTGGCGGCGGTGGTGTGGCCCGTCAACGCGCTCGCGCTCGGCGCGCTGATCTTCCTCAAGCGGGCCGACGCCTGGCCGGAATATGTGGCGCTCGCGACCGCCAATGCGGTGGCGCATTACGCGGTGGGCGACGGGCTCGTGCCCTCGCTCGCGCTCGGCTTCGCCAACGGCCTGACGACCGGCGGCACCGGCTGGCTGATGGCCCGCACCGGCGTCACCCAGGAGCAGCCGACCCGCACCCGCACGGTGCTCGGCCTGTTCTTCATCTCCATGCTCGGCCCTGTGCCGGGCTCGGTGGTCGGCGGGCTGGCGCTCACCTTCGCGCTCGGCCGCACGGTCGGGGTCGCGCCGCTGAGCTTCACCTGGTGGCTGCTCGACGCCGTCAACTTCCTGATCCTGCTGCCGCCCTGCCTGTTCTGGCGCAGCGCCGAGCAGCGCCGGGTCGCGGCCGAGTTCCGCCGGCGCTTCGGGAGCGACGGCTCCGGCCGGCTGAGGACGCTGGAACTCGCCGCGGCCTCGCTCACCCTGACCATGGCGGGCGCGCTGGTGCCGCTCACCGGCCAGCTCTGGCTGATCGAGCTCTCCGGCACGGCGCTGCTCTGGTTCGCGCTGCGCTTCGGCATGTTCTACACGGCGCTCACCGCGATGATCTTTTCGATGGGCGCGGTGACGCTCGCAATGCTTGGCTACTGGCCGGGCGCGACCGCCGCGAACGCGGCGCATGTGCTGCTGCCGCTGCAGGCGATGCTGGCGCTCACCATGCTGCCGTCGCTGGTGGTCGCCGCCATCGTGTCGCAGCGCGAGCGCGCCCGCCGCGCGCTGCACGCGGACGCGCGCCGCCTCGCCTACGCGCTCGAGGGGGCCAATGACGGGCTGTGGGACTGGGACCTGCCGAGCGCGGCCGGCTTCTTCAGCCAGCGCGCCGCGCGCATGTTCGGCTACGGCCCGGAAGAGTTCAAAACCGCGGCGCGCTGGGACCTGCTGATCCACGAGGACGACCGCGGCCCCGCCAAGGCGGCGTTCGAGGCGCACGCGCGCGGCGAGACGCCGTTCTACGAGGCGGAGCTGCGCTGCCGCCACAAGGACGGCAGCTGGATCTGGATCCATGACCGCGGCAAGGTCGTCGAGCGCGCTCCGGACGGGACCGCGATCCGCGCCGTCGGCACCTACACCGACATCTCCGAGCGCAAGCGGCTCGAGAGCGCGCTCGAGCACCTCGCCACCCATGACGCGCTCACCGGCCTCGCCAACCGCGGCATGTTCGAGCGCGAGCTGGAGCGCGCCGGCGGCCGGCTCGAGCGGCAGGGCGGCCGGGTCGCGGTGCTGCTGATCGACGTCGACCACTTCAAATCGGTGAACGACACGTTCGGGCACGCGGCCGGCGACGCGCTGCTGGCGGCGATCGCGGAGCGGCTGCGCGCGACGGCGCGGAGCGGCGACCTGCCGGCGCGGCTTGGCGGCGACGAATTTGCGGTGGTCGCAACGGGCCAGAGCGCCGGCGAGTTCGACGCGCTCGCCGAGCGGCTGTGCTCCGTGCTGTCGGAGCCGCTCGAGGGGCAGGGCTACGTCATCAAGCCGAGCGTCTCGATCGGCGTCGCGGTCGCGAGCTCGCCATCCGCGGCCGGCGAGGAGATCGTCGCCCGCGCCGACCGGGCGCTCTACGCCGCCAAGAAGGCCGGCCGCGCCACCTGGCGGTTCTTCGGCGGCGCCGGAAAGGTCGCCTGACGGCGACGCGTCAGGCGACGAAGCCCAGCACCTCGACGGCGAGCTCGGCGTCTTCCAGCCGCTCGACGGCGGCGGTGAAATACGGCTCGTCGCACGGCGCCGCCACGATCAGCACCCCATAGGGCTCGCCGCCGGCCGCGCCGAGCGAACCCGCCACGATGCCGATGTCGAAGCCGAGTTCGCGCGCGACGCTGGTCAGCACCGGCCGGGTCGCGCTTGCGCCCTCGAAGGCGAGCCTCAGCAGCGCGCGGCCGCGCGGGGTCGGCTCGGTCTGCAGCTTCTCGGCCAGGAAGGGCGGCAGCGTCGCGCCGGTCGCAGCCGCCGCGAAGCGCCGCGTCACCGGATGCTCCGGCCGCGCCAGCACCCGCGCGGTCGCGCCCTGCTCGACGATCCGGCCGCCGTCCAGCACCGCGACCCGCGGCGCGATCGCCGTGACGGCCGCCATGTCGTGGGTGATCAGCAGGATCGTCAGCCGGGTCTCGACGTTGACGCGCGACAGCGCCGCAAGGAAGAAGCCCGCGACCTCGGGATCGAGACCGGCCGTGACCTCGTCGAGGATCAGCAGCCGCGGATTGCCGGCGAGCGCGCGCGCCAGCGCGGCCCGGCGGCGGGCGCCTTCCGAGAGCTCGTCCGGATAGCTGTCGAGGTCCGCCCCCATGTCGAGCAGCTCGAACAGCCGCTCGAGCTCCAGCCCCGGGGTCTGGCCGTGCGCGCCGACGGCGCGGCGCTCGGTCACGATGTCGCGGACCGTGCGGCTGCAGGGCAGGTCGGGCGTGGCGTCCAGGATCGCGATGGCGCGCCGCGCGCGCGGCCCGGCCGCCGCCATGTCCAGACCCTCGAACGCGATGCGTCCGGCGGCCGGCGTGGCGAGTCCGGCGGCAAGCTGCGCGAGCGTCGACTTGCCCGAACCGCAGGAGCCGATGAGGGCCAGCACGTCGCCGGCGGGCAGGTCGAGCGACACGCCGGCGAGCGCGAGGCGCTCCCCGCCGTCGCGCAGGCCGTAGCTCATGCGCACGTCCTGGAGCCGCAGCAGCGGTTCGGCGAAAATAGGCGTCGGCGCGAGGCGCAACGGAGCGTTCATGGCGGAACCCCGGAATTCTGTGCCCCAACGTGGGGCCGGCGAGACGGAAACGCGGCGGCGGCGCTACAGCGCGGCCAAGGGCTTCAACAGCCAACGTTTCCATACGTTCGCCACGGCGACTCGCCCTGCTGCTCTCCGTCTGCGGAGAGGATGATCCCGTTCCACGACGAGAGAGTGACGCGGGACAGCCGGTTCTCGACGGGGTGAGGAGACTTTCGTTCGGAGTAGCGAACGTGTCAATCAGCCGAAAGGCCAGAACGCTGTTTTCTATCCTAAGAAATTCTGAATAAGACGGCGGCAAAGTGGAGCATCTTACGCTCTTGAGCTGGTTCGCAGTTGCGGCGCCGCTTCGCCGCCGCGAAGGCCGATCAAATCGTTCTAAATAAAGAACAGCCCATGACGTCCTTCAACGCTGTCTTCTCCAGCCTCCCGGTCACGGTGTTCGACACCATGTCGCAGCTCGCGCGCGACACGGGCGCGATCAATCTCGGGCAGGGCTTCCCCGACGATCCCGGGCCGGAAGACGTCCGTCGCCGCGCCGCGGAGGCGGTGCTCCATGAGTCAAACCAGTACCCGCCCATGGCGGGCGCGGCGGCGCTGCGGGCTGCGGTCGCCGAGCACTACCGCCGGTTCCAGGCCGTAACGCTCGATCCGGAGCGGGAGGTGCTGATCACCTCCGGCGCCACCGAGGCGATCGCCTGCGCGCTGCTGGCGCTGCTCGAGCCCGGCGACGAGGCGGTGCTGCTGCAGCCGCTCTACGACGCCTACCTGCCGCTCGTGCTCCGCGCCGGCGGGCGGCCGCGGCTCGTCAGCCTCACCCCGCCCGACTGGCGGCTCGACGAGGCCGCGATCCGCGCCGCCGTCGGGCCGCGCACAAAGCTCGTCCTGCTCAACAATCCGCTCAATCCGGCCGGCGCGGTCTACGGCCGGGCGGAGCTGGAGGGGCTTGCGCGGACGCTCGCCGGCTCCGACGCCCTCCTGGTCGCCGACGAGGTCTGGGAGCACGTCGTCTTCGACGGCCGGCGGCATGTCTCCGTGATGTCCGTTCCGGGCCTCGCCGAACGCGCGGTAAAGATCGGCTCCGCGGGAAAAATCTTCGGGCTGACGGGCTGGAAGGTCGGCTTCGTCTGCGCGCCGGCCGCGACGTTGCGCGTGATCGCCAAGGCGCACCAATTCCTGACCTTCACCACCCCGCCCAATCTGCAGGCGGCGGTGGCCTACGGCCTCGGCAAGGACGCCCTGTGGTTCGACCTCATGCGGGCGGGGCTGCAGGCCAAGCGCGACCGGCTCGCGGCCGGCTTCGCCGAGGCCGGGCTGACGCCGCTGCCAAGCGCCGGGACCTACTTCCTCAACGTCGATCTGGCGCCGCTCGGGGTGACGGACGACGCGGCGTTCTGCGACCGTCTGGTGCGGGAGGCGGGCGTCGCCGCGATCCCGGTCTCGAGCTTCTACGCCGAGAGCAAGGTCACGACCGCCGCCCGCTTCTGCTTCGCCAAGGACGACGCGACGCTCGACCGCGCCGCGGAACGGGTGGCGGCGTTTACGCGCCGCTTTTGATCCGCAGCTCCGGCGGCAACGCGCCGGTCATCTTCGGCATGCGAATTGCCCGTTCGGACGCACCGAGAGGCGAGGTCATGCTGGAACGGATTTTCGCGCTGCGCGCACACGGGACCACCGTGCGGACGGAGATGCTCGCCGGGCTGACGACCTTCCTGACGATGGCCTACATCGCCTTCGTCAACCCGGAGATCCTCGGCGCGGCGGGCGTGCCCAAAGAGGCCGCCTTCGTCGCGACCTGCCTCGCGGCGGCGTTCGGCAGTCTGCTGATGGCGTTTCTGGCCAACGCGCCTGTGGCGATCGCCCCCGGCATGGGGCTCAACGCCTTCTTCGCCTACGTCGTCGTCGTGCAGATGCACTACACGTGGCAGGCGGCGCTCGGCTGCGTGTTCCTCTCGGGCTGCCTGTTCATTCTGGTGACGGTCACCGGGGTTCGGGAGGCGGTCGTCGGCGGCGTTCCGCGCTCGCTCAGGATCGCCATCACGGCCGGCATCGGACTGTTCCTCGCGATCATCGCGCTGAAGAGCGCAGGACTGATCGCTGCGAGCCCGGCGACCTTCGTCACGCTCGGCGATCTTCACGCGCCGGGCGTCATCCTCGCCGTGCTGGGCTTCCTGTGCGTGGCCGGGCTTTCGGCGCGCGGGTTCAGCGGCGCGCTGCTGACCGCCATCCTGGCCGTCACGGCGCTGAGCTTCCTGTTCGCCGGCAACGTCTTCCGCGGCGTGTTCGCGGCGCCGCCCTCGCTCGCGCCGACCCTGTTCGCGCTCGACATCCGCGGCGCGCTCGCCGGTGGGCTGGTCAACGTCATCCTCGTGTTCTTCCTGGTGGAGCTGTTCGACGCCACCGGCACGCTGATCGCCGTCGCGCGCCGGGTCGGCCTCACGCCGGAGCAGGGAAACGGCCGGCTCGGCCGGGCGCTGCTCGCCGACAGCCTCGCGATCCCCGTGGGCGCGCTGCTCGGCACGTCGAGCCCGACCGCCTATCTGGAGAGCGCCGCCGGCGCAGCGGCGGGCGGCCGCACCGGCCTCACCGCCGTGACGGTCGCCGCGCTGTTCCTCCTCTGCCTGTTCTTCGCACCGCTCGCGGGCGCGGCGCCTCCTTACGCCACCGCGCCGGCGCTGCTCTACGTCGCCTGCCTGATGTTGCGCGACATCGCCGAACTCGACTGGGACGACGTGACCGAATGGGCGCCGGCCTGCGTCGCCGCGCTCGCCATGCCGTTCACCTACTCGATCGCGAACGGCGTCGCCTTCGGGTTCATCTGCTACGCGGCGCTGAAGCTCGTCACCGGCCGCGCGCGTGAGGCGAAGCCGGTGGTCTGGGTCGTCGCGGCCCTGTTCCTGCTGCGCTACGCGCTGATGCCTGCGGGCTAGCGCTCCGCCGCGCTTGACCGGGGCCAGCGCCGGGCCAAGATCGCCGCCCACGCGGGAGACGCTTCGCCATGAACTATGAGTCCGACGGGCAGGAAAGCGCGATCGCGCGGCGGATCGAACAGGGCAGGGGCCTTGAGCTCGCCGACCTGGTGATCAAGGGCGCGCGCGTGCTCGACGTCGTCACCGCCACCCTGTTCGAGAGCGACGTCGCGATCTGCGGCGACACGATCGTCGGGACCTTCGCGTCCTATGACGGCGTCGAGACCATCGACGGACGCGGCCTGACCGTCGTGCCGGGCTTCATCGACAGCCATCTGCACGTCGAATCCTCGCTGCTGACGCCGCTCGAGTTCGACCGCTGCGTGCTGCCGCATGGCGTCACGACCGCGATCTGGGACCCGCACGAGATCGCCAATGTGCTGGGGCAAGCCGGGATCGAGTATGCGCTGGCCGGCGCGGAGGCCGCGCTGATGGACATCCGCGTGAACCTGTCCTCCTGCGTGCCGGCCTCGCCGCTCGAAACCTCCGGCGCGCGGCTCGAGGTCGAGCACCTGCTGCCGTTCCGCGATCATCCGAAGGTCATCGGACTCGCGGAGTTCATGAATTTTCCGGGCGTGCTGGCGCGCGACCCGGGTTGCCTGGCGAAGCTCGCGGCCTTCCAGTTCGGCCACATCGACGGCCACGCGCCGCTGCTGCGCGGCAAGGACCTGAACGGCTATCTGGCGGCCGGCATCCGCACCGACCACGAGGCGACAACTTACGAGGAGGCGTTCGAGAAGCTCCAGAAGGGCATGAGCGTGCTGATCCGCGAGAGCTCGATCGCCAAGGACCTGCACGCGCTGTGGCCGCTGATCCAGCCGGAGACCTCGGCCTTCATCGGCTTCTGCACGGACGACCGCAATCCGGTCGAGATCGCCGAGGAAGGCCACATCGACCACATGATCCGCTGGACGATCGCGCAGGGCGCGCCGGCCGCGCATGTCTACCGTGTGGCGAGCTGGTCGGCGGCGAACGCCTTCGGCCTGAGGGACCGCGGCCTGGTGGCCCCGGGCAAGCGCGCCGATCTGGTCCTGCTCTCGGACTATGAGACCTGCCAGGTCGCGCATGTGATCGCCGGCGGCAAGCTGGTGACGCCGGAGCGCTTCGCGGCCCGGGAGGCGCCGAAGCCTGTCGGGCTCGACAGCATGAAGGTCGGCCCCGTCTCGGCCGCCGATCTCGTGTTGCGCGGCCCCGGCGGGCCGCGGCCGGTGATCGGCGTGATCCCCGGAAAGATCGTGACCGAGAGCCTGACCCTCGACCTCGCCGAGCGTGGCGGCTGCGTGCCGCCGGACCCCGACAAGGACGCGGCGGCGGTCGCGGTCATCGCGCGCCACGGCGTCAACCAGAACATCGGCCGCGGCTTCGTGAAGGGCTTTGACCTGAAGCGCGGCGCGATCGCCTCTTCGGTCGGCCATGACAGCCACAACATCTGCGTCGTCGGGGCCGACGCGGAGTCGATGGCGGCGGCCGCGAACCGGGTGATCGCGCTCGGCGGCGGCTTCGTGGTGGCGGAGGGCGGAGAGGCGCGCGCCGAGCTCGCGCTGCCGCTCGCCGGCCTGATGAGTCTCGAGCCGCACGAGGCGGTGCGCGACAAGCTGCTCGCGCTGCGTTCGGCGGCGCGCGCGCTCGGCTGCGGGCTGTCCGAGCCCTTCCTGCAGGTCGCCTTCCTGCCGCTCGCGGTGATCCCGCATCTCAAGATCACCGATTTCGGCATGGTCGACGTCGACCGTTTCGAGGTGCTGGCGGACTGACGGTCCGGTGGGCGCGTTCGACGACCTGATCGCAAGCCTGCCGCCGCGCGACGTGCTGGTGGTCTCCGACCGCTATCCGCCCGATGTCGCGGGCGGCGCGGAGATCAGCCTGCATCTGCTGCTGCGCGAGCCGACGCTCGCCGCCCGCGCGCTCGTCGTCACCTTCGACAAGGCGCTCGCCGCGCCCGGCCGGCGCAGCCTCGACGGCGTCGAGATCCTGGCCCTGCCGGCGCCGGCCGCCTGGCCGCTGCACCGGCTCTCGCAGGCCCGGGTCGACCGGCTGAAGCGCCGTCCGCTCGGGCTCAAATGGCCGGCGTTCTGGGCCGAGGCCGCGGCCGGCGCGCTGCGCGATCCCCGCGCGGCCCTCGGCCCGCTTGCGGTACGGTTTTCGGGCGAGGACCCGCCCGGCGGGCTGCGGATGGACCATGTCGCGGTCGCGGAAAGCGCGGCGGCGGCCATTCTGCGCGCGCTCGTCGCGCGCCTGCGGCCGCGCCTGGTCCACGCCGACAACGCCCGCGCGGTGACGCTTGCCGCTGTGGCGCTCGAAGGGACGGGCGTTCCGCTGCTCGCGATCGTGCGCGACCACCGGTTCACCAGCGCGCGCTTCGACCAAAGGTTTGACGAAAGCCCTGCCGAAGGCTGGCGCGGCCGCGTGGCGGCGCGCGCGGCGGAACGGGCGCTGCGCTTCCGCCAGGACATGCTGCGGCGGGCCGCGCGCGTGGCCGCGACGAGCCGGGCGCTCGCCGCTTCTCTCGATCGCGTCGTGGCCGCGGACAGGCTCCGCCGCCTGCCGCTGATCCCTGTCGAGAGCCCGCCCGATGCCCCGGCGCCGCGTCCGCCGGACGGCCGCTTCCGCATTCTGCTGGGCGGCGCGCTCAACCCCAACAAGGGTCAGGCGCATCTGCTCGAGGCCTGGCCGGAGCTGCTGGCCCGCCTTTCGAACGCCGAGATCGACGTCGCGGGCGACGGCCCCGACACCGCGCGGCTCACGGAGATCGCCGCCGGCGCGCATGGTCGCATGCGGCTGCATGGGCGGCTGGCGCCGCCGGCGCTCGCGGCGCTTTACGCCGCCTGCGACGTCGTCGCCCTGCCGACGCTCTGGGACGAGCCGTTCGGCCGGGTGCCGCTCGAGGCCGGCGCCTTCGCGCGGCCGGTCGTCGCCTATGCGGCCGGGGGACTGGCCGAGACCGTGCTGGACGGCGAGACTGGCCGGCTCGTCGCCCGCGGCGACCGCGCGGCCTTCATCTCGGCGCTGGCGGAGCTTGCCGCCGACCCGGCCCTGCGGGCGCGGATGGGGGCCGCAGGGCGGCGCCAGGCGCTGGATTATGCGCCCGGCCGGCTCGCCCCGCGGCTTGAGTCGCTGTGGCAGGAGACCATGGTAAACGCCTGATCAACCATTCTTCTGCGCGCGCGATCTCGCACCGAGGCTGCGCCGGTGTATAGAACGTCATGAGCCCGCCCGCGGACCTTGTCGTCGTCTCCTCGCCCCTGCAGGTTCTGAACGCGATCGAATGGCGGCGCCGGGCCTCCGGCGGGCCGGCGGACGTCGTCCTGCTCGGCGACCGCGCCGGCGGACGCGACGCGGCGCTCGCCCTGCTCAAACGCGAAGCCGCCCTGTGGGGCCGGATCCTGGAGCATCCCGGGCGGCCGCGGCCGTCCAGATGGCTGCCGGCCTTCGGCCGCGACGTGCTGGACGCCGGCCACCGCGCCAGCCTCGAGCGGCTCGCCAAGACGCTCGGCCGCCGCCGCTTTCTGGCGTTCGGCGACTATCGCAACGTCTCGCAGCGCGCGCTGGCGGCGACGGTCGCCCATGAGGAGCTCATCCTGCTCGACGACGGCTCGGTCGCGCCGCAGGTCGCGGCCGCCCGCGCCGGCCGCGACGCGCCGTCGCCGGAGCGTTTTCGGCCGGGCTGGCTGCGGACCGAGCTCGGCCGCCGGACGCTTGGCGAGCGCGCGCCGGCCGATCCGCCGCGGCTCGCCTACTTCACGATCTATGAGCGCCTGATGCGGGAGCGGGTCGCGGCCTCCGACCGGATCCTCCCGCACGCCTACGAGACGTGGCGCGCGGCGACCGGCGCGGCCGCGCGCGGCGGCGAGGTCTGGCTGCTGGGCTCGAACCACGTCGAGGCCGGCATCTGCTCCGCGGGAGACTACCGGCGCGTGGTGCTGGCGGGCCTCGCGGCCCTCAAAGCGGAGGGCCGCTCCGGACCTTTCCTCTACCGGCCGCACCGGGGCGAGGACAAAGCCAGGGCCGCGGCGCTCGCCCGCGAAGGCGGCATGACGCTGGCGGCGGACGGCGCGCCGGCCGAACTCGCTTTTCTGGAGACGCGTCCGCGGCCTGGTGCGGTTCTGGTGGTCGCCTCGTCGGCCGCCGACACGCTAAGCGTGCTCGATCCGGACCTCGAGATCCTGCGCGTCGCGCTGCCGGTGAACTATTTACGCCGCCAGCGCGACCATATCCTCGCCGTGGTCGCAGGCCACGACGCGTTCAACCCGCGCCTGCGAATCATCGGCGCGCCTGACGATCGAGCTGGAGGCCGCCCCGTTTGAGCGCCACGTCCGCCCCCGAGACCGCCGCGGAAGGCCGCTTCGCCGGCCGGCGCCTGCTCGCGCTCGGGACATTCGACAGCTTCGTCAAGACCGCGGCGCAGATCGGCCGGCTGTTCGAGGCCGAGGGGGCCAGCATGCGGGTGGCGGCGCTTGCGGCCGAGCCGGGCCAGCTGACCGCGCGCCAGCTGCGCGCCGGCGGCGTGCATGAGACCGTGCCGGTGGTGGCGGCGGAGACGCTGGTCGGCTCCCGCCTGTTCCGCGACGCCCAGCTGGTGATCGCCGTGGTGGACGGCGGCCGCGCGCGCGAGCTTTTCCTGTCGCTCGCCGCCGCCGACCTGTCGCGCGAGCCGTCCCGGCCGGTGGTGGCGGTGGCGTCGCCCGGCGTGGTGCTGGCCGACCACCTCGCCGGCTTCATGAGCCGCGCCCCGGCCGACGTGCTGTGCTTCAACACCGAGGCCGACCGCGCGCTCTATGTCGCGGCGGCCGCCGAGATCGGCGTTGATTCAACCAACGCCGTCGTCACCGGGCTGCTCGGCATGGAGCGCCGGCCCTGGAGCCCGCCATCCGGCCGACCGACCGTGATCTTCTTCGAACAGCCCGTCATCCCGGCGCGGCGCATGCAGCGCGCCCATCTGCTCGCCGGACTGGCCGAGCTCGCGCGGCGCTTCCCGCAGGCCGACGTGCTGGTGAAGCTGCGCCACGGGCGCGACGAGCGCGCGCATCACGCGACGCGCTTCCATCTCGAGGACATCGCAAGGGAGCTGTTCGCCCGCGGCGGCAGGCCCAAGAACCTGAGCTTCACACACGACCCCGCGCATGAGCTGCTGGACCGCGCCTCGCTCGCCGTGACGGTCAGCTCCACCATCGCGGTCGAGGCCATGGCGCGCGGCGTGCCGACCCGCATCGTGTCCGACTTCGGGATCTCGGAGCTTCTGGGCACGACCTATTTCGTCGGCTCCGGCTGCTTCGCCGCGCTCGCCGAACTCAGGCCCGACATGGCCGCAGTCGTGCGCCCGGAATGGCTCGCGAACTCCGGCGCAGTGGCGCGCCCCGAGGTTCTCCTCGACCAGTGCGCCGCCCTGCTGGGCGGGCAGGACCGGCTCGGCGCCGCGCTGCCGCGACGGCCGCTGACGCCGGCCTATGGCTCGCCCGACTGGATGGGTTATGCGCTCGGCCGCGGCGGCCCGATGGCGGTGCACGCGCCGCATCTGCTCGAAAAGCCCCGTCGGGGGCTCGGCTTCGTGGCGGCGGTCGCGAACCGCCTCAAGGAAGGGCGCAGGTTTGTTCCGCGCGGCTGAGAAAAACGTTCGCTGTCGCTCGCGCGGCCGCTGATCTAGGTTGCGCCACAGGGGGCGCGGGGCTGGAGTGTCTTGATGGTAAAAGTGATCGCCGAGATCGGCTGCAACCATATGGGCCGTCTCGACATCGCCAAGCGCATGGCCGAGGTCGCGGCGCGCGAATGCAAGGCGGACATCGCCAAGTTCCAGAAGCGCAACGTCCGCGAACTGCTGTCGCCGAAGCAGTATGGCGAGCCGCACCCGGTTCCGGCGAACGCCTATGGCGAGAGCTACGGCGCGCATCGCGAGGCGCTGGAGTTCACCGTCGAGCAGCATGCGGAGCTCAAGGCGCATTGCGAGGAGCTCGGGATCGTCTACGCGACCTCGGTCTGGGACATGACCTCGGCGCGCGACATCGCGGGGCTGAACCCGTCGCTGATCAAGATCCCCTCGGCGACCAACCTCAATTTCGAGCTGCAGGGCTGGCTCTGCGAGAACTTCGCGGGCGAGATCCACGTCTCGACCGGCATGACGACGCGCGACGAGATCGAGGTTCTGGTCGCGTTCTATGAAGAGCGCGGCCGCGCCCAGGACGTCGTGCTCTACGCCTGCACCTCCGGCTACCCGGTCAGCTTCGACGATCTCTGCCTGCTGGAGGTGGCACGGCTGCGGGACGTCTACGAGGGTCGGGTCAAGCAGATCGGCTTTTCCGGCCATCATCTCGGCATCGCGGCCGACGTCGCGGCGCTGACGCTCGGCGCCGAATGGGTCGAGCGCCACTTCACCCTCGACCGCACCTGGAAGGGCACCGACCACGCCGCCTCGCTCGAGCCGGACGGGCTGCGCCGGTTGTGCCGTGACCTCCGCAACGTCGAGATCGCCTTGTCCTACAAGAACAAGGACCTGCTCGACGTCGAAGAGGAGCAGCGCAAGAAGCTGAAGTGGCTGCCGGGGCTTCGGGCGGCCAGCTGACGATCGTCTTGCGGCCGCGCCCACGCCGTGCCACAGCGCGCGGCTGACCTTCTCGATAGCTGGAGCAGACAGACGTGCGGTGCGTCGCAGTGATCCCCGCCAGGGGCGGGTCGAAGGGACTGCCGCGCAAGAATCTGAGGCCGCTCGGCGGGGTTGCGCTGGTCGCCCGCACGATCGCGGCCGCGCAGAATGCGGCGCTGGTCCAGGCGGTCTACGTCTCGACCGACGACGCCGAGATCGCCGTGGCCGCGCGCGCCGCCGGCGCCGGGGTGATCGACCGCCCGGCGGAGATCGCGACCGACGAGGCGTCCTCCGAGAGCGCGCTGCTGCACGCGCTCGAGATGATCGAGGCCGAGAGCGATCCGGTCGACGTGCTGGTCTTCCTGCAATGCACCTCGCCCTTCACGCAGGGCGCCGAGATCGACGCCTGCGTCTCCGCCATCGGACGCGACGGCGCGGTCTGCGCGTTCACGGCCGCGCCCGACCATGGCTTCCTCTGGACGATCGGCGAGGGGGGTTTCGCGACGGGCGTCAACCACGACCATTCCGCCCCGCGCCGCCGCCGCCAGGAGCTTGCGCCGCAGTTCCGCGAGACCGGCGCGGTCTATGCGATGGACGCGACCGCGTTCCGCGCCGCCGGCTCGCGTTTCTGCGGACCCGTCGCGCTGGTGCCGGTGGAGACGCCGCCGGTCGAGATCGACAGCGCGGCCGATCTCGCGCTCGCGGAGGCGTTTCTCGCGCCCGCCGGCCCCAGGCCGCTCGCCTTTCCGGGCGGGGTGAAGGCGCTGGTGATGGATTTCGACGGGGTGTTCACCGACGACCGGGTGTTGGTCGACCAGGACGGCCGCGAGGCGGTGTTCGCGAGCCGCTCGGATGGGATGGGGCTCGACCGGCTGCGCAAGCTGACCGCGATCCGCACGCTGATCCTGTCCAAGGAGGTCAACCCGGTGGTCTCGGCGCGGGCCAAGAAGCTCAAGATCGAGGCCCGGCAGGGCATTCTGGACAAGCTGCCGGAGCTCGACCGCTGGCTCGCCGAGAACGGCGTGACGCGCGCCGAGACGGTCTATATTGGCAATGACGTCAACGATCTCGACTGTCTGAACGCGGTCGGCTTTCCGGTCGCGCCGTGCGACGCGCGGCCCGAGGCGCTCGCGGCGGCGCGCCACGTCACCGCCGCGCCCGGCGGCCGCGGCGCGCTGCGCGAGCTCTGCGAGGCGCTGATTAGGGCGGCGGAGGGCGGCTGACCTTCAGCCCGGAAACTCGCCGAGCAGCCGCGTTCTGAGCGTCTTGTAGGTTCCGTACAGGCCGAGCCGCCGCGCATAGCGCGCGCCCTTGCCCTCGCGGGTGCGCCAGGCCTCGTCGATCGCGCGCTGGCGGTCCGAGCGTGCGAGCGCCGCGCCGAGCGTTTCGAGCGCGGCGCGGGCGCCGGCCTGGTCGCCAGCCGCGAGCGCGGCCTCGGCCGCCGCGCGCGCCGCCGAGATCGGCCCGGAGTAGCGCCCCGAGGGCGCTGCGCCGCGCGCCGCCTCGTCGAAGCCGTAGAGCGCAGGCGGCAGGCGCGCCGCGGGATCGAACGCCTCGAGCCGGTCGATCAGCGCGCCCGCCGAGTGAGCAGGCCCATAGCCGACCCGGTCGAGCCAGCGCGGGTTCGGCCGACGCCGCGGCGCCGCGTCGAGCGAGCCGAGTTCGCTGAGCCGCACAGAGACGCCGCTGCCGAGCATCAGATGGGTGCCATGGGCGTTGCGGACGCCGAAATCCGCCGCCAGCACGGCCGGAACGCCGTGGTCGAGCGCGTCGAACAGCGCCGTCGAGGAGATCGTGCCGAACAGGTCGGCGGACGCCAGCAGGTCGTCGATCGGGGCGTAGGAGATCAGCAGATTGGCCGGGCGCGCATTCAGCTTCGCCACCAGATGCTCGACATGGCGCGTCTGGTCGTGAAACGTCTGCTCCTCCGGCCGGACGCGCGCCTTGACCACGAAGTCCCAGTCGGGGCTCGCGGCGGCGAGCCCCGCGAGCGCTGCGACGAGCTCGCCCCGCCGCCTCGGATCGCCCGGCACCGCCACCTGCTCGGCGAACACGAACACCTTGCGCCGGCCGTCCTCAGGCGGCGGCTTGAGGCCGCGCAGCGGGGAGTCGGGGCGGCGCCTGAGCCCCGTTATGACGGCCGGCTGGCCCGAAAACTCGGTGGTCGCCAGGAACGCCGCGAAGGCGTCGCGGTCGCGCGGTCCGTTGAGGCAGATCTGGTCGTAGCCGAGCCGCCAGGCGACGCCTTCCTCGAAGCGGCCGAGGACCAGCCCGTTGAAGCCGCAGAACAGCGCCGGGCGCGGCCGCTCCAGCGCGCGGGCCGCGAGCTCGCAGACATGGCGGAACAGCAGCACGCGGCTGCCGGTGGCGTAGACCCCGACGGCGTCGCTGCCGAGCGCCGCCTCGTCGA
The DNA here is from genome assembly GCF_035538955.1 of Hansschlegelia sp. NCBI lineage: Bacteria > Pseudomonadati > Pseudomonadota > Alphaproteobacteria > Hyphomicrobiales > Methylopilaceae > Hansschlegelia > Hansschlegelia sp. The sequence goes on from NZ_DATLJK010000010.1 coordinate 136,404, forward strand.
GGGCGAGCGCGCCAAGCGAGCGCTCGATGATCTCGAACCGTCCCCCGAGGCGCTCGGCGGCCGACGTGGTCAGCCCCCGCCCGGCGTCAATCGCGAAGGTCGGCCGCCAGCCGCGCGCCTCGAAGGCGAGCGCGAGCGGCAGCGCGCCGAAGACCTGGCTGTCGAGGTCGCAGGCGAACAGGACGCGGCGCTCACTCATGCGGGCAGGATGATCTCGTGCGAGGGGCTTCGGGGAGCGCAGGCCGGCGGAACGGGGCGAGGCGGCGCAGCCCCGCTCAGGCCTGCGATCGCTCGAATCTCAGGCCCAATGTCCTATATTCATTTTTCCGCCGCGAGGCGCGCACCCGGCGGCACCCATGAGAATTCGTATCGGATTCGAGATCGTCCACTCCTTCCCGCAGCCGACGCCGTTGCTGGCGGTGCTGAACGTGCATCCGAGCCGTGAGAAGGATCTTCTCATCGCCGACCGGATTACGGCCTGGCCGCACACGCCGATCACGACCTATCTCGACGGTTTCGGCAATGTCTGCAGCCGGATGGTGGCGCCCGCCGGCGATTTCACGCTGCAGACCGACGCGCTGGTGGCCGACAGCGGCGAGCCCGACCTGTACGCGCCAGACGCCGCCCACATCGCGGTGCAGGATCTTCCGGACGACGCGCTGATCTATTTGCTCGGCAGCCGCTACTGCGAGACCGACCGGATGAGCGAGACGGCCTGGTCGCTGTTCGGCGACACGCCGGTCGGCTGGGCCCGGGTGCAGGCCATCGTCGACTATGTGCATGACCGCATCTCCTTCGGCTACGAGCACGCGCGCGCCACCAAATCGGCCTACGAGGCGCATGAGGAGCGGCGGGGCGTCTGCCGCGACTTCGCGCATCTCGCGGTCACGCTGTGCCGCTGCATGAACATCCCGGCGCGCTACGCGACCGGCTATCTCGGCGACATCGGCGTGCCGAAGGACCCGGCGCCGATGGATTTCAGCGCCTGGTTCGAGGCCTATCTGGGCGGGCGCTGGTACACGTTCGACGCGCGCCACAACCGCCGGCGGATCGGCCGCATCGTGATGGGCCGCGGCCGCGACGCCGCCGACGTCGCGCTCACCAACACCTTCGGACCCGGAGAGCTGAAGAGCTTCAAGGTCTGGACCGACGAGGTCACCGTATAGCGGCGCCCGGTTTCGGCGCGGCCGCGCCTCGCGTATAACCCGGCCTCCCGGCCTCCCGATCCAAGACGCTATTGACCCGCTTTCGCTCCCACCGCTTCTCCGTCGCGCCGATGATGGACTGGACCGACCGGAATTGCCGGCTGTTCCACCGTGCGCTGACCGGCCAAGCGCTGCTCTACACCGAGATGGTCACGACCGGCGCCGTCCGGTTTGGCCCGCGCGAGCGGCTGCTCGGGTTTTCGCCCGAGGAGCAGCCGCTTGCGGTGCAGCTCGGCGGCTCGGAGCCCGAAGAACTCGCCGAGGCGGCGCGGATCTGCGAGGGCGTCGGCTATGACGAGATCAACCTCAACGTCGGCTGCCCGTCCGACCGCGTGCAGGACGGCCGCTTCGGCGCCTGCCTGATGGCCGAGCCGGACCGCGTCGCCCGAGGCGTCGCGGCCATGAAGGCCGCAGTTTCCATCCCCGTGACGGTGAAGTGCCGCATCGGGATCGACGACCAGGACCCCGAGGAGGCGCTCGACCGGCTCGCGGACGCGGTCGTCGCGGCCGGCTGCGACGCGCTGATCGTCCACGCCCGCAAGGCCTGGCTGAAGGGGCTGAGCCCGAAGGAGAACCGGGACGTCCCGCCGCTCGATTACGACCGCGTCTTCCGCTTGAAGCGGCGGTTCCCTGACCTGCCGGTCTCGATCAATGGCGGGATCGGCTCGATCGAGCAGGCGAAGGCGCTGCTCGAGCCGCGCGACGGCGTGACGCTCGACGGCGTGATGCTCGGCCGCGCCGCTTACCAAAACCCCGAACTGCTGCTCGCCGTCGACCCGCTGTTCTTCGGCGAAGCCGCGCCGCATGACGACGCCCGCGCTGCGGTCGAGAGCCTGTTCCCGGCGATCGAGGCGCATCTCGCGCGCGGCGGCCGGCTGTCGAATTTCACGCGCCACATGCTCGGCCTGTTCCCCGGCCGTCCGGGCGCGCGCGCCTTCCGCCGGCTGCTGAGCGAGCAAGCGCCGCGGGCCGGCGCCGGGCTCGACGTGCTGCGGGCTGCGCTCGACCTCGTCGGCGACGCGCGGGCTCCGGCCGGCCTCCCGGCCATCGAAGTCGCGGCGTGACGCCCTCGTGGATCTGATCGCCGCGCTGCCGGTGGGCGAACTCGCCTGGCTCGTCGCAGGGCTCCTGGTCGGCGGGATCGTCACCGGCATCCTGTCCGGACTGTTCGGAGTCGGCGGCGGCGCAGTGATCGTGCCGGTGCTGGCCGAGCTGTTCGACCATGTCGGCGCGAGCGACGAGGTCCAGATGCACCTCGCGATCGGCACGTCGCTCGCGATCATCATCCCGACCTCGCTGCGGTCGTTCGCCGCCCAGCGCGCCCGCGGCGCGGTCGACATGGCGGCGCTGCGGCTGTGGATCCTGCCGGTCGCGGCCGGCGCGGCCGTCGGCGCCGCGATCGCAGCGGTCGCGAGTTCCGACGCGCTCAAGGCGGTGTTCGCGCTGTTCGCCTTCTCGATGTCGGCCAACATGCTGTTCGGGCGCGACCACTGGCGGCTCGCCGACGATCTTCCGCGGCCCGCCGCCACGGCGATGTGGGGCTTTCTGATCGCGGTGCTGTCCGCGCTGATCGGGATCGGCGGCGGCGCGCTCGGAGCGCTGTTCCTGACGCTGCACAACCGGCCGATCCACACCGCACTCGGCACCTCGTCCGGGCTCGGCGTGCTGGTCGCGATCCCGGGCGCGATCGGCTACGCGGTCGCCGGGCTGCCGCATCTCCAGGAGCTGCCGCCGCTTTCGGTCGGCTATGTCTCGCTGCTCGGGCTCGCGCTGATGGCGCCGGTCTCGGTGCTCGCCGCGCCGCTCGGCGTGCGGCTGGCGCACGGCCTGTCGAAACGGCGGCTGCGGATCGCCTTCGGCTGCTTCCTGGCGCTGGTCGCGACGCGCTTCATCGTCGACCTGCTGACCTGAAGCGAGCGCGTCAGTCGATGTTGACGCCGAGCCCGACCAGGAAATCCTTGCCGTAGACGTAGAGCAGCGCGAACGCGCAGATGATGGCGAGCCAGATCGCCACCGCCCGGAGCGCGCCGCCGCCGTCGCCCGCATAGCGCCGCAGCAGGCCGGGGCCGATCCAGACTGCGAGGCAGATCATCGCGATCGCGCTCGCCCACTGCGCGTTCGGGAAGGCCCCGAAGCCGCCTGCGAGATCCGCCACCACGAAGGTCGCGATCGCCGCAAGCGTGACAGCGACCAGCATCTCGGAGACGCGGCGGCGCTTCATCCGCCCGATCCTGTGCGCGAGGAGGAGGCGCGCGCCGCCTTCCGGCGGGCCGGCAGCAGCCGCATCACCCGCTCGCGCTCCTCCGGCGAGAGCTGGCCCCAGGCGCCGATCTCGGCGAGCGTCCGCAGGCAGCCCTCGCACCAGCCGGTCGCCGGGTCCATGACGCAGACGGAGATGCAGGGGCTCTTGATCGGTCGACGGTCGAACATCGGCGATGGATGGCGCGGGGCGCGGAGCGACGCAAGGCGCGATTTCGTGCGCTGCGGTTCAGCCGGCGGCGGACGCGACCAGGGCGGCGAGCGCCGCGATCTCGGCGAGCTCGGTGGCCGCGCCGCAGACGTCGCCGGTGTAGCCGCCGATCTGCGCCCGCGACAGCACGGTCACGCCGAGCGCGGTCACGCCGGCCGCCGCGATCGCGGCGAGCCCCGGTCCGGCGCCGGCGAGCATCAGCGCCGCGAGCGCGCCGATCCCGCACCCGGTGGCGACGCAGATGGCGCGCGGCCGGGCCGCCCGGCCAGCGCCGTCGTCGCGCGCCGGCTTGAGCAGCAGGGCGGGCAGCAGCGCGAGCGGCCGCGACAGCGCCGCCGCGGCGATCAGCGCGAGCAGCGCGCCTTCCTCGCCGAGCCGTTCGGCGAGCGCCGCGACCAACGTGATCCGCGCACCGAGCGCGAGCGTCAGCACGGACGCCCCATAGGCCCCGACGCTGCTGTCGCGCATGATCTGGAGCTTGCGCTCGCGCGATCCGCCGCCGCCGAAGCCGTCCGCGACGTCGGCGAGCCCGTCCTGATGCAGCGCGCCGGTGAGCGCGACGCCGGCGATCACCGCGAAGGCGGCGGCCGGCAGCGGCGGCAGGCCGAGCGCGAGGCAGGCGGCGAGCGCCTCGCCCGCGACGGCGCCCGTCACCGCGCCCGCGAGCGGCGCCGCGGCGGCGACGCCGTCGAAAATTCCCTTGGGCTGCGCCGCCGACCAGGCCGCCGGCACCGGCAGCCGCGTGAAGAACCGGAGCGCGTCGCCTACGGCGTCGAGCGTCCTGCGGGCGAACGGGCGATCGGGAGCAGGCGTCGGGCCATTTTGCGTCATGCGCCGGTTCCGGATGAGTCGGGTTGCGTTTAGCACGGCGCCGCGGCGCTTGGTCTGGGTTGGCGCGCGTCGGCGGTTCGGCTATGCCGCTCCTCCCGTCACCCGCCACGGTTCCGTCATGCCGCAATCGACCGGCGCGGTCATCCCGCCCAACCCGACGGGCCTGCCTTTCGACGACATCAGGGCGCTGCTCGGCCGCATGCCGGGGCCCGACGAGGTCGCGGCCGCGGCGGTTCGCGCGCGCGAGGCCGAGCTGATCAAGCCGGCCGGCGCGCTCGGCAGGCTCGAAGAAATCGCCGAGTGGCTCGCCGCCTGGCAGCGCAAGCCGAAACCCTCCGTGGACCGGCCGCTGGTCGCGATCTTCGCCGGTGCGCATGGCGTCGCGGAGCGCGGCGTCTCGGCCTATCCGGCCGCCGTGACGCGGCAGATGCTGGACGCGTTCTCGTCCGGCCAGGCGGCGATCAACCAGATCTGCGGCGCCTTCGGCATCGGCCTCAAGGTGTTCGATCTCGCGACCGAGAAGCCGACGCCCGACTTCACGCAGGACGCGGCGATGACCGAGGCCGAATGCGCCGCCACCATGGCCTATGGCATGGAGGCGATCGCGGGCGGCGTGGACCTGCTGGTGGTCGGCGAGATGGGCATCGGCAACACCACCGTGGCCTCCGCGCTCGCGGCCGCGCTGTTCGGCGGCGAGCCGGCGGACTGGATCGGCCACGGCACAGGGGTCGACGAGGACGGGATCGCCCGCAAGGTCGCGGCCGTGGAGGCCGCGCTCGAACGCCACGCCGGCAACCTCGACGACCCGCTCGAGGCGCTGCGCCGCGTCGGCGGCCGCGAATTCGCGGCGATCGGCGGCGCCATCCTGGCGGCGCGGCTGGAAGGCGTTCCGGTGGTGATCGACGGCTTCGTGGCGACCGCGGCGGCAGCGGTGCTGCACGCCTATGACGCCAGCGCGCTGGCGCATTGCGTGGCGGGCCATAGATCCGCCGAGGCCGGCCACAAGCGGCTGCTGAAGCGGCTCGAGCTCAAGCCGATCCTCGAGCTCGACATGCGGCTCGGCGAGGGCTCCGGCGGCGCGCTCGCGGTCGCGGTCGTCAAGGCCGCGGTCGCCTGCCACACCGGCATGGCGACTTTCGCGGAAGCTGCGGTGTCGGAGAAGGGCTGAGGCTCAGCCCGCGCGCCGCAGCGCGGCCGCCGGGGCTTCCGCCCGGGCGCGGGCCGGCGCGCCCTTTTCGGGGATCGGCGCGAGCGGGGCCATTACCCGGGTCGCCGGCAGCGTCACGATCACTTCCGTGCCCTCGCGCAGCCGGCTCTTCAGCGCGAACGTGCCGCCATGCAGGTCGATCAGCCCCTTGACGATCGGCAGGCCGAGGCCGGCGCCCTGCTCGGCGGTCTTGATCGCAAGCGTGCCCTGGCCGAACGAGGCCAGCACGGTCGGGATCTCCTCCTCCGGGATCCCCGGTCCGGTGTCGGCGACTGAGATGTACTGGCCGCCCGAGGCGGTCCAGCCGACCTTGAGCCGGATCTCGCCGCCCTGGGGGGTGAACTTGATGGCGTTCGACAGCAGGTTGAGCGTGATCTGCCGCATTGCGCGCTCGTCCGCCCAGACGGGCGGCAGGCCGGCCTCGACCGCCTCCCGGATGACGATGCCGCGGTTCTTGGCGCGCAGCTTCAGCAGATGGTGGCAATCCTCCACCACATAGGCGAGGTGGACGCTCTCCTCGTTGAGCTCGTAGCGCCCGGCCTCGATCCGCGACAGGTCGAGGATCTCGTTGATCAGATTGAGCAAATGCTGCCCGCTCTGGTGGATGTCGCCGGCGTATTCCTTGTAGGTCGGCGTCGCGTGCGGGCCGAAAATCTCCGACTTCATGACCTCCGAGAAGCCGAGGATGGCGTTGAGCGGCGTGCGCAGCTCATGGCTCATGGTGGCCAGGAAGCGGGACTTGGCGAGGTTCGCCTCCTCGGCGCGGCGGCGCGCTTCGTCGGAATTGGCCTTGGCCTGTTCGAGCTCGCCGATCAGGGCGTCCTTCTCGGCCCGAAACTCCAGCGTCTCCAGCGTGTTGCGGTAGAGCCGGTGGGCGAGCAGCAGGAAATAGACTTCCGTGCCGGCCGTCATGGCCGCGACCGCCGTCGAGGCCGCGCCGCCATGCAGCGTATAGACGGCGATCACCAGCGAGGCGATCGGCAGGGTGGCGGCCCACACCGCCGCCGGCACGCTGGCGGCCAGCATGGTGGCGACCGCGACGCCGACCAGCATCACGAACAGCGAGATGACCTCGGCCGTGTTGCCTCCGGCGTTGGCGCGCCCGAGCAGGACGATGATCGACGCCCAGGCGACGCCGTTGAGCGCCTCGGCCGCAATGAAGCGCAGCTTCCAGGCCCGGATCTTCAGCTTCTCGGCCGGCCGGCGCAGAAAGCGGCGCGCGAACAGCGCGATCAGCGCGTGCCCGAGCGTGACCGCGGCCAGCCAGGCCGCCGCGGCCTGGGGCGTGATCCAGAGCGTCGCGACGGCCGCGATGACGCCGGCGAGCGCGAGCGCCACCACCGCCGCCGAAAGCCGGTTCTGCGCATAGATGCGGGCGAGCTCGAGGTCGAAGGCGGGCCGCACCCCGCTCGACGAGGTCAGCCGCTCGCGCTCCGCGCGCAGCTTCGCGGTCACGGCGCGGCGGCGCTCGGGCGGCTCGTTCGGCCTGCGGTCGGACGCCCGGTCCGACGGAAGATCGAACATGTCCACGATTTCGCCTGCCCCGCGCCCTATCTGGAGACGCGCCGACCATGACGGGAAACGATTAAGGCCGTGCTGACAGATCCGCTCGAATTGGCTGCGGGGCTTGAGATCGACGGGCAGCCGGAGGCCGAGGCGAAGCTCGACGCGCTGCTCGCGCGCGTCCGCGCCTGCAGGATCTGCCGCGATGCGCCGCTGAGGCGGCCGCTGCCGCACGCGCCGCGCCCGGTGGTGCGGGCGCGCGCGACCGCCCGGATCGCGATCTGCGGCCAGGCGCCGGGGACGCGGGTGCACGCCAGCGGCGTGCCGTTCTCCGACCCCTCCGGCGTCAGGCTGCGCCGCTGGCTCGGCATGACGGACGAGGAGTTCTATGACGAGAGCCGGGTCGCGATCGTCCCGATGGGCTTCTGCTTCCCGGGCCTGACGCCCGACGGCGCCGATCTGCCGCCGCGCCGGGAGTGCGCGCCGGCCTGGCGCGCCGCGGTGTTCGCCGAACTGCCCAAGGTTGAGCTCGTGCTCGCGATCGGCCGGCCGGCGCAGCTCTGGCATCTCGGAGCGGACGCCGGAAACAGCCTCACCGAGACGGTCGCGCGCTGGCGCGAATATCTGGAACGGCCGGGCCCGCTCCGGATTGCGCCGCTGCCGCACCCGTCCTGGCGCAACAACGCCTGGCTGAAAAAGAACCCCTGGTTCGAGGAAGAGACGGCGCCGGCGCTGCGCCGCCTCGTCCGCGCCGCGTTCGACCGTTAGCCGGGTATCGGGGGACGCCGCGCAGGGAAGGGCCTTCGGCGGCGTGAGATGCACTGAGAACGAGGGGCACATCAGAAAAGGAGCTTCCCTCATGGAGCGAACCATCGCCGCCACTGTTTTCGCTGCCGTCATCGCGACGGCCGCAGCCGGCGCGGCTTCGGCGCAAGCGCCGAACGAGCCGACCGCGAAGCCAAGCCAGGCAGCCGGCGCCGGCCGCGCTGACCGGGCGGAGAAATGGGCGAACCGCCTTCACAAGCGCTTCGAGGCCGAAGACAAGAATTCCGACGGCGTGCTGGATCGCACCGAGGCCGAGGCGCGGCTCGGCAAGGCGTTCGACAAGCGCGACAAGAACCATGATGGCGCGCTCGACGCCCAGGAGATCAAGGCGATCACCGACAGGGCGGCGGGGCGCGGCGGCAAGGGCGCGAAGGTTCTGCAGGCGCGGCTCAATCGGGCCGACGCCGACCATGACGGCAAGGTCACCCGTCAGGAATTCCTTGCGACCATGCCGCCGTGGTTCGTGCGCGCCGACGCCGACAAGGACGAGAAGGTGACGAAGCAGGAGCTCGACGCCTTCATCGCCGAGCGCGGCAAGAAGGCCGGCGCGGGCAAGGCCGGTTCGGACAAAGACGACGATTGATGCGGCGCGTGGGGGGCGGGGTTGCGGCATGACGCTCGCGGCGCGACGGATCGAGCCGACGCTCGGCGACGGCCGTATGGCGGCCGCTGATCGCATGCGGCCGCTACGCGCCGACGCCGAGGCCGACCAGGACGACGACCTGATGGCGCGGATCGCGGCCGGCGACCAGCGCGCCTTCGCGACGCTGGTCGCCCGCCACGGCCCCCGCGCAGAGGCGCTGGCGCGCCGCTTCACGGGCTCCGCCGGCGACGCCGAGGAGGTCGCCCAGGAGGCGTTCTGGCGGGTCTGGCGCTCGGCGGAGCGCTGGACCGCCGGCGGCGCGCGGTTCTCGACCTGGCTGCATCGGATCGTGGTCAATCTGTGCGTCGACCATGATCGACGACGGCGGATCCGGCGGATGCTTCCCTTCGCGGACAGCTTCGATCCGCCCGCCGATGAAGCCGGCCCCGAGCAGACGCTTGCGGCGCAGGATGAGGTGGCGGCGGTGCGCCGCGATATTCTGGACCTGCCGGCCCGCCAGCGCGCGGCGTTGCTGCTGTCGGCCGACGGGGAAAAATCGAACGCCGAGATCGCGCGGATCTTGCAGACGAGCGAGAAGGCGGTGGAGTCGATGCTGGTGCGCGCCCGGCGCACGCTTCGGATGCGGCTCGCCGCGCGTGGAGAGATGGGATGACCGTGGACGCGGGCCTGAGGGATTTCGAGCGGCGGCTCGACGCTCTGGGCGGAGATCTCGACCGTTGGCCGGCAAGCGCGGCCGCCGAGGCGCGCGCCCTGATGGCGCGCTCGCCCGCGGCGCGCGAGATGCATCAGGCGGCCGTCCGGCTCGCCGAGCTGCTGTCGGCGGCGGCTTATGCGGAGGTCTCGAACGGCCTCGCGTTCAGGATTGTCGGCGAGGTCGCGGCGCGGCGGAGCGAGCGGTTTTCATGGCTGGCCTCGCCGGGCCGGTTCAGCCTTGCGAGCGCGAGCCTCGGCGCGGCGGCGCTCGCCTGCGGGCTGATGCTGGGCGCCGTTTCGGGCGCGAACTCCTCGCAGAGCGCCTTCGCGGCCGCAGGGCTCGATCTGGGCGCCGCCTTCGAGGTGTCGCTCGCGACCGGCGATCTCTGACATGGCGCGACGCCGCGCGCCTCGCGCCCTTTACGTCGTCCTGGCGGTTTCGCTCGCCCTGAACCTCGCGGCGGCGGGCTTTTTCGGCGTCACGGGCTTCCATCTCAAGCCGCCGCCCCGCACGGTCGACACCACGATCGGCTTCATCAGCAGCCGCTATCCGCCGTCCGTCGGCGCGGTGATCCGGGAGAAGCTGGAGGCGCGGCGCGATGAACTCTCCCAGGCGCTGCAGGAGCTGAAGGACGCCCGCCGCGCCACCCGCGACACGATGAGCCAGACCCCGCTCGACCGGGCGCGGATCGACGCCGCCTTCGCCAATTCGCGCGTCAAGGCGGCGGACTTCCAGAAGGTCATCCACGAGGCGATCGCCGACGCGCTGCCGGCGGTGCCGGAAGCCGACCGGGCGAAGATCGACCGGGGCGATCCGGACTAAGTCGGCCTAAGCCGCGGGCGCGTGGCGCGCGAGGCGACGCTCGAGCGCGTTCCAGACCCGCCGGACGATCTCGACCAGCGCGAGATAGATCAGCGCCGCCCACAGATAGACTTCGAAATCGAGCGAGGCCGAGAAGGCGCGCTTGGTGGCGCCCATCAGGTCCAGAACCGTGATGACGCTCGCGAGCGAGCTCGCCTTGATCATCAGGATCAGCTCGTTGCCGAGCGGCCGAAGCGCCAGCGCGAGCGCCTGCGGAGCCACGATGAGGCGGTAGACCGCGCCGCGCGAGAGGCCGAGCGACAGTCCGGCCTCGAACTGGCCCGCGGGCACCGATCGCGCCGCGCCGCGAAGGATCTCAGCCTGATAGGCGGCGGTGTTGAGCGTGAAGGTGAACGCCGCGCACCAGAAGGCGTCGCGGAACAGGCCCCATAAGCCGGCCGCCTGAAGCGCGCCGTGGAACTGCGCCGCGCCGTAGTAGAGCAGGAAGAGCTGGGCGAGCAGAGGCGTGCCGCGGAAGAAGCCGACGAACCCGGCCGCCAGCGCCCGGAGCGGGACGCCGCCTTCGAGCCGCATCAGCGCAAGTCCGGCGGCGAGGCAGAAGCCGAGGGGAACCGAGACAGCGACGAGTTCGAGGGTGGTCGCAAGGCCGTGGAGCAGGCTCGGGCCATAGCGCGCGAGCAGCCCCGGATCGAAGCCCGCCAGGGCCAGCAGATCGCCGCCGCTCATGCGGTCGCTCGCGCGACGCCGCGGCCGGCGTGCGCCTCCAGCCTGCGGGCGACGAAGCCCGAGGCGGCCGACAGCGCGAGATAGAGCAGGCAGGCGACGAGATAGAACAGGAAGGGCTCGCGCGTCGCCCGCGCCGCGACGTCGGAGACGCGCATCAGATCCGACAGCGCGATCACGGAGACCAGCGAGGTGTCCTTCAGCAGGACGAGCCAGCCATTTGCGAGCCCCGGCAGCGCAAGCCGCCAGATCTGCGGCAGCAGCACCAGCCGGAAGGTCGCGGCGCGCGACAGGCCGAGCGATTCCGCGGCCTCCCGCTGGCCGGCCGGCACCCCCCGCATCGCGCCGAGAAGAGTCTCGCTCGCGAACGCGCCGAACACCAGCGAGAGCGCGATCACGCCCGCCGCGAAGGCGTCGATGCCGGCCACGAAGCCGGACGGCGGCCGCCCCGCGAGCCGCTCGCCGAGCGCGATCGCGCCGCTGATCAGGCGCGGGGCTCCGTAGTAGACGAGGAAGATGGTCAGCAGTTCCGGCAGGCCGCGGAACACGGTCGTGTAGGTCTCGCCGAGGGCGCGCGCGACGGCCGAGCGGGCGTCCTTGAGCAGTGCGGCGGCGAGGCCGATCGCAAGTCCGATCGGGAGCGCTGCGAGCGCGAGCCGCAGCGTGAGCCAGAGCCCCGCCAGAAGTTCGTCCCCCCAGCCCGCCGGGCCGAAGGCGAGGGGCCGCAGGGCCTCGCTCATGCGCCGCTCGTTTTCCGGCGCGTCACGGCGTCAGTAGATGCTGAAGGGGAAGTATTTGGCGTTGATGCGCTCGTAGGTGCCGTCCGCCCGGATGTCGGCGATGCCCTTGTCGATCAGCGCCTTCAGGTCCGTGTCCTGCTTGCGCAGCGCAGCCCCGATGCCCTCGCCGAAATAGGTCGGGTCGCTGACGTCCTGACCGATCACCTGGCAGCAGTCGCCGTCGCCGGCGTGTTCGAGCCAGGGCAGCATGACGAGCTTGTCGGCCAGCACGGCGTCGACCCGGCCGGCCGAGAGGTCGAGATTGGCCTCGTCCTGGGTGGCGTAGAGCTTCACCTCGGCGCCGGCCGGCGCGTAGACCGCCTCGAGATAGCGCGCGCTCACCGTGCCGCTCTGGGCGCCGAGCGTTTTGCCCGACAGCGCCTTGGGCGAGGAGTCCATCAGCCCGCTCGTCTTGCCGGCGACGAACAGCGCGGGCGAGGCGTAGTATCTGTCCGAAAAGGCGACGACCTTCCTGCGTTCGGCGGTGATCGACATCGAGGCGAAGACGGCGTCGAACTTGCCGGCCAGCAGCGCCGGGATCAGCCCGTCCCAGTCCTGCGCGACGAATTCGCAGGTCACCTTCTCGGCGGCGCAGACCGCGCGGGCGACGTCGATGTCGAAGCCTTCGAGCTGGTTGTCGGAATTCAGCATGTTGAACGGCGGATAGGCGCCTTCGGAGGCGATCCGGATCGTGGTCCACTGCTTCGCCCGGGCGCCGCCCGAGGCGAGCGCGGCCGCCGCGACCGCGAGGCACAGCAGAACGCAGCGCAAGGGTCTGGGGGCCATGACTCGTCTCCGCCGGCTCGGTCGCGCGAGCATCCCACCGCGCGGGGCGCCCGGCAACGCGACGTTACGTCTTGAGCGCGCGCGCCTCCGCCCGCGCGAAATCAGCCGGCGTGTCGACGTCCACAAAGCCGTCCGGATCATCGAAATCGACCGGGGCTGCGGCAAGCGCGTCGAGCGCGCGCTTCGGCGACCGCACGCCCTCCGCCGCCAGCAGAGCGAGGCGCTTGCGCGCCGCGAGCGGCCACAGCGCGTGCAGCGGCTCGACGCCGTCCGGCCCCATGGCGACGGCCGCCCCGTCGCCGGCCGCCAGCGCCAGCCGCTCCACCAGGTCAAGCGGCGGGAACGGGCCGTCGCCCGGAATCGTGGCGAGATGGCTGACGCCCGGCAGCTCCGCGGCCCAGGCGAGGCCGGCGAAAACCCCCGCGAGCGGCCCCTCGGGAGCGCTCGCGTCGTCGGGCAGAACCGGAAGCCCGAAGGCCGCGAACCGCGCCGGATCGCCGTTCGCCGACAGCGCAAGCCGCCCGACCTGCGGCGCAAACCGGGCGAGCGCACGGGCGAGGATCGGCTTGCCGGCGAGCGCCAGCAGCGCCTTGTCGCCGCCGCCCATGCGCGAGGCTTGGCCGCCCATCAGAACCAGACCGGCGACGCTCATGAAATCGGCTCCCTGCATTCGTCATGTCGGCCGCGCGACCGCGCCCCGGCGGTCGGCCAGGCTACCGGCAAGAACTCTACGCCCAAACCACTTCGGCCTGCGGCCGGGGGCTCTTCCTCGACAGCGAGCCGCGAAATCCGGCCGGGCAGGGCGCTGGCAGGACCGCGCGCCACGCCTCGGAAGGGCTATCGGGACAGTGCGACGTTTGACCTCGGGGGCCGGGAAGGTCCATAGCCCGGCTGAGAAGATGGAGTGCGCGATGGCTACGACTGAAGACGACATCCGGCGGGCCCTTGCTGCGGTGCCCGCGCCTGATGGGGCGACGAGCCTTGCGGAGTCGTCGTCGCTGTCGAACATCTCGGTGATGCCTGGCGGCCGCGTGATCTTCTCGATCGAGACCACGCCCGAACAGGCCGCGGGCGCCGAGAGCGTGCGCCGCGCCGCCGAGGCGGCGGTGCGGGCGCTGCCCGGCGTGTCCGACGTGCTGGTCGCGCTCACCGCCGAACGCGCGCCCGGCAGCGCGCCTGCGCCCCGACCGCAGCCGCCGTCGATGGGCCGCGCGCCGCGCCCGGCGGCTCCGGGCGCGGAGACGCCCGCGCGTCCCGCTGGCGACGCGCGCGGCGCCGGAATTCCGGGCGTCCGGCACATCGTGGCGGTGGCGTCCGGCAAGGGCGGCGTCGGCAAGTCGACCACGGCGGCGAATCTGGCGCTCGCCCTCAGGGCGCAGGGCCTGCGGGTCGGCCTGATGGACGCCGACGTCTACGGCCCGTCGGTGCCGACGCTGTTCGCGCTGCATGCGCGTCCGCAGGTCGAGGGCCGCATGATGCAGCCGCTCGAGGCGCACGGCCTGAAGATCATGTCGATCGGCTTCCTGGTCGACGCCAGCACGGCGATGATCTGGCGGGGGCCGATGGTGATGTCGGCGCTGACCCAGATGCTCACGGAGGTCGCCTGGGGCGAGCTCGACGTGCTGATCGTCGACATGCCGCCCGGCACCGGCGACGCGCAGCTCACCATGGCGCAGCGCGTCAAGCTCTCGGGCGCCGTGATCGTCTCGACGCCGCAGGACCTCGCGCTCGCGGACGCAAGGCGCGGCGTCGCGATGTTCCGCAAGGTCGACGTGCCGATCCTCGGGCTCGTCGAGAACATGAGCTACTACAACTGTCCGAACTGCGGCCATCAGGCCCATCTGTTCGGCCATGGCGGGGCGCGCGCCGAGGCGCAGGCGATGGGGACGCCGTTCCTCGGCGAAGTGCCGCTCGCGCTCGACATCCGCGAGACCTCCGACGCCGGCGCGCCGATCGTCGCCTCGGCGCCGAACTCGGAATACGCCGCCGCCTATGGCCGCATCGCCGAGGCCCTGTGGGCGCGGCTTTCGACCGGCGCTCCCGGTCGCGCGGGCCCGCGGATCGTGATCGAGCGGTAGGGCGCGAAGGCTTCCGGATCGCGCCTCTGCACTGTCTGGACTTATTCAAAGTCGATGGCGGGACAGAAAAAGGCGAGAGATCAAAGGCCCTTAGGAGCCGATTGACTTCCCCTCGGCAGGGGTTCTCCGTGGCCGCCGACGCGACGCGCGGGGGCCTGCCGAGGCCTTGTGCGGGCGCGGCTGAATCGCGCCCGGCGGGCAGGGGAGAAACGGCACATGACCAGCAGATGGATCGCGGCGCTCGCGGGGGCGGGCCTGAGCGTCCTCGGGCTTTCGGGCGCGCTCGCTGACGCGCCGGCGGCCAAGGACGTCGCCAAGACCTACGCGGACGTCGCGCTGGCGATGTATGGCGACGCGGTCACGACCGCCAAGGCGCTCGACGCCAAGGTGGACGCGTTCCTCGCGAACCCGACCGACGAGACGCTCGGCGAGGCCCGCAAGGCGTGGCGCGCGGCGCGCGCGCCGTATCAGCAGACCGAGGGCTTCCGCTTCGGCAACAAGGCGGTCGACGACCTCGAGGGGGCGGTCAACGCCTGGCCGCTCGACGAGGGGCTGATCGACTATGTCGACGCGAGCTATGGCGAGACCTCGGACGAGAACCCGTATTACCGGCTGAACGTGATCGCCAACCCCAAGTTCAAGCTCGGCCGCAAGACCGTCGACGCCTCGAAGATCGACAAGAAGCTGCTGATCTCGCTGAACGAGGCCGGCGAGGTCGAGTCCAATGTGGCGATCGGCTACCACGCGATCGAGTTCCTGCTGTGGGGGCAGGACCTGAACGGCACGGGGCCGGGCGCGGGCAACCGTCCCGCCACCGACTATGTCCAGGGCGCCGGCTGCACCCATGAGCACTGCGACCGCCGCGCCGCCTATCTGAAGGCTGCGAGCGACCTTCTGGTCGACGACCTGACGGCGATGGAGAAGCTTTGGGGACCGAAGGGCAAGGCCCGCGTCGCGTTGATGAAGAAGAGCGGCGGGGCCGCGCTGGCGCCGATCTTCACCGGCCTCGGCAGCCTCTCTTATGGCGAGCTCGCCGGAGAGCGCATGAAGCTCGGGCTCATCCTACACGACCCGGAGGAGGAGCACGACTGCTTCTCGGACAACACCTACAACTCGCACTTCTACGACATTCTCGGCATGACCGAGATCTGGCAGGGCAAGTACACGCGGCTCGACGGCACGGTGGTCGAGGGTCCGTCCCCGAAGGCCTACGCCGAGGCGAAGGCGCCCGAGGAGGCGCAGAAGCTCGACGCGCTGTTCGCCGACACCCTCGCCAAGGCCCAGGCCATGAAGGACAAGGGCGACGGCGGCATGGCCTATGACCAGATGATCGGCGAGGGCAACGCCGAGGGCAACAAGCTGGTGCAGGACGTGATCGACGCGCTGGTGGCGCAGACCCATGGCGTCGAGGCCGTGGTGGCGAAGCTCGGCGTGAAGATCTCCGTCGAGGGCTCCGACAGCCTCGACAACCCCGAGAAGGTGACGCAGTAAAGCGGCGCCGGCCGGTCCGGGGCATGCTCCCCGACCGGCCTTCCGGGCCGCCCCCCGGGCGATCAATCCGGACGTCTTTCATGCCGAACGCACTCTCCCGCAGGACGCTGCTCGGCGGCGGGCTCGCCGTCGTGGGCGCCGCGCTGGTCTCCGCGAGGGGTCTTGCGCGCACGCCCGTGGCGCTGCCGGAGAGGGTCGCCGCGCCGGCCTCCGGCGAGGTCTCGCTGTCGCTGGTCGCTTCGGAGAAGCCCGCGCGGCTGCTCGGCCCGGACGGACCCGCGACCTCGATCTGGACCTATGGCGACGCCCCGTTCCGGCTGGTGCGCATCCGGCAGGGGCAGACGCTCGCGATCGACTTCGAGAACCGGCTGCCGGAGCACACCTCGATCCACTGGCACGGGCTGAGAATCCCGAACGACCAGGACGGCGTGCCCTACGTCACGCAGCAGCCGGTGCGGCCCGGCGAGCGCCACGCCTACCGCTTCACCCCGCCGGACACCGGCACCTTCTGGTTCCACCCGCATTGCGACACCGTCGCCCAGCTCGGCCGCGGGCTCGCGGGCGTGATGATCGTCGAGGGCGACGAGAGCCGTCCTTACGACGCTGACATCGCGCTCGTGCTGAAGGACTGGCGGCTCGACCCGAACACCGGCGGCTATCTGCCCTTCGCGACCCGCCGCGGCGAGCTGCGCGCCGGCACCTTCGGGACGGTGCGGACCGCCAACGCCGAGATCGCGCCGAGGCTGGAGGTTCCGGCCGGCGGCGACGTGCGGCTGCGCCTGCTCAACCTCGACTCGACCCGCGTCGGCAGCGTCGGCTTCGAGGGCATGGAGGCGGCCGTGATCGCGATCGACGGCAATCCGATCGCACCGTTCCCGCTGAGCGAGTGGCGGCTCGGGCCCGCGATGCGGCTCGACGTTGTGGTGCGGGCCCCGGCCGCGGGCGGCGAGGGCCGGCTGATGGACTTCTTCGCGGCCGAGCCCGTGACGCTCGCGACCTTTTTGGGCGCGGGCGCGGCCCAGCCGAAGCGCGCCTTCGACCCTGCGCCGCTGACGCGCAGCCCGATCCCGGAGCCGAAGCTCAAGGGCGCGGAGCGGCTGCGGCTCGCCTTCGCGACCGCGTCGGGCGGCAAGGCCGCGCTCGCCATCAAGGATGACGACCCGCTGTCGCAAGCGCTGCTCGACAGCCTGTGCGCGGCCACCACCACCAACTGGAGCATAAACGGCCAGTCCTGGCCGGGCGGCGACCACAGCCGCGTGCCGCCGCCGCTGTTCACTCTGCGCGAGGGCCGCACCTACGTGGCGGAGCTTTCCAACGAAACTCCGCATGTCCACCCGATCCACCTGCACGGCGCGACCTTCAAGGTGGTGAAGTCGACCCGCGCCGATCTGCCGGTGCACTACGCTGACACGGTGCTGCTGACCCCGAACGACCGCGTCACCATCGCCTTCGTCGCGCCCGGCCCCGGCGCTTGGATGGTCCATTGCCACCTGATCGAGCATCAGGAGACCGGCATGATGGGCTATGTGAGGGTGGCATGAGGGGAGACGGCGCCGCCTGTCGCGCGCGGCGCCTCCTTCGCCCGGCGCTGCTCTCCCTGCTCGCCGCCGCCTTGACCGCGACAGTGGGCGCGGCGGCGACCGACGGGCTCGACGTCGCGATCGGCAAGGCGGTGTTCGACCGGATGTGGGTGCGGGCGCCGTCCTCGACCAAGCACGCCGATGGGCTCGGGCCGCTGTTTTCCGCGCGCTCCTGCGCCAGCTGTCACGCCGGCGGCGGGCGCACGACCTTCCGGCTCGGGCGCGACGATCCGGCCACCCATCCGGGCCTCGTGGTCCGGCTGGGCGACGCCGCCGGGGCCGGCGACGCCGTCTATGGCCAGGAGCTTCAGCCGGATGGGCTTGGCGACGCGGCCGGCGAGGGCCGGGCGGCCGTGCGCTTCGCCTCCGCGACGCCCGGCTTTCCGCCGCGGCCCGAGTGGCGCGTCGAAGGCTGGGGCTATGGCGAGCCCTCCGCGGACCTGCGGCTGTCGCCGCGCGTGGCGCCCTCGCTCGCCGGCCTCAGGCTGCTGGCGCGCGTGCCCGAGGCGGAGATTGTTTCGCGCGAAGATCCGGACGACCGCGACGGCGACGGCGTCTCCGGCCGCGCCAACCGGATCGGCGGCGGCGCGATCGGCCGGTTCGGATGGAAGGCCGCCGAGCCGACGCTGGAGGCGCAGGCCGCGCTCGCCTTCTCGCTCGATCTGGGGCTCTCCACCACGCTTCGGCCGGACGGGGCGGGCGACTGCACCGAGGCTCAGGCGGCGTGCCGCGCCGCCCCCCACGGAGCCGCGCCCGGCGAGCCAGAGGTCGCGCCGGCCTTGATGGCGAGCCTGATGGCGTTCCTCGAAGCCCGGCCGGCGCCATTGGGCGCCAAGGCCCGCGGCCGCGGCGCGGCTCTCTTCGCCTCGATCGGCTGCGCGGCCTGCCACGCGCCGGCGCTGAAGCTCGAGGGCGGCGGCGTCGCGGCGGCCTATACGGACCTGCTGCTGCACGACATGGGGCGCGGGCTCGACGACGGCATGGGCGAGGCCGGCGCGCTGAGCGCCGAATGGCGGACGGCGCCGCTCTGGGGCTTGTCGCGCGCTCTGGCGCAAGGTTCGGGCTTGCTGCATGACGGTCGGGCCGCCACGGTCAGCGCCGCGATCACTTGGCACGCCGGCGAGGCGGCCGGTGCGCGCGGCCGCTTCGACGCGCTCTCCGCCGGCGAGCGCAAGGCGCTGGTGGACTTCGTCAACGGCCTTTGATCTGAACGGGATGCTCGCCATGCGGCTTCGGCTCGCTTTGATCGCTCTCCTGCTCGGCGGCGCTCCTGCGATCGCCCTCACCGAGCCGCCTGCGCCGGGGCCGCTCGCCGCGGGCATGATCGAGAGCTATCTGCTGCCCCGCTACGAGACCTTCCGCGGCGCGACGGCCGAGCAGGCGAAGGCGTGGGAAGAGGCCTGCCGGGACGGGGACTTCGCGGCGGATCTTCCGATTCTGCGCGAACGCTTCCAAACGGCTGCCGACGGCTGGGCCGCGGTCGAGCACGTCACAATCGGACCGGCGAGCGTGGGCCTGCGCGCGGACCGCATCTATTTTGGCCCGGACCGGCGCAACGCCGTCGCCAAGGCGCTCGGCGAGCTCGAGGCGAAGGCGAAAGCCGGCGAACTTCCAGCCGACGCAGTCGAGCGGGTCAGCGTCGCCGGACAGGGCTTTCCGGCGCTCGAGCGGCTGCTCTACGAGACCGATCAGGCGACCCCGCAGGCGCGCTGCCGGGTCGGCGTCGCCGTGGCGCGCAATCTCGCGGCTATCGCCGACGAGATCGTGGCGGCGTGGCGCGCGCCCGACGGTCCGCTGGCGCGGCTGAAGCGCGGCGAGGGCGATCCGGTGCATTTCGCCGATCCCGCCCAGGCGGCGGCGCGGCTGATGACCGACCTCGCGGGCGGCTTTCAGCGCGTCAACGACATGAAGCTGTTCCCGATGCTCGGGAGTTCGCCCGACATGGCGCGTCCGAAGGCGGCGGAGGGCTGGCGGTCCGGCCGCTCGGCGCGGGCCATCAGGGCCGCCGTCGCGAGCCTCGCGGCCCAGGCGCGGATTTTCGCGTCCGCCGCCCCCAAGGACATCGCCGCCGCCGACGACAAGGACTTCGCGGCCGCCGAAGCCGCCGCCGCGAAGCTGCCGGACGACCTCGGCCAGGCCGCTGCGGACCCGAAGCGCCGCCCGGCGATCGAGGCCGCCATCGCGGCGCTCAAGACGGCGCAGAACGACCTCGCCAAGAATCTAGCGCCGGCGCTCGGAATCCCGCTCGGCTTCAACGCGCTGGACGGTGACTAGGCGATGCATCTGACGCGCCGTCACGTGGTCGCCGGGCTCGGCGCCGCCGGGCTCGCGACCGTGGGCCCAAGGACGCTTCGCGCCGAGACGTTCGTGCCGCGCCTGCTCGGCTCCGCGATGGACGCGGCAGGAGCATTTCAGGTCGGGCGGCTCGACGCGTCTCTCGCCGAGACGGCGGGCGCGCCCGTCCCGGTGCGGCTGCACGCGCTGTCGCCGCGGCCGGACGGTCGGGAGGCGGTCGCGGTCGGCAGGCGGCCCGGCGACGTCTCCTTCGTGCTCGACGGCGAGGGCCGGAGCGTGCGCGCGAGCTTCCGGGCGAGTTCCGGCCGCCGGTTTTCGGGCCATGGCGCCTATGCGGATGACGGGCGGAGCTTCCTGTCCGCTGAGATCGACGCTGTCACGGGCGAGGGCTTCGTGGTGGTCCGCGACGTCGGCGGCGGTTACGCGGTCGCGGGCGAATTCCGCTCGGCGGGCGTCGGGCCGCATGAGGTCATCTCCGCCGGCGGCCTGATCGCGGTCGCGAACGGCGCCCGGGAGCCGAAGAGCGAGCCGGGCATCGCCGCGCTCGGGACCACGCGCGCCCGCTCCAACCTCGCCCTCATCCGGCCGGGAAGCGGAGCGGTCGAGACGGTCGCTGAGGTCGGCCCCGACTTCGCCTCGCTGTCGCTGCGTCATCTTGCGGTGACGCCGGAGGGCGGCGTGCTGGTGGCGGCGCAGGACACCGCCGCGGGCGCGCATGACCGGCCGCTCGTGGCCCGGCTCGACGGCGCGCGGCTCAGATGGCTCGACGCCGGCTACGCCATCAATGCGCGCATCGGCGGCTCCGTGGGCTCGCTCGTGATCGACCGATCCGGGCGCTTCCTCGCGGCGTCCGGCCCCAAGGGCGGCGTGGTGGTGGTCTACGATCTCGCCGTCGATGACGCTGTCGGCGTGGTGGCGATCCCGGACTGCTGCGGGCTCGCCGCGGAGCTGGAGCCCGGCCGCTTCGTCGCCAGCAACGGGCTCGGCGAGGTCATCCGCATCGCGGCCGACGAGGACGGCGCGGTGATCGTCGGCCGCCGCATCAGCGCGCTCCGCTGGGACAACCATCTCGCGACCCTGCCGGGCTGACGCCGCCTGCGCCGGGTTGCGGCCGGGCCTCAGCCTGCTATCTAGCCGCCCACGCAGATTTCCCGCGTAAGTTCTGGTCCGGGAGCAGCCATGCCGGATGGCCTCGTCGACGCGCGCGCCGCTGGCGCCACGCAACTGACGCCTCCGCCGGCGCGCCCGGACGGTTTTCCGGACCGGCTCGCGCTGTTCCTCGACCTCGACGGCACCGTGCTCGATCTCGCGGCGACGCCGGAGGCGGTGCGGATCGCGCCCGAGACGGTCGCGGCGATCGGGCGTCTGGCGGACCGGCTGGGCGGCGCGCTTGCGGTCATCACCGGCCGCGCGCTCGCGGATTCCGACGGCATCCTGGCGCCGTTGCGGCTGCCGACCGCTGCGCTTCACGGGGCCGAGCTGCGCCGGCGCGGCGGCGGCCGCATCGCGGCGGCGGGGGAGCGGCCGTCGGAGCGGCTGAGGGCTGCGCTCGCCGCTTTCGTGGACGTCCGCCCCGGCCTGCTGCTGGAGGACAAGGGGCCGAGCGTCGCGCTGCATTACCGGGCGGTCCCGGAGCGTGAGAACGAGGTGCGGACGCGCGTCTCCGAGCTCGTCGCCCAGTTCGCGCCCGACCATGAGCTCCAGCCCGGCAAGATGGTGGTCGAGATCCGCCCGCATGGCTGCGACAAGGGCGGCGCGGTGCGAGCCCTGATGGCGGAGCCGCCCTTCGCGGGCAGAATCCCGCTGGTGATCGGCGACGACCTGACCGACGAGTTCGCCTTCGAGGCCGCCGTCGCCATGGGCGGGGGCGCGATCCTCGTCGGCGCCGCGGATCGCCCGACCGCGGCCGCCCACGGCCTGCGCGATCCGGAGGCGGCGCGCCGCTGGCTGGCGCAGCTCGCCGACGCCTGACGGCGCCCCAGGCCGCAATAACTAGGCTTTTGCTCAATCGTTGGGCGCCCGGCGCGGCGCGAACCGCACGCGGCGCGTTGCGGCGCACAAGCTTTGCGGCTGGCATGGCGCTTGCTCAAGCCTTGTCGTGCAGAGCGTCTAGGGTTCCGGCCGTCCTGGTGGCGGCGCTGGTCCGAGAGACGCACTTTCCGCGGCCTCAGAGCGGGAAGACACGGCGGGGCAAAAGCCCGGGAGGTCACTGCACGGGTTCGCCGCCGCGAACCGACCTCCATGCTTGCGGCGAACTCCCCTGGAAACGACATGGCCGCGACAGGCCGCACGACCGAGGAGCATCCATGCTGCGCAAACTGACCGCCGCGCTCGCCCTCTCACTCATGGCCTTCGCCGCGCCCGCCGAGGCCGCGCCGAAGAAGAGCTTCAACGTCGCCTGGACGATCTATGTCGGCTGGATGCCGTGGCAGTACGCCGCCGAGAACGGCATCGTGAAGAAATGGGCGGACAAATACGGCATCGACATCAAGCTCACGCAGCTCAACGACTACGTCGAGTCGATCAACCAGTTCACCGCCGGCAAGTTCGACGGCGTCGGGCTGACCAATATGGACGGCCTGACAATTCCGGCCGCCGGCGGCGTCGACACCACCCTGCTGATCGTCGGCGACTTCTCGAACGGCAATGACGGCATCGTCTCCAAGACCGCGAAAGCGATCCCGGACCTGAAGGGCGAGAGCATCAATCTCGTCGAGCTCTCGGTCTCGCACTACCTGCTGGCGCGCGCGCTCGACATGTCGGGCCTGAGCGAAAAGGACGTGAAGGTCGTCAACACCTCCGACGCCGACATCGCCAGCGCCTACAAGTCGCCCGACGTGACGCATGTCGTCACCTGGAACCCGATGCTGGCCGAGGTGAAGGCCGAACCGGGCACGACCGAGCTGTTCGACAGCTCCAAGATTCCCGGCGAGATCATCGACTGCCTCGGCGTGAACACCGAGACGCTGAAGGACAATCCCGACTTCGGCAAGGCGCTGGTCGGCATCTGGTACGAGACGCTCGCGCTGATGGAAGGCGACGGCGAGAAGGCCCGCGAAGCCAAGACCGCGATGGCCAAGGCCTCCGGCACGGACCTCGCCGGCTTCGAGGCGCAGCTCGGCGGCACCAGGCTGTTCTCCAATCCCGCCGACGCCGTCGCGCTGGTTGAGAGCCAGGACGTGGTGAAGACCATGGAGCTGGTCCGCACCTTCTCGTTCGACCACGGCCTGCTCGGCGAAGGCGCCAAGACCAAGGACGCGGTCGGCATCGGCTTTCCGGGCGGCAAAACTCTTGGGGACGCCGGCAACGTCAAGCTGCGCTTCGACGCGACCTACATGAAGATGGCTGCGGACGGGAAGCTCTGAGCGTCGCCCGCCACTGTGTCCCGGCCGCGGGCCGGGACGCGAGCGGTCGCGCCCCGAGCCGCGGCCGCGCCCATGACCGTCGCCGTCAGATGAGGTGTGTATGCGTCGCGCGATGAACGTCCGGCCGGGCGCCGGGGCGAGGCTTCTGCTCGCCATGCTGCCCTTCCTGCTGCTTGCTGCGGTCTATGTGCTGGGCTCGGCCGAGCGGCGCGCCGCGAACCCGAACGACAAGCTGCTCCCGCCGGTCTCCGAGATGACCGACACGATGGGACGGCTCGCAACCGAACAGGACCGCCGCACGGGCGAGATCACGCTGGTCGCCGACACGGTCTCGAGCCTTCGCCGGCTCGCGATCGGGCTTGGCTGCGCGACGCTGATCGGGCTCACGCTCGGCGTCGCGATCGGCGCGCTGCCGGTCGCGACCGCCGCCGGCGGGCCGCTGATCGGCGTCATATCCATGATCCCGCCGATGGCGGTGCTGCCGATCCTGTTCATCGTGTTCGGGCTCGGCGAGCTGTCGAAGGTGGTGCTCATCATCGTGGGCGTGGCGCCGCCGATCGTGCGCGACATCGCGCTCGCCGTGCAGGCGATCCCGACCGAGCAGCTCGTCAAGGCGCAGACCCTCGGCGCCTCGACCTGGACCGCCGTGCTCCGGGTCGTGCTGCCGCAGGTCACGCCGCGGCTGATCGAGACCGTGCGGCTGCAGCTTGGCCCGGCCTTCCTGTTCCTGATCGCCGCCGAGGCGATCGCCTCCGATTCCGGCCTCGGCTACCGGATCTTCCTGGTGCGCCGCTACCTCGCGATGGACGTCATTCTGCCTTACGTCGCCTGGATCACGCTGATCGCCTTCGTGATGGACCTGGCGCTGGCGCGGCTGGCGCGCTCCGCCTTCTCCTGGGCCTATGAGGGGGAGCGGCGATGAGCGCGCTGACGGTTGAGAACGTCTGGGTCGAGTTCGGCGACCAGATCGTGCTCGAAAACCTCAATCTCGAGGTCGCCTCGGGGGCCTTCCTGGCGATCGTCGGCCCGTCCGGCTGCGGCAAGAGCACGTTCCTGCGCATGGTTCTGGGGCAGGACAGGCCGTCGCGGGGGCGGATGCTGATCGACGGCAAGGCGCTTCCGGACGAGCCGGGGCCCGACCGCGGCGTCGTGTTCCAGCGCTACTCGGTGTTCCCGCACCTCACCGTCCTGGGGAACGTGCTGCTCGCCTATGAGCTCGGAAAATCCCGCGCGCTCGGCCGCCTGTTCGGGGCCGCGCGGCGCGAAGCTCGCGACAAGGCGGAGGCGCTGATCGAGCAGGTCGGCCTCTCCGCGCATCGCGACAAGCATCCCGCCGCGCTCTCGGGCGGCATGCAGCAGCGGCTCGCGATCGCGCAGGCCCTCGCCAAGGACCCGAAGGTGCTGCTGCTCGACGAGCCGTTCGGCGCGCTCGACCCGGGCACGCGGGCGCAGATGCACGCGCTGATCAAGCCGCTGTGGGCGCGCCTCGGCATGACGGTCATCATGGTGACGCACGACCTCAAGGAGGCCTTCAACCTCGGCACCCGCGTGATCGCCTTCGACAAGGTGCGCCACGACCCGCAGGCGCCCGGCCGCTATGGCGCGCGGGTGACCTACGATCTCGACCTGACGCGCGAAGGCCCGGTGCCGGTGCTGGGCTTAGCCAAGCCGGACGCCGGCGCGCCCTGGAGCGTGACGGTGGCGGCCGCGGGCTAGAGGAAGCTTGCGACCGCGGCCGGCGCCTCGCCGAGCGCGTGCTCCATGAATTCGAGGCCGTGGCGGATCTTGTCGCGGCTCGCGGGGCCGCCGAGACAGACCCGCACGGCCTCCTCGGGCGCGCCGCCGGCCGTGAAGGCGTCGCTCGCCACGACGCCGAGGCCGGTCGGCCGCATCTGGTCGACGAAGGCCGCGCGGGTCCAGGGTTTCGGCAGCGTGACCCAGAGATTGAAGCTCAGCGGATCGGCGCGGAACGCGCCCGCGGGCAAGATTTCGCTCGCCAGCGCCTGGCGGGCCATGGTCTCGCGCCGGATGAAGCGCAGGATCGTGTCGGCGGTGCCGTCCTCGATCCAGCGCGTGGCGAGCGCCACGGTGAGCGGCGAGGCCATGACGTTGGCGGCCTTGAGGGCGGCCGCGAACGGAAAGCCGGCGCGGGCGCTCGGCAGCACCACATAGGCGGCCCTGAGCCCGGCGCCGATGCATTTGGCGAGGCCCGCTATGTGCCAGGTCAGCTCCGGCGCAAGCGCCGCGAAAGGCGAGATCTTGGCCGTCGGCACAAAGCCATAGGCGTCGTCCTCGACGATCGGCAGCGAAAAACTGCGAGCGATCGCGGCGAGTTCGGCGCGCCGTTCCTCCGGGATCGTCAGCGTCGTCGGGTTCTGCAGCGTCGGGTTCAGGTAGAGCGCCTTCGGGGCGAGCCGCTCGCACGCCTCCGTCAGCGCCTGAGGCGTCACCCCGTGCTGGTCCATCGGCAGGCCGACGAGCCTGAGACCGAGCTGCGCGGCGATGGCGCGGGCCCCCGGATAGGTGATCGCCTCGCACAGCACCACGTCCGACCGGCGGGCCAGCACGCCGAAGATGCCGAGCAGCGCGGCGTGGGCGCCCGGCGTGACGAAGATGCGGTCCTGCGTCGGCACCAGCGCGCGCCGGCCGAGCCAGGCGGTCGCGGCGTCCTTATCGGCGGGCGCGCCGCCGAACGGGTGGTAGCGCAGCAGCGAGATAAGGTCGCGTCCGACCTCCGCGAGCCCTTCCTGCATGCGCCCGACGAGCGCCGGATCGTCGATCTCCGGCGGCAGGTTCATCGACAGGTCGACGAGTTCGGGCCGCGAGGAGCGCGGCGCCGGCGCCCCGGACGGACGGCCGCTCACGAAGGTCCCCTGGCCGACGCGCGACTCGACGAGGCCGCGCTTGCGCGCCTCGACATAGCCGCGCGCGACGGTGGTGAAATCGATCGCAAGCCTGCGGGCGAGCTTGCGCTGCGGCGGAAGCCGATCTCCGAGCGAGAGCCGGCCCGCGTCGATGTCGCGCGCGAGCGCGTCCGCGATGGCGAGATAATGGGGCTTTCCGCCGACGGCGAGGTCGGGAGTCCAGTCGTTCATAGGCGGCTCCCCCGGCGGCGAATAATTGAATGTATATTGTTGCAGACGCGTTTGTCACTCCGGCGCGGCCACGATTTCGCTCCCGCTCAGAAAAGCTGCGGATGCCTTGCGTTTGAGCGAGGGGCGCCTGCTCGGAAGGCGATTTTCTCGGGAAATTGAATGCATCAATGACTGTATTTTGACTGAGGTCTCTGCGCCTCACCGGGCGCCGGCTTCTGGCACGTCGCTTGCTGATCTCTGCCCGTAGCCGGCGATCCCGCCGCGTGGAGGAGAGGCGCTCATGCCAGCCGTGACCAAGCCCGCCCATAAGAAGGGCGATTTCTTCGTCGACTACGAGGACAAGAAGTTCGAGGACGTGAAGGCGCTGCCGGGCGAGAAGGCGCTCGTCACCTTCCACACCGTCGCGTTCGAGGGCTCGATCGGCCTCGTCAACCTGCTGCAGGCCACCCGCCTGCTGCGCAAGGGCTTCGAGACCTCCGTGCTGCTCTACGGCCCGGGCGTGACGCTCGGCGTGCAGCGCGGCTTCCCGACGCTCGGCGACGAGGCCTTCCCGGGCCACCAGAACTTCAACAACCAGATCACCAAGTTCATGAGCGAAGGCGGCAAGGTCTACGCCTGCCGGTTCGCGCTGCAGGCGCTCTACGGCCATGGCGAGCCGTCGCTGATCGAGGGCATCACGCCGATCAGCCCGCTCGACGTGCTCGACCTCGTGCTTCTGCACCGGCGCGACAACGCCTTCATCCTCGACACCTGGACGCTCTGAGCGTCCGGCGCGCCGGGGAGGCGGGCATGGCTGAGAAGCGCATCGTGCGGGCGGCGGCGGTCCAGATCGCGCCCGACCTCGAACAGCCCGGCGGCACGCTCGACCGCGTGCTAGCGGCGCTCGCCGAGGCGGCCGGCAAGGGGGCGGAGTTCGTCGTCTTCCCCGAGACCTTCGTGCCCTGGTACCCGTATTTCTCCTTCGTGCGCCCGCCAGTCGCGATCGGGGCCGAGCACCTGCGCCTCTATGACGAGGCGCCGGTCGTGCCGGGCCCCGTCACGGACGCGGTCTCGGCCGCGGCGCGCCGGCACGGCGCCGTGATCGTGCTCGGCGTCAACGAGCGCGACCACGGCTCGCTCTACAACACCCAGTTGATCTTTGACGCCGACGGCGCCCTGAAGCTCAAGCGCCGCAAGATCACGCCGACCTATCACGAGCGGATGATCTGGGGGCAGGGCGACGGCTCCGGCCTCAAGGTCGTGGACACGAGGGTCGGCCGGGTCGGCGCGCTCGCCTGCTGGGAGCACTACAACCCGCTCGCCCGCTACGCCCTGATGGCGCAGCACGAGGAGATCCACGCCGCGCAGTTTCCGGGCTCGATGGTCGGGCCGATCTTCGCCGACCAGATGGAGGTGACGATCCGTCACCACGCGCTCGAGAGCGCCTGTTTCGTGGTCAACGCCACCGGCTGGCTGACCGACGAACAGCGCGCCGCGATCGCGCCCGACGAGGGGCTGCGCAAGGCGCTCACCGGCGGCTGCATGACGGCGATCGTGTCGCCCGAAGGGGCCCATCTGGCGCCGCCGCTGACCGCCGGCGAGGGGATCCTGATCGCCGATCTGGACCTCGCGCTCGTCACCAAGCGCAAGCGGATGATGGACTCGGTCGGCCATTACGCGCGCCCAGAACTGCTCAGCGTGACGCTCGACGACCGGCCGCAGGCGCCGGTCCGCCGCCCGTATTCCTCATCCGCATCCGGGAGGACGCACGATGAAGCCGATGCCCCCGAAAGCTCCGATCTCCGTGAGGACGGAGGAGCTGATCAACGCGTTGCAGTCCTCCGGAGTGCGGCTGGTCGACCCTAGCGCCGGGGCGGACAGCCGCCGCGGCGGCGCCGGTCCTTCGGACCACAAGGCGATCACCATCGACGGCATGACCGTGATGGCGCCGGTCCACACAGCGCCGGCCTTCGACAGCCCCTATCTGGTCGAGAAGCCGGACGCCTTCGGGCGCTCCCGGCTGACGCGCGACGGCAAGGTGATCGCCGACGTGTCGTTCCCGCTCCGGCCGCGCTTTTACGAGCTCAGAACCGCCGACGGCGTCGAATACTGGAAGATCGCGACCCTGCACGGCCGCGACGTGCTGGCGACGACCGTGCTGCAGAGCTGCGTGCGCTACCAGAGCCGCGCCAAGACCTGCCAGTTCTGCGCGATCGGCGAGTCGCTCGCCGCCGGCCGCACCGTCGAGCGCAAGACCCCGGCGCAGCTCGCCGAGGTGGCGGAGGCCGCGGTGCGGCTCGACGGCGTCCGGCACATGGTGATGACCACCGGCACGCCGCCCGGCAAGGACCGCGGCGCGGCCATTCTGGCCGAGAGCGCCGCGGCGGTGAGGGCGGCGGTCGACCTGCCGATCCAGGCGCAGTGCGAACCGCCGAACGACGACGCCTGGTTCGGGCGTCTTAGGGAAGCCGGCGTCGACGCGCTCGGCATGCATCTCGAGGCGGTGACGCCCGAGGTGCGCGCCCGCATCATGCCCGGCAAGGCGCAGGTCTCGCTCGCGCGCTATTACGAGGCGTTCGCGGCGGCGGTGCCGGTGTTCGGGCGCGGGCAGGTCTCGACCTACATCCTCGCGGGCCTCGGCGACCCCGCGGAGGCGATCCTGGCGACCTGCGAGCGGCTGATCGGGCTCGGCGTCTATCCCTTCGTGGTGCCGTTCGTCCCGATCTCCGGCACGCCGCTCGAGCGTCACCCGACGCCCTCGGCCGACTTCATGGACGCGATCCTGCGGCCGCTCGCCCGGATGCTGGTGGCGGGCGGCCTGAAGGCCACGGACGTCAAGGCCGGCTGCGCTAAATGCGGCGCCTGCTCGGCGCTCTCCGCCTATGAGAGGGCGCTGGCGTCATGATCTTCGAGCCCGTTCGCCCCTTCGTCCCCGGCGGCTACCAGATCAAATGGGCGACCGACCCGTGGGAGGTCTCCGGCGCGATGGCGCTGCGGCGCGACGTGCTCTGCGCCGAGCAGGGGCTGTTCGACGCGTCCGACCGCGACGCCATCGACGATTTCGCGACGCCGATCGTGGCGCTGTTGTCCTTTGTGGTCGCGACCGACGCAGTGGTCGGCACGGTGCGCATCCACGAGGAGGCGCCGGGGGTCTGGTGGGGCTCTCGGCTCGCCGTGGCGCAGTCGCACCGGCGGGTCGGCGCGCTCGGCGCCTCGCTGATACGGCTCGCGGTGTCGTCCGCGCACGCCCGCGGCTGCACGCGCTTCCTCGCCCATGTGCAGGCGCAGAACGGCCCGCTGTTCCGCCGCCTGCGCTGGCGTGTTCTGGAGGAGATCGAGCTGCGCGGCCACCCGCATCTCAAGATGGAGGCAGACCTCGCCTTCTATCCGCCGTTCGAGACGCCGCAGATCGGCTTCCTGGCGCTGACCCGGCGGGCGGCCTGATGATCGCCCAGGGCGCGCTCGAGCGGATCGCGGAGCGGTTGCGCGGCAGCCGAGCCTTCGCGGCCAAGGCCGACATCGCCGCGACGGCGGCGCGGCTCGGGCTCGACGGCGCCTCCGCCATCCCGGTCGGCGACGACTGCGCCGCGATCCCCGACGGCGACGGCTTCCTGCTGCTCGCCCAAGAGGGCTTTTTGGACACGTTCGTCGACCAGGACCCCTGGTTCGCCGGCTGGTGCGGCGTGATGGTCAACGTCTCGGACGTCGCCGCCATGGGCGGCCGGCCGATCGCGGTGGTGGACGCGCTGTGGGCCGACGGCGACGCCTCGGCCGCGCCGGTGCTGGACGGGCTGCGGGCGGCTTCGGAACGCTTCGGCGTGCCGGTGGTGGGCGGCCACGCAAACCTCTCCTCGGACGCGCGCCGGCTTTCGGTGGCGATCCTCGGCCGCGCCCGGCGCCTGCTCACCAGTTTCGACGCGGCGGCGGGGGACCGGCTCATCGTGGCGATCGACCTGCGCGGGCGCTACCGCGAACCGTTTTCGAACTGGGAGGCCGCGACCGCGGCGCCGGCGGCGCGGCTGCGCGGCGATCTCGAACTGCTGCCCGAAATCGCCGAGGCGGGACTCTCGTGCGCCGCCAAGGACATCAGCCAGGCCGGCGTGATCGGCACCGCCGCGATGCTCGCGGAGTGCTCGGCAGTCGGGATCGAGATCGATCTCGACGCGCTGCCGAAGCCCGAGGGGGTGAACCTCGAGCGGTGGCTGCTGAGCTTTCCGAGCTTCGGCTATCTGATTGCGGTGCAGCCCGCCGACGTGGGCGCGACGCTGGCCAGGTTTCACGCCCGGGGAATCGCGGCCGCCGATTGCGGCCAGATCAGCGAGGGCGGGCTGGTCTCCGTCGCGTCAGGCGGGGCGCGCGCCACAGTGTGGGACCTCGCCCAGAAACCTCTGATCGGCTGCGCGCGGCGGCGGGTGACGGCATGAGGGCCCCTCTCCGGATCGCGATCCTGTGCCACTCCACCAATCCGCGCGGCGGCGTGGTCCATGCGCTGGAGCTCGGCGACGCGCTGGCGCGGCTCGGCCACGCGCCGACGGTGTTTGCGCCCGCCGGCGCCGGGTTCTTCCGCAAAACCCTGTGCGAGACGGTCGTCATTCCCGCGCGAAGCTTCTCCGGCGGCGTGCTCGAAATGGCCGAGGCGCGCATCGCCGATTACCTCGCCTGGTTCGACGCTCCTTCGCACCGGGGCTTCGACCTCTTCCACGCTCAGGACAGCATCTCGGGCAATGCGCTGGCGACCCTTAAGGAGCAGGGCGCGATCGACCGCTTCGCCCGCACGGTGCACCATGTCGACGCCTTCGCCAGCCCTGCGCTCGAGGCGCTGCAGCGCCAAGCGATCGTGTCGGCGGACGTCCATTTTACGGTGAGCGAGACCTGGCGGGCGCGGCTCTCCGACGAGCACGGCCTGAAGCCGATCGTGGTCGGCAACGGCGTCGACGCCGAGCGCTTCACCCCGATCGCGGATGGCCGCGAAGCGGCGCTGCGGGCGAGGCTCGGGCTTGGCGCAGGGCCGATCGTGCTGTCGGTCGGGGGCGTCGAGAGCCGCAAGAACAGCCGCCGAATCCTGGCGGCCTTCCGCCAGCTGGCGCTGATGGCGCCGGGCGCACAGCTGGTGATCGCCGGCGGGGTCTCGCTGCTCGACCATTCGGACTACCGCCGCGCCTTTGCGCAGGAGCGCGCCGAGGCCGGCCTGCCGCCTGAGGCAGTCTCGCTCGCGGGCTTCGTGCCGGACGAGGATATGCCGGCGCTTTACCGTGTCGCGGACGTGCTGGCTTTCCCCTCGCTGGTCGAGGGATTTGGGCTGGTCGCGCTCGAAGCGCTCGCCTGCGGGCTGCCGGTCGTGGCGTCGCGGATCGCGCCCTTCACGGAATATCTCGGCGACGCCGATGTCGCCTGGTGCGACCCGTTGAACGAGGCTTCGATCGCGAATGCGCTGATGGCGGCGTTGGCGGAGCCGCTGCGATCGCGCTTCGCCGCCCGGGGGCCGCGCCTCGCGGCGGGCTGCGGCTGGGAGGCCGTGGCCTCCGCCCACCTGCCGGCCTATCGCGGCCTCGCGGAGCTCGCCCATGCCTGAGATGCGCTTCGTGATCCGCTGGCCCGATGGTGCGCGCGAGACCTGCTACTCGCCCTCGCTCGTCATCAACGACTTCTTCCGCGTCGGCGAGGCCTACCCGGTCGAGGCGTTCGTGGCGTCGGCCCGCGAGGCGCTGACCATCGCGAGCGACCGCGTCGCCGCCCGCTACGGCTTTCCGTGCTCGCGCGCGCTTGGACAGCTGGCGCGCATCGAGACCGCCGCGGCCGCCTTCCAGACCGAGCCGGACGCGCATGTCTTCGTCCAGTCCTTCGAGGAGTGAGGCCATGACCTCCTATGCAGCAGGCGAGCACTACTCGGTCGTCATCGTCGGGGGCGGGCAGGCGGGCCTTTCGGTCAGCGCGCATCTCTCGAAGCGCGGCGTCGACCATGTGGTGTTCGAAAAGCACCGGATCGCGCATTCCTGGCGCACCCAGCGCTGGGACGCCTTCTGCCTGGTGACGCCCAACTGGCAGTGTCGGCTGCCGGACTTCCCCTATCAGGGGGATGATCCGAAGGGCTTCATGGGCAGGGACGAGATCGTCGCCTATGTGGAGGCCTTCGCCCGCCATGCCGGCGCGCCGGTGCGCGAAGGCGTGGCCGTCGAGCGCATCGCGCCCGACGCGCGCCGCGGCTTCCGGGTCAGGACCAGCGAGGGCGCCGTGACGGCGGACGCCGTGGTGCTGGCCGTCAGCGGCTATCACAAGCCCAAGGTCCCGGCGCTCGCCCTGACGCTCGATCCGTCGCTCGTCCAGATCCACTCCTCCGAATACCGCAACCCCGACCAGCCGCCGCCCGGAGCGGTGCTGGTGGTCGGCTCCGGACAGTCTGGCTGCCAGATCGCCGAAGACCTGCATCTGGCGGGCCGAGAGGTGCATCTCGCGGTCGGCTCCGCGCCGCGCTGCCCGCGTGTCTATCGCGGCCGCGACGCCGTCGAATGGCTCGACGAACTCGGGCAGTACGACCTGCCGGTGGAACGCCATCCGAAGAAGGAGGGCGTCCGCCGCCAGGCCAACCACTATCTGACCGGCCGCGGCGGCGGCCGTGACATTGATCTTCGGCGCTTCGCGCTGGAGGGCATGCGGCTGCACGGCCGGCTGGTGAGCGGCGAGGGCGGACGCATGGCGTTCGGCGCCGACCTGGCGCGCAACCTCGACGGGGCGGACGTCGTCTATAACGGCATCTGCGACCTGATCGACCGGCACATCGCCGAGACCGGCGTCTCGGCGCCCGAGGGCGGCCGCTATACGCCCGTCTGGCGCCCCGCCGAGGCGGAGGGGGCCGGGGCGCTCGACCTCGCGGCGGCCGGAATCGCCAGCGTCGTCTGGGCGACGGGATTTGCGGCCGACTGGTCGTTCGTTGATCTGCCGTTCCTCGACGCCTCCGGCTATCCGGCGCACCGGCGCGGCGTCACCTCGGTCGACGGGCTCTATGTCGTCGGGCTTCCCTGGCTGCACACCTGGGGCTCCGGCCGCTTTGTCGGCGTCGGGGCCGACGCCGCCTATCTGGCGGAGGCGATCGAGAACCGGCGGTCTCGCAGCCAGCCGCAGCCGCTCGCCGCCGCCATCTAGAGGCGCCGCGGCGCGGCGGGCGGTCGCAGAAGCCCGCGCCACTGGAACGGCGGCCTGTTTCGGGGCAGAGTCGCGCCGCACTGCGCCGCCGGCGCTCCGGAGACACCTGCTCGATGTCCTACGCCGCGCTGCTGAGCAAAATCGTTTCGCAGGGCAACGGGACGTCGAGGCGCAAGCAGCGCCTCAAGACGGCCATGCGGGCCGCAGCGCAGGCCGAGAGCCTGCGGGTCGCCGAGCGGGGCAGCCGCTCGGCCGGGGGCGACTGGTTCGCCTGCCGGCTCGCCGAGATGAAGCTCGACGTCGGCGACGTCGGCTATGTGAAGGCGCTGCGCGAATCGAACCACAAGATCTTCAAGACCCAGGACGGGCAGGGAGTGCTGGCACGCGCTCTCATCATGGAGGGCAAGGCCCAGGAGGCCGAGAAGATCATTCTCGACCTCGTGCTGCGCAACCAGTCGCCCGACCCGTTGCGTCTGCTGCGTCTGCTGCCGCCGGAGGCGAGCCTGCTGGACAAGGCCTGCGCCGCCTTCCAGCGCAGCGAACGCACGAGCTACCGCAAGGCCATACAGGCGTCGCATCTCGTCGAGGTCGCCATCGCGGTCGGAGACGTGGAGCGTGGCGTGGAGATCACCAACCAGGCGCTGCGCTGGCTCGATGGCGCCAAGCCCGAGCGCGTGACCTATTCGGAGCCGGACCGTCTCGGCGACCTCGACAAGGCGCTGGCCGATTTTCACGAACTCATGAAGGGCGCAGGGGAGTTCTTCCTGATCAGCGGCACGCTGCTCGGGATCAAGCGACAGAACAGTCTGCTCGAATTCGACAAGGACATCGACGTCGGCGTGTTTGATCCGGCGGTGGTGGAGCGTCTGGCGCAGGCCGTCGGCTCATCCTTCGCCTTCGCGCCCGACATTTCCTCGAACATCGACGGCTTCAAGGTGAAGCACCGCAACGGCGTGGTGGTCGACGTGTTCCTGCATCATGTCGACGGCGAATCCGTCTGGCATGGCGGCCCGGCCCACGTCTGGGACAACAGCAAGTGGTGGAGCCGCGACGACGAGAAGTTCGAGACGGTCACGTACAACGGCCGCGACTATCTCGTGCCTTCCGACTGGGACAGGTATCTGACGGAGAATTACGGGGAGTGGCGTTCGCCTGTCCGGCAGTACAACGCGTCCCTGGAGGCCCCCAACCGGCGCGTGCGGGACGTGCGGCTGGCGCAGCTCTACTCTCGGCAGAATTTCGTCAAGTATTACCACCGCGCTGATTTCGAGATGCTGCTGCGCGCCATGGCCTCCTACGAGGCGGCGTTCGGAGCTGACGCCTTCCTGTCGAACGCCAAGCGCATCATGCTGGCCGACGCGCGCGAAGACGCCCACCCGTTCGCTTCGCCCCGTCCGCGCCTGCTGGCCGACACCTGACGGCGGGGCAGGGCGGGGCGCGCCTCGGAGAGGCGAGACGCGACGGCGCCGTCGCGGCGGGTTCTACCGGCTCAGCATCGGCGCCGGGGCCGAGTCGAGCTTGATGCGCTCCATCGCGTTGCTGACCGCCGCATCCTGGCCGATCAGCTCCTGCAGCGCGTTCCACACTTTAAACAGCTGCGTGCGCTTGCCCGCGAAGTAGTAATCGTGCAGGCGGGTGTAGAAATACCACACCATGTGATCATTGTCCTGAATGATCATGTTCGGCGTGTCGACGAACGTCTCGAATTCCGGTTGCGGTATCGACCAGCTGTCGC
This sequence comes from Hansschlegelia sp., assembly GCF_035538955.1. NCBI lineage: Bacteria > Pseudomonadati > Pseudomonadota > Alphaproteobacteria > Hyphomicrobiales > Methylopilaceae > Hansschlegelia > Hansschlegelia sp. The sequence goes on from NZ_DATLJK010000010.1 coordinate 171,611, forward strand.
CGTAGTTCTCGATCAGATATTGATCGGGGTTTGACGGGATTTTGAAGGAGCCGCCGAGGAATTCGACATCCTTGAGCTCGAAGTCGGAGTTCCACCAGCGGGTTTTCTGACCCTCATGGTAGATCACGCCGTTCTCGCGCCAATGCAGGAACACGTCGATCACGACGCCATTCGCATGCTCCACCTGCACGAGGCGGTCGGTGGTCAGCGCGCGCACCTTGAAGCGTCCGCTCGAGGCGAGCGTCTGGCGGATCGTCTCCGCCGGCAGCTCGGTCAGCACGCCGACGTCGATGTCCTTGTCGTAGCTGAGGATGCCGCCTTCGCGCACGCAGCCGAGCAGCGTTCCGCTGATCAGGAAGAACTCAAGCCCGAGAGAGCCCAGGTCGGCGCGCAGGTCGAGCATCGAGGTCAGCGCCTGGCGGGTCCAGTCCTCCTTGATCTGCTGTTCGCGCTCGCCGTAGCGGACGATCTGCAGGCCGATCAGGAAGCGCTGGCGCGCGGCGAAGATCGCCCGGTCGAGCAGGCCGAGGTCGCGGCAGGCGACGGAGTAATGCAGCAGCGCGTGGCGGGCGCGATGGCCGGCGTAGGAGAAGTGCGGCGCGAGGAACAGAAACATCTGTTCGAGCGCCTCCGGCGTCTTCACCGCCCGCCGCAGCGTGAGCATCTCGTCATAGTTCGGCACCAGGCCTCGCAGCGCATCGGTCAGCAGCCGCAGCGCGTCGTCATGCTGGCCGTTCGCGATCATCGCGTCGGCGCGCAGCAGACAGAGCTGGCGGAACTCGCGCGAGGTCTTCTTGTCGAGCGGCAGCGCCATAATGGCGTCGGTGCAGGCGTGGATGCAGCCGACGGCGTCGCCCGCATAGGCGAGCAGCTTCGCCTTGCGCTCGCGCGTCTTGAACGAGACGCCGTTGAAGCGTTCGATCCAGTTCAGCAGCTCCAGGGCTTCGCGGCCGCGGCCCAGATTGGCGAGCGCGTTCACCTTCCACATGCGGATGGCGTGCAGCTGAGTGTTCGCCGCATGGGCCGAACTCACGAACAGCGACAGCGTGTCGGCTGCGGCGATCACATCCTCGTCGCGCTGCTCCTCCGCCAGCCTCGCGCACTCGCCATATACCTTGGCGATGGCCTCGGTCGTCGCGCGGCGGTCGCGCGGCGGCAGGATCCGCGAATCGGGGGCGATTTCGATGTCCAACGCGACCCCCGTGCTCATCACGCTCCGTCCAATTCGCTAGCCGCCAACCCGCCGAAGGGCGAGGGCACGTCGAAACCAGCGCGCCCGGCGCGCCTTAGCCTCTTGTACAAACGAGGATCGTACCCGCAAGCGTTCGCGCCCCGCAAGGCGAAGCCGGCGCGCCGCGCCGCGCGCCGAGCAGCTTCCGGGCAGACGAGCGACCTACGCAAAACTGTCATCTCCGGCCGCTATGGTGGCGCCATGGAAAAGAGAGAGACACAGGAAAGAGACAGCATGAAGAGCGCGATCCAGCTCGAGCGCCAGTGGGGCTACGCCGTGGAGGCGGAGCATGAGACGGGCGAGGTTCTCGCGGCGATGACCGAGCCGGTCGAAGCGGCGGACGTTCTGGAGACGCTGGTCGCCGAATTGAAGCGGGCCGGAATTTGGGGCCGCCTCGGCGAAATCTCCTGGGCGCGGGACACTCGCGACGGACTCCTGCTGCAGTGGGTCCCGGCCCACTGAACGACTACTCCAGCCACATCCGTATATTGCCCGTGGCCGGATCGGCGAAGTGACGAATGACATGGGTCCCGAGATCTCCTTCGGCCATGAGAACCGCCGGTTTCTGGAAGTAGTACCGGTTGTACGGCCGAATGCTGGCGCGGTCGGAACCGACCTTCACCTCGAGGTCGTAGAGCCCCCGTTCGGCGAAAGCCGTCATGATCGGAACCGACAGCTCGCCATGGAAGGGCAGGGCGTTGGTGTACTGCTTGTGCATCGCGGCCGCCGCTCGAAAGACCTTCTTCGCGGGCTGGAGATCGAAGTCGGTCTCGAAGATGTCCGAGCCGTCGCGGCTGATCGCAAGCGTCGCGCGCTGCGGCGCGTCCTCCCCGGTTCCGCTCAGGAAGACCGTCAGGTCCACCTCCAAGTTGTCCTGCGCCACAGCGAAAGCGCGGATGAACGCGCCAGCCGGCGCCGGGGCGACCGACTTGCCTTCGGCCGAAGGGTCGTGCGTGAGGTTCAGGAAGTACGGCGAGAACTGCCAGTTGGCGGGAAGCTTCAGCTTGCGGCGGCTCGCCGTAAAGGCGGGGTAGACGTCGCCGTTCTGATTGATGATCTGAAAGGACAGTTTCCGGCTCAGCAGCGCGCGCGGCACCAGCACCGAATAGCTGGAGAGCCCCAGCCCCTCGACTTTCGGCGCGCTCTGGAAGAACAGCAGGTTGAAGCTATTGTCGCTGACGGCGTGGATCGCGGCGATGCTCTTGCGTGCAGCGGGCTGGCAGAGCGCGGAGATCTCGATCCCGCCGCTCACTTTCTTTACGCCGGCGCACAGATGCGCGACGTCGGCCTTCAACAGCTCGATGTCGAGTTGCGGCGGCGCCGGTGGCGCGGCTACTTCGGCGACAATCTCACTCATCTATCGCCCCCTTATTATTACTCTCGCTCCAAAGCCTGTCAGCAGGCCTCGGCATTAGGCCCGAGATCACGACAGGTGAGCCTTCGGGGCGGTCTTGCAGACGCCCCTAGTGAGCAATCGATTATACTCGCTCGTTCAAAGCATAGCTGAGATGGTGCGGTGTTTGCTACTTGCTTGTAAAGCGCCACAGCCTGCGACGCAGGACCACGCCTCATTCTGTGCGGCGGCGCGGTCCCGTCGTGACGGCGGTTCTCGCAGTCCGCGCCGCGCCGCGCGAACTGATAGGTGCGGCTCGCGCGCCGCGATGACCGGTCGATTTGTTCCGCGCGGCCTACTGCGGCGCGAGGACGATCATCCGGCAGAGTTCCGGATCCTCGTCCTTGTAGGGGGAGAAGCCGTTTCCTTCCTGATAGACGCGCACCGTCAGGCCCCAGCGGCTGGAAAGCTCGCGGGCGAGAGCGGGGGCGTCCTGGTAGCGGCGGTAATGATCGCCGTGGACGTGGTCCTTGTCGGCGTCCTTCGCGGTCCGGAATTCCGCGGCGAACACGTCGTTCGGACCCATGCCGGCCGCAACCGCCGAGATCAGGACGTCCTGCGTCGGCTCGTCGATCGCGTGGAGCACGAAGCGGCAGTAGAACAGCACGCCCTGCGGCGCCTGCTGCTTCAGTTCGGCGATGATCCGGCCGAGCTTCTCTCCGTCCTGCAGTTCGCACTGTGCGAAGGAGATGTGCGGCAGGCTGGCCTCGGCGGCCTTCCTGTTGCCGTTCGCGACGGCGACCTCGGACTGATCGATGGCCACCACCTTGCCGGCGCGCTTGGCGAAGCCGAAGGAGTCGCGCCCGTTGCCGCATCCGAGGTCGAGCACAGCGTCACGGAAGTAGGTGGACTCCGCCACATAGCGGCAGAACGTCGACGAATCGGAATACCAAGTCTGTGCGTAAAACTTGTCCCAATAGGCCTTCGTGGCGTCGGCCTGAGCATCATGCATTAGCGTATCCATCGTCCCCAACCTCTAGTCTGCGAATGGCGCTCGCGAGAACGCGAAGACACCGCGGCTCGGCCGCGCCAATCGAAGCCGAGTTCGCGCTGCGAAACAAGCCTGCTGCGGTGCAGCGGGCGGAAAGCCATCTCCGCGCTGCGGCCGAAAAGGCCCAATTCGGGCCATCAGCTTGAAGCGTCCGGGCCACCGCGCATACCATGGAACCGCCGGCGAAGCGCGGCGCCGATTTCGACCCCTCCCAATAGGCTTACGCGGCTTGCTCGTTGACGGGGCGGCGTCAACACGTCCCTTCGGCTAGTTTCGCGTCAAAGATCGTACAGGCGCCGAGGCCGCGACGTTTTGCCTCGGCTTGATGGCAGGGGCGCGCTGCTGGTCGCCGCGCGTCTGCGGCCATCCGGTGAACCCTCGCGCTCGCAACGTCGTCGCCTCCCCCGTACGTTGGCCCACGACTGTGCAAGCGCCGTCAGACACGTTATCCGTGGGGCCGGATCAAGCGAGGTGCCCATGCGATCAATTGTTAATCGCGTGCTGAAAATGGCGGCTGTCGACGAGAACAAGTTCTCGGCGCTCATCGAGAATGGCCGCACCGAGGAGGCCGAGCGGCTCGCGCGCGACCACATTGAAAAGAACAACAAGAGAGCTTTTTACCTTCGAAAGTTGCTTGAGCTCTACTCCTCGACGGCGCGTTACGCCGAGGTTCTGGAGCTGTTCGACAAATACGCGTCGGACAAATCGCTCGCGACCTACCCGCTTCAGGTGATCCTCGCGACCGCGCTGGTCGAGACCGGCGCGAACGAGCGCGCGCGCAGCGTCCTGCTGTCGCTGATCATCGAGCACAATTTCGTCGTGCCGCTGCAGCTCTACCGGCGGTTGCCGAGCGGCCCGTCGACGGTCGACCTCGCGGTGGCGGCGTTCACCCGCAGCCGGCGCGCGGCCGTCACAAAGGCGAGCCAGGCCTCGCATCTGGTCGACATCGCGATCGCGGCGAACGAGATCGACCGCGCCTACTACATGATGATGGAGATCCTGCGCTGGATCGGCGAGGGCCAGTTCACCAGCGCGCCGAAGGCCCGCACCTATATGAAGGCGGCGGCGGGCAACACGGCTCTGGTCGACCTCTTCGATCTCATGATGCCGGCCGCGCCGTTCTTCCTGATCAGCGGCACGCTGCTCGGCGTCATTCGCGAGGGCAAGCTCCTCGGCATGGACAAGGACATCGACCTCGGCGTGATGGGCCACGCCCAGCGTGACGAGATCAAGTCGTTGATCGCCGGCAGTCCGAAGTTCACGGAAGTCTTCGTGCCCTCGGTCGATCTCATCAAGATCAGGCACAAGAACAACGTCAACATCGATCTGTTCTTCCATCACCGCCAGGGTTCGACGGTGTGGCATGGCAGCCACCTGCACGCCTGGGACAATGCGGTGTGGTGGAGCGAGGGCAGTTCGCCGTTTGCGAAGGTGCAGTTCGCGGGCCGCGAGTTCCTGATCCCGTCGGACCCCGACAAGTATCTGACCGAGAACTACGGCGACTGGCGCACGCCGCAGGCGGATTACGACGCCTCGCTCGAGGCGCCGAACCGCCGGATCCGCAACCGTGTGCTGGCCCGGCTGCATTGGCAGAAGCTACTCGTCAAATATTACCTTGGCGGCGAGTTCAACCTGCTGTCGAAGACGTTCTTCTACTACGAGAAGGAGTTCGGCTCAGACGCCTTCCTGCAGGAGGCGTCGCGCCTGCTGCTGCTGCGCAACGTCGAGGATCGGCCGGCGCAGACGCTGGGCGGCAGCGCGGTGGTGGAGATGCACGCCCGCCGCTAGGCGGCGAGCAGCTCCGTCGCCCGCACCTCGCCGACCTCGACGCCCGCCCAGTTTTTCAGCGGCCGCCGGGCGCGGCCCGCGAGCCATTCGGCGAAGTCGCCCTCAGGCGCGAGCAGCCGGATGAGGACGGCCGACATCACGGCCTCGGCCGCGCGCGTGGCGCCGTCGTCGATCTTGATTGCGACGCCGAGGCCGAGCTCCGGGATCGCCCCGACATGGACGCCCTCCGCGCCCATCTTGACGAAGACGCGGCCCGCCGCGAGCTGCATCGCCTCGGTGTCGAAGCGGCCCGAGCCGCCGATCTGGAACGGGGCGGACCATGCCGCCTCGCGCAATGTGCGGGCGGCCGCCGCGCGGCTGTCGCCAAGCCCGTAGCCGACGCCGAAGCGGGCGAAGGCGGTGGCGACCGCCCTTAGGGGCATGGCGTAGGTCGGGATGCCGCAGCCGTCGACGCCGCGCGGCGCCTCGTCGAGGCGCACGCCCGTCATGCCTTCAAGCGCCGCGGTGACCTCCCGCTGCACCGGGTGGTCGGCTTCGATATAGCCGGCGGGGTCGACCTCCATCGCGCAGGCGAGGCACAGGAAGCCGGCGTGCTTGCCCGAACAGTTGTTGTGGAGCGTGGTCGGACCCGCGCCGCTCGCCGCCAGCGCGCGGGCCGCCGCATCGTTCAACGGCCAGTGCGCGCCGCATTCGAGCGCGTCCGCCGTGAGTCCGATCCGCGCCAGCGCCCCGGCGGCGGTCGCGACATGTTCGGGCTCGCCGCCATGGGAGGCGCAGGCCAGCGCCAGCTCCGCCTCGGTCAGCCCGAACCGCGCCGCGGCGCCGCTCTCGACCAGCGGAAGGCCCTGCAGGGCCTTTACGCCGGAGCGCGGGAACGTCAGTCGCTCCGGGTCGCCGAGCGAGAACACGAGCTTGCCCGTGACGTCCGCGATCGCGACCGCGCCGGCGTGGCGGCTCTCGACTGAGAGGCCGCGCGTGACTTCGACGAGCGGCGCGGAAGCTGTCATCGCAGAACCTCGGTCGGGAAGAAGACGGGACACGCGCCGCACTAAGCAGAACCGCGGCCTTCCGCAAGCGCGGGAACCGGGCTCCGCCTCGCGCTGTTCTGCATCGCGGCCGGCGCGAGGTTGGGCGGCCCCATGAGGTGCAGGATGGCGGACGCCGCGACGGCCGAACTTGAACCGGAAAGCATGAGCGTTGAGGAGATCGCCGCGACGGCCGGGCTGAAGCTCGCCGCGCCGCGCGACCTGTCGATCGAGCGCAAGCGCGCAGGGCGCGGCTTCTTCTACGTCGACAGGACGGGTCATCGGATCACGGACGAGGAGACGCTGTCGCGCATCCGCTCGCTCGCGATTCCGCCCGCTTACCGCGAAGTCCGCGTCGCCGCCGATCCGCGCCATCACCTGCAGGCGATCGGCCGCGACGAGGCGGGGCGGACGCAGTACCGCTACCATCCTGACTGGGACACGGTGCGCGAGACCCGCAAGGTGGAGCGGCTCGATCGCGTGATCGAGGCGCTTCCGAAGCTGCGCAGCGCCGTGGCGCGCGATCTGGCGAGCCCCAAGCTCAGCCGCGCCAAGGCGCTCGCGGCCGCCGTCGCGCTGATCGACGAGACCCACATCCGGGTCGGCTGCGAGACCTATGTGCGGTCCAACCAGGCGCATGGCGCGAGCACGCTGCTGAAGCGCCACGTGCGGGTCGAAGGCGAGAGCGTCCAGCTGAACTTCCGCGGCAAGGGCGGCAAGGACATCAGCTGCAAGCTGCGCTCCGGCCGGCTTGCGCGCGCGCTCTCGCGGGTCGCCTCGCTGCCGGGGCGGCGGCTGTTCCAGTACAAGGACGATTCCGGCCAGGTGAGGCGGATCACCTCGACCGACGTCAACGCCTATCTGCGGGAGATCACCGGGCTGCCGATCACCGCCAAGGACCTGCGCCAGCTCGGCGCCAGCGCGACGGCGGCCGAGCAGCTCGTCGAGGTGGAGCCGGCGCCGAGCGAGCGGGCCCGCAAGCGCCAGCTGGCGGCCGTGATGCGGGCGGTTTCGGAGCGGCTCTCCAACACGCCGGCGGTGGTGCGCAAGTCCTATGTGCATGCCGTCGTGGTCGAGGCTTTCGCTTCCGGGGCTCTCAAGAAGGCGTACGAGGACGCCCGCGGCCGCCCTGGCCTGAGGCGCGCCGAGAAGACGCTCGCGCGCCTCGTGTCGCGCCTGAAGCGGGGGAGATGACGAAGGCGTCAACCTCGCCATCTCTTCGCCCGCTTGACGCTTCATCCAAGGGTCCGCTTTCTGGCCTCACTCGCGCTCGTTCCGGAACGGACCTCATGACCCTTGTCGCCCGCGGCTCCGCCGTCGCATTTCTGCTCGCCGCGTCCACGACGCTTGCGACGGCGCAAGCCCCCTGCGGGGGCGACTTCAACTCCTGGCTCGAGGGCGTGCGCGCAGAGGCCCGTGCCGCCGGCGTCTCCGACAGGGCGATCGCCGAAGGGCTCGCGGACGTGCGGATCGAGCCCAAGGTTCTCGCTGCGGACCGCGCCCAGTCGGTTTTCCAGCAGACCTTCCTGCAGTTCGCCGGCCGGATGGCCGGGCCGCCGCGGCTCCCGAAGGGGCTGCAGATGATGAAGCAGAAGGCGGACCTGCTTGCCGACGTCGAGCGCCAGTATGGCGTGCCGGGCGCGGTGATCGTCGCCTTCTGGGGGCTCGAGACTGACTTCGGCGCCAATCTCGGCAAGTTCGACACCCGCAACGCGCTTGCGACGCTGTCGCATGACTGCCGCCGGCCGGATTTCTTCCGCCCTCAGCTGATCGCGGTGCTGAAGATCGTCGACAGCGGCGATCTCGCGCCCGCCGACATGCGCGGGGCCTGGGCGGGCGAACTCGGCCAGACCCAGATGATGCCGGCTGATTATGTCCGCTCCGCCGTCGACGCCGACGGCGACGGTCGCCGCGATCTGATGCGCAGCGTGCCGGACGCGCTCACCTCCGCAGGCAAATACGTCGCCGACCTCGGCTGGCGCCGTGGCGAGCCCTGGATCCAGGAGGTCGTGGTCCCGGCCGACATGCCGTGGCAGGAGGCCGACATCGACACCAAGCACAGCGTCGCCGAATGGCGCGCCTGGGGCGTCCGGGCGCGCAACGGATCGCTGTTCCGCGACGACGCGCCGGCCGCGCTGCTGCTGCCGATGGGCCGCAACGGCCCGGCCTTCCTCGCCTATCAGAATTTCGACGTCTACCGGACCTGGAACCAGTCCTTCGTCTACGCGCTGACGGCCGCCTATCTGGCGACGCGGCTCGACGGCGCCCCGGCGGTCGGGGAGGGCAACGCGCCGGTGCGGGCGCTCAGCGGGGACGAAATCCGCACGCTGCAGCAGCTGCTTGCGCGCGATGGCCTGCTGCCGGCCGAGGAGGTCGACGGCAAGCTCGGCTTCGACACGCGGCGCGCGACCCGCAAGGCGCAGCTCCAGCGCGGCCTGCCGGCGGACGGCTATCCGAGCCTGGAACTGATCGAGGCGCTTTCATCCGGCGGATAACTCCGGCTCCTCCGACCGGCGGCCTTGATCGCGGTCGCTCCGCGTCCGACAACCAAGGACATGCGGGCATGGGTGCTGACGGACGGAGCTCCGGATCGCGAAGAAGCCTGCCTCGGCGTGGCCGAAGCCGTCGCCGAGCGCATCGAGCGCCGGCGCGTCGCGCCGCGGGCGCCCTGGCGCTGGCTCGCGCCCTGGGGGCCGATCGACCCGCGTGACGACCCGAAGCGGGGCTCGCGCCTCATTCTTCCGAGCGACGGGTCGAGTTGGCCCGACATCGTGGTCGCCTCCGGCAGGGTCGCCGCGCCTTATCTGGCGCGGATCAAGAAAGCTTCCGCGGGCGCCGTGGTGGCCGTGTTCATGGGCAGATCGGCCGGCGCATTCTCGCCGGATCTGACGGTCGCGCCGGCAGGCGAGGGTCCGGCAGGCGCGCTCAGGACGCGGACATGGCCGAGCCGGGTCAACGGCCTGAGGCTCGCCGCGGCGCGCGGCGCGCCTCCGCTGGTCGCGCCCGAACTCGACGGACCCCGGATCGGCGTCCTGATCGACGGGCCGATCGGCGGCGAAGACGCCGTCCGCCTCGTCGCGGGGCTGCGGCGGCTGCGCGAGCAGGGGGCGGCGCTGAGCGTCCGCCCGCCGGCCGGCGCGTCCGAGGCGCTGCTTATGGCGCTTGCCGGGGTGGCGCATTATCTATGGTCAGGCGATCGTCCTGACCCCTACATGTCGATTCTTGGACAATCGGAGGCCTTCGTCGTGACGGCGCAGTCCACCCGGATCCTGAGCGACGCGGTCGCCACCGGCGCGCCGGTCATGACGTTCACGCCCGGCGGCGCGCCATGGGCGGCGCGGCGCTATCTCGAGGCGCTTGCGGCGCAGGGCTTGACGCGACCGTTCGCCGGGACCGTCGAGCGCTACGCCTATGCGCCGCCCGACTCGACGCGCGAGGTCGCGCATGCGATCCACGCCCTTGTGACCACGCGCGCCGCGCTGCGCAACGACCGCATCCGCCGGACTCCGGCCCGGACCCGCGAAACCAACGGACCAACTCCCCGATGACCACGCAGCCGATCAGCCATGTGCGCCTCGCGATCCTGGGCTCCGGCCCGGCCGGCTGGACGGCCGCGGTTTACGCGGCCCGCGCCATGCTGGAGCCGCTGGTGATTTCCGGGCTGCAGCCGGGCGGCCAGCTCACCATCACCACCGACGTCGAGAACTATCCGGGCTTCGCCGACCCGATCCAGGGGCCGTGGCTGATGGAGCAGATGCAGCTCCAGGCCGAGCGCATGGGCGCGCGCACGCTGTTCGACCACGTGTCGAAGGTCGATCTCGGCCGGCGTCCCTTCGTGATCGAGACGGAATCGTCCGGCCGCATCACGGCCGACGCGCTCGTGGTCGCGACCGGCGCGCAGGCGCGGTGGCTCGGACTCGAGAGCGAGGAGCGCTTCAAGGGCTACGGCGTGTCGGCCTGCGCCACCTGCGACGGCTTCTTCTTCCGGGGCAAGGAGGTGGTGGTCGTCGGCGGCGGCAACACCGCGCTCGAAGAAGCGCTGTTCCTGACGAACTTCGCCAGCAAGATCACCCTGGTGCATCGCCGGGAGTCGTTCCGCGGCGAACGCATCCTGCAGGACCGCGTGTTCGCCAACCCGAAGATCGAGGTCGTTTGGAACGCGACGGTCGGCGAGGTGTTGGGCTCGGGCGAGCCCTTGAAGGTCGAGGGCGTGAAGCTTGTGGATACCCGCACCGGCACGCCGAGCGTGCGCCGCTGCGACGGCGTGTTCGTCGCGATCGGGCATGCGCCGGCGACCGAGCTGTTCCGCGGTCAGCTGGACATGAAGCCGTCCGGATATCTGGCCGTGAGGCCCGGGACGTCGCTCACCAATGTGCCGGGCGTGTTCGCCGCGGGGGACGTGGCCGACGAGACTTACCGCCAGGCGGTGACGGCCGCCGGCATGGGGTGCATGGCCGCGCTCGACGCTGAGCGCTTCCTTGCGGCCGAAGAAGCGGCGCGCACCGCCGCCTGAGCGCGACGAGAACTGCCGCGTCTGTCGGCTGCGGGGGACCGAATGGACTGGGACAAGCTGCGAATCTTCCATGCCGCCGCCGATGCGGGGAGCTTCACCAAGGCCGGCGAGGCGCTCGGCCTCAGCCAGTCGGCGGTCAGCCGCCAGGTCTCGGCGCTGGAGCACGAGCTCAAGACGCCGCTGTTCCACCGCCATGCGCGCGGCCTGATCCTGACCGAGCAGGGCGAACTGCTGTTCCGGACCACCCAGGAGGTGTTCGCGAAGCTCGAATCGGCGCGCTCGATGCTCACCGACAGCCGCGAGCGCCCGCATGGCGTGCTGAAGGTGACGACGACCGTCGGGCTCGGCTCCGGCTGGCTGACGCCGCGGCTGGTCTCGTTCATGGACTCCTATCCGGATATCCAGGTGCAGCTCATCCTGAGCGACGACGAGCTCGACCTCGCGATGCGCGAGGCGGACGTCGCGATCCGCCTGCGCGCGCCGACGCAGCCGGACCTGATCCAGCGCCGGCTGTTCACGGTGCACTACCATGTCTATGCCTCGGCCGATTACCTCAAGCGACACGGCCGGCCGGCGAGCCTCGATGATCTCCAGCAGCATCGGCTGATCGAGTTCGGCGGTCCGGTGCCGCCGTTCCTCCAGAGCATCAACTGGCTCAAGACGGCGGCCAGAGCCCCCGGCAACCCGCGGGCGGCGAGCCTCGTCGCCAACAGTCTGACGGCGATCAAGCACGCGGCGGAGACCGGCGTCGGTCTGGCGGTCCTTCCCGACTATGTCGTCGACGAGGGTTCACAGTTGCAGCGCGTGCTCGACGGAGACGAGATGCCGACACTCGAGGCCTATTTCGTCTATCCGGAAGAGCTGAAGAACGTGGCCCGCATCCACGTCTTCCGCGACTTCCTGGTCGAGATGGCGCAGCGCTGGCAGTTCTGAGCCGTCGTTGACGACTTCGTCACCTGATCCAGGAGCGGCGTCCGCGCCTGGCAGGGATCGGAATGGCCGCTGCGACGTTGTTTCCTGGAAATAGCCCCGCGCGGGCGATCAGGAGACATGGATGAGCGTGCAGACCAAAACTCAGGGCGAACACGGCCAGCAGGTGAACCACGTCGAAGCCAAACAGGGCACCGATGCGCCGAAAGGCATGCCGCTGGTGGTGATCGTCGGCGTGGTGGCTGCGACCGCCGCGATGGCGATCATCTGGCTCGTCTTCTTCGCCCGCTGAAGCTTACAGCAGACCGAAAAAAACGCCCGGCCGCTTCGCGGACCGGGCGTTTTTGTTAGCTTCGAGCGCGGAGCCTGCCTGAGCCTTCAGGCGAAGCGGACGCTCAGAACCTCATAGCTCTTGCCGCCGCCCGGCGTGGCGACCTCGACGGTGTCGCCGACCTTCTTGCCGACAAGCGCGCGCGCGATGGGCGAGCCGATCGAGACGCGGCCCTGCTTCACGTCGGACTCGGCCTCGCCGACGATCTGGTAGACCTTCTCTTCTTCGGTGTCCTCGTCCACGACCGTGACGGTCGCGCCGAACGTGATGGTGTCGCCCTGCAGCTTGGAGACGTCGATCACCTCCGCCCGCGCGATCATGTTCTCGAGCTCGGCGATCCGGCCCTCGTTCAGGCTCTGCTGTTCCTTCGCCGCGTGATACTCGGCGTTTTCGGAAAGGTCGCCATGCGAGCGGGCCTCGGAGATGGCCGCGATGATGCGCGGGCGCTCGCTCGACGCGCGGTGCTTGAGCTCCGCTTCCAGCGCCGCGTGACCAGCGGCGGTCATCGGGATCTTGTCCATTTCAGTCTCTCTCGACACTACAAACGCAACGCCCCTCGAACCGAGGGGCGCGCACGTGACGCCATAAACGCCGGAAGCCCAGCCGCCGTTCCATCTGTTTCGGCGAGGGCCGGTTTCAGCCGAAATAGGACTGCAGCGAGCGCACCTCGAGGTCTCCGCCAAGATAGGCTTTGATCCCCTGAGCCGCCGCCACCGCGCCTGACAGCGTGGTATAGTACGGCACTTTGTGCAAGAGGGCGGCCCGGCGGAGCGACCTGCTGTCGGCGAGCGCCTGAGCGCCCTCGGTGGTGTTGAAGACGAGCTGGACGCCGCCATTCTTGATGGCGTCGACCACATGCGGTCGGCCTTCCAGAACCTTGTTGATCTTCTGCGCGTCGATGCCGTGCGCAGCGAGATGGCGCTGCGTGCCCGACGTCGCGATGATCTTGAAGCCGAGGTCGGCGAGCATCCGCACCGGCGCCAGCACGCGGTCCTTGTCGGCCTCGCGTACGGACACGAACACCGTGCCTCCGAGCGGCACGCGCGTGCCGCCGCCGAGCTGGCTCTTCGCGAAGGCGACGCCGTAATCGAAGTCGAGCCCCATCACCTCGCCGGTGGAGCGCATCTCCGGCCCCAGCACCGTGTCGACGCCGGGGAAGCGCGCGAACGGGAACACCGCCTCCTTCACCCCGATATGGCCGAGCGGCGCGGATTTGAGGCCGAAGGAGGCGAGCGGCTCGCCCGCCATGACCCGCGCGGCGATCTTGGCGAACGGCTTGCCGACCACCTTGGCCACGAACGGCACCGTGCGCGAGGCGCGCGGATTGACTTCCAGCACGTAGATCACGCCGTCCTTGATGGCGTACTGGACGTTCATCAGGCCGCCGACCTCGAGCGCGAGCGCAAGCGCCCGCGTCTGGTCCTCAAGGGCGGAGATCATCTCGGGCGACAGCGAGTGCGGCGGCAGCGAACAGGCGGAATCGCCCGAATGCACGCCGGCCTCCTCGATGTGCTCCATGATCCCGCAGATGAAGACGTCCTTGCGGTCGCACAGCGCGTCGACGTCCACCTCGATCGCGTCCGTCAGGTAGCGGTCGAACAGCAGCGGGTTCTTTGACAGGACCGTGTTGATCTGGCCGGTCTTGTCGTTCGGGTAGCGCTGCTTGACGTCCTCCGGCACCAGGTCCGGCAGCGTGCCGAGCAGGTAGTCCGAGAGCATCTTCTCGTCGTGTAGGATCGCCATCGCGCGACCGCCGAGCACGTAGGAGGGGCGCACGACGAGCGGGAAGCCGAGATCGCCCGCGACGATGCGCGACTGCTCGACCGAATAGGCGATGCCGTTGTTCGGCTGGACCAGCTTGAGCTTGTCGAGCAGCCGCTTGAAGCGGTCGCGGTCTTCGGCGAGGTCGATCGCGTCCGGCGTCGTGCCGAGGATCGGCACGCCGGCCTTTTCGAGCGCGTTCGCGAGCTTCAGCGGGGTCTGCCCGCCGAACTGCACGATCACCCCGTGCAGCGTTCCGGCCGAGCGTTCGGTCTCGATGATCTCGAGCACGTCCTCGGCGGTCAACGGCTCGAAATACAGCCGGTCCGACGTGTCGTAGTCGGTCGAGACGGTCTCCGGATTGCAGTTGACCATGATGGTCTCATAGCCGGCGTCCGACAACGCGAAGCAGGCGTGGCAGCAGCAATAATCGAACTCGATGCCCTGGCCGATCCGGTTCGGGCCGCCGCCCAGAATGATGATCTTCTTGGCGTCGCTCGGCTGCGCCTCGTTCACCGGCTCGCCCGCGAAAGGCGGCGCGTAGGTCGAGTACATGTAGGCCGTGGGCGAGGCGAACTCGGCCGCGCAGGTGTCGATCCGCTTGAACACCGGCCGGACGTCGAGCGAGCGGCGGCGCGCCGCGACCTGGTCGGCGGTGAGGCCGGCGAGCGTCGCGAGCCGGGCGTCCGAGAAGCCCTGCGCCTTCAGCTTGCGGAACGGCGCAGCCGTCGTCGGCAGGCCGAGTCGGCGGACCTTCTCCTCCATCGCCACCAGCCCTTCGAGCTGCGCAATGAACCACGGGTCGATCTTGCAGGCCTCGTGGATCTCGTCCGCCGGGAAGCCCAGCCTCAGCGCCTGCGCGACCTTCAGCAGCCGGTCCGGCGTCGGCTTGCCGAGAGCCGCTCGGATGGCGTTCTTGTCGTCGCCCTGGCCGAGGCCCTCGATCTCGATCTCGTCGAGGCCCGTCAGCCCGGTCTCGATCGAGCGTAGCGCCTTCTGCAGGCTTTCCGCGAAGGTGCGGCCGATCGCCATCGTCTCGCCGACCGACTTCATCGACGTGGTCAGCGTCGGCTCCGCGCCAGGGAACTTCTCGAAGGCGAAGCGCGGGATCTTGGTGACGACGTAGTCGATCGTCGGCTCGAACGAAGCCGGCGTCGCGCCGCCGGTGATGTCGTTGTCGATCTCGTCGAGCGTGTAGCCTATGGCGAGCTTGGCCGCGACCTTCGCGATCGGGAAGCCGGTCGCCTTGGAGGCGAGCGCCGAGGAGCGCGAAACGCGCGGGTTCATCTCGATCACGATCATCCGGCCGGTCGCCGGGTCGATTGCGAACTGAACGTTGGAGCCGCCGGTCTCGACGCCGATCTCGCGCAGCACGGCGAGAGAGGCGTCGCGCATGCGCTGATATTCCTTGTCGGTCAGCGTCAGCGCCGGCGCGACCGTGATCGAGTCGCCGGTGTGGATGCCCATCGGGTCGATGTTCTCGATCGAGCAGATGATGATGCAGTTGTCCGCCTTGTCGCGGACGACCTCCATCTCGTACTCCTTCCAGCCGAGCACGCTCTCCTCGATGAGCACCTCGTCGGTCGGCGAGGCGTCGACGCCGCGCTCGACGATCTCGAGGAACTCCTCGCGGTTGTACGCGATGCCGCCGCCGGTGCCGCCCATCGTGAAGGACGGCCGGATGATCGCTGGCAGGCCGATCTCCTCGAAGGCGACGAGGGCTTCCGTCAGATTGTGGGCGAGCCGCGAGCGCGGGGTCTCGAGGCCGATCTTGGTCATCGCCTCGCGGAACAGCTCACGGTCCTCGGCCTTGTCGATCGCCTCCGCGGTCGCGCCGATCATCTCGACGTCATGTTTCTCAAGCGCGCCCATCTTGCGCAGCGACAGAGCGCAGTTGAGCGCCGTCTGGCCGCCCATGGTCGGCAGCAGCGCGAAGCCGCCTGGCACGACGTGGCGCTCCTTGGCGATGATTTTCTCGACGATCTCGGGCGTGATTGGCTCGATATAGGTCGCGTCCGCCATGTCCGGATCGGTCATGATGGTCGCCGGGTTCGAGTTCACCAGGACGATGCGGTAACCTTCTTCCCTGAGGGCTTTGCAGGCCTGCGTTCCGGAATAATCGAATTCGCACGCCTGCCCGATGACGATCGGTCCCGCGCCGATGATGAGGATCGTCGCGATGTCAGTGCGTTTGGGCATGAAACAGGGCTTTCCGGGGCGGCGCGGAGCGGCCGGGCCGCGCGCCGCGTGGCACGTGAAGAGCGATTGTGTGGCTGAAGGCGTTCCATACACAGTCGGCCGCTGGCAGGGAAGCGTTCCGCGACATGCGGGACGGCTTCAGGGCCGACATTGGAGAAATCTATCATGACCGCGCAGCGCCGAACCGTCCTTGTCACAGGGGCGTCCTCAGGGATCGGACTGGAGCTCGCCCGGCTGTTCGCCGCCAATGGCGACGACCTCGTGCTCGCGGCGCGACGCGAGGACCGGCTGAAGGCGCTCGGCGAGGAGCTTTCCGCCAAGCACGGCGTCAGCGCCACTGCGGTCCCGGCGGATCTCGCCACGCCCGAGGGCGTGAAGGCGTTCGCCATCGAGATCGGGCGCCGCGGCCACATCGTTGACGTGCTGGTCAACAATGCGGGCTTCGGCCTGCGCGGGCCGTTCGTGAAGCTGCCGTTCGACCGCCAGCTCGAGATGATTCAGGTGAACGTCGCCGCGCCGACGGCGCTGGCCGGCTTTTTCCTCCCGGGCATGATGGCGCGCGGCCGTGGCGGCATCCTCAACGTCGCCTCGCTCGCGGCCTTCCAGGCCGGGCCGGAGATGGCGGTGTATTACGCCAGCAAGGCTTATCTGCTGTCGTTCTCCGAAGCGCTTTACGAGGAATCGAAGCGCAGCGGCGTCACCGTGACCGCGCTTTGTCCCGGTCCGGTTCCGACCGAGTTCGGCGAGGTCGCCGGCATGGGAGACGCGCAGCTGTTCAAGACCGGCGTCGTGTCGGCCGATGCGGTGGCCAAAGCCGGCTTCGAGGGCTTTCAGAAGCGCAAGGCCATCGTGATCCCGGGCGCGCTGCCGAAGATCGGCGCCTTCATGACCCGGATCGGCTCGCGCGGCCTGACGCGCCGGATCGCGCACGAGATGCAGCGCACGACCTGAGCGGCCTGTCGGACGCCCGCGGCTACGGACTGCGGAGGCCTTCGCGCGATGAGGGGTTGTTTCGACGACCCGAGGGCGGAGCGAGCCGGGGCGCGAACGAAAACGGGGCGCCGGTGAGGGCGCCCCGCAAAGTTCCTAACCCATCGGCCGAAGCCGAGATCACTCCGCGCGGAGGTTCGACGCCTTGGTCTTGCCACGGTCCATCACGACCTCGAAGGCGACCTTCTGGCCCTCGACGAGCGTGTGGAGGCCCGAACGCTCGACGTCGGAGATGTGGACGAACACGTCCTTGGAGCCGTCGGTCGGCTGGATGAAGCCGTAGCCTTTCTGGGTGTTGAAGAACTTTACGGTGCCGCTAGCCATTTCTGCTTTCCCTAAGACAAGCGCATGTGCGCATTTGGACGGGAGCCCCGAAAAACCCCCGGCCGGGCACAATCCGAACTTTGGTGCGTGTCGTGGAGGCGGAAGCTTCGGCGGGTCGCCGTATGCAAGCCAGTCCGGACATCCAAAAATCTGATTGCAGACGTGACTATGGCGCATAGGGGCAGGGTTTCGTCAAGACGCGCCTCGGCTCCCGGAGCGGAACCTCGAAACGGCCGGATCGTTGTCGGAGTGCCCTCTGCGGCGGTCGTTTCGTAGGAGATCAAGGCGTTGAAGTCATCGGACCAAAGGGTCGCGACAGACGAGTTCCGCTTCGCAGACGACGGCTCCACGCCGAACCACCCCGACTTTGCGCTGCTGCTTCACCGCCAGGCGTTCGACGCCTCCGGAGAGGCGCCGGAAGTCCGCGCCGAGGCGCTGTTCGCGGCCAATGGCTGGGGCGGGTTCTGGCGCGACGGCGTGTATCCCTTCCACCATTACCACTCGACCTGCCACGAAGCGCTCGGCGTCGCCCGAGGCTGGGCGGAGGTGCAGTTCGGCGGCGAGAACGGCGAGACGATCCGGATCGCGGCCGGCGACGTCGCCGTGCTGCCGGCCGGCACCGGCCACAAGCGCGTCGCGGCGAGCGAGGATTTCGAGGTCGTCGGCTGCTATCCGCCGGATCAGCCCTACGACCTGATCCGCTCCGAAGAAGGCGACCACGACGCAGCCGCGGCGCGCATCGCGCTGGTGCCGCTGCCGGCCACCGACCCGGTGTTCGGCCCGGACGGCGGGTTGAGGCAGAGGTGGACCGAAAAACGCTGAGGTTCAGCGTCCGAGACGGAGCGAGAGGCGCTTGAGGCCGACGGCGGCCGCGAACGCGCCGCTCCCGAGCGCCAGCGACAGCCAGATCGCCCCCGGAGCGCCAAACCGCTCGATCGCGGCCCCGTAGACGACGGGCGCTGCGGCCGAGGCCACGAAGCTCGGCGCGATCAGCCGGCCGACGAGAACTCCGTAACGCGCCGGGTCGAACAGCGCGAGCGGCAGGGTGCCGCGCGTTATGGTCAGCAGTCCGGTCGCCGCGCCATAGATCAGCGAGAAAGTGGCAGCCGTCGCAAGCGACGCACCGCTCCAGAAGCCCAGCACAAAGGAGGCGGCGAGGCCGGCCGCGGCCGCGAGGTTGAGGTCGACGGCGCGCAGCCTGCGCCCGAACAGCACCTCGCAGAGCCGGGCGCCGGACTGCCCGACGCCTCGCAGAGCGGCGATCCAGGCGGTCGCGCCCGCGGCGACGCCGAGGCCGCCGAGCACGCCGATGATGTGGGCGGACATGCCGTAATGCAGCGCGTTCGAGAGCGCGACGACGGTCGCGAACAGGATGGCGGCCGGGAGCTCAGAGCGGGCCAGCGCCCCGGGCGCGGCGGGCTCGATGGGCCGCGCAGCGCGATCCGGAGCTTCAAACCGGCCCTGCGGGATCGTCCAGTGCAGCGGCGCGGTCAGCAGGGCGCATCCTGCGAAAACGAGGCACGCGGCGCGCCAGCCGAAAAGATCCGCGAGCTCCGCCCCGAGCGGCCAGAACACCGTGGAGGCGAGCCCGCCGAACAGCGTGATCTGCGACATGGCGCGTCGCGCCTCGGGCCCGGCGATCCGCGCCAGCGCCGCAAAGGCGGCGTCGTAGAGGCAGAGCCGCATCGCGACGCCGAGGCAGATCCAGGCCGCGCCATAGCTGATCGGGCCGGTCGCCGCCGCGAGCGCGGCGCAGCCGAGGGCTGCGAGCAGCGATCCTGAGACCATCGCGGCGCGGCCGCCATGCCGGTCGATCATACGGCCGGCGGTCGTCGAGACCACGCCCATCGTCAGCAGGGAGATCGAGAAGCCCGCCTGGGTCTCGATCAGGCTCCAGCCGAAATCGGCGGCGATCCGGTCGCCGAAAGCGCCGATCAGGTAGAAGGTGGAGCCCCAGCAGACGAGTTGCCCGACGCCGAGCCGCAGGACGACGCCGCGGCTGATCACGCCGCGCCTCCGCCGAGCGAGCGCTGCATCAGGACGGTGTCGAGCCAGCGCCCCAGCTTGAAGCCGACCGCCTCGAGAGTTCCGACCTCGCGGAAGCCGAGGCGGCTGTGCAGCGCGACCGAAGCGGAATTCGCGGAATCCCCGATGACGGCGACCATCTGCCGCCACGGCCCCGCCTCGCAGCGCGCGATCAGCTCCGCGAGCAGCGCGCGGCCGACGCCCTGGCCCTGCGCGTCCGCGGCGACATAGACCGAGTCCTCGACCGTGTGGCTATAGGCGGGACGGGCCCGGTATTCGCCCGCATAGGCGTAGCCGAGCACAAGGCCGTCCCGTTCGGCGACCAGATAGGGAAGCCCGGCCGCCGCGATCGCGTCGCGCCGGCGCGTCATCTCGGCGACGTTCGGCGGCTCGAGCTCGAAGGTGGCGAAGCCGGAAAGGACCTCCGGCTCATAGATGCGCTGGACCGCCGGCATATCGGAGGCGAGCGCGTCACGGACGCGGAGCGCTCCGCTCATGCGCCGCTCTGCCGGCACTTGCCGGGCAGATTCTGGTAGTGGACGTTTTTCAGGCTGGCCTCGAACCAGACCGGCCCCTCCGCCTTCGGCTCGTATCGGTGGAGCTCGATGGCGATGTCCTCCTCGTGCTGGGCCGCCTGGGAGGCGTCGGGCACGGTGATGCGGGAGGAGATGCGGGCGGGCTCGGAGGCGCTGAACGCCCATGCGGGCCGCGGCTCGGAGACGCCGTCGAAGTCGGCGCGCTCGCCATTGTCTTCGGCCACGTAGATCTGCCGGTAGGCCGGCGCAGCGCCTTCGCGGTCCACCTCGAAGTAGAAGGCGACGCGCGGCCGCTGTTCGGTGAACACGTAGAACTGGCAGTAGAGGCGGGTTCCGCCGGAATCCTGCGCCTGCCGCGGCTCGGGCTGCGGCGCCTCCTCGGCCGGCCACAGCAGCCAGGCGCCAGGTCCAGCGAGGATGACGGCGAGCAGGGCGAAAAGGCCAAGTCTGCGCGTCGTCATGCCCTGCGTCGGTCCTTTACGCCCGCTTGTCCATCATCTCGACGAAGCGGTGGAAAAGGTAGTGGCTGTCCTGCGGGCCGGGCGAGGCTTCCGGATGGTGCTGCACCGAAAAGGCAGGCCGGTCCGTGAGTTCGAGGCCGCAGTTCGAGCCGTCGAACAGCGAGACATGAGTCTCGCGCGCGGTCTCCGGCAAAGTTTCACGATCCACAGCGAAGCCGTGATTCATCGAGGTGATCTCGACCTTGCCGGTGACCAGGTCCTTAACCGGATGATTCGCGCCGTGATGGCCCTGATGCATCTTTTTCGTCGTGGCGCCGACGGCGAGCGCCAGCATCTGGTGGCCGAGGCAGATGCCGAAGGTCGGCACCTTCTTCTCCAGCACGCCCTGGATCATCGGCACCGCATAGGCCCCGGTCGCGGCCGGATCGCCGGGGCCGTTCGACAGGAACACGCCGTCCGGATCGAGCGCCAGCACCTCTTCGGCCGTCGCGGTCGGCGGCAGCACGGTGACCTCGCATCCGGCCTGGGTCAGCATGCGCAGGATGTTGCGCTTCAGGCCGTAGTCGATCGCCACCACGCGCTTGGAGGGGCCCTCCGGCCGCTTGCCATAGGCGCCCGGCTCGGCCTGGCCCGGCCAGCTCCAGCCGCCTTCGTCCCAGCCATAGCGCTGGGTAGCGGCGACGAGCGGCACGAGATCCTGGCCCTCCAGCCCCGGAAACTTCTCGAGCTCGGCCTTGAGCTCCGCCTCGCCGATCCGGCCGTCCGGCGCATGCGCGATCACGGCGTTCGGCGCGCCCTTGTCGCGCACCAGCGTGGTCAGCGCCCGCGTGTCGACGCCCGCGATGCCGACGATGCCGCGCGCCTTCAGCCACGCGTCGAGGTCGCGCGTCGCCCGCCAGTTCGAGGGGGAGGTGATGTCGGCCGCGAACACCGCGCCGCGCACGCCCGAGGAGGCGGCCGCGTTGACGGTCTCGATGTCGTCGTCGTTGACGCCGACATTGCCGATGTGCGGGAAGGTGAAAGTGATGATCTGGCCCGCATAGGACGGGTCGGTCAGGATTTCCTGATAACCCGTCATCGCGGTGTTGAAGCAGAGCTCGCCGGCCGCGAGCCCTTCGGCCCCGATGCCCTGGCCTTCGATCAGCGTGCCGTCGGCGAGCAGAAGCCGCGCCGTCGGGCGCGCCTCATCCCAGCCGCGGTCGGCCGTGTCTTGTCCCGTCATGACGATTGCCTTAACCCAGCGCGAACGCCGCGCAGCGCCCGAGAGCGCAGTTGTGGCCGGAAACTAGGCGCCGCCCGGAAGCCCGTCAACCGACGCGCCGGCGCGCCAGCCCTGCAGGCTCAGAGGATCAGACGATGCGCGAGGCGATCAACGCCGCTCTCAAGGAGTCGATGAAGGCCCGCGACGCCGACCGCACCACGACGCTGCGCATGGTCGGAGCCGCGATCAAGGATCGCGACATCGAGGCGCGCGGGGCCGGCAAGGGCGCGGCGACCGACGACGAACTCAAGCAGCTGCTCGCCAAGATGATCAAGCAGCGGCAGGAATCCGCCTCGATCTATCAGGAAAACGGCCGCCCGGAGCTCGCCGAGAAGGAGCGGGCCGAGATCCTGGTCATTCAGGAGTTCCTGCCCGAGCAGATGTCGCCCGAGCAGGTCGCCGCCGCGATCGACGTCGCCATCGCCGAGACCGGCGCGGCTTCCGTCAAGGACATGGGCAAGGTGATGGGCTCCCTGAAGTCCAAATATGCCGGCGTGATGGATTTCGGCGCGGCGAACGGCGTCGTGAAGGCGAAGCTCGGCGGCTGACGCCGCCGGCTCACCTGCCGAGGCCGGAGGCGTCCGGCGTCACCACCGCGAACAGATCGGCGAGGCCTGCGAGGGCGCCGTCATGCACTTCCTGCGCGGAGCGCGCCGGGCGGCCGAGCACGCCCGGCAGCGGCCGCGTCGCGACCGCGTTCTCCACGATCGTGACGCCGTAGCCGAGGTCGACCGCAGCCCGGGCGGTCGAATCCACGCACATGTGGGTCATGAAGCCCGTGAGAATCAGGTTCTTGCGGCCGAGCCGCTCGAGCGTCCGGCCGAATTCGGGGTTCGTGAAGCCGTTGGGAAGCTCCTTCTTGAACACCGGCTCGCCTTCCGCCGGGGCCGCCTGCGGGGCGATCTCGGCGCCCTCGGTTCCCTCGACGAACACGCCGGCGGGCGCGCGATGGACCAGATGCACGACCGGCGTTCCGGCCGCGCGGGCTTCGGCGAGCAACGCCGCGATCGCCGCCAGCGCCGGCTGTACGCCGGGCAGGGCGATCGGGCCGCTGACATATTCGTTCTGCGCGTCAATCACGACCAGGGTCGCGTCGGCGAGCGAGGCGGGGGCGGGCGCGGCGCCGGCGAGTTCGAGAAGGGTCTTGGGCGTTTCGGTCATGCGGTCGGGGCTCCTCGGCGGCCCGCGTCGTTCGTCGCGCGGGCGCGGCCATCCTGTCCCAGGCCGCCGCTCACGGAAAGCCGCCGCGGCCGTTTGGCCGGGATGATTGATCGGCCGTTAACCACATACCTCGCATTCTACGGTTCATGAAAATTCGCATCGCGATCTTTGTCGGCTTTTTCGGCTCGGCCGTAGCGCTCGCAGGCGTCGGGGCGTTCGGTCATCAGGACCGCGCCGCCTGGCGCGGCGAGGCCGAGCATGCCTGCCTCGCCGAAGGCCGGGTCAAGGCCACGGCCTTTGTCCGCCCGCTTGACGAGATCGTCGATCAGGAAACGTGCGGGCTCGAGCATCCCTTCCGGGTGCTGGCGCTGGCGGCCGGCGCGATCGGCGTCGAGCCCAGCGCGCGGCTCGGCTGCTCGATGACCGCGGCGCTCGACGTCTGGCTGCGCGACGTCGTGCAGCCGGCCGCGAGAGCCCGCTTCGGCGCCGAGGTGGCGGAGATCCGCAACGCCGGCTCCTACGCCTGTCGCAGGAGCAGAGAACCCGGGGAGCCGCGGCTCTCGGAGCACGCTTACGGCAACGGCATCGACCTGGCGGCCTTCATCCTCGCCGACGGCCGCGAAATCTCCGTCGGCTCGATGGGCGATTCCCGCGCGGCCGCCTTCCTCAGCGACGTGCAGTCCGGCGCCTGCGGGCTGTTCAAGACGGTTCTGGGGCCCGGCGCCGACAAGACGCATGACGACCACATCCATCTCGACCTCGCGCGCTACGACGTCGACGGCCGCGTGACGCGGTGCGGGCCGAGACCCGCGGAGCCCGCCCTGCCTGGCCTCGTTCCGCCTGCGGATGGCGACGCTCCGGCGGTGAGCTTCGCCCCGCCCGCAGGCGTGGAGGTCGCGCGCGCCCGGCCGGCGGCCGATACGGATCTTTCGACCGGCTCCGTCACGCCCGCCCGCTCGGTCGCGGCAGAGCCCACCCCATAAGACGTCGCGGCTTCGCGCGCGGTCCGTCACGCGCTATTGCGGGCGCTTGCGGTTCGGCGCGCGGGCTCGGCTCATGACCTCACAACGCTGGCAATTCTGGATCGACCGCGGCGGCACGTTCACCGACGTGATCGGCCGCGCGCCGGACGGGACGCTGCAGGTTCGCAAGCTGCTATCGGAGAATCCGCGGGCCTATCGCGACGCCGCGGTGGCCGGCATTCGCGAGTTGCTCGGGCTGCGACCCGACGAGCCGGTCCCGGCGGAGAAGATCGGCGCGGTCAAGATGGGGACCACGGTCGCCACCAACGCGCTGCTGGAGCGCAAGGGCGAGCGCACTGCGTTGCTCATCACCCGCGGGCTCGGGGACCAGCTGCGCATCGGCTATCAGGCGCGGCCGAAACTGTTCGCGAAGAAGATCGAAAAGCCGGAAGCGCTCTACGATCGCGCGGTCGAGATCGACGAGCGGGTGCGGGCGGACGGGACGGTCGAACGCGCCCTCGATCCCGCCGCCGTCCGCCGGGCGCTGGAGGCCCTCAGGGCGGATGGCTATCGCGCCCTCGCCATCGTGTTCATGCACGGCTTCGCGCATCCGGCGCATGAGCAGGCGGCAGCCGCGATCGCCCGCCAGATGGGCTTTCCGCAGGTCTCGGTCAGCCACGAGGTCTCGCCGCTCCCCAAGATCGTCGGGCGCGGCGACACGACCGTGGTCGACGCCTATCTGACGCCGGTGCTCGCCCGCTACGTGGCGCAGGTGCGCGACGAGCTGAACCTCTCGGAGGCCGACGCCGACCGGCTGATGTTCATGACGTCGGCCGGCGGGCTCACCTCCGCCAGCCTGTTTCAGGGCAAGGACGCGATCCTGTCGGGGCCCGCCGGCGGCGTGGTGGCGATGGCCGCGACCGGCGCCGCCGCGGGCTTCGGCCGGGTGATCGGCTTCGACATGGGCGGCACCTCGACCGACGTCGCGCATTTCGACGGCGCCTTCGAGCGCTCCTTCGAGACCGAAGTTGCCGGCGTGCGGATGCGGGCGCCGATGATGCGCATCCACACCGTCGCGGCCGGCGGCGGCTCCATCCTGCATTACGACTCCGGTCGCTTCCGGGTCGGTCCGGACTCCGCCGGCGCCGCGCCGGGGCCGGCCTGCTACCGCAATGGCGGACCGCTCACGGTGACCGACGCGAACGTCATGGTCGGCAAGCTGCAGCCCGACCTGTTTCCGGCGATCTTCGGCCCCGGCCGCGACGAGCCGCTCGACGCGGCGGTCGTGCGGGAGAAATTCGCCGCGCTGGCTGAGGAGATCGGCGACGGCCGCAGCCCGGAGCAGGTGGCCGACGGTTTCATCGCGGTCGCCGTCTCGAACATGGCGGAGGCGATCAAGACGATCTCGGTCGCGCGCGGCTATGACGTCACGAGATACGCGCTGAACTGTTTTGGCGGGGCAGGGGGGCAGCATGCGGCGCTCGTCGCGGACGCGCTCGGCATCGACACGGTGCTGATCCACCCCCTGTCGGGCCTGCTGTCAGCCTATGGAATGGGCCTCGCCGACATTCGCGCCAGCCGGACGACGACGCTGGGCGCGCCGCTTGGCGAGGCGGCGGAGCAGATCGCTGCAGCGGCGGCGGCTCTCTCGGAGGAGGCGCGGGAGGAACTCCGTCGCCAGTCGGTCGCGGACCCGCTGATCGAGACGCGCCTTCACATCCGCTATCAGGGCACCGACTCGACGCTCGAGATCGCGCTCGATTCCGCGGCTGCGGACAGCTCCGGCGACCGAGCTGTTGATCTCAAAAAGATCGCGGCGGACTTCGACGCTTTCCACCGGGCGCGCTTCGGGTTTGTGGATGAGGCCCGCGCGCTGGTGGTCGAGGCCGTTGAGGTCGAGGCCTCCGGCGGCGGCTCGGGGCTCGACGAGCCGGAGCGCGCGCCAAAAGCCAGCGCCGCGCCGGCGCCCGAGCGCGTAACGGCGATGTTCTCCGGCGGCGCGGCGCGGGAGGCCGGGGGGTTCCGGCGCGAAGCGCTCGGGATCGGCCACGTGGTGGAAGGCCCCGCGCTGATCGTGGAGCCCAACCAGACGGTGGTGGTGGAGGACGGCTGGAAGGCCGAGCTCAGCCCGCGCGACCATCTCGTGCTCACCCGCGCCCGGCCGCGCGCCCAGAGCCGCGCGGTCGGCACGTCGGCCGATCCGGTGATGCTCGAGATCTTCAACAACCTGTTCATGTCGATCGCCGAGCAGATGGGGCTCGTGCTGCAGAACACCGCGAGCTCCGTGAACATCAAGGAGCGGCTCGACTTCTCCTGCGCGGTGTTTGCGCCCGACGGCGCGCTGGTCGCCAACGCGCCGCACATGCCGGTGCATCTCGGCTCGATGGACCGCTCGGTGGAGGCCGTGCTGCGCCGCGCCGGCGATCGGCTGAGGCCGGGCGTGACCTTCGCGCTCAACGCACCTTACGACGGCGGCACCCATCTGCCGGACGTCACGGTGGTCACGCCGGTGTTCGACGACGCCGGCGAACGCCTGCTGTTCCTGGTCGCGAGCCGCGGCCATCACGCCGACATCGGCGGCGTCGCGCCCGGCTCGATGTCGCCGCGCGCGACCACGATCGACGAGGAGGGCGTGACGATCGACGTCGTCGCGCTGGTCGAGGACGGCCGGTTTCAGGAGGAGCGCATCCGCAAGATCCTGGCCGGCGCGCGCTATCCGGCGCGGAATCCCGACCAGAACGTCGCCGACCTCAAGGCGCAGATCGCCGCCAACGCCAAAGGCGTCGCCGAGCTCAGCAAGATGATCGCGACCTTCGGGCTCGACGTCGTCGAGGCCTATATGGGCCATGTCCAGGACAACGCCGCCGAGAGCGTCGCGCGGGTCATCGAGCGGCTTTCGGACGCCGAGTTCGCCTGCGCGACCGATCAGGGCGCCACCATCCGGGTGAAGATCACGGTCGACCGCGCGGCGCGGACCGCGACCGTCGACTTCACGGGCACGAGCCCGCAGCAGCCGAATAACTTCAACGCGCCCGAGCCGGTGACCCGCGCGGCCGTGCTCTACGCCTTCCGCGTCATGGTCGACGACGACATCCCGATGAACGCCGGCTGCCTCAGGCCCCTCCGGATCATTGTCCCGGAAGGCTCCATGCTAAGCCCCCGGTCGCCGGCCGCGGTCGTCGCGGGCAATGTCGAGACCAGCCAGACCGTGGTCGACTGCCTGTTCGGCGCCATGAAGGTCATGGCGGCCGCGCAGGGGACGATGAACAACCTGACCTTCGGCGACGACCGGCTGCAATATTACGAGACAATCTGCTCCGGCGCGCCGGCGGGGCCGGGCTTCGACGGCGCGGACGCGATCCACACCCACATGACGAACTCGCGGCTGACCGATCCGGAAATTCTGGAGCAGCGCTATCCCGTCGTGCTCGACGAGTTCTCGATCCGCCGCGGCTCCGGTGGCCGGGGAAAATGGTCGGCCGGCGACGGGGTGCGCCGCGTGATCCGTTTCCTCGCGCCGATGGACTGCGCGATCCTGTCCGGCCGCCGGACCACGCGGCCGTTCGGCATGGCGGGCGGCGAGGACGGCGAACCGGGCCGCGATTTCGTGCGCCGCGCCGGCGGCGCCCTAGAACAAGTCGCTGCATGCGACCAAATCAGGGTCGACCCTGGCGATGCGATCGTCATAGAAACGCCGACCGGCGGCGGCTGGGGCCGCAGCGAGGAGTCCTGAGCCTCATGAGCGCACGTCGACCCACCCCCCTGGAGGGCGGGCGGCCGTCGAAGCCGGTGACGGTGTCGGCGATCCGCAACGCCAAAGGCGGCCAGCCGCTGGTCTGCCTGACCGCCTACACCACCCCCGTCGCCCAGGCGCTCGACGAGTCCTGCGACCTTCTGCTGGTCGGCGACTCGCTCGGCATGGTGGTCTACGGCCTCGACAGCACCATCCCGGTCACGCTCGACATGATGATCGCGCATGGCGCCGCGGTCGTGCGCGGCGCGAAGCACGCGCTCGTCGTCGTCGACCTGCCGTTCGGCGCCTATCAGGAGAGCCCGGCCCAGGCCTTCCGCAGCGCGGCGCGCATCCTGGCGGAGACCGGCTGCGGCGCGGTCAAGCTCGAGGGTGGGGCGGTGATGGCCGAGACCGTCAATTTCCTCACGCAGCGCGGGGTCCCGGTGCTGGCGCATGTCGGCCTGCAGCCGCAGTCGGTGAACGCGCTCGGCGGCTATGCGGCGCGCGGCAAGCAGGCGGCCGAAGCCGAGGCGATCGTCGCGGACGCCCGTGCGGTCGCGGACGCCGGCGCCTTCGCGGTGGTGATCGAGGGCGTCGTGGCGCCGCTCGCCGCCCGCATCACCTCGACCATTCGGGTGCCGACGATCGGCATCGGGGCCTCGGCCGAATGCGACGGCCAGATCCTCGTCACCGACGACATGATGGGCGTGACCTTCGGGCATGTGCCGAAATTCGTCCGCCGCTACGCGGAAGTCGGCGCCTCCATGAAGGCCGCCGCGGAGGCCTATGCGGCCGACGTTCGGGCGCGCCGCTTCCCCGGCGACGAGCATCTTTATGGCGCGACCAAGCCGAAGATCGCGGCCGGCTGAGGAACGTCAGCGGGCGCGCTCGCGCCTGCCGAGGGCCACGACCGCGACCACCGCGACGGCGCAGGCGATCGTCGGCGCGTCGACCGGCTCGGCCAGCAGCAGGGCGGCGATCGCGAGGGTGACGAAGCTCTGCAGCAGCTGCACCTGGCTGACGCGCGCCACCCCGCCGAGCGCAAGCCCGGCGTTCCACGCGAAGAAGCCGACATACTGGCTCATCGCCGTCACATAGGCGAAGGCCGTCCACGAGGCGGCGGAGACCGTGGCGGGATCGAGCGGCGCGAGCCGCACTGCGAGCGGGAGCGAGACCGGCAGCGACAGGACGACCGCCCAGGAGATCACATCCCAACCCGGCATGGTGCGGGCGAGGCGCGCCGACAGCGCGTAGCCGATCGAGGCTGACGCGACGGACGCCAGCAGCGACAGGTCGCCGAGGCCGACCCCTGTGGTTCCGCCGTCGCCGCGCCAGAGCGCGAAGCCCAGCACCAGCGCCGCGCCGAGCGCCGCGAACGCCCAGAAGCGCGCCGATGGTCGCTCGCCGCCGAGCCACGCGCCGGCGAGAGCGGTCGCGAGCGGCAGCACGGCCAGCACGACCCCGCCATGGGACGATGAGGCGCGCGTCATGGCGAAGCCGCTGAACAGCGGAAAGCCCCAGACCACGCAGATCGCGATCAGGACCAGGACGCCGAGCGTCCGGCCGTCCGGGACCGGCCGCCGCAACGCCGTGAGCGCGGCCAGCGCCATGAGTCCCGCTCCGGCGGCGCGGCCCGCGGCGAGGAAGCCGAAACCCAGTTCGGGCGTGGCGAGCCGCGTCGCCGGCAGCGTGCCGCCGAAGATCACGACGCCGGCGAAGCCGAGCAGCAGTCCCAGCTTGGCCCGATCCACCGTCGGCTCTCCGCTTGTTTGGAGAGGCGGCAGTAATGCGAACCGGAAAGCCGCGGCAAACGACGTTTGGCGATGAGGGCCATCTCGCCGATTGATGCGTCGCGCTCTCCCGCCGCCGCCGCAAGCCCGCTAGACTCGCGCCGAACAGGGAGTCGCCATGTCGTTTTGGGGTAAGCTCGGCGGAGCCGCGGGTGGCTACGCGCTCGGAGGCCCGCTCGGCGCGATCGTGGGCGCGTTCGCCGGGCATTTTCTGCTCGACCGCGAAGAAACCCATCACAAGCCGCCGGTCTCGCCCGAGCAGGACAGGCGCAGCCTCGCCTTCACGATCGGGGTCATCGCGCTCTCGGCCAAGATGGCGAAGGCGGACGGCGTCGTGGCGCCGGCCGAAGTCGCGGCCTTCCGCGAGATCTTCCACATCGCGCCCGAGGACGTCGCCGAGGTGTCGCACGCCTTCGACGTGGCGAGCCGCGATCTCGCGGGCTTCGACAGCTACGCCACTCAACTTGCGAACCTGTTCCGCGACGAGCCGGCCACGCTAGAGGACGTGCTGCATGGCCTCGCCCATATCGCCGCCGCCGACGGCGCGATCCATGAAGGCGAGATGGCCTATCTGACGGAGGTCGCGACCATCTTCGGGCTCGAGCGGTCGCGCCTGCGGCGCGCGCTCGGCGCCTATGTGCGCTTCCCCGACGATGATCCCTACGAGGTGCTCGGCGCGCCGGCCGACGCCTCCGACGCGGAGCTGAAGCGGCGCCACCGGGAGCTCGTGGCAGAGAACCATCCAGACCGAGCGCTCGCCCGCGGTCTGCCGGCGGAGGCGGTCAGGATCGCGAGCTCCAAGCTCGCCACGATCAACGCCGCCTGGGACGCCATCCGGGCCGAGCGCGGTCTCGCATGAGTTTTTCGCCGGACAGCCGGTTCGTCCACGAGGTGCGCGCCGCCGCGAACCATGACGAGCGCCGCGACGGCCGCGCGCCCGATCTCCTGCTGCTGCACTACACCGGCATGGAGTCCACCGAGGAGGCCTGCCGCCGGCTGTGCGCCGCCGAGAGCGGCGTCTCCTGCCACTACGTCGTGCTCGAGGACGGCCGGACGCTGCAGCTCGTGCCGGAGGAACGGCGCGCGTGGCACGCCGGCGTGTCCTCCTGGGAGGGGGAGACCGACGTCAATTCGCGGTCGATCGGCATCGAGATCGCCAATCCCGGCCACGAATTCGGCTACCCGAATTTCCCCGAAGCGCAGATCGCCGCCGTTGTGGATATCAGCCGCGACATTTGCGCGCGGTGGGAACTACAACCGGAACGCGTTCTGGCCCATTCCGATGTTGCGCCGCGGCGAAAGCAGGACCCCGGAGAGAAGTTCCCCTGGGACGTTCTGGCGGCGTCCGGCGTCGGGCACTGGGTGGCGCCGACCGCGATGCTCGACGGCTCTGAATCGCTTCGCGAAGGCGATGAGGGACCGCCGGTGGAGGACCTGCAAACCCTCTTGTCGCTCTACGGATATGGCGTCGAGATCGACGGTCTGTTCGACGGCGCGACCGCGGCCGTGGTCCGCGCCTTCCAGCGCCACTTCAGGCCGGCGCGGGTAGACGGCGTCGCGGATTTTTCGACGGCCGATACGCTCCGCAACCTGCTGCGAGCTTTGCCGGCACGATAATACCCCTGCCGCATTCTCGACACTTCGCAGTCAAGTTGCCACCAGACCGTGGTCGATCCGAGGTCACTTTCGCAAGGCTCTGGTCTCCCGGCGCTTAACGCAATCGGGAGTGTAAATATGCGTAGATCGACGATCGTCGTCGCTATGTTCGCGGCGACCGTCGCCTCGGCGGGAGCTACGCCGGTAAAGGAACGACTTGGCGGGGGAGCCAGCGTTCATAACCAGATCAAGAAGCAATCAGTTTCGACTTCGGCCCAGCAGGGCAGTTCTAAACAGGCCGTTAACGCGGCTCATGCGCCGGTGGTTCCCGTCAGGACGCGATCGACGGCCGCCGCGGCCTTCACCTCGGCCCGCAACGCCGCCCCGGCGGTTGCTCCGACCCCGGCGCCCGTCGTGGCCGAAAAGGTCGCGCCCCGCAGGGTGCGCGTGGCGGCCAAGTCTCACGCCGCTCCGAAGCGCATCGCGATGAGCCGCGCGGCGGCGCGTCGCCTGGCGGCAAAGAGCCAGCCCGTCTCGCTCGAGCGTGACGTCGAGATCATGCCGGCGAAGCCGACAGTGGCCGCTGCGGCCCTGCCGACGGGACCGATCCGGGACATGGTGACCGCCGCCGCCCAAAGGCAGGGGGTCGACCCGTCGCTCGCGCACGCCGTCGTGCAGGTCGAGTCCATGTACAAGCCCCAGGCCACGGGCGCCGGCGGCTTCATCGGCCTGATGCAGCTGAGCTACCGCACGGCGCGCGGCATGGGCTTCCGCGGCAGCCGGCAGGCGCTCTACGAGCCGTCCAACAATCTGACCTACGGCATGCGCTATCTCGCCGAAGCGGTGCGCAAGTCCGGCGGCAACACCTGCGCGGCCGTTTCGAAGTACCAGGGCGGCCACGCCGTGAAGGGCGTGACGCGCGCCGGCGCCGTCTACTGCGCGAAGGTGAAGCGGTTCATGGCGGCCCGCGGCGGCTCCGCGAACCGTCGCGTCGCCTCAAACTGACCGGGCGACGCCGCAAAGCGGCCGGCGGGCTTGACCTGCCGGCCCGCTTGCCCCCACATCGGACCGGCCAGCCGGCTGGACGGCCGCTCCGGTTCACGCCGGGGAGGAAAGTCCGGGCTCCACGGAAGCACGGCGCCGGATAACGTCCGGCGGGGGCGACCCCAGGGAAAGTGCCACAGAAAGCAAACCGCCGGCGGCTTCGGCCGCAGGCAAGGGTGAAAGGGTGCGGTAAGAGCGCACCGCGCGACCGGTAACGGGAGCGGCATGGCAAACCCCGCCGGGAGCAAGACCGAATAGGGGCGACACGCGACCGCGCTTCGGCGCAGCCGCAACCTGCTTTCGGGCCGTCGCCCGGGTTGGTCGCTAGAGGCGTTCGGCGACGAACGTCCCAGAGGAATGGTCGTCACGCGCGCGTTGCGGGGAAACTCGTGCGCGCGCCATACAGAACCCGGCTTACAGGCCGGCTGGCGTTCTCGTATCGGCCATCGGCGACCCTGACCGGAGACGGCCGTTGCGCGTGCTGCTGACCGGCGTCGCTGGCTTCATCGGCTTCCACGTGGCCGCCGCGCTCGCGGCGCAAGGCCATGAGATCGTCGGGCTCGATAATCTCGCACAGCCCTACCGTCGGCTGAAACAGGCCCGCCTCGAACAGCTCGGCTCTTCCATCTGCTTCGTTCCGGCCGACGTCGCCGATCCGGAACGCTTCGCCGCACTCGTTCGTGACGCCGCGCCCGACGTGGTGATCCATCTCGCGGCGCGGGCCGGCGTCAGAGATTCGCTGACGGCGCCGTTCGCCTATGCGGAGGCGAACGAGATCGGGCATCTGGCGGTGCTCGAGGCCATGCGCCGCCACGCCGCCGAGGCCCTGCTTATCTATGCGTCGTCGAGCGCCGTCTATGGCGTGCGCCACGACGCGCGGTTTCAGGAAATCGACCGGGCGGACGAGCCGGCCTCGCTCTACGCCGCGACCAAGCGGGCGAACGAACTCGCGTCCTTCGCCTATGCGCGGCTGTTCGGGCTCCGCCAAATCGGCCTGCGGCTGTTCACCGTCTATGGCGAGTGGGGGCGACCCGACATGGCCTTCTGGAGCTTCGCCGACGCGGCGTTGAACGGCCGCGAGGTGGCGCTTCACGACGGCGGAGCGGCTCAGCGGGATTTCACCGACATTCGCGACGTCGTCGCGGCCGTGACCGCGATCGCGCGCCGGCCGGTCTTCCCCGACCGCAAGCTTCCGCACCGGATCTACAATGTCTGCGGCGGCGCTCCGACGAGCGTGGCGGAGCTCCTGTCGATGATCGAGCGCGCCTGCGGCCGCCGGGCGGTCACGCGCGTGACCTCCGCGCCGCCGGGCGACGCGCCGTTTACGGCCGGCGATTCGAGCCGGCTCCGGGCGGACTACGGGATTCCGACCAGCGCCGACGTCGCGGGCGGCGTCGAACGTTTCGTCGCCTGGCTCCGAAACGCGCCGGAGGCCATGCGGCTCGCCCGGGAAAACTGACGCTCGTCGCGGCCATTGAGGGGTCGCGCGGCGCTCCGTCGAAACCCCTTCTTAACCCTAAGGAAGTTCTACTGACCGGGTCGCGCAACGGTCGCGAGCGGCCCTTGTCAGGTCACGCGTCCTGGGCCGCGTCGCGCCGGCGACCACGTGTTGGTCTCGTTGACGCCCATAGGGGCCCATGTTATCCCAAATCATCCCGTCGAGACGGCGTAACGACGGCTCCCGAGCAGGATGCTGGTCTTTTTCATCTGCGGCCCAAGCGGCCGGAGAGCCGACGCTCGACGCCCGTCTCGATGCGGAGCCGTTCATGGGGGGCGGCTGGACGGACGCCCGCGCGACGGGCGTGGGGGGCCATGGACCGGTTCGTGTCCAACTTCACCAACCGGCTCGACTCCAAGGGGAGGGTGTCGATCCCCGCGCCCTATCGCGCGACGCTCGCCCGCGACGGCTTCGAGGGGCTCTTCATCCATCCCTCGCTGGAGCTTCAGGCGATCGACGGCGGCGGCAACGCGCTGCTGCGGGAGATCGATCAACTGCTTGCGACGCTGACGCCCTATTCGGACGAACGGGACAGCCTTTCGACGGCCCTGCTCGGGGTCAGCGAGGTGCTCAAAATCGACGGCGAAGGCCGGATCGTGCTGAGCGAGAGCGCCAAGACCTATGCGGGCATCCGCGACCAGGTGACGTTCGTCGGCCAGGGCTCGAAATTCCAGATCTGGGAGCCGGAGCGTTTCCAGGCGCATCTGGCGGCTGCGCGCGAAACCCTGCGGGAGCTTCGCCGGCGCGCCTTCGCGCCTCAAGGGCTGGAGCGGACATGAGCCCGCCAAGCGGCGCCCGGCCGTCCTCCGACGCTCGGCATCAACCGGTCATGCTCGCGGAGGTGCTCGCCGCGCTCGCGCCCCGCGATGGCGAGATCTTTCTCGACGGCACGTTCGGGGCCGGCGGCTATTCGCGCGCCATCCTCGAGGCGGCCGACTGCCGCGTCGTCGCTCTCGACCGCGACCCCAACGCGGTCGCGGCGAGCTTCGACCTGGTCTCCCAATTTCACGGTCGGCTGACGGTCGTGGAGGAGCGGTTCGCCAACCTCTCGAGCGCCATCGACGACCTTGGGATCGCGGCGCTGGACGGCGTCGTGCTCGACGTCGGCGTTTCCTCGATGCAGCTCGACGAGGCCGAACGGGGCTTCTCGTTCCGGCTCGAGGGGCCGCTCGACATGCGGATGGGGGGCGACGGCCCGAGCGCGGCGGACCTCATCGCGACCCTGGAAGAAAAGGAGCTCGCCGCGCTCCTGAGGACGCTCGGGGAAGAGCGGCGGGCGAGCGCGATCTCGCGCGCGATCTGCGCCGAACGGGCCAAAGCGCCCATCGTCGACACGCTCCGGCTCGCCAGCATCGTGGAGCGCGTGATCGGCCGCTCCAGCGACGCCATCCATCCGGCGACGCGGACGTTTCAGGGGCTCCGGATCGCGGTCAATGACGAACTGCGCCAGCTCGCCGGCGCCCTGTTCGCCGCCGAGCGCCGCCTCAAGCCAGGCGGCCGGCTGGTCGTGGTCTCGTTCCATTCGCTCGAGGACCGCATCGTCAAACTGTTCCTGAACGACCGGACGCGGACCGCCTCGGGCGCCTCACGCCACCTTCCGGAAGCGCCGGTGCCGCCGGCGACCTTTGAGCCGCTGTCGCACGGCGCCGAGAAGCCGACCGACGAGGAAATCGCCCGCAATCCGCGCGCGCGCTCCGCGCGGCTCCGCTCCGCGGTGCGGACCAGCGCGCCCGCGCGCGGCGGCGACGCTCTCGCCTATGGCGTCCCGCGCCTGCCGATCGCGCGGCTGATGGGAGACGCGTCATGAAAATAGCACGCGTCCTCAACGTCATAGCGCTAGGCGCCTTGGTCGGGGCGGCGGTCACGGTTTACCGGATCAAATACGACGCGACGATGCATGCGGAGCATGCCGCGAAGCTGAGGCGCGAGATCGCGGCCGAGCGCGACGCGATCCAGACGCTCAAGGCCGAGTGGGCGTATCTCGCGCGGCCGGACCGGATCCAGGGCTTCGCCAAGCAGCATCTCGAACTCGCGCCGCTGGCCCGCGAGCAGACGGTCGTGCTGGCCTCGCTGCCGGACAGGCCGGCGCCGGTGGACGAAATCGGCAAGAAGCTCGAGGCGCTCGGCCTGATGGGCGAGGACGCCAGCATCGCGGTCGACACGCCCGCCGCGGCGAGCGTCCGCAAACCGCCTCCGCCGGCGAAGAAGACCACGATCGCGGTCAAGCCGGCGACCGAGCTCAAGGCGCCGGCGTCTCGTCCGGCGAACGCGCGGCCATCGACGCCGAAGACGAACGCGCCGATGAACCTCACGGACTTCCTGAAGAAGATGGGGCTTGCACGATGACCGGGCAGGAGGTTCTCGACGGAACGTTCCGCAACGGCGCGCTGCTCGGCGCGGCGCTCGGCCGCTTCACCCTCGCGACCGCCCGCCATCTGTGGAAATGGTCGGTGGCCGGCGTGCGGCTCGCCCGCCGCGTCATCCGTCTTCTGGTGGGATCAGGGGAGGGGCTCGGCCTCACCAGCGGCCGGCTGAGGATCGCTGCGATCGCCTTCGGGCTGGTCTATGTCGCGATCGTCGGCCGCCTGGTGCAGTACGCCGTCGCGCCGGGCGCCGAAACCGCCGCGGAAGTCGCGCAGACGGTGGCGGCGATCTCCCGCCCGGACATCGTCGACCGCAACGGCCTGGTGCTCGCGACCGACGTCAAGGTCGCCTCGCTCTACGCCGAGCCCAAGAACATCATCGACGTCGACGAGGCCGTCGACCTCCTGCGCCAGGCGCTGCCGGACCTCGACGAGAAGGAACTGCAGGCGAAGCTCTCGACCAAGCGCGGCTTCGTGTGGATCAAGCGCGAAATCTCGCCGCGCGAGCAGGTCGCGATCTTCCGTCTCGGAATTCCGGGCGTCGGCTTCGTCACCGAGAACAAGCGGGTCTACCCGAACGGCCCGGAAGTCTCCCACATTCTCGGCTTCGCCGACGTCGACAACAAGGGAATCGCCGGGATCGAGAAATATCTCGACACCAGCGGCAAGACCGCCGAAGCGGCCGCCGCCGCCGCCAAGGGCGGCCGTCTGCCGCCGGTGAGGCTGGCGCTCGACCTGAAGGTCCAGCACGCCGTCCGCGACGAACTCGTCGCCGGCATGACCAAGTTCAAGGCGATCGCCGCCTCCGCCGCCATCGCGGACGTGCGGACCGGCGAGATCATCTCGCTCGTCTCGCTGCCGGACTACGACCCCAACACGCCTTCCGACGCGCTCAAGCCGGACGCGATCAACCGCGTCAATGTCGGCGTGTTCGAGATGGGCTCGACCTTCAAGGCGCTGACGCTCGCCATGGGTCTCGACAGCGGCAAGGTCAATCTGATGAGCCGCTTCGACGCCCGCGCGCCGCTGCGCTACGGCCGGTTCCTGATCCACGACTTCCACGCCACGCACCGCATCCTGAACGTGCCCGAGATCTTCGTGCACTCCTCGAACATCGGCACCGCGCGGATCGCGCTCGCCCTTGGGATCGACGCGCACAAAGCCTTCCTCAAGAAGATGGGCCAGCTCGACCGCCTGAAGACCGAACTGCCGGAGAGTTCGCGGCCGATCTTCCCGTCGAAGTGGGGCGAACTGAACACCATCACCATCGCGTTCGGCCACGGCATCGCGATCGCGCCGATTCAGTCCGTCATGGCGGTGAGCGCGCTGGTCAATGGCGGCTATCTGGTGAAGCCGACCTTCCTCCACCGGACGGTCGAGGACGCGAAGGCGGCGTCGCCGCAGGTGATTCAGCCCAAGACCAGCGTCGAGATGCGCTATCTGATGAAGCTGAACGCCGAAAAAGGCTCGGCGAAAAAGGCCGACATCCCGGGCTATCGGGTCGGCGGCAAGACCGGCACCGCCGAGAAGGTGGTGAACGGGCGCTATTCGAAGACGAAGAACCTGACGGCCTTCACCGGCGTGTTCCCGATGGACGATCCGAAATACATGCTGCTGGTCGTGCTGGACGAGCCGAAGGCGCTGCCCGAGACGCACGGCTTCTCGACGTCCGGCTGGAACGCGGTCCCGGTCGGCGGCCACATGGTCGAGCGGGTCGCGCCGCTGCTCGGCGTGACCCCGGACTACAACGCGCCGAGCGCCACCGAACTGCTCGGAAACATCCCGGTCGGCACGGTGATCGGCGAGTGACGGCGACCACGCCGACGCTTGCCGAGCTGTTCCCGGAGGCGGGGCTCGACGCGGCCGTCGGGTCGCTTCCGGTTACCGGCCTTACGGCGGACAGCCGGGCGGTGAAGCCGGGCGAGGTGTTCGCCGCGCTCGCCGGCGCCAGGACGGACGGCGCGCGCTTCATCGAGGACGCGATAGCGGCCGGGGCGGTCGCGATTCTGTCGGAAGCGCCGGTGCGCGCGACCGTGCCGGTGGTGCTCGTCGCCGACGCCAGACTTGCCCTCGCCAAGGCGGCCGCGCGGCTCTACCCGCGCCAGCCAGCGACGATCGCCGCCGCCACGGGCACCAGCGGCAAGAGCTCGACCGTGACCTTCCTGCGGCAGATCTGGGCGCATGCCGGCCTGGAGGCCGCGAGCCTCGGCACGCTCGGCGTGACGAAGCCGTCCGGCGCGAGCTACGGCTCGCTGACCACGCCGGACCCGGTGTCGCTCCACCGTACGCTCGACGCCTTGGCCGGCGAGGGGGTCAGCCATCTCGCGATGGAGGCGTCGTCCCACGGCCTCGATCAAAAAAGGCTGGACGGCGTTAACCTTAACGCGGTCGGCTTCACTAATCTCTCACGCGACCACATGGATTATCATCCGACGGTCGAGCACTACCGGGACGCCAAGCTCCGGCTGTTCCGTGAACTGCTTCCGGAGGGCGGAGCAGCTGTCGTGTGGGCTGATTCCGCCGACGCCGGCGCCTTCATCGAAGCCGCGCGCGGCCGCGGCGCGCGGCTGCTCACGGTCGGGCGCCGGGGCGAGGCGATCCGGCTCGATGACGTCGCCCGGGACGAGCTCGCTCAGTCGCTGACGCTCACCCATGGCGGCGCGACCAGAAAGGTTCGGCTGCCGCTCGCGGGCGCTTTCCAGGTCGAGAATGCGCTCGTCGCGGCCGGTCTGGCGCTTGCGACCGGCGTCGCGCCCGACCTCGTCTTCGAGGCCCTCGCAGCGCTGCAGGGCGTGCCGGGCCGCCTAGAGCTCGTCGGGCAGTCGAACGGCGCGGCGATCTTTGTCGATTACGCGCACAAGCCTGACGCGCTCGCCGCGGCGCTCGCCGCGCTGCGGCCGTTTGCGGCCGGACGGCTGACCGTGGTGTTCGGAACCGGCGGCGACCGCGACGCCGGCAAGCGTCCGCTGATGGGCGAGATCGCAATCCGCGCGGCCGACCGCGTCATCATCACCGACGACAATCCGCGCAGCGAAGACCCCGCCGCGATCCGCGCCGCCATCCTGGCCGCCGCGCCGGGCGCGCAGGAGATCGGCGATCGGCGCCGCGCCATCGAGACGGCGGTCTCGGAGGCCGGACCAGGGGATGTCGTGCTGATCGCCGGCAAAGGTCACGAAACGGGCCAGATCGTGGGCGATCGGACGCTCCCGTTTTCGGATCACGAGGTCGTGCGGGCGACGCTCGCCAACAGGGGAGACGCCGCGTGAGCGCGCCCAGCAGTTTCGCCGAACCGCTTTGGTCGGCTTCCGAACTCGCGCTCGCGACCGGGGGGCGTCTCGCCGGCGCGCCGGCCGATGACATCGTCGGAATCTCGATCGACAGCCGCAGCGTCGCGCGCGGCGAGGCGTTCTTCGCCATCAAGGGCGACCGGCAGGACGGCCATGCCTTCGTGGCCGACGCCTTCGCGCGCAATGCCGCACTCGCCGTGGTGGATGAGGCGCACGCCGCCGAGTTCGCCTCCGCTGGGCCGCTGCTCGTGGTCGCGGACGTGCTCGACGCGCTGGTCGCCGCCGGCCTCGCCGCCCGCGCCCGGTCGCAGGCGAAGATCGTCGCGGTCACCGGCTCGGTCGGCAAGACCAGCACCAAGGAGGCGCTGCGGATCGCCCTCGGCGCGGAAGGCCCGACTCACGCCTCCGCCGCCTCCCACAACAATCATTGGGGCGTGCCGCTGACGCTCTCGCGTCTGCCGAAATCGGCCGCCTACGGCGTGTTCGAGATCGGCATGAACCATCCGGACGAGATCAGGCCGCTCACCCGGATGGTGCGCCCGCACGTCGCGATGGTGATGAATGTCGAGCCCGTGCATCTGGCGGCGTTCCCGAACGTCGAGGCCATCGCCGACGCCAAGGCCGAGATCTTCGAGGGGCTCGTTCCCGGCGGCCACGCCGTCATCAACCGCGACAGCCCGCATTTCGAGCGGCTCTGCGCCGCGGCGCGCGCCTGCGGCGCGGAGATCATGAGCTTCGGCGAGCACGTCACCGCGGACGCCCGGCTGGACCGTCTGGCGCTCAAGGAGACGAGCTCCTGCGTCGCCGCCACGATCCTTGGCGAGCCGGTCACCTTCAAGATCGGCGCCCCGGGCCGCCACCTCGTGCAGAACGCGCTCGGCGTGCTGCTCGCGGCGAAGCTCCTCGGCGCCGATCTCGCGCTTGCGGCGCTCGCGCTGGCCCGGTTCGCGCCGCCCGCCGGCCGCGGCAAGCGGCACGAGCTTGCGACCTCCGCCGGACCGCTGGTCGTCATCGACGAGAGCTACAACGCCAATCCGGCGTCCATGCGTGCGGCGCTCGCGCTGCTCGGCCACACGCCGGTCGGACCCTCCGGTCGGCGCATCGCGGCGCTCGGCGACATGCTGGAGCTTGGCGCGTCCGAGCAGGAGCTGCACGCCGGGGTCGCCGAGGCGGTCGCCGCGTCGAAGATCGATCTCGTCTACACGGCCGGGCCGCTGATGCGCGCGCTCCACGACGCGCTGCCCGCCCAGCGGCGTGGCGCCTGGGCCCCGACGGCCGCCGAGCTTGAACCCGTCCTGCTCCAGAACGTGCGCGGCGGTGACGCGGTCATGGTCAAGGGCTCCAACAGCTCGCGCATGGGCCCCCTGGTCGCTGCGCTCTGCGCCCGCTTCGCGCCCATCGCGGCCGACGAAACCGTCTCGGCCGAGTGATCCTATGCTGACCTTCCTCGCCGACCTCTCGGGCGTCGTCCCCGGGTTCAATATCTTCCGCTACATCACCTTCCGCACCGGCGGGGCGGTGATGACGGCGACGCTGTTCGTGTTCCTGTTCGGCCCCTGGATCATCGACCAGCTCCGCCTCAAGCAGGGCAAGGGCCAGCCGATCCGCGCCGATGGACCGCAGTCGCATCTGCTGAAGCGCGGCACGCCTACCATGGGCGGGCTGATGATCCTGTCGAGTCTGATCGTCACGACCCTGCTCTGGGGCAACCTCACGAACCCTTACGTCTGGATTGTGCTGTTCGTGACCATCGGTTTCGGCGCGATCGGCTTCTATGACGACTACCTCAAGGTCACGAAGCAGACGCACGCCGGCTATTCGGGCAAGATGCGGCTCGCGCTCGAGATCGGGATCGCGGTCGTCGCGGTCTATCTGATCGCGATCGCCGGCCAGCCGGCGTCGTTCCATTCGCACAACCTGCCATTCTTGGACCTCGGCTTCTCGACCTCGCTGGCCTTCCCGTTCCTGAAGAACTTCCTGCTCGATCTCGGCTGGCTGTTCCTCGCCTTCGGGGCGCTGGTGGTGGTCGGCGCCGGCAACGCGGTGAACCTGACCGACGGGCTCGATGGGCTCGCGATCGTCCCGGTGATGATCGCGGCGGCGAGCTTCGGCTTCATCGCCTATCTCGCCGGCAACGCGGTGTTCGCCGACTACCTCCAGATCCACTTCACGCAAGGAACCGGCGAACTCGCGGTGCTGTGCGGCGCGATGCTCGGCGCCGGCCTCGGCTTCCTCTGGTTCAACGCGCCGCCCGCGCAGATCTTCATGGGCGACACCGGCTCGCTCGCGCTCGGGGGCATGCTGGGCGCGGTCGCGGTCGCGACCAAGCACGAGATCGTGCTGGCGATCATCGGCGGTCTGTTCGTGCTCGAGGCGGTGTCGGTCATCGTCCAGGTCGCGTCCTTCAAGCTGACCGGCCGGCGCGTGTTCCGCATGGCGCCGATCCACCATCACTTCGAGCATCTCGGCTGGTCGGAGCCGCAGGTCGTCGTGCGTTTCTGGATCATCGCCGTCGTGCTCGCCCTGATCGGGCTCGCGACGCTCAAGCTGAGGTGAGGGGATGAGAAGCGAGGCTGAGACGGCGGCCGTTCTTCGAGGGGCGCCGCTGCGCGTCGTTCCGGAGAGCCAGGAACGCGACGGGTGGCGCGAACCTCACGCCGGCGAGCCGTTCGCAGGACGGCGCCCCGCGGCGCGAACCGCCGCGCCCAGCGAGCCGATCTTCCTCTGGATCAACCGCGCACGGCGACGCTCGTCGTGACGCCTGCAACATCGTTCAAGGGCAAGCCCGTCGCGGTGTTCGGCCTTGGCGGCTCGGGGCTTGCGACCGTGCGCAGCCTCGTCGCCGGCGGGGCGGAGGTCACGGCGTTCGACGATTCCGCCGCCAGCGTGGAAAAGGCGAGGGCGGAGGGCCTGCCCGTCGGCGATCTCCGCGAGGCCGACTTCGCGGCCTTCGACTCGCTGGTGCTGGCGCCAGGCGTTCCGCTGACGCATCCGAAGCCGCACTGGACGGTCGAGCGGGCTAACGCAGCGGGCGTCGAGATCATCGGCGACATCGAGATCTTCTGCCGGGAGCGCCGCGCGATCGCGCCCGGCGCGCCGTTCGTCGCCATCACGGGCACCAACGGCAAGTCGACCACCACGGCGCTGACGGCGCATCTGCTGCGCGCGGGCGGCTGGGACGTGCAGATGGGCGGCAATATCGGAGTCGCGATCCTCGATCTCGAGCCGCCGGCGCAGGGGCGGGTTCATGTCATCGAGTGCTCGTCCTATCAGATCGATCTCGCGCCCAGCCTCGACCCGACCGTGGGCGTCATGCTGAACCTCTCGGAGGATCACCTCGAGCGGCACGGAACGATGGAGAATTACGCCGCGATCAAGCGCCGGCTGGTCGCCAATTCCGGCACGGCCGTGATCGGGCAGGACGACGAATTCTCGCGGGCGATGTCGAGATCGCTTCAGCAGGACGGCGTAAAAGTCGTCCCTATCTCGGAAAACGACGCTCTGGACCTCGCCGGCGCCCGCGCCCTGCGCGGCGCGCACAACGTCCAGAACGCAAGCGCGGCGCTGGCCGCCGTTCGCGCGCTCGGAATGCCGGACGACGCCGCCCGCGCCGGACTGCTGACCTTTCCGGGCCTCGCGCACCGGATGGAGGAGATTCCCGGGCCGGGGCGCGCCGTCTTCATCAACGACTCCAAGGCCACCAACGCCGACAGCGCCGCAAAGGCGCTGGCCTCGTTCGAGCGCGTGTTCTGGATCCTGGGCGGCAAGCCCAAGACCGGCGGCATCGATGCGCTGGCGCCGTTCTTCCCGCGGGTCGTGCGCGCCTATCTGGTCGGCGAGGCCGCCGAGGCGTTCGGGCGCACGCTCGCCGCGCAGGGCGTGCCCCATGTCATGTCCGGAACCATCGACCGCGCGGTGGCCGACGCCACGGCCGACGCAGAGCGCTCGGCGGAGGCCGAACCGGTCGTGCTGTTCTCGCCGGCCTGCGCCTCGTTCGACCAGTTCCGCAATTTCGAGGAACGCGGCGAGGCCTTCCGCAAGGCCGTGCGGGCGCTCGCCGGCTGAGCGGTCGGACTTCATTAACGCTAACGAATGCATGCTCGCGGAGCGGCCGCCTCGACGGCGGCCGGGCCAATTCTCCCGGAGTGACGGTCGATGATCTCCCGCGCTGAACGCACCGTTTTTGGCGAATGGTGGTGGACGATCGACCGCGGCCTGCTGTTCGCGGTCGGCGCCCTGATGGTGCTCGGCGTCGTGCTGTCGCTGGCGGCGTCTCCGCCCGTCGCCGAGCGGATCGGCGTCGACATGTTCCACTTCGTCAATCGCCAGGCGCTGTTCCTGCCGCCGGCGATCGTGATCATGGTCGGCGTCTCGTTCCTGAGCCCGAGGCAGATCCGGCGGCTCGCGTGGATCACCTTCGGGATCGGGGTCGTTCTGCTCGCCGCCACGCTGTTCATCGGCACCGAGATCAAGGGCGCCCGGCGGTGGGTGAGCTTCGCCGGAATTGTCGTGCAGCCGTCGGAATTCGTGAAGCCGGCCTTCGTGGTGCTCGCCGCCTGGCTGTTCGCCGAGGGCTCGCAGCGCCGGGACGTGCCCGGCCATCTGCTGTCCACCGCTCTGCTCGGCTGCGTCCTCAGCCTGCTCGTGCTGCAGCCGGACCTCGGCCAGACGGTGCTGACGACGGTGGTCTGGAGCGCGCTCTTCTTCCTCGCCGGCCTGCCGTGGATCTGGGTGGTCGGTCTCGGCGGCGTCGGCGCCGCGGGCCTCGCCACGGCCTATGAACTGCTGCCCCACGTCGCGCGCCGCATCGACCGCTTCCTCGATCCCG
This sequence comes from Hansschlegelia sp., assembly GCF_035538955.1. Taxonomy (NCBI): domain Bacteria; kingdom Pseudomonadati; phylum Pseudomonadota; class Alphaproteobacteria; order Hyphomicrobiales; family Methylopilaceae; genus Hansschlegelia; species Hansschlegelia sp. The sequence goes on from NZ_DATLJK010000010.1 coordinate 215,632, forward strand.
AAACCGGCGACAATTTCCAGATCCAGAAGGCCACCGAGGCCTTCACCTCGGCCGGCTGGTTCGGCAAGGGGCCGGGCGAGGGCACCGTCAAGCGCATCATCCCGGACGGCCACACCGACTTCATCTTCGCGGTCACGGCCGAGGAGTTCGGGCTGCTGTTCTGCGTCGCGATCGTGGCGATCTACGCCTTCATCGTGATGCGCGGCCTGATGCACGCCCGCCGCGAGCAGGACGGCTTCGTGCGGCTCGCGATCGCCGGGCTCTCGATGCTGTTCGGCCTGCAGTCGGCGATCAATATGGCGGTCAACTTGCACATGATGCCCGCCAAGGGCATGACGCTGCCCTTCATCTCCTATGGCGGCTCCTCGATGTTCGCGCTCGCTCTCGGCATGGGCATGCTTCTCGGACTGACGCGACGCCGCCCGCGGGCGGACACGATCGCGGCCGAGATCGCGCGCCACGCCCGCCACCAGCACGCCACGCCGGCCGGAGCGCCGGCGTGAGCGGCGACGGGCCCATCCTGCTTTCGGCGGGCGGCACGGGCGGGCACCTGTTCCCGGCCGAGGCGCTCGCGGTGGAGCTCGCGCGCCGTGGCGCGGCCGTCGAACTGATCACCGACGAGCGCGCGCTCGCTTATGCGGGGCATTTTCCGGCGCGCGCGGTGCATGCCGCGCCCGCCGATACGCTCAGAGGCCGCGGCGCGGGCGCCTATGCGAAGCTCGGCCTGACGCTCGGACGCGGCGTGCTGCAGTGCCTCGGCATCCTGCGCCGCGTGAAGCCGGCCGCCGTCGTCGGCTTTGGCGGCTACCCGACGTTCCCGCCGCTGGTCGCGGCGCGCCTGCTCGGCATCCCGGTTGTCCTTCATGAGCAGAACGCCGTGATGGGCCGCGCGAACCGGATGCTGGCCCGGCTCGCGACCGCGATCGGCACGGGCTTCCCGACCGTCGCGCAGCTTCCCGCGGGACTGGCCACCACGCATGTCGGCAATCCGGTGCGGCCGCAGGTGCTGGCGGCGCGCGAGGTGAGCTATCAGGCGGCGACGGAAGGGCAGCCGATCCGCCTCCTGGTGTTCGGCGGCAGCCAGGGCGCGCGCGTGATGTCCGAAGTCGTCCCCGCAGCCGTGCGGCTGCTGCCGTCCGACCTCAGAGGCCGGCTGCACGTGATCCAGCAGGCGCGGCCCGAGGACATCGACAGCGCGCGCAAGGCCTATGCGGAAGCCGGGGTGTCGGCGGAGCTCGCCTCCTTCTTCGACGACATGCCCGCGCGCATGGCGCTCGCCCATCTGGTCATCGCCCGCGCCGGCGCCTCGACGGTGGCCGAGCTCGCCGTGATCGGCCGCCCTTCCATCCTGGTGCCGCTGCCGCATGCGCTAGACAACGACCAGCTCGCCAACGCCAATGCGCTCGCGCTCGCCGGCGGCGCGGTGGTGACGCCGCAGGACCGTTTCACGCCGCAGTCGCTCTCCGAGGAGCTCGGCGTGCGGCTGGTCGACCCGGAAGGACTTGCGGCGGCGGCCGAGGCGGCCAAGCGCGTCGGCGCGCCCGACGCAGCCGCGCGCCTCGCCGATGTGGTATTGGCGGCGGCGAATCGCCGGCTCGCCCCCTATCCCGGGGCCGCCGCTCCCGTGCTCTAGGGTTCCCGTGTCTTCATGAAACTGCCCCGCGATATCGGCCCCGTCCACTTCATCGGCATCGGCGGCATCGGCATGTCCGGCATCGCCGAGGTGCTGGCCAACCACGGTTACAAGGTGCAAGGCACGGACGCCGCCGAGGGCGCCAATGTGAAGCGCCTGCGCGAGCGGGGGATCGAGGTCACGATCGGCCATGCGGCCGAGAATCTCGGCGACGCCGAGGTCGTGGTCGTCTCCTCGGCGATCAAGCGCGACAATCCCGAGCTTGCGGCGGCGCGCGAAAGGCGTCTGCCGGTGGTGCGGCGCGCCGAAATGCTGGCGGAGCTGATGCGGCTCAAGACCTGCGTCGCGATCGCCGGCACCCATGGCAAAACCACTACCACCTCGCTGGTCGCGACCCTGCTCGACGCCGGCGGCCTCGACCCCACCGTGATCAATGGCGGCATCATCAACGCCTACGGCACCAACGCCCGCATGGGCGAGGGCGACTGGATGGTGGTCGAGGCCGACGAGAGCGACGGCACCTTCCTGAAGCTGCCGACCGACGTCGCCGTCGTGACCAACATCGATCCGGAGCATCTCGACCATTTCGGAACCTTCGACGCCATCAAGGCGGCGTTCCGCTCCTTCGTGGAGAACGTGCCGTTCTACGGCTTCGCGGTGATGTGCCTCGACCACCCGACGGTCCAGGACATGGTCGGGCTGATCGAGGACCGCCGGGTGGTCACCTATGGCGAGAACCCCCAGGCCGACGTGCGGCTGCTCGACCTCGACCTGCGCGGCGGGACCTGCCGGTTCCGCGTCGTGGTGCGCGACCGCAAGACCGGCCGCGAGACGTCGCTCGACGGCCTGGAGCTGCCGATGGCCGGCCACCACAACGCGCTCAACGCGACCGCTGCGATCACGGTGGCTCATGAGCTCGGAATTTCGGCGGAACAGATCCGCGCCGGCCTCGCGAGGTTCGGCGGCGTCAAGCGGCGCTTCACGCGCGTCGGCGAATGGAACGGCGTCACGATCTTCGACGATTACGGGCATCATCCCGTGGAGATCAGCGCGGTGCTGAAGGCCGCCCGCGCCTCCACCGAGGGGCGTGTCGTGGCTGTCGTCCAGCCGCACCGCTATTCGCGCCTGCATGCGCTGTTCGACGGCTTCTCGAGCTGCTTCAACGACGCCGACACGGTCATCGTGGCCGATGTCTACCCCGCGGGAGAGCAGCCGATTCCCGGCGCCGACAAGGATGGGCTCGTGGCGGGCCTTCGCGCGCGGGGACACCGCCACGTTGTTCCGCTCGAGGGTCCGCAAGCGCTGGCGGGCGTGGTGGCGGGCATCGCGCGGCCTGGCGACTACGTCGTGCTGCTCGGCGCCGGGACCAGCACCAACTGGGCGGCGGCGCTGCCGGAGGAGCTCGCGGCGCTCGGTCCGCAGGCGGCGGCGTGAGCGCGCTTGTCGAGAGACTTGGCGGTCTCACGCCGGAGCTGCGCGGCAAGCTCGTCGCCGGCCAGCGCCTCGCCGACCTCGCCTGGTTCCGCGTGGGCGGCCCCGCCGAGGCGCTGTTCTCGCCTGCCGACGAGGACGACCTCGGCTACTTCCTGAAACGTCTGCCGCAGGACGTCCCGGTCTATCCGATCGGCCTCGGTTCGAATCTGCTGGTGCGCGACGGCGGCATGCCGGGCGTGGTGGTCCGACTCGGCAAGGCGTTCGCGGGCATCGCGCCCGAAGCGGACGCCGGTCTCAGGGTAGGCGCTGCGGCCGCCGACAAGCGGGTCGCGATCGCGGCGCTGGAGGCGGGGATCGGCGGCTTCGCGTTCTACCACGGCATTCCGGGCTCGATCGGCGGCGCGCTCAGGATGAACGCCGGCGCACACGGGACGGAGACCAGCGACCGCGTCGTCGAGGTCTACGGCGTCGACCGCTCCGGCGCGCGCCGCACCTTTTCGAATGCCGAGATGGGCTACGCCTATCGCGCCTCCGCCGCGCCGCAGGACGTGATCTTCACTGGGGCGCTGATGCAGGGCTATGCGGAGGCGCAGGAGACCATCCGCGCCGAGATGGACGCCGTCGCCGAGCACCGCGAGACCAAGCAGCCGATCAAGAGCCGCACCGGCGGCTCGACCTTCAAGAACCCGCCGGGCCATTCCGCCTGGAAGCTGATCGACGCCGCCGGCTGCCGCGGCCTCGCCGTGGGGGGCGCGCAGGTTTCGGAGATGCACTGCAACTTCCTCATCAATGTCGGCGGCGCGACGGGCGCCGACATCGAGGCGCTGGGCGAGGAGGTGCGGCGCCGGGTGAAGGACCACTCCGGCGTGGAATTGGAATGGGAAATCAAGCGGATAGGGGTGGCGGCCTGACATAGGCCTTCAGCTCGCGCAGAGCCGGAGCCGTCTGCCTGCTCGGGCGTGACTCCCGTCCTCCTCCCGGCTCGACCGGGGCGTCCGCCTCAAGCGTCGCGCCTGACGTCCGACGTGGATGGTCCGGTAAGGCCGAACCAGACGGGCCATAATGAAAGCGACCCCGGGTCTGTGCGGCTGTCGCCGCTTCGGCCGGGATGACGACACGAACATCCGGGGAAACGCCGATCATGTCCAAGCACGTCGCCGTCCTGATGGGCGGCCTCTCCTCGGAGCGCCAGGTCTCGCTCTGGTCCGGAGCCGCCTGCGCCAACGCATTGGAGGCGGAAGGCTATCGCGTCACGCGGATCGACGTCGGCCGCGATCTGCCCGAGATGCTGCTGCGGGTGAAGCCGGATGTCTGCTTCAACGCGCTGCATGGCCGCTTCGGCGAAGACGGCACCGTGCAGGGGCTGCTGGAGGTGATGGGCATCCCCTACACCCACTCCGGCGTGCTGGCCTCGTCGCTCGCGATGCACAAGGAGCGCGCCAAGATCGTCATGGCCGCGGCCGGCGTGCCTGTGCCGGAGGGGCGGGTGGTCACGCGAACAGAAGCGGCCGCCGCTCATGTGCTCGAACCGCCATACGTCCTGAAGCCGGTGGATGGCGGTTCGTCGGTCGGGGTGCTGATCGTTAACGAGGATCATGGCCACCCGCCGCAGGAGCTGACGCGCGACGACTGGGGCCACGGGGAAACCCTGCTGGCCGAAAAATTCATTGCGGGCAAGGAACTTACCTGCGCCGTGCTGAACGGCGAGGCGCTCGATGTCATCGAGATTCTGCCGTCCGTCGGCTTCTACGATTTCGAGGCGAAGTACGCGAAGGGCGGCTCTCGGCACGTTCTTCCGGCCCAAATTTCACCCTTTGTTTACCAAGAGGCCCGAAGACTGGCTGTCGCGGCGCACCACGCCCTCGGGTGCCGCGGGGTCAGCAGGGCCGATTTCCGTTTCGACGACCGCGACGGCGGAAGCGGCGAACTTGTCTGCCTCGAAGTGAACACGCAGCCCGGCATGACGGAGACGTCGCTCGTGCCGGAACTCGCCGCTTATGTCGGCATGGGGTTTGGTGAGCTCGTTCGATGGCTAGTGGAGGACGCCTCCTTAGATCGCTAGACGAACCTCTTGCCCCGCTCGGCTACGGCCGTCCGGCGCAGAGCCGGCCCCGGCTGGTCTACAAAACCGATCCCAACATGCGCGCGGCCCACGAGCCCGGCCGCCGCTCGCGGCCGGACCTCGATGACGTCGACGAGGTGATCGGCGCGAGCCGCTGGTCCAACGTCCGCTTCAAGTTCGAGCGGCTCGTCCGCAAGCGCCGGCTCGGCGTCGCGCTCACCCTCGGCTTCTACGCCGGCACCGGCCTGCTCGGCATGGTCGAGGGCGGCCACTGGCCGACCGTGCGCTACGAGCTCGAGAATCTCCACATCACCACCGCGAACGCGCTCGGTTTCCGCGTGGTCGCGGTGCAGACGGAAGGGCAACTCGCCCTGACCGACGACGAGGTTCTGCTCGCGCTCGGCGTGAAGGACGACACCGCGCTGCCCTTCATGGACGTCAAGGCGGCGCGCGAGAGGCTGCTGGCCAACCCGCTGGTCGCCGACGCCACCGTCCGCAAGCTCTACCCCGATCGCGTCACCGTCCACCTGGTCGAGCGCAAGCCGTTCGCGCTGTGGCAGCACGACGGCAAGGTTCAGATTCTCGCCGCGGACGGCACGGCGATCGACGAGTTCCGCGACAGCCGCTTCGCGCATCTGCCGCTGGTCGTCGGGCCAGGCGCGAACGACAGGGCGCAGGCGCTTCTCGCTGCCCTCGACCTCGCTCCGAAGATCAAGGAGCAGACCTACGCGGCCGTGCTGGTCGCCGAGCGGCGCTGGAATCTGCGGCTGCGCTCGGGCGTCGAGGTGAAGCTGCCCGAAACGGACTTCTCCGCCGCGCTGGCGCGCCTGGAGACAATGCAGGAGCGTCAGAACCTGTTCGGCAAGTGGATCACAGTGGTCGACCTTCGTTCGCCGGAGCGCACGGTCGTGCAGCTCGCGCCGGAGGCGGCTTCCATCATGGCCGAGGCCGACAAGGCCGCCGCCAAGGCGCGTAAGAAGGCGGGCCAGACATGAGCGGCGCCTTTCCCTACGGCGTGGTGCCGAAGATGCGTCCCCTGCCGGCTCGGCGCGCGGTGGTGGTGTCCGTGCTCGACGTCGGCACCTCCAAGATCGCTTGTCTGGTCGCGCGCCTGAGGCCGGTCGAGGCCGGCGACGCGCTGCCCGACCGCACCCATACGGTTGAGCTGATCGGCGTCGGGCACCAGCGCTCCCGCGGCGTCAAGGGCGGCCAGGTGGTCGACATGGACGCCGCCGAGCAGGCGATCCGACTCGCGGTCGACGCCGCGGAGCGGATGGCGGGCGTGCAGATCGAGAGCGTGATCGTGTCGGTGTCGGCCGGACGGCTCGCTTCCGAGACCTTCCACGCCGAGGTTCCGGCTTCCGGCCGTCCGATCGAGGACCGCGACATCCGCCGCGTGCTGCAGGCCGGCTGCGTCCACACGGTGCGGCCAAACCGCGCCGTGGTGCATTCGATCCCGACGGGATTTGCGCTCGACGCCACCCGCGGCGTGCGCGATCCGCGCGGCATGGTCGGGCAGAATCTCGGCGTCGACATGCACATCGTTACCGCCGAGGCCGCCCCGCTCCGCAACCTGATGCTCTGCGTCGAGCGCTCGCACCTCAACGTCGAGACGATGGTGGCGGCGCCTTACGCCTCCGGCCTCGCTTCGCTCGTGGACGACGAGAGCGAGATGGGCGTGACGCTCGTCGACATGGGCGGCGGCACGACCTCGGTCGCAGTCTTCAAGGGCGGCAATTTCGTGCATTCCGACGCGGTCGCGCTCGGCGGCCACCACGTCACCCTCGACCTGGCGCGCGGCCTCTCGACCTCGATCGACGAGGCGGAGCGGCTAAAGACCCTGCACGCCAGCGTATTCCCCTCGCTGACCGACGAGCGCGAGCAGATCGCCGTGACGCCGGTCGGCGAGAACGAGCTCGACGCCACGACCTATCTGCCGAAGTCGATGATCGTGAAGATCGTCAAGCCGCGGGTCGAAGAGATCCTGGAGCTGGTCCGGGACCGGCTGAAGGCTTCCGGCTATGCGGCCGAGGCGCGCCGCGTGGTGCTGACGGGTGGCGCCTGCCAGCTCACCGGCCTGCCGGAACTCGCGCGCCGCATTCTCGATCGTCCGGTCCGGATCGGGCGGCCGCTCGGGGCGCGCGGGCTCCCCGAGGCGGCGAAGGGTCCAGCTTTCGCGGCCCCTGTAGGGCTTCTGGTGTTCCCGCAGGTCGCGGGGCTCGAGCATGTCGATCCGCGGCGCATGAGGCGCGGCGGCCCGTCTCAGAAGAACACGTACATGCACCGCGTCGGGCGGTGGCTGAAAGAGAGTTTCTGACCGGCGGCGCGGCGGCCGACGGTCGGATGGGGCGAGCGCGCCCCCCGAACGCCGAAACTGAAATGGCAATCGCCGGGATGGCGCGAGAACCTTAGAGGCATGCGATGACGATCAACCTGAAGATGCCGGACATCCGGGAGCTCAAGCCGCGGATCACCGTGTTCGGCGTCGGCGGCGCCGGCGGCAACGCGGTCAACAACATGATCGAGGCCGGGCTCGCCGGCGTCGACTTCGTCGTCGCGAACACCGACGCGCAGGCGCTGACGCTTTCCAAGGCCGAGCGCATCGTCCAGATGGGCGTGCAGGTGACCGAGGGCCTCGGCGCCGGCTCGCAGCCGGAAGTCGGCCGCGCGGCCGCCGAAGAGGTCATCGACGAGCTCCGCGACCATCTCTCCGGCGCCCACATGGCGTTCATCACCGCCGGCATGGGCGGCGGCACCGGCACGGGCGCCGCGCCCGTGGTGGCCCGCGCCGCGCGTGAAGCCGGCATCCTGACCGTCGGCGTCGTCACCAAGCCGTTCCACTTCGAAGGCCAGCGCCGGATGAAGACGGCGGAGGCCGGCATCGAGGAGCTGCAGAAGGCGGTCGACACCCTCATCGTCATCCCGAACCAGAACCTGTTCCGGGTCGCGAACGAGCGCACCACCTTCGCCGACGCCTTCGCGATGGCCGACCAGGTGCTCTACTCGGGCGTCGCCTGCATCACCGACCTGATGGTCAAGGAAGGCCTCATCAACCTCGACTTCGCCGACGTCCGCGCGATCATGCGCGAGATGGGCAAGGCCATGATGGGCACCGGCGAAGCCTCCGGCGACAAGCGCGCCGTCCAGGCCGCTGAAGCCGCGATCGCCAACCCGCTGCTCGACGACGTCTCGATGAAGGGCGCCCGCGGCCTGCTGATCTCGATCACCGGCGGCAACGACCTCACCCTCTACGAAGTCGACGAGGCGGCGACCCGCATCCGCGAGGAGGTCGACTCCGAGGCCAACATCATCCTCGGCGCGACCTTCGACGAGAGCCTCGACGGCATCATCCGCGTCTCGGTGGTTGCGACCGGCATCGACCATATCCTCGAGGCCGGCATGCCGAGCCCGGCCGAGCAGCGCATCGCCGAGCTCTCCAACCGCTTCAAGCAGACCCAGCCGACCGCGACCCGCTCGCCGGAGCCGCAGCCGCTGCCGCAGTTCCGCGCCTCGTCGCCGCAGGCGGCCGAGCACGCCATGGAGGCTCCCGCCGAGGAGAATCACTATGACGCGCAGGTCGTCGCGGCCATCGAGGACGTGACGATCCGGGCCGCCGCCCCGCGCGCTCCGATCGCCGAGCAGCCGATGCAGGCCGCGCCGGCCATGGAAGAGCACGAGGATCACGAGCAGCCTTTCATCCCGCCGCACGCCGAGCGCGCGCCGTCGCGGATGCCCCGCATGCCGCGCATCGAGGATCTCCCGATGCCGGTGCAGGCGCAGGTGCGCGCCGCGAGCCGCGAGCAGGCCGAGTCCGGCGCTCCGGACCGCAAGCGCATGACGCTGCTGCAGCGTCTCGCGAATGGCTTGAGCCGGCATCAGGACGAAGAGCCGGCGGGGCATTATCAGGCGCCCCAGCAGGTCGCCCCGCAGGCTCCGCGCCCGCAGGCTCCGCACCCGGACATGGCCCGTCGGCCTCAGGCTCCGGCGCACCGCCACGCGCAGGGGCAGTTTGACGCGCAGGGCCGGGCCCCGGCCCAGCAGCCGCGCGGCCTCGAGGACGACCAGCTCGAGATCCCGGCCTTCCTGCGGCGTCAGGCGAACTGACGTCTGACCGCTACGACAGCAGCGGGCGCCGGTCCGGAACAGGACCGGCGCCCGCGCGCCTTCACGGCCATGAAACCGACGCGTGACGGCCGGCAGGCCGATCGGCTATAGACATCCGCGTCGGCGGATGTTTCGTGCGCCGATGGTCGGCGCGGCCGATCGGGGGACTTCAGTCCGTTCTAGCGTTCAAGAGGCTCGCGAATGGTCGTGCGTACGCCTTCAAATCGAGCCGCCGCAGGCGCTCTTCGATTCGCCCTGGCGATCGCAGTCGCGCTGCCGATGGCGGGCTGCTCGATGTTCGACAAGAAGGAGGACGTCGCGCCCGACGAGCCGGCCGACAAGCTCTACAATGAGGGCCTCTCGGGCGTGAACACCGGCGACTATGCCGCCGCGAGCAAGAAATTCGCCGAGGTCGACCGCCAGCATCCCTATACCGACTGGGGCCGCAAGGCCGTGCTGATGACGACCTACGCCAATTATCGCGCGGGCAAGTATGACGACGCGGTGATCAGCGGCAGCCGCTACGTGCAGCTTCATCCGACCAGCCCGGACGCGGCCTACGCGCAGTATCTGGTCGCGATGTCCTATTACAATCAGGTCCCGGACATCTCCCGCGACCAGGAGCGCACCCGCAAGGCGGTCGACGCCTTCGAGGAGCTCGTGCGGCGCTGGCCGACCAGCGAATACGCCGAGACCGCCCGCAACCGCATCATGGTCGCGCGCGACCAGCTTGCCGGCAAGGAGATGCAGGTCGGGCGATTCTATCTCTCCCGGCGTGACTACACGGGCGCGATCAACCGCTTCCGCGTGGTCGTCAGCCAGTACCAGAAGACCCGGCACGTCGAAGAGGCGCTGCACCGGCTCGTCGAGGCCTATATGGCGCTCGGCATCACCGGCGAAGCGCAGACCGCCGCTGCGATCCTGGGTCACAATTACCCCGACAGCGAGTGGTACAAGGCGAGCTTCCAGCTGATCACGTCGGGCGGCCTCAAGCCGCAAGAGAACACCGACTCGTGGATCAGCAAGGCGTTCCGCGGCGTCGTCGGCTAGGCGCCACTCAAACCCGCCTGCGCGGGAGATCCCGTGCTCGCAAGGCTCTCGATACGCGACATCATCCTCATCGACCGGCTCGACGTCGATTTCGACGGCGGCCTGTCGGTGCTGACCGGCGAGACCGGAGCGGGCAAGTCGATCGTGCTTGACGCCGTCTCGCTGGCGCTCGGGGGCCGCGGCGATGGCGGCCTCGTGCGGCAAGGCGAGCAGCAGGGCCAGGTCACGGCGGTGTTCGACCTCGCCGGGGACCATCCCGCCCGCGCCATCCTGCGGGAGCAGGACATCGCCGACGACGGCGACCTCATCCTCCGCAGGGTTCAGGCTGCCGACGGCCGCACCCGCGCTTTCGTCAACGATCAGCCCGTGAGCGTGCAGGCGTTGCGCGCGCTCGGCGGGACGCTGGTCGAGATCCATGGTCAGCATGACGACCGCGCGCTGGTCGACCCGGCGGCGCACCGCTCGCTGCTCGACGCCTATGGGGGCCTCGCCGCCGAAGCCGACGCGGTCGCAGCGGCGTGGCGGCGGCGCCAGACCGCCGCGCGGGCGCTCGCCGACCACACGGCGCGCGTCGAAGCGGCCCGCCGCGAAGCCGACTTCCTGAGGCATGCGAGCGAGGAGCTCGGCGCGCTGGCGCCGCTTCCCGGCGAGGAGGAAGACCTTGCGGTACGCCGCCAGGCGATGATGCGCGCCGAAAAGGCCGCGGAAGATCTCGGCGAAGCCTATGAGGCGGTCGCGGGATCATCCGGCCCCGCGGCGGCCATCGCGGGCGCGATCCGCCGGCTGGAGCGCAGGGCGGCCGCCTCGCCCGAACTGGTCGAGCCGGCGATCAGGGCGCTCGACGCCGCTTTGGTTTCGCTCGAGGAGGGCGGGACGCATCTGCAGGCGGCCCTCGAGGAGGCGGCGTTCGACCCCCGCGAGCTGGAGCGGATCGAGGAGCGGCTGTTCGCGCTGCGCGGCGCCTCCCGCAAATACGCGACGCCCGCAGACGAGCTCGCGGCGCTCGCGGACAAGTTCGCGCGCGAGCTCGCGGCAATCGACGAGGGCGAGGCGCGGCTGACGGTTCTGGAGGAAGAGGTGAGGGCGGCGGAGGCGGCCTATGCGGCCGCCGCAGGCGCGCTCAGCGAACGCCGGCGCGAGGCCGCGGCGAGGCTCGACGCCGCCGTAATGGCCGAACTGCCCGACCTGAAGCTGGAGCGCGCGCGATTCATGACCGAGATCGCATCCGACCCCGCGACGGCCGGAGCGGAGGGGTTCGACCGCGTGGAGTTCTGGGTGCAGACCAATCCGGGCTCGCGGGCGGGGCCGCTCGCCAGGGTCGCGTCCGGCGGCGAGCTGTCGCGCTTCATGCTGGCGCTGAAGGTCGCGCTCGCCGAGCGCGGCTCGGCTCCGACGCTGATCTTCGACGAGATCGACACCGGCGTCGGCGGCGCCGTGGCGGACGCCATCGGGGCGCGGCTCGCGCGGCTTGCGCAGCGGGTCCAGGTGCTGTCGGTGACGCATGCGCCGCAGGTCGCCGCGCGCGCCGGGCGACACTTCCTGATCAGCAAGGCGCCGGCCGCCGACGAGGCGCGCGTCTCCACGCGCGTCCATGCGCTCGCCGAAGCCGACCGGCGCGAGGAGATCGCCCGCATGCTCGCCGGGGCGTCGGTGACCGAGGAGGCCCGGGCCGCCGCCGCCCGGCTGCTGGAGGGCGCGGCGTGAGCGCGAAACAGGCGAGAGGCGAATCGCCGCCGGCCCTGCCGGACGCGGCGCGTGAGCACGCGGCGCTCGCCGCCGAGATCGCCGAACACGACCGGCGCTACTACCAGCAGGACGCGCCGACGATCTCGGACGCCGCGTATGACGACCTTCGCCGGCGGCTCGACGCGCTGGAAGCGGAGTTCCCCGAGCTCAAGACGCCCGACAGCCCGAGCCAGCGCGTCGGCGCGGCCCCATCGGGGGCGTTCGCCAAGGTCCGGCACGCCGTGCCGATGCTTTCGCTCGCCAACGCGTTCTCGGATGAGGAGGTGGCTGAGTTCGTCGCGCGCGTGCGGCGCTTCCTTGACCTGAAGCCCGAACAGGAACTCGCGATCGCCGCCGAGCCGAAGATCGACGGTCTTTCGGCGTCGCTGCGCTACGAGGGCGGCCGCTTCGTCCGCGGAGCGACCAGGGGCGACGGCGCCGTGGGCGAGGACGTGACGGCCAATCTCCGGACCATCGACGACGTGCCCGAGCGCCTGACCGGCGACGACGTTCCGGAGGTGCTGGAGGTGCGCGGCGAGGTCTATATGAGCCACGCCGATTTTCGCGCCCTGAACGAGCGGCAGGCGGAGGCCGGCAAGCCGATCTTCGCCAATCCGCGCAACGCGGCGGCCGGCAGCCTGCGCCAGCTTGACCCCAAGATCACCGCCGAGCGGCCGCTGCGGTTCTTCGCCTATGCCTGGGGCGAGGCCAGCGCGGTGCCGGCGACGACCCAGACCGGAATGGTCCAGAACCTCGAGCGATGGGGGTTCCAGACCAACCCGCTGATGAAGGTCTTCACCAGCACGGACGAGCTTCTTCGGCACTACCACGCGATCGAGGCGGTCCGCGCCGAGCTCGGCTACGACATCGACGGCGTCGTCTACAAGGTCGAGCGACTCGACCTGCAGCGCCGTCTCGGCTTCGTGTCGCGCAGTCCGCGCTGGGCCATCGCCCACAAGTTTCCGGCCGAGCAGGCGACCACGATCCTGGAGGCGATCGACATCCAGGTCGGCCGCACCGGCGCGCTGACGCCGGTCGCAAAGCTGAAGCCGGTCACGGTAGGCGGCGTCGTGGTGGCGAACGCCACTCTGCACAACGAGGACGAGATCGCCCGCAAGGACGTCCGCGTCGGCGACACGGTGATCGTGCAGCGCGCCGGCGACGTGATCCCGCAAATCGTGTCGGTGGTGACGGAGAAGCGTCCGAAGGGAGCGCAGCCCTACGTCTTCCCCACCGTCTGCCCCGCCTGCGGCAGCCATGCGGTGCGCGAGGAGGGCGAGGCGGTGCGCCGCTGCACCGGCGGCCTGATCTGCCGCGCGCAGCAGGTCGAGCGCCTGCGCCACTTCGTGTCGCGCAACGCCATGGACATCGACGGGCTCGGCGAGAAGCAGATCGAGGCGTTTTACGAATGGGGCCTCGTTCGGGAGCCCGCCCACATCTTCCGGCTCAAGGACCGGCAGGACCCGCTCACTCCCCTGAAGAACCGCGAAGGCTGGGGCGAGACCTCGACCAACAATCTGTTCGCGGCGATCGAGGAGGCCCGGTCGCGGCCGGCGAACCGTCTGCTTTACGGACTGGGCATCCGCCATGTCGGGGAGATCAACGCCAAACGCCTGATGCGCCACTATCGGACGGTCGAGGCGCTGCGGGCTGCCGCCAAGGCTGCGACGCCGCCGGACCCCGCGATCAAGAAGGACAAGGGCGACGACGCCTGGCAGGAAATGGTCGCGATCGAGGGCGTGGGCGCGGTCGTGGCGCATGCGGTGATCGACTTCTTCCAGGAGCCGAAGAACGATCCGCCGCTCGACGCGCTGCTGACCGAGGTGACGCCGGCGCCGATGGAGGAGGCGGCGAGCGATTCCCCTGTCGCGGGCCTTACGGTCGTGTTCACCGGGACGCTCGAGCGCATGACGCGCGACGAGGCGAAGGCGATGGCGGAGCGGCTTGGCGCAAAAGTGTCGGGTTCGGTTTCGGCCAAAACCGACATCGTCGTCGCGGGACCAGGCGCGGGCTCGAAGCTCGCCAAGGCCCGGGATCTCGGCGTCGAGGTGCTGACCGAAGAGCAGTGGCTCGAGAGGGTCGGCGAGGCGGGCTGAGCCCGGGCGCACAATTCGGAACGACCCGCGCCTGCTTCGCGTTATCGTGCCGGGCGATGAGGATCATGCAGGAATCAGGCGGGCGCCTCGAGGCGTCCCGAAGCAGACACGAGGAGAGCGACGTAGGGATGGACGTATGAGCCGCCTGATCGTCGTTTCGAATCGCGTCCCCGCGCCCAAGCCCGGCACGCCGCCGGCCGGCGGCCTCGCGGTCGCGCTCTCCGGCGCCATGAAGGAGCGCGGCGGCATCTGGTTCGGCTGGAGCGGCCGCACGCTTCCCCGGGGCCAGCACGAGCCGGACGCCCCGGAGCTGGTCGAGAGCGACGGGGTCACCTATGCGCTGCTCGATCTCTCAGAGAGAGACCTCGACGACTATTACGCCGGTTTCTCGAACCGGATGCTGTGGCCGCTGTTCCACTACCGGATGGACCTGACCGAATTCACGCGCGTGAATCTCGGCGGCTATTACCGGGTCAATCGGCTGTTCGCGAAGCAGCTTCTGCCCCTGATCCGCCCGGACGACGTCATCTGGGTGCACGACTATCACCTGATCCCGCTCGCCGCAGAGCTTCGGGCCGCCGGCTTGCGCAACCGGATCGGGTTTTTCCTGCACATCCCGTTCCCGCCGCACGACATCTTCACGGTGCTTCCGAACCACGCCGACATCGTGCGGGGGCTCGCGGCCTATGACGTCGTCGGCTTCCAGACTCCGCCGGACGTCGAGAACTTCGAGACCTATGTCCGCCGCGAGGGTGTGGGGCGCAGGCTGCCGGACGGGCGCTTCATGGTTCATAGCCGCGCCCTCACGGTCGACGACTTCCCGGTCGGCATCGAGACCCAGGCGTTCGCCGCGACCGCCGCGACCGCCGAGCGCCACGCTCTGGTGCGGCGGATGCGGGAGAGTCTGGAGGGCCGCAAGCTCCTGATCGGCGTGGACCGGCTCGACTACTCGAAGGGCATCGCGCAGCGCATCCAGGCCTACGAGACCTTCCTGACGCTGGACCAGAGCTGGCGGGGCCGCTGCACCTATCTGCAGATCACGCCGAAGTCGCGTGGCGAGGTTCCCGAATACGCCGCGATGGAGCGGGAAGTCGCGGAGCTCGCGGGTCGGGTCAACGGCGCCCATGCGGACCTCGACTGGACGCCGATCCGCTACGTGAACCGCACCGCCGGCCGCAACACGCTCGCCGGCCTCTACAGGATGGCCCATGTCGGGCTGGTGACGCCGCTGCGCGACGGCATGAATCTCGTCGCCAAGGAATATGTCGCGGCCCAGGATCCGAACGACCCCGGCGTGCTGCTGCTGTCGCGGTTCGCCGGTGCGGCCTGCGAGCTCGAAGGGGCGCTGCTCACCAACCCCTATGACGTCGACGGCACCGCCGGCGCGATCGTGCGCGCGCTGGACATGCCGCTCGACGAGCGGCTCGACCGTTGGCGCAGGATGTTCGAGCGGATCCGCGACCACGACGTGGGCTGGTGGCGGAAGAGCTTCCTGGACGCGCTGGAGCACACCTCTCCGGAGGCGACGCGGCCAGGACGGATCGCGGTCGTCAGATAATCGCGGCTCAGCCGCCGGTCGTCGACATGTGACGGCCGACGGCAGGCTTGGCGTTGCGGCGGTCGATGATGAAGTCGTGGCCCTTTGGCTTGCGCCGGATCGCCTCGCGCACCGCCTCCACCAGCAGCTCGTCGTCCGCGCTCGCCCGCAGCGGCGCGCGCAGATCCGCCGCGTCGTCCTGGCCGAGGCACATGAACAGCGTGCCCGTGCAGGTCACGCGCACGCGGTTGCAGCTTTCGCAGAAATTGTGCGTGAGCGGAGTGATGAAGCCGATCCGGCCTCCGGTTTCCGCCACCGACACGTAACGCGCCGGCCCGCCGGTGCGGTAGGGGATCTCGTTCAGCGTGAAGCGCTGCGAGAGCCGCGCTTTCACCAGGCTGAGCGGCAGATACTGGTCGGTCCGGTCGCCCTCGATGTCGCCGAGCGGCATGGTCTCGATCAGCGACAGATCCATGCCCTTGGAATGGGCCCAGACCGCCATGTCGGCGATCTCGTCCTCATTGACGTCCCGCAGCGCGACCGCGTTGATCTTGATCTTGAGGCCCGCAGCGAGCGCGGCGTCGATGCCGGCGCGCACCTGCCGCAGGTCGCCCCAGCGCGTCACGGCCTTGAACTTGGCCTCGTCGAGCGTGTCGACCGAGACGTTGATCCGCCGCACCCCCGCCGCATAGAGCTCGCCGGCGTATTTCTCGAGCTGGCTGCCGTTCGTGGTCAGGGTGAGCTCCTCGAGAGCGCCGGAATCGAGGTGGCGCCCGAGCGAGCGGATCAGCTTCATCAGGTCGCGCCGGACCAGAGGCTCGCCGCCCGTCAGGCGCAGCTTGCGTACGCCGAGCCGGATGAAGGCCGAGCACAGGCGGTCGAGTTCCTCGAGCGTCAGCAGGTCACGCTTCGGCAGGAACGTCATCTGCTCGGACATGCAATAGACGCAGCGAAAATCGCAGCGATCCGTCACCGAGACCCGCAGATAGGTGATGGCGCGCTGGAAGGGATCGATCAGGGGCGCTGAAGCGACGGCAGGCGGCATGTCCATGTAACGCGGATAGCCTCATGTTTTCCGGCGTCTGGCCGGAGATCTTGACGAAGGCTCTACGAGCGCTTGCGTCAGACGGGAAGGTCGCCCACAAGCTAGGCGCCCGCGCGCCGCCCGTAAAGGCGCCCGTCGTCAAAGGTGATCGGATGTCCGACGTGGAGAAATGGCCGGTCGAGCTCAGGCTGTCGAGCGGCGGCGCGACGCTTACGGTCACCTGGGCGGACGGCGAGCGGCATGAAATCGCCGCCGAGCTGCTGCGGGTCGAAAGCCCGAGCGCCGAGGTGCAAGGCCATTCGCCGGAGCAGAAGACGATCGTGCCCGGCAAGCGGAACGTGAAAATCCGCGACGTCCAGGAGGTCGGCTCCTACGCCGTGCGCCTGCTGTTCGACGACGGCCACGACACCGGCATCTATACCTGGGACGCGCTCCGCAGGTTCGGCGAGGACGGCGCCGAGATGTTCGACGATTACGAGGCGGCGCTCAGCTCGCTCGGCCTCAAGCGCTGAGGCTTCGCCTCAGTGCGGCACGGGAGGCGCGGCGGGTTGCTCCTTGGCTTCCTGCCGCGAGACCCAGCCGCAGTCGCACATCTTCTGCAGGATCTCTTCAGGCGTCTCCATCACGCCGACGCAATGCGTGCGGTCCATGGAGCTCGTCAGCATGTCGATCGTCGTCTTGTCGCCGAACCGGCGCATATGCACCGCAAGCGACATGTTGACGAAGATCTCGTGCTTGCCGGGCGTCGTCAGCTGAAGCCATTGCATCGCTGTCCTCCTTCCGCGTCTTGTGCCGACGCGATCACAGGAGAGTAGCGCGGCCGCCGCGGCGCATCCACAACTTGCCGGCGCCCAAAAAGGCTGACGCGTCAGGGGCGCCGACGTCTGCCGTCAGCGCCACATGGCGCGCATTCGGGAGCCGATGTCGACCTGCGTGACCGGCCGTCGCCCTGCAGATTCCGCGGTGGGCGGAGGCCAGGAGGCGACCTCGAACCTGTCGAGCATCGCCGTCGTGATGAAGCGCGTGCGGGCCGCGTAGACATGGCGGTCGCCGCGCGCCGCCTGCTGGTGCACGAAGAAGCGCTGCGGCAGCATGATGCGCAGATCGTCCTTGGCGCGCGTCATGGCGACGTAGAGCAGGCGCCGCTCCTCCTCGATCTCGGCCGACGAGCCCACGCCGAGGTCGGACGGCATGCAGCCGTCGACGCCGTTGAGCACGAAGACGGAGCGCCACTCCTGACCCTTGGAGGAGTGGATCGTGGAGAGGATGAAATAGTCCTCGTCGAGATGCGGCGGCCCGCTCTCGTCGCTGGTGGCGTCCGGCGGGTCGAGCGTGAGTTCGGTGAGAAAGCGTTCGCGCGACGGATAGCCGGACGCGATCTGCTCGAGCTGCAGAAGATCCGCTCCTCGAACGGCGGCGTCGTCATGCACGCGCTCAAGGTGCGGCTCGTACCAGCGGCGGGCGAGGCCGATCTCCGCCGGCCACCCAGCTTGCCCTTTCGCGAGCGCCGCGACGGTCTCGACGAAGGAGGCCCAGTCCTGCGCCGCCCTGGGCGGACTTGCCGCGGCCACGAGCGCAGCGACCGGATCGGGCGCAGCCGCGACCGCGTCGAGCGCGCGGGCGGTGGCGGCGGGGCCGACGCCGGGCAGCAGCTGCATCACCCTGAAGCCCGCCACCCGGTCACGCGGGTTCTGGGCGAACCGCAGCAGCGAGAGCAGGTCCTTCACATGCGCGGCGTCGAGGAATTTCAGGCCGCCGAATTTCACGAACGGGATGTTGCGCCGGGTGAGCTCCAGCTCCAGCGGGGCGCTGTGCGAAGACGTCCTGAACAGCGCAGCCTGCGCCTTGAGCGTCTGCCCGGCCTCCCGGTTCTCCAGCACCGCCTCGGCCACGTAGCGGGCCTGCTCGCCCTCGTCGCGCACGCTGACGAGCTGCGGCCGCCGGTCCGAGCGCCTGTCGCTCCAGAGGTTCTTGGTGAACCGCTCCGGCGAAAGGCCGATGACGGCGTTCGCCGCCTCCAGGATCGGCTGGGTGGAGCGGTAGTTGCGGTCGAGCGTGACGATTTTCGCCGGCGGCGAGAAGCTCTTGGGGAAGTCCAGGATGTTCCGCACGGTCGCGGCGCGGAACGAATAGATCGACTGCGCGTCATCGCCGACCACCGTGAGCCCTCGGCCGTCCGGCTTGAGCGAGAGCAGAATGGAGGCCTGGAGGCGGTTGGTGTCCTGATACTCGTCGACGAGAACGTGATCGAAGCGCGCGCCGAGATCCGCCGCGATCTCGGGCTCCTGCGCCATCTGCGCCCAGTAGAGCAGCAGGTCGTCGTAATCGAGCACGTTCTGCCGCTGCTTGGCGTCGACATAGGCGGCGAACAGCGTCTTGAGCTCCGCCGACCAGGCGGCGCACCAGGGAAACGCCTGGCCGAGCACCTGCTCAAGCGGCGCCTGGGCGTTCACGGCGCGCGAATAGATCGCCAGACAGGTCCCCTTGAGCGGAAACCGCTTGGCCGTCTTCGACAGGCCAAGCTCGTGGCGCGCGAGGTTCATCAGGTCCGCCGAATCCTCGCGGTCGTGGATGGTGAACTGCGGGTCGAGCCCGATCGCCTCTGCGTATTCTCGGATCAGGCGGGCGCCGACGCCGTGGAACGTGCCGGCCCAGGGCAGGGCGTCCGCCACGCCGCCGCCTGCGCCGCCGCGCGCCCGCGCCACGATGCGCTCGGCGCGCCGGATCATCTCGGCCGCGGCGCGGCGCGAAAAGGTCATCAGCAGGATGCGCCGCGGATCCGCGCGGTTCACGATCAGATGGGCGACGCGGTGCGCCAGCGTGTTGGTCTTGCCCGAACCGGCGCCGGCGATGACCAGCAGCGGGCCGAAGCCGCTCTCCGGCGCATCGACGCCATGCTCGACCGCCCGCCGTTGCTCCGGGTTCAGAGTTTCCAGATATGCGGCGGCCGGCACGAATCGCCCTTCTCGGAAGACGCTCCGAGGAAGCACGAGTCACGTTTTGTTCGCAACGCGGGTCAGGACGAAATCCGACGCCGGGTTCGCAACGAAGGCGATTTCACGGCGTTAGGCGTTCGGAACTGTGTCCTAGCCTCGCTCACTCGGAGTCCGTTATGGTGATCCGTCTTCTCGCCGTCGCAGCGCTTATCGCCTCCACCGTCGGTCTGAGCGCTTGCGCCAACACCGCCCGCGGCGTCGGCCACGACGTGCAGAACAACGCCCAAGCCACCAAGAAAGCGGTGCGCGGTTACTGAGCGCCGTAGCGTTCGCTTGCGCAATCGCCGGGCCGGCGCGTTGTCGGACCGGCGATCCTCGCTGCGCTCGCGCGCGTAGTCGTCCCGCACAGGCTCACCGTCCAGACGATCACGCTGTTGAGAGTGACCGTTGAAGGACAGGAAAATCCCGCCGCGCGTCTAATGAGATTAACAGGTCGTTACCGCAGCTTCAGCAGGTTCTGAGATAATCTGACGGACCGCTGCTTTCCTGTTCTTATAACTCCTTTATGGAAACCAGTTCTTTTGAGATGTTGCCGTGGCGCTACAGATCGCCACGGCTTCTGCTCCTATGACAGCCGGAGCGGGCCGGCGCCTCCGGCATTATTGATTCCGGTGAACCTATGTTCCGACTTTCCATTCTCGCGGGCGCGGGCGTGGCCGCTCTCCTCGCCGCCGGCGCGGCGCAGGCCGCTGATCTTCCGGCCTATGAGCCCGCTCCGGCCGTCTCCGTTTCCACCTTCAGCTGGACCGGCGCCTATATCGGCGTGCAGGCCGGCTACAGCTGGGGCGACGCCGATTTCCGCGCGCTGGGCGCCAAGCTGAGCACGAGCCCTGACGGCTTCGTCGTGGGCGGCTACGCCGGCTACAACATCCAGCTCGACAACTCGCCGGTCGTGTTCGGCATCGAGACGGACTTCAACTTCGCCGACATCGACGACAAGAAGTCGCCCTTCGGCTTCAACGCCAAGACTCGCACCAAGTGGACCGGCGCGACGCGCGGCCGCGTCGGCTACGCGTTCGACCGCTTCATGGTCTACGCCGCGGGCGGCGTCGCCTATGCGGACCGCAAGGTGCGCGTCTCCGGCGTCGACAAGGACAGCAAGACCGCGCTCGGCTGGACCGTCGGCGGCGGTCTCGAATACGCCGCGACCGACAATGTCGCGGTGCGCGCTGAGTATCGCTACAGCGACTTCGGCAAGGACAACTTCCGCCTGGCGGGCGTGCGCGTGCGCGGCGACTACACCGAGCATCGCGTGATGGCCGGCGTCGCCTACAAGTTCGGCTGGTGACGCCCTAGGACGCGGACTTCGGATCGCGTCAGCCCCGCTCGGCTCCGGCCGGGCGGGGCTTTTCTTTTTTGCGCGAAGCCCGTGCTTCCTGGCGACATGCGATTCTGTGCGGCGTTACGCGGCGCGCGGACAAGCCTGCGCCGCGGCGGCGTGCGCGCCGTTCGTCTCGAAATCAGGCTGAAATCACCGGAAGAAAGTGGTGCCCGAAACAGGGATCGAACCTGTGACCCCACCCGTGTGAAGGGTGTGCTCTCCCGCTGAGCTATTCGGGCACGCTGCGGAACGGCCCCTCACTACGCCGGGCCGAACAGAATTTCAATTGGGGATGCCGCCATCGAGGCCGAGCATCACCGCGACCACATAGGCGATCATCACGAGCAACGCCAGACAGGCGCAGCCGGCCCCAAGAAGACCAGCGAGATCGCGCCGGCCGCCCGAGAGCCAGCCCATCAGGCTGACATAGCTGATGAGCCAGCCGATCGAGATCGCCGTCGCCTGTCCCTCGCCGGGGAACAGGTCGAGCAGAACAAGGCCGACGCCGGCCCATACGAGGGAGACGGCGACGATCGCGACCCAGTCCGGCCACCGGCGAAGGCTCACGCGGGCTCCTGTGGAAGGGCGCCGCAAGCCGCCCGGACGGTCGAGTTCATCATCTCTCGTCGGAACGTGGCAACGGGCCGCGGGCTCTCATGCAAAGCCAAGCGCTCCGATCGCGCCTTCGAGTTCGTCGAAATGATCGATCAGCGCGTCCCCGCCGAGTTCCCGCGGCGGGGTCATCGTGTAGCCGAAGGTCGCCACCACCACCGGCGCTCCGGCGGCGCGCGCCGCGCCCACGTCCGCGGCGCTGTCCCCGACCATGATTGCGCGCGCCGGATCGCCGCCGGCGCGTTCGATGGCGCCGAGCAGCGAGGTCGGGTCCGGCTTTCCAACTCCAAACGTGTCGCCGCCGACGATCGCGGCGAACCGCGCGGTCATACCGAGCTCGTCGAGCAGCTGCGTTGCGAGCCGCTCGACCTTGTTTGTGCAGACAGCGAGCGTGGCGCCGCGCGCCGCAAGCCGGTCCAGGGCGGCTTCGCAGCCCGGATAGGGCAGGGTCTTGGCCGCGATGTGCGCGGCGTAATGATCGAGGAAGAAGGCGTGCAGCTCGTTCAGGCGCTCCGGCGTCACCTGATGGCCGGCGACCTTGAGGCCACGCTCCACCAGCGCCCGCGCGCCGGCGCCGATGAGATCGCGCGCCTGCTCGAAGGGCAGCGGCGAGACGCCTTCTTCGGCGAGGGTGACGGTCAACGCGTCGACCAGATCCGGGGCCGATTCGACGAGCGTGCCGTCGAGGTCGAACACGACGGTGAGCGGCGGCGAGAACAGCATGCAGGGTCCTGGGCTCGGGAGACGGCGATGTGGCGACCGGTGCTTCGCCTGCTAGCCTCGCCGGCGTCAATGTTCGATTCGTTCCGAAGCGACGGAGGCGGGGCCATGAGGACGATCGCATCAATCTGCGCCGCCGTTCTGGCGGCCGGCGTCGCGGCGGCTCCCGGCGCGGCGCTGGCGGAGGACTATGTCTTCCTCGCCTCGCCCCAGACCGACCTCAACCGGATGTTCCGCGTCGAGACCACGACCGGCGAGGTCGGCGCCTGCCAGTACGCCGTGCGCAACGATTCGGCGGGCGTGACGCTCTGCTTCACGCCGGGCGAGGGCGCCGGTCCGCAGGAGCCCGGAGCCTATGCGCTGGTCGCCTCCAATCATCAGCAGGAGGGCGGCGTCTACCGGGTCGAAAAGCGCTCCGGCCGCATGAGCGCCTGCTATGTGCTAGGCGACCAGGTCGTCTGCACGCCGCAGGCGCGCTGAGGCGCGGCGGGATCGAGCCTGGGCCGTCCTCTTTTCGCCCCATGGACGTCGTGTAGAGTGCCGCAGCCTCCGGCGCCCGCCGTCCTGCCGATCATCCGAGGAGACGCCATGAGCACCCTGATCCGCCGGGCGCCGCGCACATCTGGCGCGCGCCGCGCCGTCGCAGCGCTTGGCGTGGCGCTGAGCATCTGCCTCGCGTCTGCGGCGCCGGTCGAGGCGCGGTCCGCGCCTGACAGCTTCGCTGATCTCGCGGAGGGGCTGCTCGACGCCGTCGTCAACATCTCAACGTCGCAGAACGCCCCGGCCGCCGACAAGGCCGTGCCGGCCCCTCAGGTCCCGGACGGCTCGCCGTTCGAGGATTTCTTCGACGAGTTCTTCAACAAGCGCGGCGAAGGCGGCTCGCCCCGCGGCCGTTCCCGCAAGCAGAGCTCACTCGGCTCGGGCTTCGTGATCGATCCGAGCGGCATCGTCGTCACGAACAACCACGTCATCGAGGGCGCAGACGAGATCACGGTGAACTTCAACGACGGCTCCAAGCTGACGGCGGAGCTGGTCGGCCGCGACATCAAGACGGATCTGGCTGTGCTGCGCGTGAAGCCGCCGAAGCCGCTCAAGGCGGTGAGCTTTGGCGACGCCGAGAAGCTCAGGGTCGGTGACTGGGTGCTGGCGATCGGCAATCCCTTCGGACTCGGCGGCTCTGTCTCGGCCGGCATCGTCTCGGCCCGCAACCGCAACATCAACTCCGGCCCCTATGACGACTTCATCCAGACAGACGCCGCCATCAACCGTGGCAATTCGGGCGGCCCGCTGTTCAACACTGAAGGCAAGGTGGTCGGCATCAACACCGCGATCATCTCGCCCTCCGGCGGGTCTATCGGCATCGGCTTTTCGGTGCCGGCGAACGCCGCCAAGCCTGTGGTCGACCAGCTCCTGAAGTATGGCGAGGTGCGCCGCGGCTGGATCGGGGTGCGGGTTCAGCAGGTCACTGACGAGATCGCCGAGACGCTCGGCGTCGTCGGGCCCGACAAGGGCGCGCTGATCGCTGGCGTGAACGAGGACGGCCCTGCGGCTGCGGCCGGCATGAAGACCGGCGACGTCGTCCTGAAGTTCGACGGCAAGACGATCCACGAGATGCGCGACCTGCCGCGCATCGTGGCCGACACCGAGATCGACCGCGAGGTCGAGGTTTTGGTGCTGCGCAAGGGCAAGCAGGAGACGCTCCGGCTGAAGATCGGCCGCCTCGAGGAAGAGGACAAGAAGGACGACCTGCCCAAGCCGCCCGCGCCGTCGGAGGAGCCGAAGACGGGCGCGGCGCTCGGGCTGACCTTCACGCCGGTGAGCGACGAGCTGCGGCTGAAGTTCCAGCTGAAGCCGGAGACAAAGGGGCTGGTCATCACCGCCGTCGACGAGGGCTCGAAGGCGCAGGACAGCGGCGTCGAGCCCGGCGACGTCCTGATCGAGGTCGCCCAGCGGGCGGTGGAGACGCCGAACGACGTCACCGGCCGGATCGAGGAGCTGAAGAAGGACGGCAAGAAGACCGCCCTGGTGCTGCTGTCGAACCGGCAGGGCGACGTGCGGTTCGTCGCGCTGCCGATCGACTGAAGCTCGACCGTCAGGCGTCGCGGATCTCGTCGGCGGCGTAGCCCTGGAGATAGAGCAGGGCGGTCAGGTCGCCATGGTCGATCCGGACGTCGGCTACGGCCGCCACTGCAGGCTTGGCCCGGAAGGCGACGCCGAGCCCAGCCGCCTTCAGCATCGGAATGTCGTTCGCCCCGTCGCCGATCGCGACCGCGTCCGCCCGCGTCAGGCCGCGGCGCCCGAGCAGGTCGTCGAGCGCCGTCACCTTGGCCTCGCTTCCGAGCACGGGCTCGCGCAGCAGTCCGGTCAGCCTTCCATCTTCGGTCTCGAGGACATTGCCGCGGTTCTCGTCGAAGCCGAGATGCGCGGCGACAGGCGCGGTGAAGCTCGTGAAGCCGCCGGAGACGAGCGCGGCATAGACGCCTGCGGCCCGCATTGTCGCGACCGCCGCCCGGCCGCCAGGCGTGAATGTCACGCGGTCGCGCAAGATCTGCGCGACGGCCGCCTCCGGCGCGCGGCCACGAAACAGGGCCGCGCGCTCGCGCAGCGCCGGCTCGAACGCGATTTCGCCGCGCATCGCGCGCTGCGTGATCGGCGCGATCTCCGCGGCCAGCCCGAAGGCCTCGGCGAGCTCGTCGATGCACTCCTGCTCGATGAAGGTCGAGTCCATGTCGGCGATCAGCAGCCTCTTGCGTCTTCCCTCGGCCGGCAGGACGGCGAGGTCGACGGGGCGCCCGGCGATCGCGGCGGCGAGAGCCGATCGGACCGCCTCTGGCTCGCCTGCCCGCAGGATGATCTCCGCCGCCACGCCCTCGCGAAGCACCCGAAGGGAGCCGTCCGGCAAGGCCGCGGCCGCGTCGGCCAGCAGGCTTGCGTCAACCGCTGGCGCGGACGGGCTTGCGATCAGGACCGCAGCAAGCTTTGAGGACATTGGACTTCGCCGAGGCTGGAGCCGGGAGGCCCTCATTAGGGCCGGCGCGGCGCCGCAGCAATCGCGCGACGACGCAAGGAAGCCATGACCATCAGAGCCATTCGCGCCGTGCTGATCGCCGGCCCCACGGCCTCGGGCAAGTCCGCGCTGGCGCTCGACCTCGCGCGGCGGATGGGCGGCGCGGTGGTCAACGCCGACGCCCTGCAGGTCTATCGCGACCTTCGCGTGCTCACGGCGCGGCCAAGCGCTGCCGACGAAGCTGCCGCGCCGCATCGCCTCTACGGCCATGTCGACGCTTCAGAACCCTACGGGGTCGGGCTCTGGCTCGACGAAGCGACCCGGCTGCTCGAAGAGCGTGAGGCGCCGCTGGTGTTCGTCGGCGGCACCGGGCTTTATTTCGAGGCTCTGACCAATGGGCTCGCCCGGGTTCCGGACATTCCGCAGGCCGTGCGGGCGCGCTGGCGGGCCGCGTCGTCCGCCGAGCTTCAGCGCGAGCTTTCGCGCCGGGACCCGGAAATGGCGGCCCGGCTGCGGCCGTCGGATCCGCAGCGCCTGACGCGCGCGCTCGAGGTGATCGACGCCACGGGGCGCTCGCTTGCGGACTGGCAGCGTGAGACGTCCCCCGGTCCTCTCGACGCCGGCGACGCGCTTCGCATCGTGCTGGCGCCCGAGCGGGCCGCGCTCGACGCCCGCATCGCGCAGCGGCTGGAGGGCATGATGGCGGCCGGAGCAGCGGAGGAGGCGGAGCGGCTCGCGGCCCGCGAGCTCGACCCGACGCTGCCGGCCATGAAGGCGCTCGGGGTCGTCCCGCTGGCCGCCTGGCGACGGGGCGAAATCGACCGGGTGGCGGCGGTCGAGCGCGTGCGGCTCGATACGCGCCGCTACGCCAAGCGCCAGACGACGTGGTTCAGGAACCGCATGGCCGACTGGCTGCACGTGGCGCCGGAAGCTGCGCTCGATCGCGCAATGTCCGAGATCGAGCGCCGCGGCCTGGCGCGCGGCGCTTCGCCGGCCTGAGCCAGGAAGGCGGCTGTTACGCCGCCTCGGCCTTGCGCTTCGCCTGCTCGCCCTCGACCGCCGCGAGCAGCATGCAGATCGCGATGCCTTCCGAGGCCGCCTTCACGTCGGCCAGCGACGGGAAAGACGGCGCAAGCCGCAGATTGGCGTCGTGCGGGTCCTTGCCGTAGGGCCAGGTCGCGCCGGCGCCGGTGAGCAGCAGGCCAGCCTCCTTGGCGAGCGTCACGACGCGCGAGGCGGAGCCGGAGGTCATGTCGACGGAGACGAAATAGCCGCCCTCGGGCGTGATCCAGGCCGCCGCGCCTTGGCCGCCGAGCCGGGCTTCCAGCGCCTCGGTGACGGCTGAGAACTTCGGCGCCAGCAAAGCGCGGTGCTTGTCCATATGAGCGATCAGCCCGGCCTCGTCCTTGAGGAAGCGGACGTGGCGCAGCTGGTTGAGCTTGTCCGGCCCGATCGTGCGCTTGGAGGCGCGGGCGACATACCATTTCGCGTTCGCCTCCGAGGAAGCGAAGAAGGCGAGCCCTGCGCCGGCCAGCGTCATCTTGGACGTCGAGGCGAACACGAAGGCGCGGTCCGGGTTACCCGCCTCGGCGCAGGCGTCGATCACGTTCAGGATCTCGTGCCGCGTCTCGGTCAGGTGATGCAGGACATAGGCGTTGTCCCAGAACAGCCGGAAATCCGGAGCCGCGGTCTTCATCGCCGCAAGCCGGCGGATGGTCTCGTCCGAATAGATCTCGGCCGAGGGGTTCGAGTATTTGGGCACGCACCACATGCCCTTGACGGCCGGATCGCGAACGAGCTCCTCGACCTTGTCCATGTCCGGACCATGGCCGGTGAGCGGCACGGGGATCATCCGGATGCCGTACTCCTCGCAGATCGCGAAGTGCCGGTCATAGCCCGGCACCGGGCACAGGAACGCGATCTCGCTCTCCTTGCTCCACGGCCGCTCGGAGCCCGGGACGCCCTTCAGCAGCGCCCAGACGATCGAGTCGTGCATCATGGCGAGGCTGGCGTTGTCGCCGACGACGATGTTGGCCGGCTTCGCGCCGAGCGTGCCGGAAAACAGCGCACGGACCTCCGGCAGACCCTGAACGCCGCCATAGTTGCGCGCGTCGTCACCGGCTTCCGTGAAATGATCGCGGTTGCCGGGCAGCGCGAGCAGCCCCTCGGCCAGATCCAGCTGCTCCGGCGCGGGCTTGCCACGCGTCATGTCGAGCTTCAGTCCGCGCGCGCGGAAAGCGTCGTAGTCGGCGCGGATCCGCGCGCCAAAAGCCTCGAGATCCGCTGCGGAAAGATCGGCGATCACCTGTCAGAACCCTGTCCGGTTGGAAAGCGGGCGCGACCTTAGTCGCATGCCGCGCCCTGCGCCAGCGTCACGCTGCGCGGTCGGCGGGCGCCAGCCGTGCGGGACGCTCGGCCCTCGGCCGCGCGGGACCGCGTCGATATGCGCCGATGACGCTCGACGCGGCGGCTGCGAGCCCGAACAGCAGCACGGTCCAGCACGGCCTCAGGCCGAGCTGCACCGAGAAGTTCGCGGCGAGCACGCGCGCCGGATCGACGCCGGTCGCGAGCCCGTACCAGGCGGCCTCAGAAAGCGCGGTCGCAAGCGCTGCGGCGACGGCGAGACCAACCAGCCAGAGAAGGTTGGTGGCGCGCTCGCCCTGGTTCTGCAGGAGGCGCCATCCCATCGCCCACAGGAAGAGGCCCCACATCCAGGCCGGGTCGCTGATGTCGAGTTTCGACTGCATGGTGAAGTGCAGCACCGCCAGGCCGGCGATCGGATAGGCGAGCTTGTGCAGCCGCGCCCAGTTGCGCGCGCCCATGCGCTTGACCGCCCCGTCAGTGGACGTCGCCCCGAGCGCGATCAGGCCGATCAGCGCAACGAAGCCGATCGCAAGGTAGATGCGCAGCGCGATCTCCGTCACGACTTTGGTGAGCACGAGATCCTGGTCGAGGGCGTAGAGCGCAAGGTGGAGCGCGGCGTAGGCGAGCGCCGCGAGCCCAATCCGGCGACGCACGAGCACCAGCCGCGGCCAGTGCAGCAGCCTGCGGAACGGCGTCACGGCGAGCGAGAGCAGCAGGAAGCGGATCGCCCAATCGCCGGTGAAATGGATGGCGGCGGTGATGGGGCGGGCGGCCTGGTCGGCGGCGCCGCCGAACGCCGAAGGCGCAGCGCCGCCGAACGGCGCGGCCGGCGCCCCCGGGGCGCCGGCGAACCCGGGCGGCAGACCGGGCGGCAGCGCGGCGCCGGAGAAGTCGCCATGCAGCGCGCGGATCGCGAGCCAGACGGCAGGGGCGAGCACACCGAGCAGCGTCAGCGCGAGCAGCGGCGAAAAGCGTCCGGCGCGGTCGTGGAGCAGCGGCATTTGCGTCCTTCCATCTCCTGGCGCCCGGAACTACGTCGGCAGCTGCCGGTTGTTTTACGCCCGACGCCCTCACGAGCCCGTGAAGCTCGTTTCGACCATGAATAATTCGGTCAAATTTGAAGACTTCCGAGAACGCCGACTTAGCGGCGGTGGAGGTAGGCTAGGACGTCCAAGAGGCCGCCATGTTCGCGTACGCCCGTAATGTTATCGCGCCGCTGTTGCGCCGGTTCGGCGCGTTCGTTTCGTCCCAGGCGGCGGCTCTTCCCCTCTCTTACGCAGCCGCCTTCGCCACGGCGCGGCTCTATGGCGAGGGCGCAGGAGACGGGCGCCCGCCGCTGGCGCTGGCCGCGCCGGTCGCGCTCGGCGTTCTGCTGCGCTTCGGCCGCGGGCTCGAATTGCGGGACGCGGCGGCGCTTGCGGCGGCCCATGCGGCGGTCGCCACAGCGTGTGGAGACGCCCTGGCCGTATGGCTCCCGGCGCTCGCCCACGCGATCCTGATGATCGCCTCCGGCTCGGCGGCCTTCTTGTGGATGCGCGGATCCGGCCGCCTCACGTCTCCGCTGAGGATCGCGGCTGCGGCCGCCCTGATCGCCATCATCGCGCCCCTCGCGGCGACGCTGGTGGACCTTGTCGTCCTGCCCGGCGATTGGCTCACGAGGCTGCTGGCCGCAGCCAGCCGCTGGGTTGGCGAAAGCGTCTCGACCGTCTTCGTCCTTGGCGTGATCCTGTCCTATGGCCGGGAAGAAAGCGTAGCGCCAGGGCCTGAATTCGACGTCGAGCCAGCGCCGAGGCTCTGGGAATATGCCGCCGCCGCGCTCCTGACGGCGGCGCTGACGCTCGCGGCGACAAGCCAGGCGAGCGCGATGTTCTCGATCGCGGCCTCGGCGGCGCTGCTGTGGTTCGCGCTGCGGATCGGTCCGTTCGCCACGAACGTGGCGGCGTTCGCGTTCTTCTGCGCGCTCATCGCCTTCGCCGAACGCGGCCACTGGCCGCCTCTGTTCGATACGAACGGCGTTCTTCGGGAAGACCTGCTGCGGTATTTCTCGCTGGCGCTGCTCGGCGCGCCCAGCATCATCGTGGCGGCGGTCGTGCACGACCAGAAGCGGCTCAAGCGGATGTTCGCCTATCGGGCGATGCATGACGGGCTGACCACCCTGGTCAACCGCTCGCGCTTCGTCGACGCGCTCGACGCCGCGATGGCGGCCGCCCGCAACCGCGGCAAGCGCTTCACGCTGCTGCTGATCGACCTCGATCACTTCAAGGGGGTCAACGACACCTATGGCCACGCCCGCGGCGACAGCCTGCTGATCGAGGTCGCCGACCGGCTGCGATCCTCGGTGCGCGTGACCGACCTGGTCGCCAGGATCGGCGGCGACGAATTCGCCGTCGTCGCGCCCGTGCCGTCGGCCTCAGACGCTGCGAGCCTCGCGAAGCGGCTGGTCGAGATGGTCAACCAGCCCTGCGACCTGGGTGGCGTGGTGGTGACGCCCAGCATCACGGTGGGCGGCGCGCTGGCGCCAGACAGCGCGACCGATCCGCAGCACCTCATGCTGCTCGCCGACGAGGCGCTCTACGAGGCCAAGGCCGCGGGCCGCAACTGCTGGCGGTTCAATGCGTCCGAGCGCGGGGAGATCCCGCAGCCGACCTGGCGGCCCGGCGACCTCGATGCGGCGGCCGAGACGATCTACCTCGACTGAGGTCTTCGCCGGCCGCCGCCCGACGCGGCCTGCTCGCCTCACACCACGGTGAAATCGCCTGCCGTGATGGTCGCGTGGTTATCCAGGACGGCGAAGCGCACTGCGGCGTAGGTCCCGCCGGTTCCATCGCGGTCGAAGAACAGTGAGCCCGACGCCTGGTCGTAGATGATGCGGTCGCTGGAATCATGGGCCGCGGTCCCGGCGTAGAACGCGCCAGCCGTCAGCGCGCCTGCCGAAAGCCCGATGAACACGCCGTTCTCGAGCCGGATGGTGTCGTCGGCGGCTGAAAAATCAAGGATATGGTCGACGTTCGAGCTGCCTAGCGCGGTCGTGAAGGCGAAGGTGTCGAGGCCGCCGCCGCCCTGAAGCGAGTCCGCTCCAGTCGCGCCGTCAATGACGTTGTTCCCGGAATTGCCCGCGATGAGATTGGCGAGGCTGTTGCCGGTGCCGTTGATGTTGCCGGTCCCGGTCAGCGTCAGGTTCTCGATGTACTGGCCCTTCAGCGAGAACGAGACGGAGGAACTCACACGGTCGAAGCCTTGGCCATTCGCCTCGATCACCCGGTCTCCGGAATTCTGGACGAAATAGTCGTCGTCGCCGGCCCCGCCCCGCATGGTGTCGGCTCCGGTCCCGCCGTCGAGATCGTTGTTGCCGGAATTGCCGGTGATGAGATTGTCCAGGCTGTTGCCGGTGCCGTTGATGTTGCCCGTCCCGGTCAACGTCAGCTTCTCGATGTACTGGCCGGAAAGCGAGAACGAGACGCTGCTGAAGACCGTGTCCACGCCCCCGCCCTTTGCCTCGATCACCCGGTCTCCGGAGTTCTGGACGTAGTAGGTGTCGTCGCCGGCGGCGCCCTGCATGGTGTCGGCGCCGGTCCCGCCGTCGATGACGTTGTTGCCGGAATTGCCGACGATGAGATTGGCGAGGCTGTTGCCGGTGCCGTTGATGTTGCCGGTCCCGGTCAGCGTCAGCTTCTCGATGTATTGACCGGAAAGCGAGAACGACACCGAGGAATTGACCAGGTCCGTGCCGGCGACGTTGGCTTCGATCACCCGGTCGCCGACATTGTCGACATAGTAGATCTGGTCGCCGGCGCCGCCTTCCATGCGGTCGGCGCCGGTTCCGCCGTCGAGCACCTCGGCGCCGCCGCCGAGCTCGCCGCCGATCGACAGCTGGAAGCGGTAGTGCTCGCCAGCGTTGATCTGGCCGTAATATGAGCGGATCTGGATGTAATAGGTGCCGGCCGTCGTGAAGGTGTAGTTGAGGTAGGAATCAAGGGTGCTGGTCGATCCCCCGGCGCCGTCGCTCACCAGGCTGTCGTCTCCATGGGCGACTTCCTGGCCTGCGGAGTTGAAGATCGACACGTAGGTGTCGGCGAGCGGCGTCGTGAGCCCCGCCTGGTCGACGTCGACCACGATCGTGGCGCCAGGATTGTTGATCGTGACTCGGTAGAAGTCGCCGTTGGGTGAGGTCGCTCCGGCGCCGACGCCCTGCACCGTGACATGCGGCGTGCTTGTCGGGTTGCCGATGTTCGGGTCGTCGGCGAGGCTGAAGCGGCTGCTCAGGTTGATCGCGGTTCCCAGCGAATTGTTGCCGGCGTTGGCGGCCTGATTGAGCTGACCGGAGCCGAGCGAGATGCCGGAGGGATGCGCGGCCGTGGCCCCGCCGCCGAGCAGCGTGTCGTTGCCCTCGCGGCCGTACAGCATGTCGTTGCCGGCGCCGCCGCTGAGCACGTTTGCGGCGGAGTTCCCTGTGATGTGGTCCCGGCCAGAGCCGCCGACGGCGTTCTCGATGACCGCGCCCATCGCGATCGAGACGTTGCCGGTCAGCCCGCCGACGCTCGAGAAGAAGCCCTGGCGCAGCTCGATCGTCTGGTTGTCAGCATATCCCGAGAAGTCGAACGTGTCGGTGCCGCCGGCGTCCCAGGCGGCGAAGATGACCTCGGAAGTCGCCGACGTCGCGGTGTAGAAGTCGCGGTTCGTGTTCGAGTTGAAGCCATAGACGGAGTCGCCGGTGCGGGTCGTCATGTTCGCGCCGTAAAGGCGCTGGACCGCGGCTATGTCGTCGAGCAGCGGCGCTGCCGCATAGTTCCCCTGAAAGTCGCCGCCGGTGTTGCTTTCCGACCAGTAGCTCATCACCGAATACTGACGCGTATCTTCGTAGTAGACGGCGTCGTTATAGGTCGGATTGCCGGTTCCTGCGTTGTAGTCGCCGGGATGCTGGAAGCCGATCGTGTGCCCGATCTCGTGGGTCAAGGTCTCCCGGCCGTAATTCAGGTTGGCGGGGTTCTGGTTGGCCGTCTGCGAGATGTTGACCCACACGCCGCCGCCGTTGGGCGGGTAATAGCCAAAGGCGCCGGCGCCGGCGGCGCCGCTGTTGTAGTTGGCGAAGGTGATCTGGCCGTCGCTGGAATAGCCGTCGCCGCCCAGGCGCGTGAAGGTGATGTTGGCGAGGTCGGACCAGGACTGCAGCGCCAGCTCCGCCTGGGCGATCTGCTGCGCGCTGAAGGCGCTGAAGCCGCTGGTGCCGTTCGGCATCTGCGCGGGCGCGACGCCCATGAAGGAGTAAGTGACGGTAGCCGCCTGGCCGATCACGCCGATGCCGTTCCAGCTATAGCCTGCGCGATTGAGCTGGACCGCCGCCTCGTCGACCGTGAAGGAGTCCTTGCCGTTCGGCCCCGTGCCGCCGCGATCGGGAGCGTCGAGAAAGTACTGCGGATCATCACCGCCGGCGGCGGTGGCTTGCGGGTCGTAGGGCATGGCTGCGCTTCCCGGGCGTCGAGGGGCGGTCGGTCCGCCTTCTGGCGCTAGGATGAAGAGGTGCGGACGTACGGACAATCCGTAGTGTCACGGAGGCGGAGCGATGCGAGAATGGCGCCGGGCGCTGATTGTGGCGGCCCTGGTCTGGTCTGGAGGACCGGCGATGAGCATGCCTGCCATGCCGGAGATCTCCGATCTCGCCGGCGAGTGGATGATCGCGGAGGGGACGCACGCGTGTCGGCTGACCCTGACGGCGCGCCCGCTCGGACGGGACCTTGCGGTCGAGGCGGATCCCTCCTGCCTCGCGGGCGTCGGGCTGAGCGGGGTCGTGGCGTGGCGGCCGGCGAGCGACGGGATCGGGCTCGCGGGCGCTGGTGGCCGGACGATCGCTTTCCTATCGCGGCGTCCGGACGGGACCCATGGGCTGAGCCGGCCTGGAAGATCCAGTCTGGTGATGACTCGGCGCTGAAAAAATTTCCACGCCATGCAGGGGCTTCGGCCGCTTGATGCGGGACGGAAAGCGATCCATCTTCTTCTACGCCAAAGGGTGTAGATAGGAGGAGAGATGTCCTACACGGTCATTTCGCAGGCTGAGCCGTCGCCGGTCGCCACTGTCGTTCCCACCGTCATCGAAGCGCTCAGCCTTGCGCGCGAGCTTGCGAAGCAGGCGGAGGATCGCATCACGATCGCGACCGACTCCGGCTGGATGCTTTCGCTCGACGAGCTCGAAGAGCTTGTGAAGAACTGAGCATCGGGCCGGCTCCGCCGCA
The DNA here is from genome assembly GCF_035538955.1 of Hansschlegelia sp. Lineage (NCBI taxonomy): Bacteria > Pseudomonadati > Pseudomonadota > Alphaproteobacteria > Hyphomicrobiales > Methylopilaceae > Hansschlegelia > Hansschlegelia sp. The sequence goes on from NZ_DATLJK010000010.1 coordinate 249,565, forward strand.
GCGGAGCCGGCCGTCATTCAGTTCGGCCCCTTGCCGCCCAGCCGGCCGGTGAGGAACTGCGCCTCGCCTTCGCCGAACGACCAGTCCGCGTCTGTGTTGGTCACGAAGTTGACCATCACGTCGCTCGCCGCCATTCCGCAGTGCTCCTTCAGCGCTTCACAGAGCAGCCGGTAGAAGGCCTGCTTCTGCTCGACGCTCCTCGGCCGCGTCGTCACCGAAACGATCACGACCTTGTCCGTGCGGGGAATGTCGAGCCCGGTGTCCTCGATGCGGACGCGGCTCGGTTTGTGCTCCTGGACGATCTGGTAGCGGTCTCGTTCCGGAACCCCGAACGCGTCGAGCATGGCGCGATGGGCCGCATCCAGCAGTGTCTCGATCTCGGCGTCGGTGCGTCCCTCGATGAGGTCGAAGCGCAGAAGCGGCATGATCTGATGTCTCCTTGGCACCGGCTGGGCGCTCTTGCTGCATCGTTGAACAGCGCGGCCTCGGGCCGTGCTCAACCTATGGCTCTGGCGGCCTTAATCCCACCGCGTTTGCCGGGTTCATCATCGCGCCCGCCGGTTCGCAGGATATCGAGTCGCCGTGAACATCGCCGCGTCCGCGTCTCTCCAGCTCCGCACGATCTTCGCTTTGATGTTGCGCCGAATGCGCACGAAATATGCGAATTCGCGGGCGGGCTATATCTGGGCGATCGTCGAGCCGCTGATCTGGATTTTCGTCCTCAAGTTCGCGATCCGGGGCAGGAACGATCACCATCCTCCTGTCGGCACCAGCTATGAGGTGTTCTTCGCGGGCGGCGTTCTGATCGCCCGGACATGGCGAACGGTCTCGCAAAGCACGTCAAAGGTGCTGCGGCGCTCTCAGGGCTCGCTGCCGGCAGTTCAGCGGATCGACGCAGCCTATGCGACGTGGCTGCTGGAGATGGCGACTGCGGCGGTTGCGATGCTGGTCGTTCTGGCGAGCCTGGAAGTGTTCGGCTTCGACGCCGTTCCTTACGACCCTCTGACGTGCCTCGCCGCGTTCGGCGCGACAGCGGCCTATACGCTCGCTTTCTCGCTGGTCCTCGCGCTGGCGATGACGGTTGCGCCCGGCCTCGGCCATTTTCAGCACATTCTGATGCTGTGCCTCTTCATGACGTCCGGGTTCACGACGATCGTGGATCGGGTGCCGCCCCAGCTGCGGGAGATCCTCGTCTGGAACCCCGTCGTCCACTGCGTCGAGTGGTTCCGGGAGGGGTTCTACAGAGGCTATGTCTGCGCCTCCCTCGATAGGGAGTATCTGTTCACGGTCACTCTGGTGTGTCTGCTGATCGGTCTCGCAGGCGAACGGGTCCTGCGGCGCCACCGGGTGCGCCGCAGGTAAGCGGCTTCAGCGGCTCTGGTCGACGTCCCGCACGGCGCCTCGCGCGGCGCTGGTCGTGAACGCCGCATAGGCCCTTAGCGCCGACGAGACTTTGCGCTGGCGGGCGGCCGGCTTCCAGGCCGCGGCGCCCTTGGCCTCCTCGGCGGCGCGGCGCGCGGCGACGATTTCGGGCGCGACGGCGAGACGGATCGACCGGTTCGGGATGTCGATGTCGATCACGTCGCCGTCCTGCACCAGAGCGATCAGCCCGCCCTCGGCCGCTTCCGGGGAGACGTGACCGATCGAGAGGCCCGAGCTGCCGCCCGAGAAGCGGCCGTCGGTGACGAGCGCGCAGGCTTTTCCGAGCCCTTTCGATTTCAGGTAGCTCGTCGGGTAGAGCATCTCCTGCATGCCGGGCCCGCCGCGCGGCCCCTCATAGCGGATGACGACCACTTCGCCCGGCTTGACTTTGCCGGTGAGGATGCCGCTGACGGCGTCGTCCTGGCTCTCGAACACCTTGGCGGGGCCGGAGAACGTCAGGATCGACTCGTCGACCCCGGCGGTCTTCACGATGCAGCCGTCCTCGGCAAGATCGCCCTTCAGGACCGCCAGGCCGCCGTCCTGCGAAAAAGCGTGCGCCGCGTCGCGGATCACGCCGGTCTCCCGGTCGACGTCGAGCTCGTCCCAGCGCCGCGACTGGCTGAAGGCGGTCTGCGTCGGCACGCCGCCCGGAGCCGCGCGATAGAAGGTCTTCACCGCCTCGCTGTGGCTCACCGCGACGTCCCAGCGGTCGAGCGCTTCACCGATCGTCGCGCTGTGCACCGTGGGCAGATCGCGGTTGAGCAGGCCCGCGCGCGAAAGCTCGCCGAGAATGCCCATGACGCCGCCGGCGCGGTGGACATCCTCCATATGCACATCGGCCTTCGCCGGCGCGACCTTGCACAGCACCGGCACCCGGCGGGACAGACGGTCGATGTCCTCCATGGTGAAGGGCACCTCGGCCTCATGAGCGGCCGCCAGAAGGTGCAGCACGGTGTTGGTCGAGCCGCCCATCGCGATATCGAGGCTCATGGCGTTCTCGAACGCCGCGAAGCCCGCGACCGAGCGCGGCAGCACGCTTGCGTCGTCGCCCTCGTAATAGCGGCGGGCGAGATCGACGATCAGGTGGCCGGCTTCGACGAACAGCCGCTCGCGGTCTGCATGAGTGGCGAGCGTCGAGCCGTTGCCCGGCAGCGAGAGGCCGAGCGCCTCGGTCAGGCAGTTCATGGAATTCGCCGTGAACATGCCTGAGCAGGAGCCGCAGGTCGGGCAGGCGGAGCGCTCGATGATCTCGACGTCTTCCGCAGCGACGCTGTCGTCGGCGGCCGCCACCATGGCGTCGACCAGATCGAGCGCGACCTCCTTGCCCCGGAGGACGACCTTGCCGGCTTCCATCGGTCCGCCGGAGACGAACACCGCCGGGATGTTGAGGCGGAGCGCCGCCATCAGCATGCCGGGCGTGATCTTGTCGCAGTTGGAGATGCAGACCATGGCGTCCGCGCAATGCGCGTTGACCATGTATTCGACGCTGTCGGCGATCAGCTCGCGCGACGGCAGGCTGTAGAGCATGCCGTCGTGGCCCATGGCGATGCCGTCGTCCACAGCGATGGTGTTGAACTCCTTGGCGACGCCGCCCGCCTTCTCGATCTCGCGCGCGACCAGCTGGCCGAGGTCCTTCAGGTGGACGTGGCCGGGCACGAACTGCGTGAAGGAGTTCACCACCGCGATGATCGGCTTGCCGAAGTCCGAGTCCTTCATGCCCGTGGCGCGCCAGAGGCCGCGCGCGCCGGCCATGTTGCGGCCATGCGTCGTGGTGCGGGAGCGATAGGCGGGCATTTCGGATCCTTTGCCGTCAGTTGGCCGCCGGGCGAGCATTTCCGGCGCGCGAGACCCTCAAGAAGGCGTCGTTTGATCGGCGTGGAGGTGAGCCCGCGCGCCGGCCGTGTCAATCGCGCTCCGGGCGCATCAGGCGCCCGAAAACTCGGCCCAGCAGTACGGCGTCTCGAAAACCTTCACTGAACTGAGCTGCGGCAGCGCCGGCTTCGATCGCTCCCAGATCCAGACAGCGATGTGTTCGGCCGTCGGGTTGGCGAGACCCGGGACGTCGTTCAGCGTGTGGTGATCGAGCTGCAGCCGCAGCGGGCCGAAGGCGGCCTCGACGTCGAAGAAGTCGACCACGAAGCCGGTCGTCGGATCCACCTCGCCCTCGAGCGTCAGCTCGACGCGGTAGGAGTGGCCATGCATGCGGTGGCAGCGATGCGTCGCGGGCACATTCGGCAGCCGATGCGCGGCCTCGAAGGTGAACGCCTGGGTAATCTTCATGGCAGTCCCGCGATCTTGTGCGTCTGGAGGCCGAGCCGCCATGGCGGGTTGGCGAGGCAGTAGGCGGCCGCCGCCGCGGTGTTCTCGACCCGGCGCGGCCCGTCCATCGGCTGCAGCCAGAAGTGCCGGAAGGGCAGCGCCTGGAAGCGCGCAGGGTCCACGCCGTCCTGCGGATAGACGAGCTTGAGCTCGTCGCCATGCGTCAGCCGGAGCGCAGCGTCGGCCTTGGGACTGACGCAGATCCAGTCGAGCCCGGCGGGCGGCTCGAGCGTGCCGTTGGTCTCCACCGCGCTTTCGAAGCCGCGGGCGCGGATCTCCGCCAGCAGCGCCGCGTCGAGCTGGAGCAGCGGCTCGCCGCCGGTAAACACCACGAACCGGCTGGAGGACGACGGACCCCAGGCGGCCTCGATCGCACTCGCGAGCCCGACCGCATCGGCGAAGCGGCCGCCGCCTTCGCCATCGATGCCGACGAAGTCGGTGTCGCAGAACCTGCAGACGGCCGTGGCGCGGTCGGCCTCGCGGCCCGACCACAGATTGCAGCCGGCAAAGCGGCAGAACACCGCCGCGCGTCCCGCCTGCGCGCCTTCGCCCTGCAGCGTCTTGAAGATCTCTTTGACGGCGTAGCTCACCGCGCGCTCCGCTGACCCGGCGCACCGCCGGACCCGAATGATACCCGACGCTGTCGACCGCAGACGAGGCGTGAGCCGCGCGCCTCGGTCCGCATGTCGCGGATGGCTCTCATCTGACGAAGACAAGCGCTCAGCGAGCGGATCGACTGGAGAGTTGGCTGGGGGACGTGGATTCGAACCACGACTAACGGAGTCAGAGTCCGCTGTTCTACCGTTAAACTATCCCCCAGCAGGGGAGTTCAGTCGCCCTTCGTCCAGTCGAGCCGGGGCGACCGCGCGCGAGGCCCGTAAGCGCCGTTCGCAGCGCGTTCCCTCTAACGGGTTCGGATCGCGCGGGCAAGAGGCGCCACGACGCCGAGGCGTCGATGAGGCTCACCGGTTTGTAGCCGTGAAACCTTAAAATTGGCTGTTTCGCGCCAGCGACGCCGCCGGGCCGCCCCGCAAGCTTCCGGCTTTCCGCCGCCTGCTGCTAAACCGGAAGGCTCGCAGGCCGGACGGGGTTGGGGCCGCAAGGGGGAGTGCAGCTTGGCCTCAGCAGGACGACTCGGCCCGGTTCGTTGCGAAGGCCGCAGGCTCCGCCGGGCGGGGGGCGAATCATCGCCGCTCAGGAGGCCTTCGCTGAGGCTTTTGGCGGCGGCGCTCGGCTTGTGCCTCGCCGCATGCGCGTCCCGGCCGGACGCCCACGTCCTCGACCCGGTCGCCGCGACCGGGGGAGCCAGACAGGTCACCGTCTATGTCGCGACGACGCGGGAGCCGGCGACCGGCTCCGGGACGATCTTCACGGACGGTCGCTCTCGCGGGCTGCACTACGCCCGCTACGTCATCTCGATCCCGCCCAACCACAGGCCGGGCTCGATCGAGTGGCCGAAATCGGCGCCCGACCCGTCCAGGGACTTCGTGACGGCGTCGGCGGCGCCGCTGTCCGAGGCGGAGTTCATTCAGCAGACGACGGCGGCGGCCGCACGGTCGCGTGGTCCGCGGCGCGGCGCCGGCGTTTTCGTGCACGGCTACAACTACACCTTTCAGGAATCGCTGTTCAGGCTGGCGCAGATGGACGCCGACGCGGATGTCGGCGGCGCGGCGGTGCTGTTCGCCTGGCCGTCGCAGGGCTCCTTCACGAGCTATGTGGCCGACAAGGAGTCCGTGACCTATTCGCGTGACGGTCTCGCCCATGTCATCGAGGCGCTGGCGGCGGAGCGCGGAACGGCCGGCGTCACGCTGTTCGGGCACAGCATGGGCGGCTGGCTCACGGTCGAAGCCATCCGGCAGTTGCGGCTCGAAGGCCGCGACCGCACGATCGCGCGGCTCGACGACGTCATTCTGGCCGCGCCCGACATCGACGTCGACGTGTTCCGCCAGCAGCTTTCCGTCGTGGGCAGGCTGTCGCCGCCGATCACGCTGCTGGTCTCCAAGGACGACAAGGCGCTCACCGCGTCCCGGTTTTTGTCGGGCGATCGCGGCCGGGTGGGCGCGCTCGACATCGAGGATCCGCAGGTCCAGGAGGCGGTGCGGAGCGAGAATCTGCGCGTCGTCGACATCTCGCAGCTGCAGTCCGAGAACGGCACGAATCACGACCGCTACGCCGCGCTCGCCGCGATCTACCCGCAGCTCCAGTCGCAGCTGGAATCGCGTCCGGGCAACGCCGCGCAGCAGGCCGGGGTCTTCATCCTCGACGCCGCCGCGGCCACCCTCCAGACCCCGTTCCGCGCGGCCGGCGCGATCCTCGGGCAGCGCTGAATCCAGGCAGAAAATGAAAAGGGCCGGCGTGGGCCGGCCCTTCGAGCGTGGAAAGCGGCGATCGGCTTATGGCGTGACCGCCGCGGCCGCCGGCGCGTGGATCACCATGTCGGTGAATGGGGGCACGTAAGCCTGCGCCATCACCAGCAGGCCCATCAGGCAGGCGAGGGCGATCGAGTGGAAGAACACGTAGCGCAGGATGTCGCCCTCGTGGCCGTACCAGCGCGTCGCCGTCGAGGCGACGACGATCGACTGCGCGTCGATCATCTTGCCCATGACGCCGCCGGACGAGTTGGCCGCCGCCATCAGCGTCGGCGAAAGGCCGAGCTGCTCCGCCGAGATCTTCTGCAGAGAACCGAACAGCACGTTCGACGAGGTGTCGGAGCCGGTGAGCGCGACGCCGAGCCAGCCCAGAAGCGCGCCGAAGAACGGGTAGAGCACCCCGGTCTTGGAGAAGGCGAGGCCGAGCGTGGCGTCGACGCCCGAGTAGCGGGTGACGAAGCCGAGCGCGAGCATGGCCGAAATCGTCAGCAGCGAGTAGCGCACGAGATAGAGCGTCCGGCCGTAGACCCGGAGCATGCCGAGCGGCGAGAAGCCCATCACGAAGCCGGCGATGATCGCCGACACCAGGATGCCGCTGCCCGTCGCGGACAGCCAGTTCAGGCTGAAGACGGCCGCCTCGGCCTTCGGGGCCGGCACGACCGGCGGCACGCGCTGGATCAGCTGGTCGACATGCGCGACCGGGAACTTCACGAGCGCGAAGCTGTCGAGGAACGCCTTGACCTGGGGGATGCCCCAGCAGACGACCACGACCGACAGGATCAGCCACGGGAGCCAGGCGCGAAGCACGTCGCCGGTCGAATGCCTGTCGAAGACATGCGCCCCGGCGCCGCCGACGCTTGGCGCGGCGCCCTCGGCCGAGGTCCAGATCTCGCGCGGCCGCCAGACCTTCAGGAACATCGCCAGGCACGCGATCGACACGATCGAGGCGATGACGTCCACCAGCCAGGGGCCGTGATAGTTCGAGACCAGGAACTGCGGGATCGCGAAGGCGACGCCGGCGATCAGGATCGCCGGGAAGATCTGTATCATGCCGCGGAAGCCCGCGAAGGCCACGATCAGCCAGAACGGCACCAGCACCGAGAAGAAGGGCAGCTGGCGGCCGACCATGGCCGACAGGTCGAGCAGCGGAAGGCCGGTGACGGCGGCGAGCGCGATGATCGGCGTGCCGAGCGCGCCATAGGCGACCGGCGCGGTGTTGGCGATCAGGGAAAGGCCCGAGGCGGCGAGCGGCGAGAAGCCGAGGCCGATCAGGATCGCGCCCGTGACGGCGACAGGCGTGCCGAAGCCGCCAGCGCCCTCGAAGAACGCGCCGAAGCAGAACGCGATCAGCAGGAGCTGCAGACGGCGATCATCGGTGATGCCGGCGATCGAGTCCTGCAGGACCTTGAAATAGCCTTTCTCCAGAGTGAGTTGGTAGAGAAAGATGATGTTGAGGATGATCCAGCCGATCGGCAGCAGACCGAAGGCCGCGCCGTAAAGCGCCGTCATGCCGGCTTTGTCGGCCGGCATGCCTTGGCAGAACACCGCGATGATCAGGGCCGCCGCCAGGCCCAGAAGGGCGGCGACGTGAGCCTTGAGGCTGAACAGGCCGATGCCGGCCAGCAGCACCACGACAGGAATGGCGGCGACGAGAGTCGATATGACCGCGTTGCCGAACGGATCGTATATCTGTTGCCACATCATTGGCGGTCCCCCCGCGCTTTCTTGTGATCGCCGGGCGAGCGCCCGACCTGTTGGTGTGACGTCGAATCCCCGCAACCTCCGGATCACGGGCAGCTTGGCCTGCGCCTTTATGAACGGCGGATCAACAATTTTGCGCGAGCGCAGCCGCCTTGCGACGGCTCCGTTCGCTGTTACACTTCCCCTCGAATTGTTTTCACTCGCGCGGCGACGCCCGCCTAGAGCTCCTTGAGCCAGGCCGCGGCGGGGCCGAAGGATGCCGGCTTTTGTCCCACTCCGCCGTAACGCTCGCCGCCCCGGGACTCCCGTTTCCCGTGGCGCGCGGAGCGGCGACCTCGGCTTGCGCCGAACCTCCCGTCCGTCCGCAGCCCGCCACCTATGCGGCGCTCGACCTTGGGACCAACAATTGCCGCTTGCTGGTCGCGCGGCCGGATCGGGACGGCGGCTTCCGGGTGGTGGATTCGTTCTCCCGCATCGTGCGGCTTGGCGAGGGGCTCGCGCATAGCGGCCGCCTCTCGGGCAGCGCGATCGACCGCGCCGTGTCTGCGCTCGCCGTGTGCCGGGACAAGATGGAGGCGCGCGGCGTCTCGCGCTCGCGCCTGATCGCGACCGAGGCCTGTCGGCAGGCCGACAATGGCGAGGCGTTCCTCGAGCGCGTGCGCCGGGACACCGGGCTGGAGCTCGAAATCATCGACCGCGCCACCGAGGCGCGGCTCGCGGCCGCCGGCTGCGCCTCGCTCGCGGATCCGGCGGCGGGCGGCGTCATCCTGTTCGACATCGGCGGCGGCTCATCGGAGGTGGTCTGGCTCGAGCGGCGACGCGGCGGCGGCGCCGGTAACCTCGTGATGCGCGCCTGGGTCTCGCTCCCGGTCGGGGTGGTGACGCTCGCCGAGCGCTATGGCGGCGTGAAGGTGTCGACCGAAGTGTTCGAGGACATGGTCGGCGAAGTCGAGCGGCTGCTCGAGGCCTTTCCGGAGCGCGAGACGCTGAGCGCCTCGTTGAGCGACATCCATCTGCTCGGAACGTCCGGAACCGTGACCACGATCGCGGGCGTGCATCTCGGCCTTCCGCGTTATGAGCGCAGGCTCGTCGACGGCCAATGGATGGCCTCGACGGACGTCACGCGGGTCGTCGAGTCGCTGCGCGAGATGTCTTACGACCAGCGCTGCCAAAACCCCTGCATCGGCCCGGACCGAGCGGACCTCGTGCTCGCCGGCTGCGCGGTGCTGGAAGCCATCAGGCGCGCCTTTCCGGTGGCGCGGCTGCGGGTCGCCGATCGGGGGCTGCGCGAGGGCATCCTGGTCGAGATGATGCGCGCCGACGGCGTCTGGCGCCGTCGCGGCGCGCGCCGTCGCGGGCGACGCGGGTGAGCGCGCGGTCACGCGGCGGCGGCGGAAGCGACAAGGCTTCGGGCGGCGCCGGGCGCAGCCTCGAAGTCAGGGTGCGCACCGCCCGGAAGCGCAGCCACGCCTCGACCCTCTGGCTGAGCCGCCAGCTCAACGATCCTTACGTGCAGGCCGCAAAGCGCGAAGGCTATCGCTCGCGCGCGGCCTTCAAGCTGATCGAGATCGACGACAAGCACCGCTTCCTGAAGCCGGGGCAGAAGGTCGTCGACCTCGGCGCGGCGCCCGGCGGCTGGAGCCAGATCGCCGCGCAGCGCATCGGAGCGACAGAGGGCAAGGGCTCGATCGTCGCGATCGACCTGCTGGAGATGGAGCCGGTGCCGGGCGCCGACTTCATGGTGCTCGACTTCCTCGAAGACAACGCGCCGGAAATCCTGAAGCAGCGGCTCGGCGGCAAGGCGGACGTAGTGCTGTCCGACATGGCGGCGAACACGGTCGGCCACCAGCGCACCGACCATCTGCGCATCATGGCGCTGGTCGAGGCGGCGGCGCAGTTCGCCGCCGAAGTGCTGGCCCCGGGCGGCGCGTTTCTGGCGAAGGTTTTTCAAGGTGGCGCGCAGACCGAGTTGCTGGCCGAGCTGAAGCGCGACTACGCCAAGGTCATTCACGTCAAACCTCCCGCGAGCCGGAAGGACTCGTCCGAGCTCTACGTGCTGGCGACCGGCTTCCGCGGGAGCGAGGCCAGAGACTGACGCATGGGCCAGCAGGGCGCGGACACGCGCGCCGCGCCGCCGGGGCCGCGCTTCCAGGCGACGCTGGCGCGTCCGGTCGCCGGCTCGGGCGTCGGCCTGCACACCGCGAAGCCGTCGAACGTCCGCGTGCTGCCGGCGCCGCCGGATCACGGCGTGGTCTTCCGGCGCTTCGTTCAGGGTGTGGCGCATGACGTGCCGGCGCACTGGCGCAACCGACGGTCAAGGCCACTCTGCACCGCGTTACAAGTCGGCGAGGGGCCGCTGGTGCGGACTGTCGAGCACCTCATGGCGGCGCTGAGCGCCGCGCGCATCGACAACGCGCTGGTGGAGATCGACGCCGAGGAGTTGCCGATCTTCGACGGCAGCGCCGAGCCCTGGAGGCTGAAGCTCGCGGAGGCCGGCCGCGTCGAGCAGGACCGCCCCCGCCGTTATCTTCGCGTGCTGAAGCGCGTCGAATATCGCAATGGCCGGCACAAGCAGTCGATCGATCCCGCGGCGGCCTTCACCGTCAAGGGATCGGTGACGCTCAACGGTCTGGGTCAGCTCAGATGGAGCGGCCCGATCGACCCGGACACCTTCGCCCGCGAACTTGCGCCGTCGCGCAGCTTCGGCCGGCTCAAATGGGCGCTGCTCGCAAAGCTGTTCGGCCGCTTCACGCGCGAGCCCGTGCTGCGCGGCGCGAACCTCTCGAACACTGTGGCGCTCTGGCGGCGCTCCGCCATCGGCGGGTTGCGAATGCCCGACGAGCCTGTGCGTCACCGCGTGCTCGACCTCGTCGGCGACTACGCGCTCGCCGGTCATCCTCTGATGGGGCGGACCACCGCCGTCATGCCGGGCCACGAGCACAACCACGCCATGATCGCGATCCTGCTCGAGGACGCGACCGCCTGGGACCTGGTGGAGATCGCCGAGGGCGGCGACCTGAGGCCGGCGAGCTAAGCGTCAGGCGCGCTCGCGCGCTGCGGTGACAGGATCGGGCCGAGGACCGACATGGCCGGAGACCTCCTGGCCCGCCTCGGGCGCCAGCCGGGCGAACAGAAAGACCGACGAGGCCGAGATCAGTCCGATCATCAGGAAGGCCAGGGGGAAGTCCGAGACGCGCAGCTCGACGCCGCCGCGATGCGCCAGGATGCCCTCCAGCACGAGCGCCGCGATGCTGACGCCGAGCGACAGTGAGATCTGCTGGGCGACGCTCGCAAGGCTCGTGGCGCGACTCATCCGTCCGCTGTCGATGTCGGCGTAGCTGAGAGCGTTCACCGCGGTGAACTGCAGCGATCGGAAAAAGCCGCCGATCAGCAGCGCGATGAGGATGACGGCGACCGGCGTCGTGGCGGTGAACAGCGCCGGCGCCGTCATCAGAGCGGCGGCCACGATCGCGTTGGTCATCATGGTGGCGCGGAAGCCGAACCGCTGCAGGATCGGTTTTGCGGCCATCTTCATGAACAGAGCGCCGAGCGCCGAGGCGAAGGTCAGCATGCCGGACTGGAAGGCGGTCATGCCGAAGCCGACCTGCAGCAGCAGCGGGAGCAGGAAAGGCGCCGCTCCGATGCCGATGCGAAACAGCGATCCGCCCAGGATCGCGGCGCGGAAGCTCGGAACTGCGAGCAGCCTGAGGTCGAGAATCGGGTGCTCGGCGCGCCGGGCGTGGAGCACATAGGCGGTGAACGAGATCGCGCCCGCGCCCAGAATCGCGAAAGCCGCCAGATGCGGCAGCGCCTCGAGGCCGAGCGCGGTCGCGCCGGAGACGATCGCGGCGAGCCCGAAGCCGGACAGCGCGAAGCCAAGCGCGTCGAACGGCGTCCGCTCCTCGCCGCGCACGTCCGGGATGAACAGCGTCGCGAGCGTAATTCCAAGCGCGGCGATGGGCAGATTGATCCAGAAGATCCAGCGCCACGAGAAATAGGTGGTGATGAAGCCCCCGACCGGCGGGCCGAGCACAGGGCCGATCAGCGCCGGTATGGTCAGCCAGGCGAGCGACCCGACCAGCTCCGACTTCGGCACTGTCCTGAGAATCACCAGCCGGCCGACCGGCACCATCATGGCTCCGCCGACGCCCTGCAGGACGCGCGCGCCGATCAACTCCGGCATGGTGGAGGAGAAGCCCGCGAGCGCCGAGCCGAGCGCGAAGGTCGCGATCGCGGCGCGGAACACCAGGCGCGCGCCGAGCCGGTCCGCGAGCCAGCCCGAGATCGGGATGAAGACCGCCAGGCTCAGCAGGTAGGACGTTAGCGCGAGCTTCAGGTCGATCGGATGGATCCTGAGCTCGGCGGCGATCGCAGGCAGCGACGTCGCAAGCACCGTGCTGTCCAGGTTCTCCATGAACAGCGCGCAGGCGACGATCAGCGGGACAAGGATGCGATTGGGAACCGCGGCGTTCGGGAAAGTTGGCATGAGCCTGCCGCATATAGGGGTTGCGGGCGGATCGCACACCGTCATTTGCGTCAGGGCAGGGCCGTGCTAAAGGTCCGCGCCACTTCCCCAACTCGCGCTGCGGCCTGTCGCCGACGCCAAGGGGCCGGACGCCGTCGGGCGGCGCCGGGCGCTCACGCGCACACCCGTTTCAGGAGGTTCGGCATGGAGAGGATCAACAGCGTTCTGGGGAACGAGGCGCTCACCTTCGACGACGTCCTGCTCCGGCCGGGCCTCTCGGAGGTGATGCCTGGCGAGGCCGATCTCCGGTCGCGCGTCACCAGGACGATCTCGCTCAACATCCCGATCCTATCCTCCGCGATGGATACGGTGACCGAAGCCAGGCTCGCCATCGCGATGGCGCAGGCCGGCGGCATCGGCGTCATCCACCGCAACCTGACGCCTGAGGAGCAGGCGACCGAGGTCCGGCAGGTCAAGAAGTTCGAAAGCGGCATGGTGGTGAACCCCGTCACCATCGCGCCGGACGGGACCCTGGCCGACGCGCTGGAGCTGATGAAGCGCCACGGCATCTCGGGCATTCCGGTGGTCGAGGGCGGCGGCGCGCCGGGCCGCGCCGGCAAGCTCGTCGGCATTCTGACCAACCGCGACGTGCGCTTCGCCACCAATCCGCGTCAGCCGGTCTCCGAGCTGATGACGCATGAGAACCTCATCACCGTCGCCGAGGGCGTGGGCCAGGAGGAGGCCAAGCGCCTGCTGCATAGCCACCGCATCGAGAAGCTGCTGGTGGTCAACGACGCCTATGAGTGCGTCGGGCTCGTCACGGTGAAGGACATCGAGAAGGCGGTCGCGAATCCGAACGCCAACAAGGATGGCCGCGGCCGGCTCAGGGTCGCGGCCGCGACGACCGTCGGGGACAAGGGTTTTGGGCGCGCCGAGGCGCTGATCGACGCCGGCTGCGACCTGGTCGTCGTCGACACCGCGCATGGCCACTCGCAGCACGTGCTGGACGTGGTGGCGCGCATCAAGCGGCTCTCCAACGAGGTGCAGATCGTCGCCGGCAACGTGGCGACCGGCGAGGCCACCCGCGCGCTGATCGACGCCGGGGCGGACGCGGTCAAGGTCGGCATCGGGCCGGGCTCGATCTGCACCACCCGGATCGTCGCCGGCGTCGGCGTGCCGCAGCTCACCGCGATCATGGAATCCGTCGAGGTCGCGAAGGCGGCCGACGTGCCGGTGATCGCCGATGGCGGCATCAAATATTCCGGCGACCTCGCCAAGGCGATCGCCGCCGGCGCCGACGCCGCCATGGTCGGTTCGCTGCTCGCCGGAACGGACGAGAGCCCGGGCGAGGTCTACCTCTACCAGGGCCGCTCCTATAAGTCGTATCGCGGCATGGGCTCCGTGGGCGCGATGGCGCAGGGGTCCGCCGACCGCTACTTCCAGGCCGAGGTCAACGACCGGCTGAAGCTGGTGCCTGAGGGCATCGAGGGTCAGGTGCCCTACAAGGGTCCGGTCTCGGCGGTGCTCCACCAGCTCGCCGGCGGCCTCCGGGCCGCGATGGGCTATGTCGGCGCGGCGACGATCCAGGATCTCCATGAGAAGGCGCGCTTCGTGCGCATCTCGGGAGCTTCGCTGCGCGAGAGCCACGTCCACGACGTCACCATCACCCGCGAGAGCCCGAACTATCCGGGCATGGTCTGAGGCGGAGCCGGCGCGATGACCATTGCAGCCGTCCTCGCGCCCGTCTTCGCCCAGGCCGCGCTGATCTTCTTCCTGTTGTCCCGGATGGGCTTCACGCGGTGGGCCGCGGTCCGAAACGGCCAGGTCGAGGTGCGCCCGGGATCGCCCCGGAACTACGGTTGGCCGCGCAGCGCGCAACTGGCCGCCGACAGCTTCCACAACCAATTCGAGCTGCCGACGCTGTTCTTCGCGCTCGCGCCGCTCGTGATCCTGACGCACAAGGCCGATCTGCTGTTCGTGCTGCTGGCGTGGGTGTTCGTCGCCCTGCGCTGGCTGCATGCGCTCGAGCACAATGGGCCGAACCGGCTGAAGCTGCGGTTCCCGCTCTACGCGGCCGGCGCCTTCGTGCTCCTCGTCATGTGGACTGTCTTCGCGGTCCGCATCCTGCTCGCGCTCTGACGTCATGACGCCAGCCGCCCACGCGCTCGCCGCGATCGAAGTCCTGACCGAGATCGAGGCGCGAAGATCGCCGGCCGCCCAGGCGCTCAAGGACTGGGGCGCCGCGCATCGCTTCGCGGGCTCGGGGGACCGCGCCCGGATCGCGAGCCTCGTTTACGACGCTCTGCGCTCCCGCGCCTCGCTCGCCTGGCGCATGGGCGAGGAGGCGCCGCGCGCGCTTGTGCTCGGCGCGCTGGTCTTCGTGCGGCATGCCGATCCTGAGGCGCTCGCCGCCGCCTTTGCGGCGAGTCCCCACGCGCCCGAGCCGCCGACCGAGGCCGAGCGAGCTGCGATTTCCGCCGCCTCCCTGGATGATGCGCCGGACCATGTCCGGGGCGACTATCCCGAATGGCTCGACCCCTCTTTGGCGCGTGTGTTCGGTTCGGAGCGGGCGGAGGAGGGGGCGGCGCTCGCCGCGCGCGCCCCGCTCGACCTGAGGGTCAACGTCCTGAAGGGCGACCGCGACAAGGCGCTCACCGCGCTGTTGCATCTGAGGCCTGAGCCGACGCCGCTGTCGCCGTTCGGAATCCGCATCCCGCTCACTGACGACGGTCGCGGCCCTCCGGTGCAGTCGGAGCCGGCGCACCTGAAGGGCCTCGTCGAGGTTCAGGACGAAGGCTCGCAGCTTGCGGCGCTGCTCGCGGCAGCGGCGCCGGGCGAACAGGTCATCGATCTCTGCGCCGGCGCCGGCGGCAAGACGCTGGCGCTCGCCGCCGGCATGCGCAACCGCGGCCAGCTCTACGCCCACGATTCCGACATCCGCCGGCTCGCGCCGCTGCACGAGCGCACGACGCGGGCGGGAGTGAAGAACCTCCAGGTCCGCACGCCGCGCGGCGCCGCGGACGTGATGGCCGATCTCGAAGCCCGCGCCGACCTCGTGCTGGTCGACGCGCCCTGCACCGGAACCGGCACCTGGCGCCGCAATCCGGACGCCAAATGGCGCATGCGGCCCAACGCGCTGGACGTCCGGACGGCCGAGCAGGACGCCGCGCTCGACGACGGCGCCAGACTCGTGAAGCCCGGGGGCCGGCTGGTCTACGTGACCTGCTCGCTGCTCGCCGATGAAAACGAGGACCGCGTGGCGGCCTTTCTCGGACGTCGTCCGGAGTTCGTCGCGGTTCCGGCCGCAGAGGCCGCCGTGGCCGCGGGCCTGCCGGAGCTGGCGCGCTTCGCGTTGCCGTCCGGCGAGTCGATTCTGCTCAGCCCGCGACGCTCCGGCACGGATGGCTTCTTCATAGCCGTGCTGAGACGCACTTGACCGGCGGCCCGTCCAGGCCATTTCGCCGGAGAGGGCGTGGCCACGGCGGGGCAGATGCGGGCGATCAGCGGAATTCTTCAGATCATCGGCCTTCTGGTCGTCCTCGTGGCCGGCTACTGGATCTGGTATGCGAACTGGGGACCGAACCCGAACGACCGGATCGGGACCTCGATCGCGCCGATGCTTCCCGCGCCCTTCCGGGACTGGGGCTGCGGCAAGCTGAACCAGCGTTTTGGCGGCGAGTCGCCGACCGTCTGCAGCCCGGTCGCGGCCGACGCCGCGCCGCCTGCGCCCGGCGCTCCCGACGGCAGCGGCAGGCTCTAACCTCCCCCGGCGTTTTTTCACGGCCGCTCCGCCGTTTGCGGCGTTGCGGCGCCGCGCCTGTTCGGAGTACGGACAGGCCATGACCGCCGCCACCTCGCACGACCGCATCCTCATCATCGATTTCGGGTCGCAGGTGACCCAGTTGATCGCCCGTCGCGTTCGCGAGGCGGGGGTCTATTGCGAGATCGTGCCGTTCAACCTCGCCGAGGAGGTCTTCCGCGACTTCGGCGCCAAGGGCGTGATCCTGTCCGGCGGCCCTGCCTCGGTGGCGGAGATCGGCACCCCGCGGGCGCCGCAGGCGGTGTTTGAATCCGGCGTGCCGGTGCTCGGCATCTGCTACGGCCAGATGACCATGGCCGAACAGCTCGGCGGCGCTGTCGAGAGCGGGCACCACCGGGAGTTCGGCCGCGCGGACCTCCACGTCGTGGCGCCGTCGCAGCTCTTCACCGGCGTCTGGGAGGACAAGAGCCGTAACCAGGTGTGGATGAGCCATGGCGACCGCATCACGCGGATGCCGCAGGGGTTCCGCATCGTGGGCGTCTCGGAGAACGCGCCGTTCGCCGCGATCGCGGACGAGACGCGCCGCTATTACGGGCTGATGTTCCACCCCGAGGTCGTGCACACGCCCGAGGGCGGCAAGCTGCTGACCAATTTCGTGCGGCGGATCTGCGGCTGCTCGGGCGACTGGTCGATGGCCGCCTATCGCGAGGAGGCGATCGAGAAGATCCGGGCGCAGGTTGGCGACGGCCGGGTGATCTGCGGTCTGTCGGGCGGCGTCGACTCCGCGGTCGCGGCCGTGCTGATACACGAAGCGATCGGCGATCAGCTCACCTGCGTGTTCGTCGACCACGGACTGATGCGCAAGGACGAGGCCCGCCAGGTCGTCGACCTGTTCCGCGGCCACTACAACATCCCGCTCGTGCATGTGGACGCGAGCGACATGTTCCTGGCCGCGCTCCAGGGCGTCGAGGATCCTGAGGCCAAGCGCAAGGCGATCGGCCGGCTGTTCATCGACGTGTTCGACGACGAAGCCGGCAAGGTCGGCGGAGCCGACTTCCTCGCGCAGGGCACGCTCTATCCGGACGTCATCGAGAGCGTCTCGTTCTCGGGCGGCCCGTCGGTGACGATCAAGTCGCACCACAATGTCGGCGGCCTTCCCGAGCGCATGAACATGAAGCTCGTCGAGCCGCTGCGCGAGCTGTTCAAGGACGAGGTCCGCGCGCTCGGCCGCGAGCTTGGCCTGCCGGAGGCGTTCGTCGGGCGCCATCCGTTCCCGGGCCCCGGGCTCGCCATTCGCTGCCCCGGCGAGGTCACGCGCGAAAAGCTCGACGTGCTGCGCCAGGCCGACGCGATTTATCTCGACGAGATCCGCAAGGCCGGCCTCTACGACGCCATCTGGCAGGCCTTCGCGGTCCTGCTCCCAGTCCGCACCGTCGGCGTGATGGGCGACGGCCGCACCTATGAGAACGTGCTGGCGCTGCGCGCCGTGACGTCGGTCGACGGCATGACGGCCGACTTCTATTCCTTCGACATGAACTTTCTCGGCCGCGCCGCCACCCGCATCATCAACGAGGTGAGGGGCGTCAACCGCGTCGTCTACGACGTGACCTCGAAGCCCCCCGGCACGATCGAGTGGGAATAATTTTTGCCCATCCGAGGGTATCCGAAACTACGCCAGAATACGCTCTAACACACTGAACAATAAAAATAACTTAGCCAAGGCCTATCGAGGTCTATAGGTGGGCATAGAACGCGTCTGTCGGGTCTGGTGACGGACCCGCCCCCCGTTGATCATCCGGAAAATCGAAAGTACCGTCAGAGCGACCGAGGCCAATGACGGTACTTTTTTCAGCCTAACACGCTGAAAATAAAAAGATTTCTCCGCCTGACGCCTCCAAAAACCGCGTGACGGTCCTTTTTCCGCGAGAAGGCCCAAATGTTGACGGACGCAGCACTCAAGTGTCTGAAACCAAAAGCCAAAATGTACAAGGTGACCGATCGTGACGGCATGTATGTGCGCGTCGCGCCGACAGGCGGCATCTCGTTCCGGCTTGACTACCGGCTGAACGGCAGGCGGGAGACGGTCCATCTCGGCAAGTACGCCCGAGATGGGATCACACTCGCCCGGGCGCGAACTGTGCCTGGACGCGAAACGGATGATCGCCGAGGGGCGGTCCCCCGCGATAGAGAAGCAGCGGGATAAGCGCCGGATCAAAGAGGCCAAGAGTTTCGGCGAGTTTGGCGAGAAGTGGCTGACGGGTGCGCCCATGGCCGACAGCACGCGCGCGATGCGCCGCGCCATCTTCGAGCGTGAACTCAAGCCCGTCTGGCGGAACCGCTTACTGACCGAGATCACGCTTGATGACCTGCGCGCCCACTGCGCCAAGATCGTAGAACGGGGCGCGCCTGCGACGGCCATCCACGTGCGGGATATCCTGAAGCAAATTTACGCCTTCGCCATTCTCCACGGCGAAAAGGTCGCGAACCCGGCCGATGACGTCGGGCCTGCTTCAATCGCCACCTTCACGTCCAAAGACAGGGCGCTTTCGCCGACCGAGATCCGCATCATGCTCAAGCAGCTCGAACATGTGGCAACGCTGCCGACGATCCGTCTCGGCATGAAGCTTTATCTCCTCACCATGGTCCGGAAGAGCGAGCTGCAAGACGCGGTGTGGGACGAAGTCGATTTCGAGAACGCCGTTTGGACGATCCCGAAGGAGCGCATGAAGCGGTCGAAGCCGCACAATGTCTACCTGTGCCGGCAGACGCTCGACATCATGATTGCGCTCAAGACCTGCGCTGGCAATTCAAGGTATCTGCTGCCGTCCCGCTACGACGCGGACGTGCCGATGTCGCGGGCGACCTTCAACCGGGTCACCTACGCTGTCGTCGAACAGGCCAAGAAGGAGGGGCTGCCGCTGGAGCCATTCACCGTGCATGACCTGCGCCGCACGGGCTCGACGCTGCTCAATGAGTTGGGCTTCAACCGCGACTGGATCGAAAAGTGCCTGGCGCACGAGGACGGGCGTTCATCTCGCGGCGTCTACAACAAGGCGGAATACGAGGTTCAGCGTCGCCACATGATGCAGGAATGGGCCGACACCGTCGCTGCGTGGGTCGAGGGCCGGAAGTATGTTCCGACGTTGCTGCCGACAGTCATGCCGCCTATCGCCCTCGATCCTGCCCTTTGACCGGGCGGGACTTGCGCTTGGTGACGTCGGGATGCTGTGCGCGCTGGATCGGCTTCGCGCGCCGCGCCAGTAACCACGCGTGGACCTCGGCGAGATCCCAGACGATGCAGCGCGGCGACAGCGCGAAGCGGCGTGGAAATTCGCCGCGCTGCTCCATGTCGTAAATCGTGCTGTCGGCCAAAGGCACCATCTCGCGCAGCTGGCGCCGCCGGATGGTCTTCCTGATCTCCAAAGGCTCGCTCTGACCCGTACCAAATCTCCTTTGCGGCTGTCGCTGGCGATTGAGAACGATAGGTGCCGATGCCGGAAGTCCCTTCTGCGTGGCGTGCGGCAATCTCGTGCTCTGGCGTAGAAATCGGCGGGTTAATTTAAGTCCTGACAGCGCGGCTGGACATCCGTCAGCCCACAGAATCTGCACGACGCGTCGCAGGGGCCCGGCGCCGTAATTGCGCTGTTCAGATCACGCACCATTTACTGCTTGCAGCGGCGTGGATGCGATCCGGACGTTCGCAAGCGCCGTAACAACGATAAAGCGTGCAACGCTTAAGGATTTCATGGGCGGCGGTAGCGAGGAGACGCAGAAGACCCATAATCTGATCGGAACAATTCTCGGGGCTGACGGGGCGACGTTTGCAAAGACCTTTGCATCATGGGGAACCATCGTGCCGAGATCGAAGATCGAGCTGCGCCATGTGCGCTACATCATCGCCGCCGCGGAAAGCGGCAGCTTCCGGCGCGCGGCTCAGGACCTCGGCGTAGAGCAGTCGGCGATCAGCCGGCGCATCCGGGACGTCGAAGATGAGATTGGTGCCAAGCTGTTCCGCCGTCACAGCGCTGGCGTCGACCTGACGGAGATCGGCAGGCGGTTTCTGCACCAAGCCAGCCCGGCGCACATCAGATCGGTTCGGCATTCGAACGCGCGCGGACCGACGCAGCGACAGAGCGACATCTCACGGTCGGCGTCTTCGGGCCACTGACCATGGGGTTTCTGGCGGAACTCTTCGGCGCCTTTCGGCGCGACAGGCCGGGCACCCGGCTGCGCTTCAGTGAGGCAAGTACGCCTGACCTCATTGCGGCCGTGCGGCGCGGGCAGTTGGATATCGGTGTTGTTGCCGAGGGTTCGCCTGGGCAGGGCAATGCCATCACCCATCTTTGGGAGGAACCCATCTACCTGGCCATGCCGGAGGATGACCCGCTCGCCGACCAGAAGGCAATTCGATGGTGCGATCTGCGCGATCGCCACTTCGTGGTGACTGACCTGGTGACGGGCGATTTCGCGAAGGCGTATCTGGAACGGCAACTCAAGGCTCCGCGCAGTGCACTGCGCGTCGAGCAGTTGTCTGTGACGCGGGAGTCGTTGATGCAGATCGTCGCCCACGGCGGCGGCGTCACCATCGCGGGCAGCGCTCATGTCCGTGTTGGTCTTTCCGGCGTCACCTTCCGTCCGATCGAAAACGCCATGCTTCGCTATGGCGCGGTTCATTCGCGTGGGACTCTCCACAGGGATCTCGAACATCTGCTGACATTGTCAAAGTCCTTCTCAGAGAACGACCAGGCGAGGTTCGTCCGCCAGCGCCTCATTCGCCCTGCGCTGCGGCGCGAGGTGCGTGCTGACCGCTATCGCGGCGCGCGCGGGCGAACCCCCGATCGGTTGCAATGAAGCGCTCGAGCATGGGCACGATCAGCTTCGTCGGGTCGCCGATGGTCTGGCCTTGTTCGCGGCCGAGTGCCGCGGCGTAGGCGGCGAGGTCCCGATGCAACTGTGCAGGGAGTTCAATCGTCACCTTAACCGGCTTGTCGTCGATGATCGGGCCGAGCTTCAGCTTGGTCATCAAAACCCTCCATAAGGTTCGAGCACGAGGTCGCGGGTGACGATGACGCGCACGGGAAACCCCGGTCTGATCGTCAGGGTCGGCGCGACATTCAGTTGCCGACGGATGATCTGCTAGCCTGCGTCATTGATGGTGTCCTGCCCGCCGTTGCGGATCGCCCGGAGCAGCCGATCCTGATCGTCAACGGCGAGTTCGGCGCCGACCGACAGCAGGGTCGACAGGCCGGCAGCCTTGGCGAGATCCCACCAGTGATAGTCGACGCCATCCTGAAGACCCGCATAGCCTTGCACGTCGGCTCCGGGTTGACGTTCCAGGACAATCGAACGGCCGTTCGGCAGAATGAGCCGCTTCCAGACCAGCAGCACCCGGCGCTGACCGAAGCCGACGTCGTTGCTGTACTCGCCGATCAGCCGCGTGCCCTGCGGGACGAGCAGGATGCGCCCGGTGGGGCTGTCGTAGACATGCTCCGTGACCTGCGCGGTGATCTGGCCCGGCAGGTCGGATCGGATGCCCGTGATGAGGGCTGCGGCGATGACGGCGCCGGTCTGAAGGACATAGGGCGATGCCGGAGCCATCACGCGATCGGGCGAGACGGTGCGGCGGTCCACGCCCGCATTCAGGAATGCGAACTGGCGATCCTGCGCCGTCGCTGCACCTGGCTGGCCCGGAAGGCCAAGACCGGCGAGGCTCGGGCTGCCCGGTCCGCCAACTGTCGCAATCGGAGCTGCGACGCGCGCCTCCGTCTGGAAGAAGACGCGGCTCGTTCGGGCAGCTTCTTCTTCCGCGCGCCTGCGCTGCTCGACCGGATCGACGGTGGGCGCTGCCGCCATCGGCGGCGTGACGGGCTGGCCACGATTCTGCGCATCGAGGATGGGGCGCCCCAGATCCCCGGGCAGCGGAGGCCCAAGCACCGGACCGGTATAGTCGCGTGGCAGGCCGGTGAGCCCGTCCGCGGTTCGCCGGTTCTGCGTGGAGTAGAGCTCCTCACTGCCAGGACCGATGTTGCGCGTCTGAAGCGCATAGATGAGCGCACCACCGACCCCGAGGGCGGCGACGAGGCTGAGACCGCCCAGCACCTTGCGCGACAGTCGGGTGACCCGGGGCGGTTCGCCGCGCAGCCGCATGGGCGCAGCGGCCTCGCCGGGCTGTGTGCCAACCAGCGGTGCGTCGGCACCGCTCTGCGTGTCGCGCTTGCTCATGACGCGGGCCTCCCATCGGTGCGAACGATCCGGACCGTCTGCTGGCGCTCGCCGCTGCCGAGACGGAGCTCGGCGGCGCCGAACAAGCGGTCGACGATCAGGATGTTCTGGTGGATCCGGCTGTTGGCGATCTGCGGTTCGCCATCGGCGCCGATGACGAAGAGCGGCGGCATCTCGCCCTGAACGATCCCACGCGGGAACTCGACATAGACGCGGCACCCGTCATCATAGACCGAGATTGGCCGCCACGGCGGCGTGTCGCCCGTAAGGCCGTAGCGATAGTTCCGTGCCGCAACGGCCGGGATCACTGGCGTGGCGGGCACCACCTGTCTCTGCGAGGGGGGCGGCGGCGGATAGGCCCAGGCGACGGCCGGCATATAGGGGCGTTCGCCCGAGCGCAGCTCGATCATGTAGATGCGCCGGTCGGTGGTGATGACCAGATTGGTCGTGATGTCTGGCCGTGTCGGCTTTACGAGAACATGGACGCGGCGCGTGATGCCCGAGCCGCTCTCGGTGTCACCGATGATCCAGCGCGCCGTGTCGCCCGCAGCGATCGGGCCGGCGCCAGTCAGGCTTTCGCCGGGTTCCAGCGCGATGTTGGTGATCTGCCCGGGAGCGGCATAGACTTGATAGAGCGCACCCTCGCTCCAGGGATAGATCTGGATCGAGTTGAAGTAGCCCTCGCGACGTGGCTCGACGCGCGCGGCGGCATTGGCATTCTCCACGCGGCCGGCCGGCGTCCCTGCGGCAGCACCACCGCGCGCGGGTGTCCAGGCGGGCGGTGTGTGAAGCGGCCTAGGGGGCGCCTCCGTGACGGCAGCCGGCACCGGGGAAAGCGGCGGTACATCGGCGTCGTAGCTGATCTGTGGTGGCCGGTTGGTCGCGCAGCCGGCCAGCGCCAATCCGGAGATCAGCAAAAGCGCAGAGCCTGATAGGCGGAAGCCACGGCTCGCGGGTCGGCGGAGATGATTTCTCATTGCCCCATCTCCCGCGACCAGTTGATGGCGTTGACGTAGATCCCAAGCGGATTGGCCCGCAGCCGCTCTGCGTCGCGCGGGGGTTGGATCACGATGGTCAGGATGGCCGTCCAGCGCTGTGTCGTGGAGAGCTGGCCGTTCTCGTACTGGCGTTCGCTCCAGGCAACGCGGAAGCTGTCAGGCGACGCGCGGATCACGCTCGACACTTCGATCGACACCTGTTGCTTCCCGACGCGGGTGAACGGATCGTTGGCGCGGGCGAAGTCATTGAGGGCCGCCGCGCCGCGATCGGTCGTGAACTCGTAGGCGCGCAGCCAATTCTGCCGCACGACGATGGCGTCGGCGGGGATCGAGCGGACCTGCTCAATGAACCGCGCCAGATGCCAGGCCACCTGCGGGTCGGTCGGGCGGTAGTCGGCCTGCGCTGGCGCGACCGCCTGCGCCTGGCCGAGATTGTCGACCTGCACCACCCACGGGACGATGGTCCCGCGCGCCGACTGCCAGACCAGCGCGGCGGCGAAGCCGGCGGAGAGGATCAGGCAGCCAAAGGCCATGAGCCGCCAGTTTCGAGCCTGGACACGAGCTGAGCCGATCCGATCGTCCCAGATCTGCGCCGCGCGCTGATATGGCGTCTCGGGCTCGGGCGTCTTTCCAAAGTGGGTTGCGGGTCGCTTGAAGAAGCTCATGTGCGGTCGCCTCCGGAGAGATTGATGGAAGAGCCGCCGCCATGGCTGTCGCCCGATCGGATCGCGTGTGCCGCGAGCGTGACGCCGTGGCTCATGGTCTGCCCACGCCGCATGCGTTGCGCCCACGCCGGCGGGTTGGCGGCCGAGCCTGCGGCTGCCGGTGCGGCCGAACCGGCATCATTCGCGACCGTTCCCATGCTCGAGGAGCCGCCGGTGGCGCCGAAGCCGCTTTTGACGCCGTCGGCGAAGCTCGAGCGAACGCTTTGCGCCGCCCGGCGCAGCGGAGAGGCTGCCGCGCCGCCGGCCGCTCGTGCGACGCCGCCGAGGCCAGACGCGACGCCGGCGGCGCCCGACTGGCCGAGGGAACCGAGACTATAGGCAGCGGAGGCGGCTCCCGCTGCGCTGGCTCCACCGCGCACGGCAGCTGCGCCGCCGGAAATGGTGCTGGCGCCACCGCGCAGGGCGAGCCCGGCCGCGCCGCCGGCAGCCATGGCTGCGCCGCCCGCGACGAGGCCGGTGCCGATGGCGGAGCCTGCGCCAAGTTGCGGGCCGCCGGAAACGATGCCGTTGGCGATACCCGGACCGAAGATGCCGAGACCGAGAAGCGACAGCGCCGCCAATACGACGGCCATTGCGTCGTCGATCGTCGGTGGCTGGCCGCCGAAGCCTGCCGTGAACTGGCTGAACAGAGTCGAGCCGATGCCGATGATGACGGCGAGCACCAGCACCCTGATCCCAGACGAGATGACATTGCCCAGCACGCGTTCGGCCATGAAGGCGGTCTTTCCGAACAGGCCGAACGGGATCAGGACGAAGCCGGCCAACGTGGTCAGCTTGAACTCGATCAGCGTGATGAAGAGCTGGATGGCGAGGATGAAGAAGGCGAGCAGCACCAGCGCCCAGGCGAAGAGCAAGCAGGCGATCTGGATGAAGTTTTCGAAGAAGGCGATCCAGCCCATCAGGTTTGAGATGGATTCGAGCAGCGGCCTCGCGGCATCGAGGCCCGTCTGCGCAACCCGGCCCGGACGCATCAGGTCCTGGATGGAAAACCCGGTGCCAGACGCCTGCAGTCCGAGGCCGGCGAAGCTTTCAAAGACGATCCGCGCGAGGTTGTTCCAGTTGCCGATGATGTAGGCGAAGACGCCCACAAACAGCGTCTTCTTCACCAGACGCGCAATGATGTCGTCGTCCGCGCCCCAGCTCCAGAACAGGGCGGCCAGCGTGACGTCGATGACGATCAGCGTCGTCGCGATAAACGCTACCTCGCCGCCGAGCAGACCGAACCCGCTGTCGATGTAGGAGGTGAAGACCCCGAGGAAATTGTCGATGACGCCGCTGCCGCCCATGGTTCAACGCCCTTCGTTGGCGCGTCGCGGCGCGGTGCGGGTGCCAAGGAAACGGTCGCGGGTTTCGGCCCAGATGCGCAGACACTCGCTGTCTCTGGCCGCGGCTTCCCCCATCTGCTGGCAGCGGCGCTGGCCCTCGCGCAGCGGGTCCGGCGCCTCCTCAAGCACGGGCGTCGGCCGAACCGCTGGCTTTTCCTCCTTCCGGGTCATTTCGATTGCCGTTGCCGTGATAGCGACGGAGACGAAGATGATTGCGCCCACCCGAGCCAGCGTTTTGCTGTCCATCCCGCTGCCCTCAGTTGCCGTTCGGGAACATCCGGGCGTTGCCGGGCTGATAGCCGGAGCCGGGCGTCAGGAACCGGCGGCACTGTTCACGGCCTTGTTCGGCGGCTGCGGCGCGCTCGGCATCGACAAGCGCCTGCGCCCGGCCGTTTGCAGCGACCACGGCGACCAGGTCTGCGAGTTGTTGCGCCTGCAATGCGAGCAACTGGTTGCCAGCCTGGGTTGCCTGAAGCGCGCCGGTCGCACCCTGGCTCTGCCCGATCAGAGCCGCCATCTCGGCGCGGTTGGTGTCGATGTTGCCGACGACACCGGCCTGCACGCGCAGCGCGTCCTGAAGGCCGCCGACCGTGTTCTGCCAGCGCGATCGGGCATCGGAGACGAGCCGCTGATCCGAAGTCGACAGCGAGATGTTGCTGTACTGGCTCTGGAAGGCCTGATCGATCTGCTGCACGTCGAAGGCGATGCGCTGTGCCTGACCCAGCAGCGCTTGCGTGCGCTGCACCGATTGCTGGAGCTGCTGAAGGGAGGAATAGGGCAGGCTCGCGAGGTTGCGGGCCTGGTTGATCAGCATCTGCGCTTCGTTCTGGAGGCTCTGGATCTGGTTGTTGATCTGCTCGAGCGCCCGCGCGGCCCATAGGACATTTTGGACGTAGTTGGTCGGATCATAGACGACCCACTGCGCCGCTGCCGGGGTGACGAACACCGGCGAGAAGGCGACGGGCAACGACAGGATGGTTGCGGCGAACAGCGCCGCGCGAGAGCGTCGGATCATCATGGGTTGGGCTCCAGGTTGGTGAGGTCGGGGATGAGATCGGCAGCCCATCCGACATCGCGGGCCCGCAGCCAGGCAGGCAGGAAGCCGTGGCGGCCATGCTCGGCGAGGATCGCCTCGATCGCAGCCTGATCGGCTTTCGAGGATGCTGCGCAAAGCGCGAGGGCGACCTCGGAGAGCCCCAGCTCGAACAGCCGGTTGCCGCGTCGCGACTGGCAGTAATAGTCGCGCTTGGGTGTGGCCCGGCTGAGGATCTCGATCTGACGGTCGTTCAAACCGAAGCGCCGGTAGATCGCGGTGATCTGCGGCTCGATCGCGCGTTCGTTCGGCAGCAAAAGGCGCGTCTGGCAGCTTTCGATGATGGCCGGCGCGATCGCGCTTCCATCGATGTCGGCCAGCGATTGTGTTGCGAAGACGACAGACGCGTTCTTCTTGCGCAGCGTCTTCAGCCATTCGCGGAGTTGCGCCGCGAAGCCCTCGTCGTCGAGCGCGAGCCAGCCTTCGTCGACGATCAGGAGCGTGGGCCGTCCATCCAGACGGTCGCCGATCCGATGGAAGAGATAGGCGAGAACCGCTGGCGCCGCTCCGCCGCCGATCAACCCCTCGGTCTCAAAGGCCTGGACTGCGGCTTCCCCCAGCTGCTCGCCCTTCCGCATCGAGGAGCCGTCCGTAGGGACCGCCCACGCAATAGGGTCTCAGCGCCTGCTTGAGATCGTTCGACTGAAGGAGAACGGCGAGGCCCGTCAACGTGCGCTCCGGGATCGGCGCGGACGCCAGCGAGGTCAGCGCGGTCCAGAGATGTTCCTTCACCTCCGGCGTGATCGTGACGCCCTCGCGGGCAAGGATCGCCGCGACCCAGTCGGCCGCCCAGGCACGCTCATGGGTCTCGTGAACGCGCGCGAGCGGCTGAAGGGAGACCGACGACACAGCGCCGTCCGTCAGGCTGCCACCGAGGTCGTGCCAATCGCCTCCCATCGCGAGCGCAACCGCGCGGATCGAACCGCCGAAATCGAAGGCGAAGACTTGGGCGTCCGGATAGCGCCGGAACTGAAGCGCGATGAGCGCGAGCAACACAGATTTGCCCGCGCCTGTTGGTCCGACCACCAGCGTGTGGCCGACGTCGCCGACATGCAGCGAAAAGCGAAACGGCGTACTGCCTTCGGTCTTGCCGTAGAGCAGCGGCGGCGCTCCAAAATGCTCGTTCCGTTCCGGCCCGGCCAGACCGCGGAGAGCGGAATCATGTGGGCGAGGTTCAGGGTGGAGATCGGGGCTGTCGCACGTTGGCGTAGACGTGGCCGGGCAGCGACCCGAGCCAGGCATCGACGGCGTTGATGGTCTCAGGAATAGCGGTGAAGTCGCGGCCCTGGATCACCTTTTCCACAAGGCGCAGCTTCTCGTCGGCGGTGCGCGGATCGGCGTCCCAGACGGTGACGGTGGCGGTCACATAGGCCTGACCGGCATAATCCGCTCCTAGCTCCTGCAAGGCCATGTCGGCATCGGCCGCCTTGTTCGCAGCGTCCGTGTCGACGAGCGCGGAGGCCTCGTTGGTCATAACCTCCTTGAGGATCGCGGCGATGGACTTGCGCTTGGCGAACCACTGCCGCCGGATGCGCGTCAGCAGCTTCGTGGTGTCCGTCTTGTCGAGAAGGATCGCCCGCGTGGACCAGCGATAGGGAAAGGCGAGCC
This sequence comes from Hansschlegelia sp., assembly GCF_035538955.1. Lineage (NCBI taxonomy): Bacteria > Pseudomonadati > Pseudomonadota > Alphaproteobacteria > Hyphomicrobiales > Methylopilaceae > Hansschlegelia > Hansschlegelia sp. The sequence continues at coordinate 277,572 of NZ_DATLJK010000010.1, forward strand.
GGTTGAGATCGTCGAGAATCCCTGGGGTCGTCGCGGTCGGAAAGCCGTTGATCGTCAGGACGCGCAGATGGGCGGCGCCGAGCCGCGGCTCGAGGCCGGCGGTCAGCGGCTCATCGGCGAGAAGCGTATCGAGGTAGATCGGTGTTTCGGGCACGCGGACGCGGTGGCGCTTCGTTGAGACGGTCGCGTGCAGGTAGGTCAACGTCTCGCTGTCATCGAGCCACCGGCATTCCGGCATGAAGCCATCAACGATCTGGAGGACGCGGTTAGTGCGGTCACTGAAGGCCGCGAGGGCTTCATGGGGATCGACGCCGGACTGTTGGCGATCCTCGTAGAGCCAGGTCTCCGCCCGCGCGGCGTCCTCGGCGGGCGGGAGATAGAGGAAAGTCAAGAAGTAGCTGGACTCGTAGTGCGCGCCCGCTTCCTCGAAGTCAGCCTTGCGCTCCGCATCGACGAGCGCGGAGGCGGCGTCCGCGAAGCGACTTGCCGGATACGAGGCGGCTTCGTGACGCTGTGCTTCGACGAAGATCGCCCAGCCCGACCCCAAACGCCGGAAGGCGTTGTTGAGGCGACTGGCGACGGCCACCAGTTCGGCGGCCACAGCTGAGTCGAGATCGGGACCACGAAAGCGCGCCGTGCGCTGGAAGCTGCCGTCCTTGTTGAGCACGACGCCTTCGCCGACCAGCGCCGCCCATGGCAGGAAATCAGCGAGACGAGTTGCGGTACGGCGGTATTCGGCGAGGTTCATCATGGCCAAGCCTCAGACCGAGAGATGGCCCGGAATGCGCAGATGCCGGCGGCCGACTTCGACAAAGAGCGGCTCGCGCTTGGCTGCCCAAACGGCGGCGAAATGGCCGATCGCCCAGATGGGGAGACCGACCAGCCATAGCCGAAAGCCGAGACCAACAGCGCCGGCGAGCGTGCCATTCATGATGGCGATGCTGCGCGGTGCGCCGCCCAGCAGGATGTGCTGGGTCAGCGCGCGGTGGACCGGAACCGAGAAGCCCGCGATCTCATCGGGATGATGCAGGAGGGCCGCCATCAGACGAGCGCCCCGCCGCCGAACGAGAAGAACGACAGGAAGAAGCTGGAGGCCGCGAAGGCGATCGACAGGCCGAAGACGATCTGGATGAGGCGCCGAAATCCTCCGCTCGTGTCGCCGAATGCCAGCGTCAGGCCGGTGACGATGATGATGATCACCGCGATGATCTTGGCGACTGGCCCCTCGATCGACTGGAGGATGGACTGCAGTGGCGCTTCCCAGGGCATCGAGGAGCCCGATGCATGGGCGGCGGGCGCCAGAAGAAAGCTCAGGGTCAGCGCAGTGGCAGCGGTCGCGAGGCGGTGATGGCCGCGCGCGATATGTCGGATCATGCGGGTTCTCCTTGTGGGTCGGGAGGCTGGGTTGCGGGGGAAAGGCGGTAGTCGGTGTCCGTCCCGAGCCCTTCGACGCAGGCGAGTTCGGCGAGACGCCGCGCAGCGCCGCGGCCGGAGAGCACGGCCACCAGATCGATGGGCTCGGCGATCAGCGCCCGGGGGACGGTGACGACAGATTCCTGGATGAGCTGCTCGAGGCGGCGCAGCGCGCCGAGCGCGGTGCCGGCGTGGATCGTGCCGATCCCGCCGGGATGGCCGGTGCCCCAGGCCTTCAGGAGATCGAGCGCCTCAGACCACGCACTTCACCGATCGGGATCCGATCCGGCCGCAGCCGCAGCGAGGAGCGCACCAGGTCGGACAGGGTCGCGATGCCGTCCTTGGTGCGCATGGCGACGATGTTCTGCGCCATGCATTGCAGTTCGCGGGTGTCTTCGATGACGATGACCCGGTCGGTCGTCTTCGCGACCTCGGCCAGCAGGGCGTTGGTCAGGGTGGTCTTGCCGGTGCTGGTTCCGCCGGCGACGAGGATGTTGGCGCGCGCTGCGACCGCCTGCCGGAGGATAGCGGCCTGCTCCGCCGTCATGATGCCGGCGGCGACATAGTCGTCGAGCGTTAAGACGGCGACGGCAGGCTTGCGGATCGCGAAGACCGGTGCCGTTACGACCGGCGGCAGCAGGCCTTCGAAGCGCTCGCCGGTTTCAGGTAGCTCGGCCGAGACGCGCGGGCGACGGTCATGCACCTCGGCGCCGACATGATGGGCGACAAGGCGGACGATGCGTTCGCCATCGGCTGCCGAAAGTCGTTCCCCCGTATCGGACAGGCCGTCAGAGAGACGGTCGATCCAGAGCCGCCCATCGGGGTTGAGCATGACCTCGATGATCGCGGGGTCTTCCAGGAATCGGGCGACAGCAGGCCCCAAGGCGGTGCGCAACATGCGTGCGCCGCGGGAGGCTGCTTCCGATTGCTGATGGTTGACCGCCACGTCGTCCCCGTTCGCTTGCGGGCTCGCGCGACGCGCGGCCCTGGATCGGGGATGAGTAAGAAAGGCAGGAATTGGGGCGTTGCAACAACGCTTAAGGGGTCATCGTACTGTGGCGAAGAGAGACAGGTGATCGGCGGACCGGCATCGAGCCACGGCAGCGTCTGAGGCTTTCGATCAGACTGTTTTCCCGAGCGGGAATATTTCGGGTCCAGGAGCCACCCCGAGACGTATGATTTCCCGAGCGGGAAATTCTAATAGACATTCTTCAGGAATCCATGATACTTTCCCGTTCGGTAAATATCATGGCCAGACGCAACCTCACCACTGCCGAGATCGGCGACATTGTTCGGACAACCCGCAAGGCCGCTGGCCTGCGGCAGGACGAGCTTGCCGGCGCCGCTGGCGTCGGCCTGCGCTTCATCGTCGATCTCGAGGCGGGCAAGCCGACCGCGCAAATAGGCAAGACGCTTCAGGTCCTGGCGGCGCTCGGATGCTCGCTCGATATCACACCGCCGCCTGACACCAAAGGAGCGCGGAAGGCATGACGCGCACCCTCGATATTTGGTGGGACGGGCGCCTGGTAGGCCAGCTGACGCAGGACAAGCACGGTGAACTCGGCTTCGCCTATGCGCCGGCTTGGCTTGACGATGAGCAGGCGCAGCCATTGTCCGCCTCGCTGCCAAAGCGGGCGGAGCCGTTCAGTCGTCGCGAGTGCCGCCCGTTTTTCGGCGGTCTCCTGCCGGAAGAAAGCCAGCGCGACGCCGCGGCTCAGGCACTCGGCGTCTCGCGGGCCAATGATTTCGCCCTTCTTGATCGCCTCGGCGGCGATGTGGCGGGCGCGCTCCAGCTTCTGCCGCCCGGCGAAGTACCAGCCACTCTTGCCCCCGACAGGCCGCCAACCCCGCTTGACGATGCAGGGTTGATCCAGGTTCTGGATGCGCTGCCCGTCCGACCATTGCTGGCTGGCGAGGAAAGCCTGCGTCTCTCTCTCGCTGGCGCGCAATCGAAGGTTCCGGTGGTTCTGGTGGATGGCGTGGTGACCTTGCCTGCACCGGGCCAGCCGACGACGCATATTCTGAAGCCCCCGATATCCCGCTTCGCGGCCACGACCGAGAACGAGGCGTTCGTGATGGGCCTTGCCGCCGCGATCGGTCTCGACGTTGCCCCTGTCGAGCAGCGGATCGTGCAGGATCGAACGTTTCTGCTGGTTCAGCGCTATGACCGCGCCATCGGCGAAGATGGCTTCGTGCGCCGGATACATCAGGAGGATTTCTGCCAGGCGCTCGGCGTGCCGCCGGAGACCAAGTACGCCAGCGAGGGCGGCCCGACGTTCAAGGATTGCTTCGCGCTGCTCCGCCGCGTCGCCGCAAGGCCCGCGGTCGATGTGCTGAAGCTCCTCGATGCCGTGATTTTCAATGTGATCGCCGGGAACGCCGACGCGCACGGCAAGAATTTCTCGATCCTCTATGACGCCGAAGGTCCACGCCTCGCCCCGCTCTATGACTTGCTGGCAACGGTTGCCTACCCCGATCTCTCGCCGAAATTCGCCATGAAGATCGGAAAGTGCGCAACGCTCGCGGAGTTGGACGCCAAGGGCTGGGCAGCATTCGCGGCGGACACAGGTCTCGGTCTGCCGCTGATACGACGACGGGTTGCGGAGATCAGCAAAGGTGTCCTGGAGAAAGCAACCGCCGTCGCAGAGGAGTTTTCGCGCCCCGAGTTGAACCGACCGGCTATCGAGCAGTTTGCCAACATGATCCGTGACCGCGCCGATCGCTGTGCTTTGACGGTTATGGGAATCGTCCTGTAGTGCGGTTGACGCAGAACCGCCCACCCGGGTCGAGCATGATTTCGACGATTTCGGAATCTTCCGACAACCGGCGATCCCAGGCCCAAACGCGGTGTGCAACATTAGTGCGCCGCTTGAGGCTGCATGGAACCGCTGACGATTCGGCACCAAGTCGTCCCCCTTCGCTTAGGGGGCCGGAAGGAGACTGGCAGGTTTTCGACAAGCGCCTGAAAATCGCTTCTACAATTGCCTACGGCAAAGCGGCGGTGTCCCGTCTAGCGGTTCTTGAATGTCAATGGCATGTCTACTTCCAGCACGGCATGTCCCTCGCCGTCGCGCCAGGCCAAACGCGCCCAGGCATCGAGGCTCAGAATCTCGGCTGGCTGCAGGTCGTTGAGCAGCGTGCCCAGATTCCCGGCGGGGACCGCATTGCGGACCTGCCGAACGGTCGTCGTCTCTCGTGTTGGGATTGGGTAAACACTTACTTCAATACCGTACCGTGCACCAATATCCGTTATTGTACGGTTGATCATGGCGGATACAGTGAAGCCGTCGTGGCGCATCCAATCGGATTCCCACAGCGATTTTGCTTTATCGCCATCATCGACGTCAATGAACACGGGTACGTCGAGGACGGCAGGCAGCGCGTCGCCGGCATCAAAGACTCCGCCTGCGTCAGCCTTACTCAGCCACTCGCGCATCCGGGCCTCTGGCGGAATGTTGGTCGGCACAACCCTCAATTCTCTGCCAGCTTCGGGCACCTTGGCCTGGTCCAGCAGCTTTCCATCAACGTGCTGAGGTGTCCGGCCTTCGCAAGACCATTCACTATACCCGCTCGCCAGAACGAAAACCGGATTGATGTCCGGCTTGTCATCGCCGTCGATGTCTATCCAATTTCGAACGATCCGTACACGCGCTCGCGTAGTGTGAAACGGATGGTCAAGCACACTGAGCCTCAGCAAGGCTGAGCGTTCCGAGTTCCCAATCTTGTCATCATAGCGCGGGCCTTCCGCCGCGCCGGCCGCGACCTGCGCCAACACTTCAAATCCGACTAGCGACCCGAGTGCGCCCACAATCTCGTCATCGGCATGACTCACATCCGACTCAACGAGCTTGATTTGCCATGCACCGGCCTGTGCAGAGCGACCGATCCTGAAACGGCGCCTCAGCGTCGGCACACCTTGGCTCTCTTTCGTCGCAGGCGAAGGATCAAGGAGACGTCTGCCGTAGTATGGACCCTGTTCCGGCGGCTTAATCATCCAGTGAGAGAGCAGAGCAACCAGTTCATCCTCATCATTCAATTGAGGAATAGGCTGCGTTGCGCTGCCGCTTCTCAGTGCCCTTGATCGACGATATGCGTCAAGCAACTTGTCAGTCCCGTCGACTCGCCGCTCTCAAGGCTCGCGCGGACGCAGACCGCGCCGAGAGAGCGACTGTCTGGTGCGTCTTCGACAACACGGCGTCGGGCGCGGCGCTCGGCGACGCGCTCGCCTTTGCGGGGCTCTGAGATGACCACGCTCTACGGCATCAAGAACTGCGACACGATGAAGAAGGCGCGCGTCTGGCTGGACCAGCGCGGCGTCGCTTACGCGTTCCACGACTACAAGACGGCCGGGATCGACCGGGAGCGGCTCGCGCGCTGCGTCGCGGCCGTGGGCTGGGAGACGCTTCTGAACCGGGCCGGAACGACGGTTCGCAAACTGCCCGAAGCTGATCGTCAGGGACTGGATGAGGCGCGCGCGATCGCGCTGATGCTCGAGCAGCCGTCCATGATCAAGCGCCCAGTGCTCGAGACGGGCGGCGGCCTGCTGGTCGGCTTCAGGCCCGAACAATACGAAGCGGCGTTCGGCTGACCGCCTAGCCTGAGGACCGTCCGGCGAGCCGGGACAGAAGTTCGACAAGCTCCGGCGCGTTGCGCCGGATTTCAGCCAAGTGCGTCGCCGACAGGGTTCGCAGCGCCGCTTCGCCGTCCTCGGTAAGCGTCAGGAGCACCCGCCGGCGGTCGCCTGCGTCATGCGTCCGCTGGATCAGCCGCGCGCGCTCAAGCCGGTCCGCAAGCCCAACCGCGGTATGCGGCTTGAGCAGCAACTGCCGTGCGAGATCGCCGACCGTCATGCCTGACCGACCGGAAGCGCCACGGATCGCCAGCAGCGCCTGATGCTGCTGCGGGGACAGCCCCGCCTCGCGGGCGGCGTTCTCGCTGAACGCCAAAAAAGCCCGCAGCGAATGACGGAACGCCGCCAGCGCGGCGTAATCGGCCTCCGCGAGCGGCTCCTCGCCGACACCGTCGGTCGCATGCGTTTGAACCATCGCCTCTCTTCCAAATATATCGTATCACGATATAACGCCGGCTCGGTGCGCTGATCCCTCGGTCTGTTCTCGTACTCAGGATACCTCATGTCCCGCCCTATTCACGCCGGCGCGGCTCCCCGGCTCGGCGACTTCACCACCGACCGCAGGGTTCTGGCGCTTATCGTCATGGCGGCTCTGGTCGGCGTCGGCGGGGCCGGCGCCGCCTGGGTTCTGCTGCGGGCGATCGCCCTCGTGACCAACCTCATCTGGTTTCAGAGACTGGACGCAGGCTCCGCGTCCTTGGCCGGCGCTTCGCCTGGGCTCTGGATGGTCGCCGCGCCGGCGCTTGGCGGCCTTGTGATCGGGCTGATGGCGCGCTTCGGATCCGAGAAGATCCGCGGCCACGGCATCCCGGAAGCGATCGAGGCGATCCTGATCGGAGGCAGCCGGATGCACCTCAAGGTCGCGATCCTCAAGCCGCTGTCTTCGGCGATCTCGATCGGCAGCGGCGGCCCGTTCGGCGCCGAGGGGCCGATCATCATGACCGGCGGCGCGATCGGGTCGCTGTTCGCCCAGTGCTTCAGCCTGAGCGCCGCGGAACGCAAGACGCTGCTGGTGGCGGGCGCGACGGCCGGCATGACGGCGATCTTCGGAACGCCGGTCGCGGCCGTCCTGCTGGCGGTGGAACTGCTGCTGTTCGAGTGGAAACCGCGCAGCCTGATCCCTGTCATCACGGCCTGCGTGACGTCGTTCGCCCTGAGGCCCGCGCTCATCGGCTCAGGCGCGCTGTTTCCCTTCGCCGGGGCTTTGGATCTGCCGTGGTGGGGCCCGCTGCTGTGCGTCGTCGTCGGCGTTCTGGCGGGACTTCAGTCAGGCCTTCTGACCGGACTGCTCTATCGGGCGGAAGACCTCTTTGGCGCCCTCCCGTTCCACTGGATGTGGTGGCCCGCCATCGGCGGACTGGTCGTCGGCCTCGGCGGCCTGTTCGAGCCGCGCGCGCTGGGCGTCGGCTACGAAGTGATCGGCGATCTGCTCGCGGGCCATGTGACGGCGTCGGCCGTCACGTCCATTCTGATCGTCAAATCGCTGATCTGGATCGTCGCGCTCGCGTCGGGGACATCCGGCGGCGTGCTGGCGCCGCTGCTGATCTTCGGCGGCTGCGCCGGCTGGCTGGAAGGTCAGGTGCTGCCCGGCGATCCTGGCGCCTGGGCGCTGCTCGGAATGGCGGCCATGATGGGCGGCACGATGCGCGCGCCTCTCACCGGGATTCTGTTCGCCGTCGAACTTACCGGGGACCTGCCATTGCTCGGGCCGTTGCTGATGGCGACCGGGGCGGCCTATGCGGTCACGGTTCTGCTGCTCAAGCGGTCGATCCTCACCGAGAAGATCGCGCGGCGCGGCCAGCATGTCGTGCGTGAATACAGCATCGATCCGCTGGAACTGCTGCGCGTCAGCGAGGTCATGGCGACCACGGTGGACACCTTGCCGGCCGACATGAAGATCGATGACGCCGTCGCGTTCTTCGCCGGACCGGAGCATCGCCACCAATCCTACCCGCTGGTGGGGAGCGATGGCCGGGTCGAGGGAATCATCGATCGTGCGGATGTGCTGCGCTGGAGCGCAGAGCGGGCGCATGGCGAGGAGACGCTGTTCGAGCGCGCCTCCGACAGTTCTCTCACGCTGGGCTATCCGGACGAGCCGCTGTCCCGCCTCGCTGACCGCATGGTGGCGGCGGATGTCGGTCGGGCGCCGATCGTGACGCGCGATGGCGGACGGATCGTGGGCCTGCTGTCGCGGAAGGATCTGCTGCAGGCGCGTGGCGCGGCTCGTGAGGCCGAGACGACCAGGGCCGCCTATCTGGTCGGGCCGCGGAGAAGCCGGCCCCTGCCGGCGGTCGGCGCAGCAAAGCCCAACCGGACCTGATCATCCCCAAGTCGCAATCGCGTGAGGAACCACTAAAGGCCGGCCGCGTTCGCGTCACGATGGCCGAACGCCTGATGCGCCGGCCCCTTAGTACAGTTGGAAGGACTCGCCATGCTCTGGGCTCTCGCCATCATCCTGCTCATCCTCTGGGCGGGCGGCTTTCTCGTGTTTCACGTCGCTAGCGGGCTGATCCACCTCCTGCTGGTCATCGCGGTGATCGTCGTGCTCGTGCGGCTCTTCACGGGACGCAGAGCGGTCTGATGATCTGAACGCTGGCCGGCGTCTCAGGCCAGCGACGACGCGGACCGCGACGCGCGCGGTTGGAGGCGCAGTCCTCTGGCTCAGCGCGTCGCCGTCCTCTCCGCCGCGAAGCGGCGGAAGCCCTGCGCACGAAGGGCGCAGGCGGGGCAGGTCCCACAGCCATAACCCCAGTCGTGGCGCTCCCCGCGCTCGCCCAGATAGCAAGTGTGGCTCTCCTCTACGATCAGCTCGACCATGGCGTCGCCGCCTAGCTCCTGTGCAAGTCGCCAGGTGTCGGCCTTGTCGAGCCACATCAGCGGGGTTTCGAGCGTGAAGCGCCGGTCCATGCCGAGATTTAACGCGACCTGCAGCGCCTTGATCGTGTCGTCCCGGCAGTCCGGATAACCGGAGAAATCGGTCTCGCACATGCCGCCGACAATCCGGCGCAGGCCGCGTCGATAGGCGAGGGCGGCCGCGAACGTCAGAAACACGATGTTGCGCCCGGGCACGAAGGTGTTGGGCAGGCCGCTCGCCTCCATGCCGATCGCCACGTTGCGGGTGAGGGCGGTGTCGGAGAGCGCTCCGAGCGCCTCCAGTTCAATCGTGTGATCGTCCCCCAGTCGCGCCTTCCAGACCGGATTTAGCTCGCAAAGACCGTCCCGAATCCGGCTGCGTTGCGCCAGTTCGATCGCGTGCCGCTGGCCATAGGCGAACCCGACCGTCTCGACGCGCTCATAGCGGTCGAGCGCCCATGCAAGGCAGGTCGTGGAATCCTGGCCGCCTGAGAACAGCACGAGCGCGGCGCGGTCGTCGGTCACTGTCGAACGTCCGTGTGTGCGCTGCGCGAAGGCTCAGCGCGTGATGACGATCCTCGTGTTCCGCAATCCCTGCTCGCGCACAAGCCTGTAGAAGATTGCGGCGTTCGCCGGATGCAGCCTGACGCAGCCGTGGCTCGCCGGCCGTCCGAGCGAACGCAGATATTGCGTGCCATGGATCGCGTAGCCGCCGCGGAAGAAGACCGCGAACGGCATCGGGGACATGTCGTATTTGCGCGAGTACCACATCCGCTCGGTGCGGATCGGCCGAAACGTCCCGCGCGGCGTGACGTAGCCGGGGCGCGCGGTCGAGACGGGCCAGGAATAGACTGGCGTCCCGTCGACCGACACATTCATGCGCTGTTGCGAAAGGCTGATCACCGCCAGCGCGCTGGCGAAAACCTTCGTCGAACAGGCCGCCGATCCCCACAAGACGGCGACGAGAAGCAACGCCACTCTCACAATACGTCCCCCGCGATCCGCTCCCGCCTCGGCCGCGCGGCAAATGTGGCGGCGCCGTGGCGGAGAGTCGAATCGCAAAGCCGCGATGGCGCTCCCCTGGGGCGTCGAATAGTCTGGAGCCGTTCGGGCGGGGGCGTGGCATGCTGGTTCTGGTTGCGGGGCTTCTGGTCTTCCTCGGCGTTCACCTGTCGACCCGCGCGCGCGACAACCGCGCCCGCCTGATCGCGCGCTTCGGCGAGGGTCCGTACAAGATCGCCTATTCGGCGCTGTCTCTTGCGGGACTTGTCCTGATCGTCGTGGGCTGGCGGTCTTCGCCGTTCATCGCTGTCTGGTCGCCGCCCGACTGGACCCGGCATGTCACCATCGCGCTGATGTGGCCCGCCTCCATCCTGCTCGTCGCCGCCTATCTGCCGGGCCATATCCGAGCCAGGGCGAAGCACCCGATGCTGGCCGCCCTGAAGCTCTGGGCCTTCGCGCATCTGCTGTCGAACGGCGACGTGGCGAGCATCATCCTGTTCGGCTCGTTCCTCGCCTATGGGGTCGTGGACCGGATCGCGCTCAAGCGCGCCGAGCGCCGTGACGGCCGTCCGCCGCAACCTGCATCGGGGCGGAACGACGTCCTGGCGGTCGTCATCGGCACGGTGACCTATCTGCTGTTCGGCATCTTCCTTCATCCGCTCCTGATTGGCGTGCCGGTTTTCAGGCTGTAGCCCGGCCCCAAACCGTTTGCGGGCGCGGAGTCGCGTCGCTATGGTGCCGCCGCGCCCGCAAGGGCGCGCCGCAGGACGAGCGACCGACCGAATGGCCGACATTTTCAATGAAGTTCAGGAGGATCTCCGGCGGGAGCGCCTGAAGCAGCTCTGGGACCGCTACGGCGGCCTGCTGATCGGGCTCGCGGCGCTGGTCGTGATCGGCGTCGGCGCGTGGCGGGGCTATGAGTATTATCAGACGCGCGCCGCCGAACAGGCCGGCGATCGTTACGAGGCCGCCTCCAAGCTCGCGGCGGACGGAAACAGCGACGAAGCGCGCGCGGCCTTTGCGACGCTCGCCGCCGACGGGCCGGCCGGCTATGCGCTATTGGCCAAGCTGCGCGAGGCCGACGAGGTCGCCAAGAGCGACCAGAAGGCCGCGCTGAAACTCTACGAGGACATCGCGAACGGGACCGGCGACGAGATGCTGCGCGACGCCGCGCGGATCCGCGGGGCCTATATCGCGGCTGACATCGGAACCCTGGACGACGTCCGGCGGCTCGCCGAGCGGCTTGCCGCCGGCGGCCCGTGGAGCGCGCTTGCGCGCGAGACGATGGGGCTTGCGGCCTACAAGGCCGGCGACACGGCCGAGGCTCGCCGCCAGTTCGAGGCCGTCGTCTCGCAGGCGGACGCGCCCGGCTCAGTCCGGCAGCGCGCCGATCTTCTGCTCGCCGTTCTGCCGCCGGCCGAGGCTGAGCCCGGCAAGTCGGCCGAGCCGGCGAAATCGACCGACTGAACTGACCGGCTCGTATCGCCGGCGATCCTGGGGGCGCTTTTCGTGACCGACCGTCGCATCGCAAAATATCTCCGGCTGGCGCTGGCGCTGTCCGTGGTGGGGACGCTCGCGGGCTGCGACACGCTGTCGAGCATGAATCCCTTCGCCGAGAAGAAGACTCCGCTTCCGGGCGAGCGCCATCCGGTGCCGCAGGTGGCGCCGCCGCCGCCGGACGCCGTGCCGCAGCCGCTTTCGGCCCTGCCGGACGCCGGCTTGATCAAGTTCGCCTGACCACCGCCGCACGGCCGCAACCCGGCCTCCCGCGCGGTTCCGGCGCCTGGGAGGGCGCCAGCCTGTGACCGAAGCCGCTCCCCGCCTGACCGTGGCGATCGTCGGCCGACCGAATGTCGGCAAGTCGACGCTGTTCAACCGACTCGTCGGCAAGCGCCTGGCGCTGGTCGACGATCGTCCGGGCGTCACCCGCGATCGCCGCGAGGGGGAAGGCCGGCTGGGCGATCTCGTCTTTCGCATCGTCGACACGGCGGGCCTTGAGCATGCCGACGAAGGCTCGCTCGAGGGTCGCATGCGCGCCCAGACCGAGGCGGCGATCGCCGAGGCGGACGTCGTCCTGTTCATGATCGACGGGCGCGCCGGCCTCACGGCCGACGACGAGCGTTTTGCGGATCTGGTCCGTCGGTCGCAACGCCCGGTGATCCTGGTCGCGAACAAGGCCGAGGGCCGCGCCGGCATGGAGGGGGCGTACGAGTCCTATTCGCTCGGTCTCGGCGACCCCATGCCGATCTCGGCCGAGCACGGCGAGGGCCTCGGCGATCTCTATGATGCGCTGGCGCCGTTCTTCCCGGCGGCGGAGGACGACGAAGACGAGGAGAGCGAAGAGGGCGCGCCGCTTCGGATCGCGATCGTTGGTCGGCCCAACGCCGGCAAGTCGACGCTCGTCAACCGGCTCGTTGGCTCGGAGCGCATGCTGACCGGCCCGGAGGCTGGCATCACCCGCGACTCCGTCTCGGTCGACTGGGAGTGGCGCGGGCGCCGCGTGCGGCTCGTCGACACGGCCGGGCTTCGCAAGAAGGCCCGGGTGGTCGACAAGCTCGAGAAGCTTTCGGTCGCCGACGCCATCCGCTCGATCAAGTTCGCGGAGGTGGTGGTGCTGCTCCTCGACGCAGCGACCCCCTTCGAGAAGCAGGATCTGTCGATCGCCGACCTCGTCGCCCGCGAGGGGCGCGCGCTGGTCTTCGGACTCAACAAATGGGATCTGGTCAATGACCGGGGGCCCGCTTTGACGCGGGCGCGGGAGGCGCTGGACCGCCTGCTGCCGCAGGTGAAGGGCGCGATGATCGCGCCGCTCTCGGCCGAGACGGGCGAGGGCGTCGACCGGCTGATGGGCGCTGTCGTCAAGACCCACGAGATCTGGAACAAGCGCGTGTCGACGGCGGCGTTGAACCGCTGGCTGGAGGCCACGCTCGAGCGTCATCCGCCGCCGGCCGTCGCGGGCAAGCGCATCAAGCTGCGCTACGGCACGCAACCGAAGGCGCGCCCGCCGTCCTTCGTGCTGTTCGGCACAAGGACGAACGAACTCCCCGAATCCTATGTGCGCTATCTGGTGAACGGGCTGCGCGAGACCTTCGATCTGCCAGGCGTCCCGATCCGCCTCAGCTTCCGCACTTCCGAGAACCCTTACGACAAGAAGTAGGTCGCCTTGGGCTACTCGGGCGCGCGGAAGCTCTGCAGGGTGTCGCTTGGAAAATCATAGAGCTTGCCGGTTTCGCTCCATGCCGGGAGACACAGCTCAAGGATCTTCGGCGCGATGTCGCTCGGCTTCCTGAGCGTCGCCTGGTCCTCGCCCGGCATGGCGCGCGCGCGCATCGCGGTGGCGAGCGGCCCGGGATTGATCAGGTTCACGCGCACCGGCGTGTGGTTGAGCGTCTCCGCGGCGTAGGAGCGCGCAAGCGCCTCGAGACCGGCCTTGGTGACGGCATAGGGCCCCCAATAGGCGCGGTCCTTGTGAACCACGCCAGAGGTCACGAACACCACGCGCCCCGCGTCCGACGCTCTCAAAAGAGGATCGAGGGATCGGATCAGCCGCCAATTGGCCGTCAGGTTGATCGCGATCGCCCGGTCCCAATCCTTCGGGTCGACATGTCCGAGGGGAGACAGCGGGCCCAGCACGCCAGCGTTGCCGACCAGGATGTCGAGCTTGCCGAAGCGCTCATAGAGCGCGCCGCCGAGCCGGTCGATGGCGTCGAAATCCGAAAGGTCAAAGGGCGCCAGCGTCGTCGAGCCGCCGTCCGCCTTGATGGCGTCGTCGAGTTCCTCGAGGCCGCCCTGCGTGCGGCCTGTCGCCACGACGTGAGCGCCGGCGCGGCCGAGCGCGAGCGCGGTCGCGAAGCCGATGCCGCGCGTCGCTCCGGTGACGACCGCCACGCGGCCTGACAGAGGCTTGTCTGCTGACATGAAAATCCCTGCGTCGCTCAAGGCTCTCAAGCCCAGCGGCGCCCCATAGCGCAATCGCCAGCGGAAAAGAACCGCTTGAGGCGCGGTTTTCGCTCAGCTGAGGAGGACTGCGCCTGATCCCGACTGAGGCGACGAAAGAGCCGCCTCAGCTCGCTTCCGCAATCAGCGAAAGCTGCCTAGGCGCCTCGCCCATCAGGTCGGTCAGCAGGGTGGGATAGTCGCCCGTGAAGCAGTGGTCGGTGAACTGCGGGCGGGTGTCGTCGCGATACTCGTAGCCCATCGCGCGGTAGAGGCCGTCGACGGACAGGAAGGCGAGGCTGTCGGCGCCGATGAATTCGCGCATCTGCTCGAGCGTGTGCGTGGCGGCGAGCAGCTTTTCGCGCTCCGGCGTGTCGATGCCGTAATAGTCGGAGTGGGTGATCGGCGGGCAGGCGAGGCGGAAATGCACCTCGGTCGCGCCAGCGTCCCGCATCATCTTGACGATCTTCACCGACGTCGTGCCGCGGACCAGACTGTCGTCGACGAGCACGATGCGCTTGCCCTCGAGCTGGGAGCGGTTGGCGTTGTGTTTCATCCGCACGCCGAGTTCGCGAACGCCCTGCGTCGGCTGGATGAAGGTTCGGCCGACATAGTGGTTGCGGATGATGCCGAGCTCGAACGGGATGCCGCTTTCCTGGCTGAAGCCGATCGCCGCGGGCACGCCTGAGTCCGGCACGGGAACGATGACGTCGGCCTCCGGCATCGACTCGCGGGCGAGTTCGACGCCCATCTGCTTGCGGACCTCGTAGACCGACTTGCCTTGGACGATGGAGTCCGGCCGGGCGAAATACACGAACTCGAAAATGCAGGGCCGCATCTTCTGCGGCGGGAAGGGCCGCAGCGACTGCACGCCGCTCTCCGAGATCACGACCACTTCGCCGTTCTCGATGTCGCGAACATATTTCGCGCCGATGATGTCGAGCGCGCAGGTCTCGGAGGCGAGGATGTGGCAGCCGTCCAGCTCGCCGAGGATCAGCGGGCGGATGCCGAGCGGGTCGCGCGCACCGATGAGCTTGCCCTCGAACAGGGCGACCAGCGCGTAGGCGCCCTCGATCTCACGCAGCGCGTTGACGAACCGGTCGATGAGACGGGGGCGGCGGCTCTGCGCCACGAGGTGGAGAATGACCTCCGTATCGGAGGTCGACTGGCAGATGGCGCCGGCCCTTACGAGTTCCTTGCGCAGCGTCAGGGCGTTGGTGAGGTTGCCGTTATGCGCCACCGCGAGGCCGCCGGCGTCGAGCTCGGCGAACAGCGGCTGGACGTTGCGCAGGATCGTCTCGCCGGTGGTGGAGTAACGGTTGTGGCCGATGGCGGAGCGGCCCGGCAGCCGGCCGATGACCCTGGCGTCCGAGAAGTGGTCGCCGACCAGCCCGAGGCGTCGCTCGGCGTGGAACCTGGCCCCGTCAAAACTGACGATGCCGGCGGCTTCCTGTCCGCGATGCTGAAGGGCGTGGAGGCCGAGGGCGGTCAAGGCCGCCGCTTCAGGATGGCCGTAGACTCCGAAGACGCCGCACTCTTCGTGCAGGCGGTCGCTGTCGAGATCGAACGGGTCTTCCGCGTCGACCTCTGCCGCAGGCGGGGTTCCGATCATCATGTCCGTCTCCCGGAGGCGGCATCGGCCGCCTCATTCCCGAACGCGCGACCGCCCTTATTGTTGCGGCTTCGCGTCCTGATCCAGCAGCTTGTTTAAGCCCTGCTTGTCGGCGGGGCTCACGTCCTGACCTTCATCCGGCGCCGGGGCGGCGTCCGCAGGAGGCGGCGCAGCGCTATTCGCCGCGTCCCCCGATCCGTCCGGATGCTTGAGCTTCTGCAGGATTGCGCTCTCAGGATCTTCCGGCAACATCGCCAGAAGCTTCTGTCCTGCGTCCTGCAATATAGCCTTTGACTGGGCCGTCTTGAACCACTCAGGCTGTCCGCTTGCGGGGACCAGCCATGTGAAAAACATGAAGGCCACCACAACGAGCAGCAAGCCGCGCGCGGCGCCGAAGATGAAGCCGAGGACGCGGTCGACCGGGCCGACCCGGCTGTCGAGGATGGCGTCCGAGATCTTCATCGTGATGAAGGACACGACCAGCAGCACGATGATGAACACCGCGCCCGCGCCGATCACGTCGGCGATCTGCGCCGGCTTCACGTGGATGAATTCGCGGGCGAGCGCGCGCGCCGGCTCGAAGAAATAGAAGGTCGCCGCGGCCGCCGCGACCCAGGACGCGATCGACAACACCTCGCGCGTGAAGCCGCGCACCATCGCCAGAGCCGCCGAGATCAGCATGACGGCGAGCAGGATGAGGTCCAGAAGCGTGATGGTCATACGCGGGGCCGAACTCGCGCCTAGAGCCTGTGCGAAGCCCCATTGGGGCGGGCGCGGCCCTCTATAACGCGCGCGCCGGCCGCCGTCACGCGCCTTTCATACGCGCGTCGTCCGCGCGGGCCGCGAGACGGGCGACAAGCGCGTCCAGCGTGGGGACCGCAAGGGCGGCGACGCCCGCTTCCTCCGCGGCTTCCGCGGCCGAGGGCGGCAAGGCCGCGCGCTTGAAGCCGAGCCGCGCCGCCTCCCTCAGGCGAGGTCCCGGGTGCGCCACGGGGCGCACCGCCCCGGTCAACCCGATCTCGCCGAAGAACACCGCGTCCACCGGTAGCGGCGCCCCCATCAGCGAGGACACCAGCGCGGCCGCCACCGCGAGGTCGGCCGCCGGCTCCTGCACGCGCAGCCCGCCCGCGACCGCGAGATGCACGTCGTGCTGCCCGAGCCGCACGCCGCAGCGCGCCTCGAGCACGGCGAGCACCATTGCGAGCCGCGCGCCGTCCCAGCCCACGACGGCGCGCCGCGGCGTGCCGAGGCTCGATGGCACGACCAGCGCCTGGATCTCGACCAGCAGCGGACGCGAACCCTCGAGGGCTGCGAGCACGGCCGTTCCGGGCGCGTCCGGCTCGCGGTCGCCGAGGAACAGAGCGGAGGGGTTTCGGACCTCCTCGAGGCCCGCTCCGGTCATGGCGAAGACGCCGATCTCGTCCGTCGGGCCAAAGCGGTTCTTCTGGGCGCGCAGAATGCGGAAGTCGCGCCCCGCGTCGCCCTCGAAGGACAGCACCGCGTCGACCATGTGCTCGACCACCCGCGGCCCTGCGATCTGGCCGTCCTTGGTGACGTGGCCGACGAGGATCACGCAGGCGCCGGTCGTCTTGGCGTAGCGGATCACCGCCTGCGCTGAGGCGCGCACCTGGGTGACGGTGCCGGGCGCGGATTCGGCCTGGCCGGTCCAGAGCGTCTGGATGGAGTCGAGGATCACGAGCCGCGGCGTCGGACCCTCCTTGAGGGTCGCCAATATGTCCTCGACGCAGGTCTCGGCCGCGAGCGCGACCGGCGCGTCGCCAAGCCCGAGCCGCTGCGCGCGCAGCCGTACCTGCGCCGCCGCTTCCTCGCCCGAGACATAGACGACGCGGTGGCCGGCGCGCGCCAGCGCGGCGCTCGCCTGGAGCAGCAGGGTGGACTTGCCGATACCGGGATCGCCGCCGAGCAGCAGAACCGAGCCGAGAACAAACCCGCCGCCGGTCACGCGGTCGAGCTCGGTCACGCCGGAGACAAGCCGCGGCGCCTCGTCGGGCGCGCCCGATAGCCCTTCCAGGACGACCACCCGCCCGCGGCCAAAGCTCCGCGACGTCCCGCCGGGCAGTGGAGCAGAAGCGGCCTCCTGCGTGATCGAGTTCCACGCCCCGCAGGCGTCGCACTTGCCCGACCAGCGGTTGTGGATTGCCCCGCAGGATTGGCAGACGAAGGCGGTTTTAGGACGAACCATCGGCTCAGACATACCGGCGCGCGTGGCGCCTGCCGAGAGCGGTCAGAACCTCGTAGCCGATGGTGCCGGAGGCGCGGGCGAGGTCGTCGACCCCGACATGGTCGCCGAGAATTTCCACCCAGTCGCCGCGCTTCACCGTGTTCTCGGGCGCGTCCGTGACGTCGATCGCGATCAGGTCCATGGAGATCCGGCCGATATAGGGGCAGCAGATGTCGCCCACATAGGCGCAGGCGCCGGGCGCGCCGTCCGCGCCGCCGGCGGCGCGGAACACGCCGTCCGCATAGCCGACGGAGAGGATCGCGAGCTTCGTCGGCCGCCGCGTTCTCTCGACGCCGCCATAGCCGACCGGGGTGCCCTCGGGCGCCTGGCGGAGCTGGATGACGCGCGCCTCGAGACGCACCACCGGCTTCAACTCCGCGGATCGGGCCCTCAGTGGATTCGAGCCGTAAAGCGAGACTCCCGGACGCCGCAGGTCGAAACCGAGATCTCCGCCTGCGGTCTTGCCCAGTAGGTTTCCGGCGGAGTTCGCGAGGCTGGCGGGAACGTCCGGCGCGAGCGCGCGCAACTCTGCGAACAGCGCCCGCTGGCGCTCGGTCTCCGGCCGATCCGGCTCATCCGCGCAGGCGAGATGGCTCATCAGCAGGGACGGCCGGAAGCCCGGGCCGCCCGCGGCGAAAAGGGCGCGCGCCTCTTCGGGCGACAGGCCGAGCCGCGTCATGCCGGTGTCGAAATGGATGGCTGCGGATTCGGCCGCTCCGGTCGCGGCCACGAAGCCGGCCCACTCGGCGATCTCCTCGGTCGAGCCGAGGACCGGCCGGGCGCCGACGGCCGCATAGGCCGCGCAGGCGCCGGGGGGCAGGCCGTTCAGCACGTAGATCGCGCTGTCGGGCGCGGCCGCCCGCGCGATCGCGGCCTCAGAGAGATGCGCGACGAAGAAGGTGCGGGCGCCAGCGCGGGTCAGCGCTTGCACGGCTTCCGGCAGGCCCACGCCATAGGCGTCTGCCTTGACCACAGCGGCGCATTCGCTGCCCGGCGCGAGCGCGGCGAGCGTCCGCCAATTGTCCTGGAGCGCTCCGAGATCGATGGTGAGACGTCCGCCGGCGCAGCCAGCCGTCACATCCGCTCCGGCATATGGTCGGTCTGCGCCAGATTCCCGAACCGCGTGAACTCGGCCTCGAACTGCAGCTCGACCGTCCCTGTCGGACCATGCCTCTGCTTGCCGATGATGACCTCGGCCTTGCCGCTCACGTTCTCCATTTCCGTCAGCCACTGATCGAACTCTGGCGTGCCTTCGCGCGGTTTCTTGTTCTTCACGTAATACTCTTCGCGGAACACGAACAGCACGACGTCGGCGTCCTGCTCGATCGAGCCGGATTCGCGCAGGTCCGAAAGCTGCGGGCGCTTGTCGTCCCGGCTCTCGACCTGTCGCGAGAGCTGCGACAGGGCGATGATCGGCACCGCGAGCTCCTTGGCCAGCGCCTTCATCCCCGTGGTGATCTCGGTCATCTCCTGAACGCGGTTTTCGCCGCGCTTGGCGGAGCCGGACAGCAGCTGAAGATAGTCGACGACCAGCAGATCGAGCCCCTTCGAGCGCTTGAGCCTGCGGGCGCGGGCGGCGAGCTGGGCGATCGACAGGCCGCCGGTCTCGTCGATGAACAGCGGCGCGCGCTGCATCTCGGCGACGGCTTCGGTCAGCTTGAAGAAGTCGCGCTCGTCGATCGAGCCGCGACGGATCTTCGACGACGAGATCTCGGCCTGCTCGGCGATGATGCGGGTGGCGAGCTGCTCGGCGGACATTTCGAGCGAGAAGAAACCGACGATGCCGCCATTGATGGTCTTGGTCCGCCCGTCCGGCTGCGTCTCGCCCTGATAGGCCTTGGCGATGTTGTAGGCGATGTTGGTGGCGAGCGACGTCTTGCCCATGCCGGGGCGGCCCGCGAGGATGATCAGGTCGGAGGCCTGCAGGCCGCCCATCAGCCGGTCGAGGTCGTCGAGGCCGGTCGCGATGCCAGAAAGCCCGCCGTCGCGCTTGTAGGCGTTGGCGGCCATGTCGACCGCCGTCTTGAGCGCGTTGGAGAAGGTCTGGAAGCCGCCGTCGTAGCGGCCGTTCTCGGCGAGCTCGAACAGCTTGCGCTCGGCGTCCTCGATCTGCTGCCGGGGCGGCATGTCCACCGGCGCGTCGTAGGCGACGTTCACGACGTCCTCGCCGATGCCGATCAGCGACCGGCGCAGCGCGAGGTCGTAGATCGTGCGCCCGTAATCCTCCGCGTTGATGACCGTCGTCGCCTCGGCCGCAAGGCGGGCGAGATACTGCGCGACGCTGAGGCCGCCGAGATCGAGGTCCGGCGGCAGGAAGGTCTTGATGGTGACCGGCGTCGCGGCCTTTCCGGCGCGCACCAGACTCGCGACAATCTCGTAGATGCGCTGATGGAGCCCTTCGTAGAAGTGCTCCGACAGCAGGAAGTCGGAGACCCGCCAGAACGCGTCGTTGTTGACCAGCACGGCGCCGAGCAGGGCCTGCTCGGCTTCGATGTTGTTCGGCGCCTGCCGGTAGGCGGGCTCCGGCTCGAGCAGGCGGCGGGCGAGGGAATCAGCGAGGGCCATAGCGTCCGGCTTGGGTGCGACGGAGTTGACGAACTCTTAACAGGCCGCGTCGGGATCGCGTGGCCTGATGCGGCCTGCGATGACGCGGCCCCCGATTCCCACAGGCCGCGAAATGGCGGCGGCGATCGGCGTGCGAATCGCTTGACCGTGGCAGGCTATCGTCGCGCCAGGCGGCGCAAACGAAAAGCGCCCGGCGGTGAGCCGGGCGCTTGAAGACGTCGAGGGAGAAGCGATCAGGCTTCGGCTTCGTCGCCAGCCGGCTCTTCGTCACGGTCACGATCGCCGCGGTTCTCGTCGGCGTCGGGATCGTAAGTCTCAAACGCGGGACCTTCCTCGCGGCGGCTCAGGTCCTCGCCGGCGGCCTGACGCTCGGCCTCGGCCTCGGAGCGGGCGACGTTGACGGTGATCGTCACTTCGACTTCAGGATGGAGGCGGACCGGAAGCGGGTGCATCCCGATCGTCTTGATCGGCGTATTCAGCACGATCTGGTTGCGCGAGACGGTGAGGCCATCCTTCGTCAGGGCCTCCGCGACGTCGCGGGTCGACACCGAGCCATAAAGCTGGCCCGTTTCGCCGGCCTGGCGCACCAGCACCAGCACCGTGCCGTCGATCTTCTCGCCGACCTTCTCGGCTTCGCTCTTGAGCTCGAGGTTGCGGGCCTCGAGCTGCGCGCGCTGGCTCTCGAAGACCTTACGGTTGGCGTCGTTCGCGCGGAGCGCCTTCCGGTTCGGCAGCAGGAAGTTGCGGGCGTAGCCGTCCTTGACGCGCACTTCGTCGCCCATCTGGCCGAGCCGGGCGATGCGTTCCAGCAGAATCACTTGCATCGGGGAGTCTCCATTCCGTCGTTTGAGGCGTGATCAGGGAAGAGGGGCGGTCGCCGTGGCCGGCGGACCGCCCGGAGGAGGGCCGAAGCGTCGTCTGACGCCGAAGATCTGCTCGGCGACGCCGAGTCCTGCGAGGAAGAGCAGAATCCAGGGCTGCAGGACGAGCATCGCGTAGATGGCGAAAAGGATGAGGCCGCGCGCGGGCGTGGCTTGGGTCATGACGTGCACCACCGCGAGGCCGAGCAGCGCGAACGCCATCAGGAAGGTGCCGGCGAACAGCTCCGCTACGAGCCCCGCGAGATCAGGCAAAAGGGAGCCCGCGAACCCGCCGAGAAGGCCGAGGAAGGCCTTGTTGGGGAAGGTGATCCGGCGCAGGTCCGGCCATGGCCGGGCCAGACGGCCGGAGGCGCGCACGATCCGGCCGGCGAGCCACAGGTTGAACAGCGACGACGCCGTCCAGAAGCCCGCCGCCATGCTCGGCGCCAGCGCCGTCATCAGCTCGATGAGCGGCTTGGCTTCGTCGCCCGGAACCATTCCCGGCGCATCGCTGCGCGCCTCGAAGGCTTTGGTGAAAAGCTCGCGGAGGGCGGCGCGGTATTCTTCCAGCGAGGTCGCGACCAGCGGGATCGAGGCCGCGACCAGCAGCGCGCCGAGCGCCGCGCACCAGATCACGAGGCGGCCCGGTGGGTACCACTCCACTGCGCCCGGCGCGTCGCCAGGGCGGGCGAGCAGAGCCAGATAGGCGAGCCACCAGGAGGGAAGCCCGACGGCGATGGTGAAGTAGAGCGCGGTCTTGGGGCCCACCACGAGGGCGAGGCAGGCGGCGCCGAACACGGTGGCGACGAGGCCTGCGAGATGCCGCCAGCCCGCCGCGGCGATCAGGATCGGCAGCGGAGCGGCGTAAAGCAGGAGCAGCGCGAGCGGCGAGCCTGAAGCGGCTGCGGCGTAGAGCAGGGCGGAGGTCGCTCCTGCCCCGAGGCCGATCATGATGGGAGAGCCGCGCATGCCGTTCGTCCTGCTGTCCCGCGCGAGGCGCGGTTAGAGCCATTCGGCTCAACGGCCTCGGCCGGAGCCGACGCCTTGGAAGGGGCTTCCGCGCCGGGGCGCGGAAGCGGAAGCGCAATCCCGGCTGTTCGCTATTCGGCGGCCGGGATGACAGATCGCGGGCTCAGCGCCCGCGAACAGTCACTTGATGACGTAAGGCAGCAGACCGAGGAAGCGGGCGCGCTTGATGGCGCGCGCGAGCTCACGCTGCTTCTTGGCCGACACCGCCGTGATGCGCGACGGCACGATCTTGCCGCGCTCGGAAATGTAACGCTGGAGCAGCCGGACGTCCTTGTAGTCGATCTTCGGCGCATTGGCGCCGGAGAACGGGCAGGTCTTGCGGCGGCGGAAGAACGGGCGGCGCTGGCCGCCGGAAGCTGCGGGGGCCATCAGTTCGCCTCCTGTCCGGATTCACTGCGACGCGGGCGATCTTCGCGGTCACGGCGGAAGCCGCCGTCACGGCCGCCGCGGCCGCCGCCCGGACGATCGTCACGATCGTCGCGGTCGCGCCGCTGCAGCATGGCCGACGGGGCTTCTTCAAGCTCGTCGACCTTGATGGTCATGAAGCGGAGAATGTCTTCGGAAATGCCCATCTGGCGCTCCATCTCGGCGACGGCCGCGGCCGGAGCGTCGATGTTGAGCAGCGTGTAATGAGCCTTGCGGTTCTTGTTGATGCGGTAGGCGAGGGGCTTCACGCCCCAGTACTCAGTCTTCTTGACCTCGCCGCCCTGACTGGTCAGGACCTGCGTGTACTGGGCCGTCATCTCCTCGACCTGCTGCGACGTCACGTCCTGGCGGGCCAGGAAGACGTGTTCGTAGAGCGGCATGGGGTCGGGACCTTCAGGTTCAGTTGCGTCAGCCGTTCGGCGCGAAGCCCTCCGAGCCCGCAAAGGCCCGAACGATTTCTCGAAGGCGGAGACACGGGAGGCCGGATCCTGCGATCCTGGCTGGGCGAAGCCCAAGCCCCTCCGTTCAGCCCCCAGCCGAACGACGTGAAGCGGCGCGTATAGAGGATCAGGGACTGCAAGACAAGGAGGCTTAGAGGAGCCGACGCCGCCCTGCGGCTTGACAGGCCGTGCGCCCGCCTGCTTTGCAGCCGCCTTCATTAAACGGGAAACGCGCCTTGAGCATCGCTCTGATCTTTCCGGGCCAAGGAAGCCAGCAGGTCGGCATGGGCCGCGCCTTAGCCGACTCCTTCGCCTCCGCGCGCGCGGTGTTCGAGGAGGTCGACGCGGCGCTCGGCGAGCGCCTTTCCGCCACGATCTTCGAGGGTCCGGAGGATAAGCTCACTCTGACCGCGAACGCCCAGCCGGCGCTGATGGCGGTCAGCCTCGCGGCGCTGAGGGTGCTGGAGGCCGAAGCAGGGCTGGACGTCGCGCGCCATGCGGCGTTCGTCGCCGGCCATTCGCTCGGCGAATATTCCGCGCTCGCCGCCGCCGGCAGCCTTGCTGTTCCGGACGCGGCGCGGTTGCTCAGGATCCGCGGCGACGCCATGCAGAAGGCGGTTCCAGTCGGCGAGGGCGCCATGGCGGCGTTGCTCGGGCTGGACCTCGACGCGGCCCGCGCGGTCGCCGAAGAGGCGGCGGAAGGCGAAGTCTGCCAGGCCGCCAACGACAACGCTCCTGGCCAGGTGGTGATCTCGGGGACGAAGGCTGCGATCGAGCGCGCCTTGCCGATCGCAAAGGCGAGGGGCGCGAAGCGCGCCGTGCTGCTGCCGGTGTCGGCGCCGTTCCACAGCGCGCTGATGCAGCCTGCCGCCGAGGCGATGCGCGAGGCGCTCGCGGGCGTGAAGATCAACGCGCCGCGCGCGCCGGTGGTCGCCAATGTCACTGCGAGCCCCCTGACCGATCCGGAGGCGATCCGCGCGCGGCTCGTCGAGCAGGTCACCGGCGCGGTGCGCTGGCGCGAGTCGGTCGCATTCATGGCGGGGGCCGGGGTGACGCGCTTTATCGAGATCGGGGCCGGCAAGGTTCTTTCAGGCCTCGTGAAGCGGGTCGCGCCGGAAGCCTCGGGCGAGTCCGTCGGCTCGCCTGATGACGTCCAGCGCATTCGCGCCGAAGGCCTGTTCGCGTCCGCCGTTTGATCCGGAGAACCCTCATGTTCGATCTCACGGGCCGCTTCGCCCTCGTCACCGGCGCGACCGGAGGCATCGGGGGCGCGATCGCCCGGGCGCTGCACGCCCAGGGCGCGACCGTCGCGCTTTCCGGCACGCGCCGCGAAGCGCTGGACGCGCTCGCCGCGGAGCTCGGGGAGCGGGCCCACGTGCTGCCCGCCAATCTCAAGGATGAGGCCGCGGTCGACGCGCTGCCCGGAGAGGCCGAAGCCGCGATGGGCGGCCTCGACATCCTGGTCCATAACGCCGGCGTGACGCGGGACAATCTCTTCCTGCGCATGAAGGACGACGAGTGGTCGGAGGTCATCGCGGTCAATCTCGCGGCCGGCTTCCGGCTCTATCGTGCGGCGCTGAAGGGCATGATGAAGCGCCGCTACGGCCGGCTCATCGGAATCACCTCGGTGGTCGGCGTCACCGGCAATCCCGGCCAGGGCAACTACGCAGCCTCGAAGGCGGGGCTGATCGGCATGTCGAAGTCGCTCGCGGCCGAGGTTGCGAGCCGTAACGTCACCGTGAACTGCATCGCGCCCGGCTTCATCGAGAGCCCGATGACGGACGCGCTCAACGAGAAGCAGCGCTCCGGCGCGCTCGAGCGCATCCCGGCCGGCCGTTTCGGCGTCGGTCCGGACGTCGCCGCCGCGGCCGTCTATCTTGCGAGCGGAGAGGCGGCTTATATGACGGGCCAGACGCTGCATGTGAATGGCGGCATGGCCATGATCTGACGGGATCTTCGGCCGCGCCGGGCGTCTGGCGCGGGTGTTGGGATCATGCTACGAACCCGGCCATCTTGAGGGGATAAAGCCGCAGTTGGCGCGTTTTATTTCCGCGGCCGGGCGGTCGTCTGAACAAAAACGTTGCCCGGATTGCGCTGCGCCTTCAAAAAAGCCCGCCCGGGGGAATCGCGACCGGACTAAACGTCCGGATCGTCTGTCCGGCGGGACGATCTTCCGAACGGAACTAAGCCAGGGATTGAGAACGATGAGCGACATTGCCGAACGCGTGAAGAAGATCGTGGTCGAGCATCTCGGCGTGGACGCCGAAAAGGTCACCGAGAACGCCAGCTTCATCGACGATCTCGGCGCGGACAGCCTGGACACCGTCGAGCTCGTGATGGCGTTCGAGGAAGAGTTCGGCTGCGAGATTCCGGACGATGCGGCGGAGACCATCCTGACGGTCGGAGACGCCACGCGTTTCCTCGAGAAGAACGCCGCTCAGGCCTGAGCCTGAGCGAGCGGCGAAGCGCATGACGCTGTACGAGATTCGATCGTTCGGGGCGACGACGTGAGGCGGGTTGTCGTCACGGGTCTCGGCATCGTCTGCCCGCTCGGCGCCGGGGTCGAGACGGTTTGGCGCCGGCTCATCGCCGGAGAGAGCGGGCTCCGCAAGATCGACCAGTTCCAGGTCGATGATCTGCCCGCCAAAGTCGCCGGCGTCATTCCGCGCGGCGACGGCTCCGAGGGCGCCTTCAACGCCGACGCGGTGCTGGAGCCCAAAGAGCAGCGCAAGGTCGACGACTTCATCACCTTCGCGATGGCTGCGGCCGAAGAGGCGCTCGCCGACGCCGGCTGGGCGCCGCAGACGGAGGACGATCGCTGCGCCACCGGCGTGCTGATCGGCTCCGGCATCGGCGGCCTGCAGGGCATCGAGGAAGCGGCCCACATCCTTCGGGACAAGGGGCCGCGGCGGATCTCGCCCTTCTTCATTCCTGGCCGGCTGATCAACCTGGCTTCCGGGCAGGTCTCTATCCGCCACGGGCTGAAGGGGCCGAACCATGCCGTCGTCACGGCGTGCTCCACCGGCGCACACGCCATCGGCGACGCCTCGCGTCTGATCGCGCTCGGCGACGCCGACGTGATGGTCGCCGGCGGCACGGAATCGCCGATCTGCCGGATTGCGGTGGCGGGCTTCTCAGCCTGTCGCGCGCTTTCCACTGCGTTCAACGACGAACCGGAACGCGCTTCGCGCCCCTATGACAAGCTGCGTGACGGCTTCGTCATGGGCGAGGGCGCCGGGATCGTGGTGCTCGAGGAGCTCGAGCACGCGCGGGCCCGTGGCGCCAAGATCTATGGCGAGGTCGTGGGCTACGGGATGTCGGGCGACGCCTACCACATCACCGCGCCGGCGATGGACGGCGACGGCGCTTACCGCTGCATGAAAGCTGCGCTGAAGCGGGCCGGCGTCGAGCCGAGCGAGATCGACTACATCAACGCCCACGGCACCTCGACGCCGCTCGGCGACGAGATCGAGCTCGGGGCGGTGACGCGGCTTGTCGGCAACGCCGCGGGCAAGATCACCATGTCGTCGACCAAGTCGGCGATCGGTCACCTGCTCGGCGCCGCCGGCTCGGTCGAGGCGATCTTCTCGCTGCTCGCCATCCGCGACCAGGTCGCGCCGCCGACGCTCAATCTCGACGATCCGTCGGTCGAGACGGCGCTCGATCTGGTGCCGCACAAGGCGAAGCCGATGACGATCGACATCGCGCTCTCGAACTCCTTCGGCTTCGGCGGCACCAACGCGTCGCTCGTGTTCCGGCGCTACGCCGCCTGACGAGCTTCCAGGCGGACGTGGCGGCTTTCGCCACAATCCCGAGCCAGCATCGGGCGAGGACCGCGTCGGCCAGACGTTCCGACGCGGCGAGAGGAGAAACCGACTGTGTCGAGCGAGGGAGCCCCGCCGGATCCCAAGGCAAACACTGAGGCCGCCGCCGGTCGCGACGGCGCCTCTTCGCCTCGTCCGCGGCTCGTCGCCTCGAATCCGTCGCCCCGCGCTGTGGGCCCTAGCGAGCAGCCGCCGGCGTCCGAGGCAGCCGAGCGCGCGCCGGCGCCTGGCGACGCCGCTCCTCCGGCCAAGCCGCGGCGACGGCGCGACAGCGCGCTCGTCGGCTATCTGAGCGGGCTGTTCACCTTCCTCAGCCTGCTCGCGCTCTGCGCCGGGGGCGCGCTCTACTACGGCAAATCGCTGTTCGAGCGGCCGGGGCCGCTCGCCGCCGACACCACGGTCCTGATTGCCCGCAACCAGGGCGTCGCCGACATCGCCGAGGCGCTCGAGCGCGCAGGCGTGATCGAGCATCCCAGGCTTTTCGAGATCGGCGTCCGGGCTTACCGCGTCAACGATCGTCTGCGGTTCGGCGAATACGCGTTCCCGGCCCATGTCAGCATGCACGAGGCGATGAACATCATCGCCTCCGGCAAGTCGATCGAGCACCCCATCACCATCCCCGAAGGGCTGACGAGCCTCCAGATCGTCGAGCGGCTGCGCGATCAGCCGCTGCTGACGGGAGAGATCAAGGAAGTCCCGGAGGAAGGCTCGCTGCTGCCCGAGACCTACAATTTCGCGCGCGGAACCTCGCGCGAGCAGGTCATCGCGCGGATGCAGCAGCACCAGAAGGACGTGCTGGCGCAGATCTGGAAGGAGCGGAAGCCGGTGACGGGCGTCAAGACGCCTGAGGACCTGGTGACGCTCGCCTCGCTGGTGGAGAAGGAGACCGGCGTTCCGGAGGAGCGGCCGCGCGTCGCTGCGGTGTTCGCGAACCGCCTGAAGAAGGGCATGCGGCTGCAGTCCGACCCGACGATCGTGTACGGCCTCGTCGGCGGTCGCGGGACCCTGGGCCGCAGCCTGAACCGGTCCGACATCGCCTCCAAGACCCCCTACAACACCTATGTGATCTCCGGCCTGCCGGCGGGGCCGATCGCCAATCCCGGGCGCGACGCGCTGATGGCGGCGGCGCAGCCGGCGGACACCCGCGACCTCTACTTCGTGGCCGACGGCTCCGGCGGGCACGCCTTCGCTCCCACCCTGGTCGAGCACAACCGCAACGTGGCCAAGTGGCGGAAGGTCGAGCGCGCCCGCGGCGCGCCGGCTGATCGCCTTGCGCCGGACGACGCCGCTGCGGAGGCGGCGCCCGACGCCTCGGCCGACGAGGCGGCCGACCCCGACGAGACCGGCGCGGCGGCCTCTTCCTCCACGCCTCTTCCCAAGTCGAAGCCGAACGACTCCCGCAAGCCTCGCCGACAGTAGGCCGAGCGATCCGCGAGCTTAAGGATGTGCGCGACCCAGCCTCGCGGCGGGGCCTCGGCTGTGCTCAAAGGTCGGCGGTCGTCCGCCTCAGGTGATGAAAGGTCCCAAATGGTTCTGGCCAGCATGACCGGCTTTGCGCGCGTTCCCGGCGGGGAGGGCGCCGCGCGCTGGACGTGGGAGCTGCGCAGCGTGAACGCGAAGGGCCTCGATCTGCGGTTTCGCGTGCCGCCGGGCTGCGAAGGCGTCGAGCAGGCGGCTCGCGGAGAGGCCTCGGTCCGGCTGAAGCGGGGCGCAGTTCAGGCAGCGCTCACCCTCGACCGGTCGGCCGGGCGGACTGAGGTCAGGATCAATCAGGACGCGCTTCAAGCGGTTCTCGCCGCCGCTGCCG
Organism: Hansschlegelia sp.; assembly: GCF_035538955.1. Classification (NCBI taxonomy): domain Bacteria; kingdom Pseudomonadati; phylum Pseudomonadota; class Alphaproteobacteria; order Hyphomicrobiales; family Methylopilaceae; genus Hansschlegelia; species Hansschlegelia sp. The sequence goes on from NZ_DATLJK010000010.1 coordinate 306,211, forward strand.
CCGTCGCGGCCCAGGCGCCGGGCGCGGCGCCTCCGACGGTGGACGGTCTGCTTGCACAACGCGGCGTGGTCGAGTTCGTCGAGGCGGAGGAGAGCCCTGAGGAGCGCGCCCGCTTCGAGGCGGCGGTGTTGGAGGATTTCCGCAAGGCGCTGGACGCGCTCGCCGCGGCCCGCGCCAGCGAGGGGGCGGCGCTCGCCGCCACGCTCGAGCAGCGGCTCGCGACCATCGCGGAGCTGACGATGCGGGCCGACGCCTGTCCGGCGCGCGCGCCGGAGGCGGTGCGTCGCAAGCTCGCAGAGCAGGTGGCGGCGCTGATCGGAACCGGCGTCGGCCTCGATCCCGACCGCCTCCACCAGGAGGCGGCGCTGCTCGCCACCAAGGCCGACGTGCGCGAGGAGCTCGACAGGCTGGCCGCCCACGTCGAGGCGGCCCGGACGCTGATCGCCGAGGGCGGCGCGGTCGGCCGCCGGCTGGATTTTCTGTCCCAGGAGTTCAGCCGCGAGGCGAACACCCTGTGCGCCAAATCGAACGACCGCTCGCTGACTGCGATCGGCCTCGAGCTCAAGGCCGTGGTCGAACAGTTCCGCGAGCAGGTCCAGAACGTGGAGTGAGCGGGATGACGCCCTCGTCCGAGCAGCTTCCGGCGCTTCCGCGGCGCGGCGTGCTGCTGATCCTTTCGTCCCCGTCCGGCGCGGGCAAGTCGACGCTTACGCGGGCCCTGCTCGACACCGATTCCGAGATCACGCTGTCGATCTCGGCGACGACGCGCGCCCGGCGGCCTAGCGAGGCGGACGGCGTGCACTACCGGTTCCTGAAGCAGCGCGATTTCGACGCCATGAAGGACGCCGGCGAGTTGCTCGAATGGGCCGAGGTCCACGGCAATTGCTACGGCACCCCGCGCGAGCCCGTGGAGAAGGCGCTGGCGGAAGGCCGTGACGTGCTGTTCGACATCGACTGGCAGGGCACCAAGCAGGTCTGCGAGACGATGCGGGCGGATGTCGCCACCGTCTTCGTGCTGCCGCCCTCGGCCGCCGAGCTGCGCTCCCGGCTCGAACGGCGGGCGGAGGATTCGCCGGAGGTCATCGCCAGCCGCCTGCGCAACGCGGCGGTCGAGATCGGCCATGTCGACGAATACGACTACGCCGTCATCAACGACGATTTCGAACGGTGCCTGAACGAGATCCGCGCAGTGCTTCATGCCGAGCGGGTGCGCCGGGCGCGCCGTCCGGCGATCACCGACTTCGCGGCTGGCCTGGTGAAGGATCTGGCTGCGCTGCAGCCGTCCTGACGCGATCCGGCTAGCGCCGGGCGGCCAGCGCGTTCGCCAGCGCGACAAATCCCTCGACGGGAATCTCTTCAGCGCGTCGGGTCGGCTCGATTCCGGCGGTCTCGAGCAGAGCCGCCGCGTCGCCCAGGCTCTTCAGGCTCTGCCGCAGCATCTTGCGGCGCTGGCCGAAGGCCGCCTGGGTGACGGTCTCGAGGTCGCGGACCCGGCAGGGCATGGGCGCCGGGCGCGGCGTCAGCCGCACCACGGATGAGGTCACCTTCGGCGGCGGCGTGAAGGCCTGCGGGTTCACGTCAAAGGCGATGTTGGCCTCGCAGCGCCAGCCGCAGAGCACGGCGAGGCGGCCGTAGGCTTCGTCGCCCGGCTTCGCCACGATGCGCTCGGCGACTTCGCGTTGAAACATCAGGGTCAGGCCGTCCCACCAGGGCGGCCAACGGTCGGCCGCGACCCACCCGGTCAGCAGCGGGGTCGCGATATTGTACGGAAGGTTCGCGATCACCCGAGCCGATCCTTCGCCGGCGAGCGCAGCCATGTCGGTCGCGAGCGCGTCAGCCTCCACGACCTCCAGCCGGCCCGGATAGCGCGCGGCGATCTCCGCCAGCGCGCCGAGCGCGCGGGTGTCCTTCTCGATCGCCACCACGCGCTTCGCGCCCTCCGCGAGCAGCGCGCGCGTGAGGCCGCCCGGACCGGGGCCGACCTCGACGACCGTTACACCCTCCAGCCGCCCGCCGGCGCGGGCGATCCGCGCCGTCAGGTTGAGGTCGAGCAGGAAGTTCTGCCCGAGCGACTTCTTCGCGGCCAGTTCGTGGCGGCGGATGACCTCGCGTAGCGGAGGCAGGTCGTCGATCGGGCTCACGCCAGCGCCGGCTCGTGGGACAGCCGCTCCGCCAGCCGCAAAGCTGCGCGCAGGCTTTCCGGATCCCCCTTTCCGGTCCCGGCGATGTCGAACGCGGTGCCGTGGTCGGGCGACGTCCGCACGAAGGGCAGGCCGAGCGTCGCGTTGACGGCGGTCTCGAAGGCGAGCGTCTTCACCGGGATGAGCGCCTGGTCGTGGTACATGGCGAGGGCCACGTCATACCGGGCGCGCGCCGCCGCATGGAACATCGTGTCGGCCGGCAGCGGGCCCTTGGCGTCTATGCCTTCCGCCTGCAGGCGCCGGACGGCGGGCGCGACGACCGACTCGTCCTCATGCCCGAGCACGCCGTTCTCGCCCGCATGCGGGTTGAGTCCGGCGACGGCGAGCCGCGGCCGTTCGATCCCGAAGCGGCGGCGTAGGTCACGCGCTACGATCCGCCCGGTCTCGACGATGTCGTCCTCGGTCAGTCGGACCGGGACCTCCGCGAGCGGAATGTGGACGGTGACGGGAACCACCGCGACCTCCTCCGACCAGAGCAGCATGACCGCGCGCGCCGGGGCGCCCCACAGCGACTGCGCGAGCGCGCCGAGATATTCCGTGTGGCCCGGATGTGGAAACCCGGCGGCGACCAGCGGGGCCTTGGCGATCGGGAGGGTGACGAGCGCGGCGCAACGGCCGCCATGGACGAGCTCGACCCCTCGACGGATCGCGTCGACGACGGAAGCCGCGTCCTCGATAGACGCGTGGCCGGGCGTGGCCCGGCACGCCGCTCCGACCGGGTAGATCGGGAACCGGTCGTCGAACAGCGCGAGCGCGCCCTCCGGCTCTGTCTCTGCGATCGCGAGGTCGAGGCCAAGCAGCGCGGCGCGGGAGGCGAACACGCCGGGATCGCCGACCGCGACGAAGGCCGGGATCGGCCGGACGCGGCGGGAGGACCAGAGGGCGAGGGCGAGCTCGGGCCCGATTCCGGCGGGCTCGCCCATGGAGAGGGCGAGCGGCGCGTCCCGGCGGCGCTCGCCCGGCATGTTCAGTGGCGGACCTGGATGATCGCGCGCGACTTGATCTGTTCGAGATATTTCTTGGCCTGTTCCTCGACCTGCTTGCCGCTCGCCTGGTCCATGGCCTGCTGGCGGAACACGCTGTCGTCGGCGATGTCCTTGCGGCCGCACACGGCGATCATCTCGATCCCTTCGTCCGAGCGCTGCGGTTCGGTAAGGCCGCCGATCTTGACCTTCGCCAGGATCTCGTTGAGTTCCTTGCCCATGCCGCCGCTCGAGCGGACGACGGGATCCTTGACGGCGACGTCCCGCAGCTTCGACGCGAACTCGACCGCCTGATCGCATCCCGGGAAGCGGCCCTTGGCGGCGATCGCCTCCGAGCGCCGCTGGGCGATCTGGGCGTCGCTCGCGCCCTTCGGCAGAACGAACACCACCTGCCGCAGCGTGTACTGGATCGCCTTGTTGTCGGCCTTGCCGGCCGCCTTGCCGATGTAATCCTGCTCCCGCGAGGCGATCTGCGCGGCGAACTTGCGGCGGACGAGCTGCGCCCAGGTGATCTCCGCGCTGATCCGGTCCTTGAGCGTCTGCGCGTTCACGCCGCGCTGCTGGATGGCCTGCGTGAACTGCTGCGGCGTGAGCTTCATACGGCCGGCGATCGAGCTATAGGCCGCGTCGACCTGTGACGGGTCGGCCGCGATGCCGTAGCGCTTCGCTTCCGTGACCTTCAGCTTGTCCTCGACGAGTTCTTCGCGCGCAGCGTCGACGCTCGCCTTGGCGCCGCCCGACAGCTTCATCAGCGCGAGCCGCGCCTGCACTTCACTGGTCAGGATCGGCTGCCCATTGACCACGACGGCGATCGACTGAGCGCTGGCCGGCGCGACGCAAGACAGCGTCGCCGCGAAGCCCGCCGCTATGGCGAGTTGAAGGAGCCGAGGACGCGTTAAGCTGGACATGCGGTTCCCGTTGTTTCGACGCCCGCCAGTCCGGGCACGCCGGCCGTTTTCAGTGTTCCGCCGGCCGTCGTCAACATTGCGGAGGCGCTGGGAAGCGCCTGATGACGCGCGCCTCGCAGATTTTTGCGCGCGCTGACGCGGCGCCGTCAGGGAGCGAAGGACGCCTGCGAGCCGAACATGTCGGGCTCGACGTTGGACTTGCTGCTGGTCGAAAGCCCGACTTTGCCGAGGGTCCGGAAGTCCAGCTTCACCAGGAACTTGTTGTCGACCTGCGAGAGCCTGATCGAATCTGCCGTGTTGTCCACCTGCCGGATGTAGCTGAAGCCGAAGGACAGGCACTGGCTGATGTCGTTCAGCCCGAAGCCGAGCTGCGTCCGGTCGAACGCGTCGCGGTCGAAATTGTAGCGCGCGCCCGCCTCGACGTAGAAATCCTGCGTGAGGAAGACGCGGGCGCCGCCGAGCACGCCTTCGCGGATTTCATCATAACCCTGCAGCGGCGCCTGTTCGTAACGGCCGTAGACCAGGTTGGCCTGAACCCGCTCGAACGTCGCGCGGCCTTCGACCTCGGCGCTGCGGAAGGCGAAGCTGTCCTCGTCGAGCCGGATATGGGTCGCAAGCCCAAAATGTTCGTTCGGAACGATGGTGAGGCCGCCGACATAGTCGGAGCGACGGGTGTTGAGGCCGGAGCCCGGCCCGATCTGAGTCGGGTCGAGCTCGTTGAAGGAGTTCTTGCCGAACAGCGCGAAGGACTGGCCGACCAGCATGCTGACGCTCGCGCCGGAGTTGGTCGTCAGGGTGTACTGACCGCCGACATTCGCCCGGCTGCCGCCCTCGATCCGGTCGTAGCCGGAGAACTTGTTCCACGAGAACAGCGTCGTGTCGTCAAACAGCAGGCTCTGCGCGTCTTCGTTCGGGAGCTTGCCGACCTTGCTCTCGTTCGGGCGGAAGATCACCTGCGCGATCGGCTCGATCTGGTGCGTGCCGAACGAGCTCACGGCGATGAACGGGTAGCGGTACTCCATACCGACGCCGACCATGCCGCGCAGCAGCACGTCCTGCTCATGATCCAGGAAGGCAGGCATGCTCGAGTCGTAGTCGGGCTTCGTGTAGATCAGGTCGCCGCGCACAAAGGCGAACGGCGTCCAGACCTGGCCGATCGGATCGATGAAGCGGCGGCGCCACTCCATGTCGCCCGAGATCCGGCTGTAGGTCCCGGCCGCGCCGACCAGCGCGTTGTCGGTGCGCGGCTGAGTCCGCTTGAGGTAGCGCGCGTAGTCGCTGTCCTCGCGGTAGAGGTTGGTGGCGTTGATGTCGAAGGACAGCTCGCCGCCCGCCACCGGATTTTCGAAGGTGTAGTTGTAGTCGAGCACCGGCGCGACCCAGGGCAGGCGATCCTGCTGGTCGTAACGCGTGAGCCCGTAGAATTTGTAGCCGCGGATCTCGAACCAGCTGCGGTCGCCCTGGCCCTTCAGGAAAAGCGTGGAGGTGGCGTCGGTGCGCGAGCCCCACAGGTCGTAGTCGCCGCGCACCCATTTGTCCGACAGCGCGTTGATGTCCCAGCCCCAGGACCACTTCTCGTTGATGTCGAACGAGCCCTTGGTCTGGAACGCCCAGCGGTTGTCCTTGTCGCCCGGCCCGACGCTTAGGCCGGCGTCGGTCATCCCGGCCGGGACCTTGCCGTTGAACTTGTCCGAGTTGAGCTGGTGGATGCCGGCCGCGCGGATCGAATAGGAGCCGTCCATCAGCTGCTGGCGGTACTCGCCCTTCAGCATGACGCCCTGCTTGGAGGTCGCCATCGCGCTGAGCGTGAGGTCGGACTCGGGCGACAGCACCCAGAAGTACGGAACCTCGATTCCGTAGCCGACTCGGCTCGACCGCGTCAGGTTCGGCCCCAGCACCCCGGACTTGCGCTTCACCGTTGGATCGGGGCTCGAGAAATAGGGCAGCCAGGCGATCGGCTTGCCGAACAGCTCGAAGGTCGCGTCGTCGTAGTAGATGGTCTGCTCGTCCTGCCGCCAGATGATCCGCTTGGCGCGGATTTGCCACAGCGGCGGCTTTTCGGGATTGTTCCGGCACGGCTCGCAGGCGGTGTAGACGCCGCGGTCGAACACCATCAGGTTGCCGTTCTCGCGGCGCCCCTTGGCGGCGGCGAAATGCGTGCGGTCAGTGGTCTCGACTCTCAGCGGCGTCACGAAGCCGTCCTTGAAGTCGTCGGTGACGTCCATCGTGTCGCCATAGGCGACGTCGCCGTTGCGCTCCGTGAACTTGACGTGGCCGAAGGCGTGGACGCGGTTCTGCTTCTGGTCGTAGGCGACGCGGTCCGCCTGCAGGGCGCGCCCGTCATAATAGATGTCGACGCCGCCGACCGCCGTCACGATCTCCTTGTCGTAATCGTAGACGAGCTCCTTGGCCTCCATCAGCATGCGCGCGTTCGGATCGCGCTGGCCGAGGCCGCCGCTCTTCTTGCCGTTGGCGCCCGCGACGACGGGTTCGGCCTTCGAGGAGAACAGTTTCGAGCCGTGCTTCTTGTCCGCGTCGCGCGGCTGGGGCGGGATGAGCTCGTTGCTGGACTGCACGCCCTGCGCAAACGCGCGGCCCGTCGCGAGAGCGATCGCGGTGGATGCGAGCAAGAGGGCGGCGAGAACGGCGCCTGACCGACGGGAGGCGGCGCGCGGCGCGAGCGTCATCCGTCCTCCCTCGTCATCTGGGGCGCCGCGTCGCTCGGCGCGAGAAGAGGGCGGTAAACAGAATGACGGCGGACGCCGAACAAACGAGTCCGGCCGCCCCCGATACGCCAGCGAACTCGGTGGCGAGATAAAGCACGAAGCCCGCCCATGCGCCACTCGAATTCGCCGGCCGCGGCCGCGCCGCTGCAATCAGAGCCGTGCGCGGCCCGCACGCGCGGCCCGGCGGCCGCCGGGCCGCCGCGGCCGATCGTCGATTCGAAGCCGGACAGCCGTTTCCCGGAGCCCGTTTCGAGCTTCGTTCTGTCCGGACCCACCAGTCTCATGCTGACCCGATGACACGCGCGGTGGCCTGGCCGACCGCGAAGCGCTTCCCCTGCGACAGCTTGAGGGCCGCGCAGCGTTCAATGCAAGGTCGTTCCAGCCTGCGGCCTCGGCCGAGCGCTGGAACGTGACGGACGTGTCGTATAGAGGAAACACCCTTACGTCCGCGTTCTTCCCAGCCACGACCGCGGCGCCGATCCCCTCCCGCAGGAGCGAGTCCTGATGTCCAAGCATTCCGAGCCGACGACGCAGAACGCCACGCCGCTCAAGATCGGGTTCCAGAAGCTCGATGCGAAACCCGCAGGCGTGGTCGTCATCTTCGCTGCGCCGGAACTCGCGTTCGGAGCGTCGACCGCCGCGTTCGTCGCGCCCATCGAGGCGGCGCTCGCGCGAGCGGCGTCCGCCGAGCGCTTCAAGGGCAAGGCCGGCCAGAGCTTCGAAATCCTTGCGCCGGCGCTTGCCGACGTCGATCGGCTGATCGTCGTCGGGCTCGGCGACGGCAAGGAGCCGACCGACTGGGTGAAGCTCGGCGGCCAGATCCGCGGCAAGCTACCCGCGACCGCCGACAGCGTGGTGGTGATGGTCGAAGGGGCCGGCGCGGTCGCCCCGGACCTTGCGGCGACCGCCGAGATCGGGGTCGGACTGCGGCTGCGCAGCTATGTGTTCGAGACCTACAAGACGAAGAAGAAGGACGACGAGCCGCAGCCGATCGCCAAAGTCACCCTGGCGGTGGCCGATGACGCTGCGGCCAAGAAAGCCTGGAAGGCCAAGGAAGGCCTCGCGGAGGGCGTCGAGATCGCCCGCACGCTCGTTAACGAGCCGCCGAACGTGCTGACCCCGAAGGAGTTCGCCAGGCGCGCCCAGGAGCTCGAGGCCCTCGGGGTCGAGGTCGAGGTGCTCGACGAGAAGGCGCTCAGGAAGGCGGGCTTCGGCGCGTTGCTCGCGGTCGGCCAAGGCTCCGAGCAGGAAAGCCGCGTCGTCGTGATGCGCTGGAACGGCGCCAGGGACAAGGACGAGCAGCCGGTCGCCTTCATCGGCAAGGGCGTGATCTTCGACACCGGCGGCATCTCCATCAAACCGGGCGCCAACATGGAGGACATGAAGGGCGACATGGCGGGCGCGGCCTGCGTGGTCGGCCTGATGCACGCGCTCGCGTCCCGCAAGGCGAAGGCGAATGTCGTCGGCGCGATCGGCGTGGTCGAGAACATGCCGGACGGGAACGCCTACCGCCCGGGCGACATCCTGACCTCGCTGTCGGGCCAGACCATCGAGGTGATCAACACCGACGCGGAAGGCCGCCTCGTGCTCGGCGACGTGCTCTGGTACGTCCAGGACCGCTTCAAGCCGAAGTTCATGATCGATCTCGCGACGCTGACGGGCGCCATCCTGATCGCGCTCGGCGTCGACCATGCCGGCCTGTTCTCGAACGATGACGCGCTGTCGGAGAACATCTCCAAGGCCGGCAAGGCGACGGGGGAGACCGTGTGGCGCATGCCGCTGGGCCCGGAATACGACAAGCTCATCGACTCGCGGTTCGCCGACATGAAGAACACCGGCGGCCGCCATGGCGGCTCGATCACCGCGGCGCAGTTCCTCAAGCGCCACGTCAACGGCACGCCCTGGGCGCATCTCGACATCGCCGGCACCGGCATGAGCTCGCCGGCGACCGACATCAACAAGAGCTGGGGCTCCGGCTGGGGCGTGCGCCTGCTCGACCGCCTGGTGAGCGACTTCTACGAGGGGTGAGGTGAACCTGCGGCCGGTCCACGCGGGTTCGCCGCCGGACCTCCTGATCCGGGAGATGGAGGACCGCGACGTCGACGGCGTGATCTCCGTCTGGAACGCCGCGGGCGTCGCACGTCCTTGGAACGATCCGTCGCGCGACCTCGCCTTCGCCCGCTCGAGACCCTACTCGACGGTGCTGGTCGCCTGCCTGACGGCCGTCGCGGCGACCGTGATGGTCGGCGAGGACGGCCATCGCGGCTGGGTCTATTATCTGGCTGTCGATCCGGAACATCAGGGGAGAGGCTTCGGCCGCGCCATGATGGAGGCTGCGGAGCGCTGGCTCGCTGCTCGTGGCGTGTGGAAGCTGCAGTTGCTGGTCCGAGGCGACAACGCCGCGGCGCGAGGGTTCTATGAGGCCCTGGGCTATCGCGACGTTGAGGCGGCCTGCTTCCAGAAGGTCATCGCGTGAGGCCGAGGGGTAGGGCGTGACCGAAGTCCTGTTCTACCAGCTGACCAGCCAACCGCTCGAAAAGGCGCTTCCGGCGCTGCTCGAGAAGTGCCTGGAGCGGAGTTGGAAGGTCGTGGTGCAGGCTTCCGCGCCGGAGCGCGTCTCCGCGCTCGACGACGCGCTCTGGACCTATTCGGACGACGGTTTCCTGCCGCACGCCGCAGACGGCGAGGGGGCGGAGGAGACCATCTGGCTCACCACCACCGAGCTCAACCCGAACGACGCTCATGTCCGAGTGCTGGTCGACGGCGCGCAGCCGCCGGACCTCGCGTCTTACGCCCGCGCGCTGATCCTGTTCGATGGCCACGATCCCGAGGCGCTCGACGCCACGCGGGCGCAGTGGCGGGCGCTGAAATCGGCCGGCCATGAGGTGACCTATTGGCGGCAAAGCGAGGATGGCCGGTGGAAGCGCGAGGCCTGATCGCAAACTCGGAGTCGACAAGCTCGTGAAGTCCCTCGTTTGCGAACGCTCGCGCTCCACCTTCCGCGCCATGACCCCTGCGCTCATTCGGGCCGCCGCCGCGGCGCTTCTCGTCTCCCTCTCGGTTGCGTCTCCGCTGCGCGCCGACGACAGCCCGTGGCCCATCCCGGAGCCGAAGCCCGGCGGCCTGCCGGCCGACGTCACCTCCAAACAGAACGCCGTCGTCGGCGGCGATACGCTGGCCTATACGGCGAGCGTCGAGGCGGTGCCGCTCAGCGATCCGAAGGGCGAGCGGCTCGCCGAGGTGGTGGTCACGAGCTACACGCTGATCCGCGAGAATCCCGCCACGCGGCCGATCACCTACGCGTTCAACGGCGGGCCGGGCGCGGCCTCCGCCTATCTGAATTTCGGGGCGATCGGCCCCAAGCGCCTGCCGTTCGGCAATGAGGGCAACGGGCCGTCCGATCCGCCGGCGCTTACCGACAATGCCGAGAGCTGGCTCGCCTTCACCGACCTCGTCTTCGTCGATCCGGTCGGAACCGGCTACAGCCGCGCGCTTGGCTCAGACGAGGCGCAGAAGAACTTCTGGTCCGTCGACGGCGACATCGACGCGCTGTCGCGGGTGGTCGCCAAGCACCTTGCGGCCAAGAACCGGCTGATGTCGCCGGTCTACCTCGCCGGCGAAAGCTATGGCGGGTTCCGCGCGCCGCGCATCGCCCGGGCGCTGCAGACGAAGGAGGGCGTCGGCGTCCGCGGCCTGATCGCCATTTCGCCGGTGCTCGACTTCGGCATCAGGCAGGCTGAGCAGACCTCGCCAATCCCCTGGGTCAACGCGCTGCCCTCGATGGCGGCCACGGCGCGCGAGCGCAAAGCGCCGGTGACCCGCGCCGACCTCTCCGACGTCGAGAGCTATGCGACAGGGCAATTCCTCTCCGACCTGATGCGCGGGCCACGCGACAAGGAGGCGGTCGAGCGGATCGTGACGCAGGTCTCGCAGCTCACCGGCCTCGATCCGAACTTCGTGAGACGTCTCGGCGGCCGGGTCGACATCCAGGCGTTCGTGCGCGAGCTCGGCCGCGACAAGGGCCGGGTGGGCTCGCTCTACGACGCCAACGTTACGGCTTTCGATCCAAGCCCGTATGAGGCGGAGGGTAATTTCGAAGACGCCATTCTCGACGCCTCGCGCGCTCCTCTCACGCGCGCGGCGGTCGACTTCTACGGTCGCGAAATGGGCTATCGGGTCGACCGGCGCTACGAACTGCTGAACGGGGAGGTCAGCGGCAAGTGGCGCTGGGGCGACCGGCAGCGTCCCGCGGAGTCCGTCGGCGCGCTGCGCGAGGCGCTCGCGCTCGACCCCAAGCTTCGGGTGCTGGTCGCGCATGGCTCGACCGACCTCGTTACGCCCTACATGGAATCCAAGATGGTCCTCGACCAGCTTCCGGCCTTCGGAGATCCGGAGCGGGTGGCGCTGAAGGTCTATCCGGGCGGCCACATGTTCTACACGCGGGACGCCTCGCGCGCGGCGTTCGAGAAGGACGTGCGGGCGCTCTACGAGGCGACGGCGCGCTAGGGCGCGAACGGATCGGGCGCGTCCTCCGGCGGCGCTTCGGTCGCCGGCTCAGGATGGGTGACGGGCGCGCGCCGGTCGAACTGCAGCGCCAGCGCGACGCCGAGCGAGGCGAAGACGAAGAAGCACCAGCCGGAGGCCGCGCCGACCGCGACGCCCGCGACCGCTTCGCCCGTGAGGCCGCCGAGCGCCGTCATCGCGCCCCAGCCGACCAGTAGCCCTCCCGCGACCATCTCGACGACGTCGCGAAAGGTCGCCGTCGCCGGCGCGAACCGGCCGGAGGCGAGCGCCGCCGCAAAGGCTCCCGCCAGGAAGCCGAACAGCACGAGCACGTCGCCGGTCAGACCAAAGCCTGCGGGCGGCAGTTCAAAACCGGCGATCCCGTCGTCGAGTCCCGGCAGCGCGTCCGGCAGGAGGCCGAGACCGGCGCCGACCCAGCGCGCCGTAGCGGCGCATTCGCCGATGAGGCCGAGCGGTTCGCCGACCGCATAGCTCGCCGCGACGAGGCCGCCGAGAACCGCGCCAGCCGCGGCGCCTGGCCATGGCTCGACCAGCACGCGAACCGCGAGCGTCCGGCCCGGCGCGTCGCGGCGCGGTCGCCAACGCCACAGCGCCGCCGCGCAGAGGCCGAGCGCGGCGATCTCGAGGGCGAGCGTCGGCGCCAGCCCGAAAATGTCCGGTAGCCAGGGCGATGGCGCGGACGCGATCGCGGTCCGGTAGGCCCATGGCCAGGTCGCGAGCCCCGCGATGAAGCCGACGAAGATCGCCAGCAGCGCCGGCGCGGCGACCAGCGAGCCCTCGCTCAGCCGCCGCATGTGGACCATCACCCCGCCGCGCGCGATTACCGCGCCGACGCCGAACACGAGGCCCGCGACCGGCAGCAGCCAACTGACCGGCCCGATCCGCGCGGCCTCAGGCGGCGCCGCATGGCCGGCGAGCGCGAGTCCGCCGAGCGTCAGGCTCGCGGCGACGGCGAGCGCCGCCAGAAAGCCGAGCAGCTGGCCGGAATCGCCGAGTATCAGAAGGTCGCGCCAGGCGCGCACCAGCGACAGCTCGCCGCGCTGCAGGGCGATCCCGAACACGATCCCGGCGGCGAGCGCCCAGGCGCGCGGCAGCAGGCCGCCGTCGTGAAATGCAAGGGCGGCGGTCGCGACCAGCACCGCGAGGATCACAAGTCCGGCCGCGCGCGGCCGGGGGACCGAAAGGTGCTTCGGGAGAAGCGGCCGCGTCACGCCGCGGCCGCCTCCTCATAGTCGGCGCTTGCGGCGAGCCAGGTCTCTTCCGCCTCGGCCAGCGCACGGGCGACCTCGTCGCGCTTGCGGCCGAGCTCGGCCGCCTTCTGCGGCTTCGACGGGAAGCCCGCGCCAGCCGCGAGCTCGCCGTCGATGCGCGCGAGCTCCTGCGCGCACTGGCCCATCAGCTCCTCGAGCGCGGCGATCTTCTTCTTCAGCGTTCCGGGGTCGGTCCGCTTCGCCGCGGCCTCCGCCGACTTGCCGGTGCCGCCGCCGGGCTTCTTGGAGGCGCGCCCCGAGCCCTCGGCCGAGAGGATGAACCGGCGGTAGTCGTCGAGGTCGCCGTCGAAGGCCTGCACGTCGCCGTCCGCGACCAGCCACAGCCGGTCGGCGGTGGCGTCGAGCAGATGGCGGTCATGGCTGACCAGGATGACGGCCCCGGAGAACTCGTTCAGCGCCTGAGCGAGGCTCTCGCGGCTGTCGATGTCGAGATGGTTGGTCGGCTCGTCGAGGATCAGCAGGTGCGGCCCCTCGAACACCGCGAGCCCGAAAGCCAGGCGCGCCTTCTCGCCGCCCGACATCTTGCCGACGACCGTGTTCGCGCGGTCGCCCGTGAAGCCGATCTGCGCGACCTTGGCCCGCACCTGGGCCTCGTTCGCGGCCGGCATGCGGGCGCGGATGTGATCGTAGGGCGTGGCCTCGATGTTGAGGTCCTCGACCTGGTGCTGGGCGAAGAACCCGACGAGGATCTTCTCCGACTTGTTGACCCGGCCGGAGCTCGCCTGCAGGCGGCCGGCGAGCAGCTTGGCGAAGGTCGACTTGCCGTTGCCATTGGCGCCGAGCAGCGCGATGCGGTCGTCGGGGTCGATGCGCAGCGACAGCTTGTGCAGGATCGTGTGATCGCCATAGCCGACCGAGACGCCGTCGAGCGCGATCAATGGCGGCGCGAGCTCCCGCTCGGGCTCCGGAATCCGGAACGGCACGACGCTGCGCTCGATGACCGCCGAGATCGGCTGCATCTTGGCGAGCCGCTTGACGCGCGACTGCGCCTGCGTGGCCTTCGAGGCCTTGGCCTTGAAGCGCGCGATGAACGCCTCGAGCCGGGCGCGCTCCTCGGCCTGCGCCTTGGCGGCCTTCTGGTCGAGCGCGAGCTTCTCGCGCCGCATCCGGTCGAACGCGTCGTAATTGCCCTTCCACACGGTCAGCTTGCCGTTGTCGAAGTGCAGGATGTGGTCGACCGAGGCGTTCAGCAGGTCGCGGTCATGGCTGATGACCAGCACCGTGCGCGGATATTTGGCCAGATAGTCCTGCAGCCAGAGCGTGCCTTCGAGGTCGAGATGGTTCGTGGGCTCGTCGAGCAGCAGCAGGTCGGGCTCGGAGAACAGCACCGCCGCAAGCGCGACGCGCATCCGCCAGCCGCCGGAAAAATCCGAGCAGGGCCGCTGCTGCGCCGCCTCGTCGAAGCCGAGGCCGGAGAGGATCTTGGCGGCGCGCGACGGCGCCTCATAGGCGTCGATGTCGATCAGCCGGGTGACGATGTCGGAGATGCGGTGCGGATCGGTCGCGGTCTCCTGCTCCTTGAGCAGGGCGGCGCGCTCGAGGTCGGCCGCGAGCACCACGTCGATCAGCGCCTCCGGTCCGGAGGGCGCCTCCTGCGCGACGCGGCCGATGCGCGTCCCCTTGGGGATCGAGACCGAACCGTCGTCCGGGTGCAGGTCGCCGGCGATCAGCTTGAACAGCGTGGTCTTGCCGGTGCCGTTCCGGCCGACCACGCCGACGCGGGCGCCGTCCGGCAGCGCGGCGGTCGCATGATCGATCAGCACGCGTCCGGCGACGCGGCAGGTGAGGTCGTTGGCGTGAAGCATGGCGCGCCTCTTGTGCCGCGTGCCTTGCTGCGCCGCAAGAGGCGCAGGCGCGGGGCCGGTGCGCGCGTTGAACTTGGCCGCCACAGCCCCAAGACGGCGGGATGATCACCGACCCGGGCGCGCCGCGTCCTCCCGTCTCCCGCGCCTCGACCGTCATCGCCACCGTGTCGACCGTGGTCGAGTGGTACGACTTCACGCTCTATCTCTATTTCGCGACCGTGCTGTCGCGCGTGTTCCTGGGCCCGGGCGCGGGCTCACTCGCCGCGACGCTTGCGGCCTTTGCGGTGGCCTATCTGCTGCGCCCGTTCGGCGCGATCGCCTTCGGCCATATCGGCGACCGCTTCGGGCGCAGGCGCTCGATGCTGCTCTCGGTCGGCGTCATGACGGGCGCGATGCTCATGACCGCCATGCTGCCGACCTACGCCGCCGTGGGTCCTGCGGCAGGCTGGATGCTGCTTGCGCTTCGCTGCCTGATGAGCTTTGCGGTCGGCGGCGAGTATGTCGGCGTGGTGGCCTATCTGCTCGAGGGCGCGCGGCCGGAGCGGCGCGGGCTCGTCGCCTCCTCGGCCTCGGCGGCGAGCGAGATCGGAGCGTTGCTCGCGGTCGCGGCCTCCGCCGCGACGGTGCATTGGCTGAGCCCGGCGGCGCTCGACTCCTGGGGCTGGCGCATCCCCTTCGTGTTCGGCGCGGCGCTGGCGCTCGGCGTCTGGATCGCCCGCGCGGCGATGCAGGAATCGCCGGATTTCGAACGCCAGCGCGACGCCGGAAGCGCCCCCGAGAGGCCGCTGCGCCACGCGCTGCGGCATCACCATCGGGGCGTGCTGCGCGGCTTCGCAATCTCGGCGCTCGGCTCCGTCACCTATTATGTCGGCATCACCTATGTGCCGGCCTATCTGACCTCGACCGGCGTGTTCGCCGAAGGCCATGCGCTCTGGCTCTCGACCGCCGCAGCCTTCGCGGTGATCCTGGTGACGCCGGCCGCGGGCGCGCTGTCAGACCGGTTCGGCAGAAAGCCCGTGCTGACCGGCTTCGCCCTCGCCGGGGCGACGCTGCCGGTCGCGATGTTCGCGCTGATGACGAGCGGTTCGGCGGCTGCGGCGCTGCTCGGCGCGGTGGCGCTCGCCTGCGTGGCCGGCGGCGTCAGCGCGCTCGGCGCGGTGGTGACCGCGGAGCTGTTTCCCGGGGAGGGCCGCCTGTCGGGGCTCGCGCTCGGCGCCACCACCGCGACCGCGCTGTTCGGCGGCGTCGCGCCCTTTGTCGCGCAGATCCTGACGGAGCGCGCCGGCTGGCCGATGGCGCCCGGCGTGATGATCAGCGTGGTGGCGCTCTGCGTGTTGCCGGTGGTGCTGAGGCTGCCGGAGACCCGCGTCGGAGCGCTCTAGCCCCCGACCCCGGTCCGAGGTCATCGAAATATATCGACAAACGCCGAACTATCGATATTTTGGCCGTGGAGGTCGAGTCGAGATGCCGCTGTCCCCAACGTCCCAGGAAGCGCGCGAAGCCGTCGCGCTCGACGCTCTGTCTGCGCTCGGGCAGTCGACGCGCCTCAGGATTTTCCGGCGTCTTGTCGCGATGGGTCCCGAGCCGGTCGCGGCCGGCGTCCTCGCGCAGGCGCTGGGCTGCCGGCAGAACACGCTGTCGACTCATCTCGCGATCCTTTCCCGCGCCGGCCTGATCGTCGGCGTCCGGGAGGGCCGCTCGATCCTCTATCGCGCCGACTTCGACGGCATGCGCGGCCTCGTGAACTATCTGCTCGAGGACTGCTGCAACGGCCGCCCGGAGGTCTGCGCGCCTGTTTTCGACGCGCTTGCCGACCGCTGCCGATGCGAGCGGGACGGCGCCCCGGCCAAGGAGACCTGCGATGTCGCTTGAGCGTCCCTACAACGTGCTGTTTCTGTGCACCGGCAACTCCGCCCGCTCGATCATCGCCGAATGCGTGATGAACCGACACGGCGGCGAACGGTTCAACGCGTACTCGGCCGGCAGCCATCCGCGCGGCGAGGTGAACCCTTTCGCGCTCGATCTCCTCCGGCGCATGAACTTCGACGTCTCGCAGCTGCGCTCGAAGTCCTGGAACGAGTTCGCGAGGCCGGGCGCGCCGGCGCTCGATTTCGTGTTCACGGTCTGCGACGACGCGGCGGGCGAGCAGTGCCCGTTCTGGCCCGGCCAGCCGATGTCTGCGCATTGGGGCATGCCGGATCCGGCGGCGGTGGAGGGAACGGACGCCCAGAAGGCGCTCGCCTTCGCCGAGACGCTCAGGATGCTCACCAATCGCATCTCGATCTTCACGAGCCTGCCGCTGAAGTCGATCGACAAGCTCTCGCTGCAGCGCCGCCTGACCGAGATCGGCAAGAACCACCCTTCCGCCGCCTGACGAGCGAGAGACATGTCGCTGTTCGAACGCTGGCTCACCCTATGGGTGGCGCTGTGCATCGTGGTCGGGGTCGCGCTCGGCTACGCCGCGCCCGGCCTGTTCCAGGCGATCGGCGCGATCGAGGTCGCGCGCGTCAACCTGCCCGTCGCGCTGCTGATCTGGCTGATGATCGTGCCCATGCTGGTGAAGGTGGACTTTGCGGCGCTGCGCGAGGTCGCCTCTCACTGGCGCGGCGTGTCGGTGACGCTGTTCGTCAACTGGGCGATCAAGCCCTTCTCGATGGCGCTGCTCGGCTGGCTGTTCATCGGCTGGCTGTTCCGGCCGTGGCTGCCGGCCGAGCAGATCGACAGCTACGTCGCCGGCCTGATCCTGCTCGCGGCCGCCCCCTGCACCGCGATGGTGTTCGTGTGGTCGAACCTGACGCGGGGCGACCCGCTGTTCACGCTCAGCCAGGTCGCAGTCAACGACGCGATCATGATCGTGGCCTTCGCGCCGATCGTCGGCCTGCTGCTCGGCCTGTCGGCGATCGCCGTGCCGTGGGACACGCTGGTGCTGTCGGTCGGGCTCTACATCGTGGTTCCGGTCGCGGCGGCGCAGCTCCTGCGGCGAAGCGTGCTGGGTTCCGGCGGCCGGCCGGCGCTAGACCGGCTGCTCGCCCGGCTGCAGCCGGCGTCGCTCGTCGCGCTGCTCGCGACGCTCGTCCTGCTGTTCGCCTTCCAGGGCGAGCAGATCGTCGCGCAACCGCTGGTGATCGGGCTGCTTGCGGTTCCGATCCTGATCCAGGTCTATTTCAACGCCGGGCTCGCCTATCTGCTGAACCGGGCGAGCGGCGAGGCACACTGCGTCGCGGGTCCCTCCGCGCTGATCGGCGCCTCGAACTTTTTCGAGCTCGCGGTCGCGGCCGCAATCAGCCTGTTCGGCTTCAAGTCCGGCGCGGCGCTCGCGACTGTGGTCGGCGTGCTGATCGAGGTGCCGGTGATGCTGTCGGTGGTGTGGATCGTGAACCGTTCGAAGCCCTGGTATGAGGCCCGCGGGGTTCGCGCGGTCGCCCCCGAAACGACGAGCTGAGGAGGCTGAGATGTCCGGTTCCGCCACCATCTGGCACAACCCCGCCTGCGGCACGTCGCGCAACGCCCTGGCGATGATCCGGGCGGCCGGCATCGAGCCCGTCGTGGTCGAGTATCTGAAAACGCCGCCGTCGCGCGATGAACTCGCCAGGGCGGTCGCGGACGCCGGCCTGACGCCGCGCCAGGCGGCGCTTGAGAAGGGGACGCCCTTCGCCGAGCTCGGGCTCGGCGACCCCGGCGTGACGGAGGATCAGATCCTCGACGCGATGCTCAAGCATCCGGTCCTGATCAACCGGCCTTTCGTGTTCACCTCGCGCGGCGTGCGGCTCTGCCGGCCCTCCGAGGTGGTGCTGGAGATCCTGCCCGAGCCGCTGACGGGCGACTTCACCAAGGAGGACGGTGAGGTCGTGAAGGGAAAATCTGCGTGACCGACCTGCCGAACCTCGACGAAGACTGTTTCCGCCCGATCGATCTTTCGCGGCTGCACGGCCCGCGCTCGCCCCATCCGCCGCGCGTGCTGCTGCTCTATGGCTCGCTGCGGCCGGTCTCCTACAGCCGGCTGCTGACGCTCGAGGCCGAGCGTCTTCTGAAGCGCTTCGGCTGCGAGACCCGGGTGTTCGACCCCGCCGGCCTGCCGCTGCCGGACGACGCGCCGGCCGATCATCCGAAGGTCTCCGAGCTGCGCGAGCTGTCGCTCTGGTCGGAGGCGCAGGTCTGGACGAGTCCCGAGCGCCACGGCGCCATGACGGGCGTGATGAAGTCGCAGATCGACTGGATCCCGCTCGCGGTCGGCTCGGTGCGGCCGACCCAGGGGAGGGTGCTGGCGGTGATGCAGGTCTCGGGCGGCTCGCAGTCGTTCAACGCCGTCAACCAGATGCGCGTGCTCGGCCGCTGGATGCGGATGCTGACGATCCCCAACCAGTCCTCGGTCGCGAAAGCCTTCCAGGAGTTCGGCGAGGACGGCCGGATGAAGCCGTCGGCCTATTACGACCGCGTGGTTGACGTGATGGAGGAGCTGGTGAAGTTCACCTGGCTCACCCGCGACGTCTCAGAGCATCTCACCGACCGCTACAGCGAGCGCAAGGAGAGCGCCGCGGCGCTCGAGGCGCGGGTGGCGCTGAAGCGCGCGATCTGAGCCGGCGGCGGGCGCCTCAGCCGGCCTTCAGCCGCCGCGCGACTTCCGGGGCGAAATAGGTCAGGACGCCGTCGGCCCCGGCGCGCTTGAAAGCCATCAGGCTTTCGAACATTGCGAGGTCGCCGTCGATCCAGCCGCGCTCGGCGGCCCCCCGGATCATCGCGTATTCGCCTGACACCTGATAGGCGTAGGTCGGCATCCTGAAGCGCTCCTTGAGGCGCCACACGATGTCGAGATAGGGCAGGCCCGGCTTCACCATCAGCATGTCGGCGCCTTCGAGCACGTCGAGCTCCGCCTCGCGGAGCGCCTCGTCGCCGTTCGCCGGATCCATCTGATAGGTCTTCTTGTCCCCGATGAGCGCCTTCCTGGTGCCGATGGCGTCGCGGAACGGGCCGTAGAAGGCCGAGGCATATTTGGCCGCGTAGGACATGATCTGCACGTCCGCGAAGCCGGAATCGTCGAGCGCGGCGCGGATCGCGCCGACCCGGCCGTCCATCATGTCCGACGGGGCGATGACGTCGGCGCCGGCCTCCGCCTGAGCGAGCGATTGGCGCGCCAGCGCCGCGACGGTGGCGTCGTTCAGGATGCGCTCGCCCTCCATCAGCCCGTCATGGCCGTGGCTCGTATAGGGGTCGAGCGCCACGTCGGTGATCAGCCCGATATTCGGAACCGCGGCCTTCAACGCGCGCAGCGCCCGGCACACCAGATTGCCCGAGTTCTCCGCCTCCGTGCCCTCCGGGTCGCGCCGCGACGGATCGGTGTAGGGGAACAGCGCGATCGCCGGAATGCCAAGCGCGGCCGCCTGCTCGACGTCCCGGACCGCCTCGTCGACGGTCAGGCGGTCGACGCCCGGCATGGCGGCGACGGGTTCGCGGCGTTTCTCGCCGTCGATCAGGAAGATCGGCCAGATCAGGTCGTCGACCGTCAGCGTGTTTTCGCGGGTCAGGCGGCGTGACCAGTCGGCGCGGCGGTTGCGGCGCAACCGGGTGGGCAGGTCGAGCGTCCCGTCCGCGGGGCGCGGAGCCTCGCCGCCAGCGCGGCGCTTGCCGATCGTCTCATGCATAGTTGCGGCCTCCCGACTGGGGCGCATCGCCGTCCGTCATCCGCCGGCGGCCTGGTCCGATGGCGGGGACATAGCACCGCGCAGGGCCGGCAGACAGGGGCGGGGCGCAGAAGCGGCGCCCGCCACGCGCAGGGCAGGCGCGTTGCGCCAGGCGACGGAGTCGCCGAGATTGGCGCGCGGCCGCGACCTCCGACGCGGCCGGAGTTTCGGGAGGCGGCATGACGGCCGGCGCAGACGACGAGGCCGGACTGCCCGGCATTTCGCTGAGGGATTCTCACCTCCAGGCCGACCGTGTGGCGCGGCCCTGGAGCTGGCGACTCGTGATGTTCCTGCGCGGGGTCGCGGTCTTCGAACTCGTGAAGGGGCTGGTCTTCTGGGGGCTGCTGATCGGCTCCGGCGGCTCGCCGAACCCGCTCGAAGGCGCGCGCGTCTCCTGGTTCGTCGCCTGCACGTTCTTCGTCGCCGCCGATCCGGTGGCGGCGGTCGGGCTATGGCTCGCCACCTCCTGGGGCGTGGTGATTTGGCTGCTGGCGGCGCTCGGCCAGCTCCTCTGGGCTGCGACGGCGGCTTCGGCGGCGCCCGGACGCTGGTTCGCCGCGCTGGTCTCCCTCGCCCTGATCGGGGCCTACATCTACCTCTCGATGCGCGCGCGCCGCGAGGTCTCCTGAGCCTCCCGCCAACCGGCCAGGCTACTTTCCAGTAACCATTTTCAATTGTTCAGGCATTTGAAGGAAAAATGAAGATCGATTCACGAACGAGCGGGTAAGGTCCTGTTGACTTAGGCCGACAACCCTTTGTTCAGTCTAAGAAATAAATACAAATTTCATCACGCCATTTAAGCGCATTTTCACAGGCGCAATCCTATCTTCCTGATCAACGAGGCGCGTGACTGTGTCGATGCCTCAAGATGATTGAGAATACAGGAAGGCGTCAGCCATGAAGAACGTCGCCCGCCGGGTTGAGCCCGAAGCCGCAGATCCTCGCCAGTCGGAAGTCCGCCCGCTTTACCTCGAGGCTCTGACCCTGGTGGAGCGGCTTCACCGCCGTCTGCTTGACGTCATCAAGGATGAGTTCGACCGCCGCGGCCGCTCCGACATCAACAGCGTTCAGGCGCTGCTGCTCTATAACATCGGCGACGCCGAGCTGACCGCCGGCGAACTGCGCACCCGCGGCTACTATCTCGGCTCGAACGTCTCCTACAATCTCAAGAAGCTCGTCGAGATGGGCTTCCTGCACCATCAGCGCTCGCGGATGGACCGCCGCTCCGTGCGCATCAGCCTGACGGAGCGCGGCCGCGAGATCCACGACATCGTCGACCAGCTCTACGCCAAGCATGTCCGCACGATCGAGCAGGTGGGCGGCGTCAACGCCGAGGACTTCAAGACGCTCAACGTCGCGCTGGTCCGTCTCGAGCGCTTCTGGACCGACCAGATCCGCTTCCGCCTCTGAGCTGCGGCCCGACCCCTTCTGAAGGCGCCGCGCCCGCGGCGCCTTTTTTGTTTGACGCGCCCGCGACGCGCCGAACACGATCGCTTGCGCAAGCCGACGGCCGCCGCCTTCGACATTGTTCCGCCTCAAACCGATGGCCTTTCGGAGGAGGTATTCGGGGCCAGCGCCGTCCTGATCGTCTTGCGGAATCTGCGACCCTGTCGGCCCGATGAGGGCCGGGTAGGGCGGAGAGCGTCGGGTCGGGTTTCGTTAACCACGGTCTGACAGCCTCGCGTCAGGTTTGGCCGGGCCTAAGCTGGCGGCGAGATTGCGGGAGCTTGGAATCGTGACGGAACGGCCTTCGATGATCGCGGCGACGCGCCGCCAGGCGCTTCGGTTCGGCCTAGGGGCGGCTGCGGCGGGCGTGATCGCCGGTCCGGCGGCGGCTCAGGAGCTGTTCGGGCAGGCGGAGTGGAAGGACCGTTTCGACGCGTCCGCCGGCGGCGCCGCCACCCGCACCTCCGCCTCGCGGATTCCGACGCTCAGCCCGCAGACGGCGCAGGCGACCGAGCGCGCCATCGAGGATTACAACGCGATCGTCAGCCGCGGCGGCTGGGCCCAGGTGCCGAACGGGCCGCGCCTCAAGCTTGGCTCGCAGGGCGAGCGTGTCGTGGCGCTCCGTCAGCGCCTGATGGCGAGCGGCGACCTCGACCCGAACCTTTCGATGTCCTCGACCTTCGACAGCTATGTCGAAGGCGCGGTGCGCCGCTTCCAGGCCCGTCACGGCCTGATCCCGGTCGGCGTCGTCGGCGACGACACCATGACCTCGCTCAACATCCCGGCCGAGACGCGGCTCCGGCAGCTGCAGACCAATCTGGTGCGCATCCGCACCATGTCGAACGGCAATCTCGGCGACCGCTACGTGATGGCCAACATCCCGGCCGCTGAGGCGGAAGCGGTGGAGGGCGACCAGGTCGTCGCCCGCTACACCACCGTCGCCGGCAAGGTCGACCGCGCCTCGCCGGTGCTCGACGCGAAGATCCTGCAGGTCAACTTCAACCCGTACTGGACGGTCCCGGCTTCGATCGTGAAGAAGGACCTCATCCCGCACATGCAGAAGGACCCGCAATACCTCACCAAGAACCACATCCGGATCTACGATCAGGCGCGCAACGAGCTGCAGCCCGAGCAGGTCAACTGGTTCTCGGACGAGGCCACCAACTACATGTTTCGCGAGGACCCGGGCGAGACCAATTCGCTCGGCACCGTCCGGCTCAACATGGCGAACAAATACGGCGTCTACATGCACGACACGCCGTCCAAGAACCTGTTCGGCGGCAATGACCGGTTCCAGTCGTCGGGCTGCATGCGCGTCCAGAACGTCAAGGAGCTGGTCGCCTGGCTGCTCAAGAACGACCCGAAATGGGACCGCCGCGCGATCGCGGCGGCGATCAAATCGGGCGAGCGGATCGACGTGCAGGTGAATCCGAACGTTCCGGTCTACTGGCGCTACATTTCGGGCTGGGGCGCGGCCGACGGCTCGGTCCAGTTCCGCGAGGACATCTACGGCATGGACGGCACCGGCGAGCTCGCCATGGCGGGCGGCGGGGCCTCGGCTGCGACCGGCCAGTGAGTCGCGCGCCCGGCGGCGGCCCGGTTCACCGGGACGTCGCGACGCCGGGCGAGGTGCTGTTCGAGTTCATCGTCCGCGGAAACGCCACGCGCTGCGCGGCGATCGACGCCGCGACCGGCGTCGAGGTCGTGGTGGTCGGTCCTGCGGCGGCGAGCGAGGCCCATCTGAAGGCCGTCGCCCTGCGTAAGCTCAGGCTGCGCCTCGCCAGAGGGTAAGCGTCTTCTCCCAAGGTCGCGTCCCGCGAAGGCGCCGACACCGGGCGGCGCGCTTTCCTCGGCTTCGCAACATATGGTAGGCGAGGCGTCGAGAGCGTCGCGACGCGCCCTGCGGGAAAACCGCGTCGCGGCTGGGGAATTCAGGTCGGCGTGGCCGCGCAAGCGTCGTGCGACCCTCAGGGAGAAAACCGACATGTCCATCACCGAAGGTCAGGCGCAGGCGGCGGAGACGCGCTTCTTTCAGGCGAGCCTCGCCGAGGTCGATCCGGAGCTCGCCGACGCCGTGAAGTCCGAGCTCGGCCGCCAGCGCGACGAGATCGAGCTGATCGCCTCCGAGAACATCGTGTCGCGCGCCGTGCTCGAGGCGCAGGGCTCCGTGCTGACCAACAAGTACGCCGAAGGCTATCCGGGCCGGCGCTACTATGGCGGCTGCCAGTTCGTCGACGTCGCCGAGCAGCTCGCGATCGATCGCGCCAAGAAGCTCTTCAACTGCCAGTTCGCGAACGTGCAGCCCCATTCGGGCGCGCAGGCGAACACCGCGGTGTTCTTCGCCCTCATGCAGCCGGGCGACACCTTCCTCGGTCTTGATCTTGCGGCCGGCGGCCACCTGACGCACGGCGCCAAGGCGGCGATGTCGGGCAAGTGGTTCAACGCCGTGAACTACAACGTCCGCAAGGAAGACCAGCGGATCGATATGGACGAGGTCGCCAAGCTCGCCCGCGAGCACAAGCCGAAGGTGATCATCGCCGGCGGCTCGGCCTATCCGCGCCAGATCGACTTCGCGGCGTTCCGCAAGGTCGCGGACGAAGTCGGCGCGTTCTTCATGGTCGACATGGCGCATTTCGCGGGCCTGGTCGCCGGCGGCCAGCACCCGAACCCGCTCGATCATTGCCACGTCGCGACCACGACCACCCACAAGACCCTTCGCGGTCCGCGCGGCGGCATGATCCTCACCAATGACGAGGCGCTCGCCAAGAAGTTCAACTCGGCCGTGTTCCCCGGCCTGCAGGGCGGCCCGCTGATGCACGTCATCGCGGCGAAGGCGGTCGCCTTCGGCGAGGCGCTGAAGCCGGACTACAAGGTCTACATCCAGAACGTCATCGCCAACGCCAAGGCGCTCGCCGAGAACCTCAAGGGGCATGGCTTCGACATCGTCTCCGGCGGCACCGACACGCATCTGATGCTGGTCGACCTGCGGCCGAAGAAGCTGACCGGCAAGGTCTCGGAGATCGCGCTCGGCCGCGCCCACATCACCTGCAACAAGAACGGCATCCCGTACGACCCGGAGAAGCCGATGGTGACCTCCGGCATCCGCCTCGGCACCCCGGCGGGCACCACCCGCGGCTTCGGCGTGAAGGAGTTCCAGGAGATCGGCGACCTGATCTCCGAGGTGCTTGACGCGCTCTCGGCGAAGGGCGTCGAAGAAGACGCCGAGGTCGAGGCCAAGGTCCGCAAGCAGGTCTCGAACCTCGTCGAGCGGTTCCCCATCTACGCGGCGTGATTTGACGCCAGCGGGAGTTCCCTGAATGCGTTGTCCGCACTGCGGCGCGCCTGACAGCCAGGTCAAGGACTCCCGTCCGACCGAAGACGGCGCCGCCATCCGCCGAAGGCGGGTGTGCGGCGCCTGCGGCCAACGCTTCACGACCTTTGAGCGCGTGCAGTTGCGCGAGCTCGTGGTCGTGAAGCGGTCCGGCCGGCGCGTGCCATTCGACCGCGACAAGCTGCACCGCTCCGTCACGATCGCGTTGCGCAAGCGGCCGGTCGATCCGGAGCGCGTCGAGACCATGGTGTCAGGCATCGTCCGCCAGCTCGAAAGCAGCGGCGAGACCGAGGTGCAGGCCGAGACCATCGGGCGGCTGGTGATGGAGGGCCTCAAGGCGCTCGACGACGTCGCCTATGTGCGGTTCGCCTCCGTCTACAAGAATTTCCGGGAAGCCAAGGACTTCGAGACGCTGCTCGGGGAGCTTGCGGGCGACGAGCCGAAGCCCGCGGCGGCGTCGTGAGGCTGGACGCTGTGGCCGACGAGCGCCCGGCGCTGCGGCCGGAGCAGGCCGCGATCGATCGGCGCTGGATGTCGGTCGCGCTCGGGCTGGGGCGGCGCGGCCTCGGCGCAACGGCCCCGAACCCGCCGGTCGGCGCCGTGCTGGTCGCGCCCGACCCGACGGGCGGGCGCGTGCTGGGGCGAGGCTGGACCGGTCGCGGCGGTCGTCCGCACGCCGAACGCATCGCGCTCGAGCGCGCCGGCGCAGCCGCGCGCGGCGCGACGCTCTATGTCACGCTCGAGCCCTGTAGCCATCACGGCGTGACGCCGCCCTGCGCCGACGCGGTGATTGAGGCCGGCGTGGCGCGCGTTGTCGCGGCCGCCATGGATCCGGACCCGCGCGTCAGCGGCCGCGGCGTAGCGCGCCTGCGCGAGGCGGGGCTTGCGGTGACGCTCGGCGTCGGCCGCGCCGAAGCCGCCCGGCTCAACGCCGGCCACATCGCGCGCGTGACGCTCGGCCGCCCGCATGTCGCGCTGAAGCTCGCCGTCTCGCGCGACGGCAAGGTCGCGGCGGCGGGCCGCAAGCCGGTCGCGATCAGCGGCGAGGCCTCGCGGGCGCGGGTCCACCTGATGCGCGCCGAAGCGGACGCGATCCTGATCGGCGTCGGCACTGTTTTGGCCGACGATCCGGCGCTGACCTGCCGGCTTCCCGGGATGGCCGCGCGCTCACCGATCCGGGTGGTGCTGGACTCCCAGCTACGGACGCCGCCTGCCGCGCGTCTGGTCGCCACCGCGCGCGAGACCCCGACCTGGATCATCGGAACGGAAGACGCGCCCGTCGACCGCGAACAGGCGCTGCGCGCCGCGGGCGTGGAGGTCATGCGGGTCGCCGCCGCCGGTGGTCGCTGCGCGCTCCCCGAAGCGCTCCGGCTGCTCGCCTTGCGCGGCGTGACCCGCCTGATGGTCGAGGGCGGCCCGGCCGTCGCATCGGCGCTGCTCGCGGCCGACCTGATCGACGAGGCGACGATCGTCACCGGCCCGGGGACGCTGGGCTCTGGCGCAGTCGACGCGCTGGAAGGCAGCGCGCTTTCCGATCTCACCGCCTCGCCGCGCTTTGCGGCCGGCTGCCGCTCGGCCGTGGGCGAGGATCTTTGGGCCAGATACGAACGGGCGTGACCGACACCGCGGTCCCCTGAAGGAAGCGACGCATGTTCACCGGAATCGTCAGCGACGTCGGAGAGATCGTGGCGCGGCGCGAGGCCGAGGCGGTCACGCGCTTCGTGATCTCCTGCGCCTATGATCCCGCCGGCATCGCGCTCGGCGCCTCGATCGCCTGCGACGGCGTGTGCCTGACGGTGGTCGCGGTCGAGCCCGGCCCGCGCGGCGCAGCGTTCGCGGTCGAGGCCGGCCCGGAGACGCTTGCGCTCACCACGGTCGGCGGCTGGATCGAGGGCGGCCGCGTCAATCTCGAGCGCGCCCTCAAGATGGGCGACGAGCTCGGCGGTCATCTGGTGCTCGGCCATGTCGACGGCGTCGCCGATATTCTGACGCGCGAGGATCTCGGCGAGACCGTCCGCTTCGGCTTTGAGGCGCCGGCCGCCATCGCGCGCTTCATCGCCGTCAAAGGGTCGATCTGCCTCGACGGCACGTCACTGACCGTCAACGAGGTCGACGGCGCGCGCTTTTCTGTCCATCTCATCCCGCACACGCTGTCGGAGACCAACTGGGGCGGAAAGCGGGCCGGCGACCGGGTCAACCTCGAAGTCGACATGATGGCCCGCTACGCCGCACGCCTTGCCGAGGCGAGCGCGCTCGGATACTGACGCCTCCCCGACGATCGAAGGCATTTTTTCATGGTCGAGCCGCAGCGCCGCGCCTCCGCGATCGAGCCCACGCATGGCCGCGTGCTGGTGGTCGAGGCCCGTTTCTACGAGCCTATCGCCGACGAGCTGCTGAAGGGCGCGACCGGCCGGCTGGAGGCCGCTGGCGCGCGCTATGACGTCGTCACCGTGCCCGGCGCGCTGGAATTGCCGGCCACCATCGCGATCCTGCTCGACGCCGCGGAAGCCAAGGGCGACCCCTATGACGCCGTCGTCGCGCTCGGCTGCGTGATCCGGGGCGAGACCAGCCATTACGACACCGTCGCGAACGAAAGCGCGCGCGGTTTGTTGGACCTGTCGGTGGCGCGCCGCATGCCGCTCGGCAATGGCGTGCTCACCGTTGAGAACGAGGTCCAGGCGCGGGTGCGCGCCCGCGTCACGGAAATGGACAAGGGCGGCGGCGCCGCGGAGGCTGCGCTTACCATGCTGCGGCTCAAGCGCCGCGCGGAGGGCTGAGGATTGGCCAAGGGCGAAAAGCGCTCCGCGGCCCGGCTCGCGGCCGTGCAGGCGCTCTACCAGATGGACCTCGCCGGCACGCCGCTGCCGGACACGCTGGCGCAGTTCGAGTCGCACTGGCTCGGACAGGAGGTCGACGGCGAGGAGTACAAGCCCGCCGAGGCCGCCTTCTTCCGCGACCTGGTGACGGGCGTGCTCAAGGAGCAGCGCGCGCTCGATCCGCTGATCGACAAGACGCTGCAGGCCGGCTGGCCGCTGAAGCGCGTCGAGGCGATCATGCGCGCCATCCTGCGCGCCGGATCCTTCGAGCTCGGCAAGCGCAAGGACGTGCCCGTGAAGGTCGTCATCACCGAATATGTCGACATCGCCCACGCCTTCTTCGACCGGGACGAGGCCGGCATGGTCAACGCCGTGCTGGACGCCATCGCCCGCGCTGTGCGCGCCGGGGACTTTGAGAAGCAGGGCTGAGGCGGATTTTTCGACGGGCTGAAGCGCCGCCGCTCCAGAGGCCTTGTCATGGTCCGGCTCGTCCGGACCATCCATGTCGCTCCCGCGCTCGACGCCCGAGGTGGATCCTCCGGTCGATCCGGAGGATGACAAGCTTCTTCTTGCGGTGACGGCGTCTTACGCCGCGGCTTCGGCGCCGAGCGCCTCGCAGAGCAGCGTCAGCGCCTCGATCACCGATCTGCGCCTCACCTCCGAACGGCCCAGATCGCCGAAGCGGCGCTCGCGGTGGAGCGTCGGCCTACCGCGTCGGGCGGCGGCGAAATGCACCAGGCCCACGGGCTTGGTCGCCGTTCCCCCGCCCGGACCCGCGACGCCGGTGATGGCGACCGCGACGCCTGCGCCGGCGGCCGCGAGCGCGCCCTCCGCCATCGCGCGCGCCACGGCCTCGCTGACCGCGCCATGTTCGGCCAGCGTCGCCTCGGGCACGCCGAGCAGCGCGGTCTTGGCGGCGTTCGAATAGGTCACCAGGCCGCGGTCGAAGGCCTCCGACGAACCGGGAACCTCGGTCAGCGCGCCGGCCACGAGCCCACCCGTGCAGGATTCGGCGGTCGTGATCGTCAGCCCGGCGCCGCGGGCGAGCCGCAGCGCCTCCTCGGCCAGTTCGTAGATGGTCCCGGTCACGGCTCGAACCCCTCGCGGAACGGCAGGCGGATGGTGGCGGAGGCGAGCGCCGCCAGCCCCTCGCGCCGGCCTGCGAATCCCAGCCGTTCGGTGGTGGTCGCCTTCACGGCGACGCGGCCCACCGGGAGGCCGGCGATCTCCGCGATCTTCGCCCGAACGGCCTCGCGGTGCGGCCCAATCTTGGGCGCCTCGCCGATGATGGTGAGGTCGAGATGCGCCACCGCGCCGCCGGCGTCCCGCACCCGCCGAACTGCGTCGGCGAGAAACTGGTCGGAGGCTGCGCCCTTCCAGGCGGGATCGGAGGGCGGGAAATGCGCCCCGATGTCGCCGTCGGCGAGGGCGCCGAGAATCGCGTCGGTCAGCGCATGCAGCGCGACGTCCGCGTCCGAATGGCCGACGAGTCCGAACTCATGCGGCACCCGCACGCCGCCGAGCATCACATGATCGCCCGGGCCAAAAGCGTGGACGTCGAAGCCGGAGCCGGTCCGCACGTCGCCTTGCGCGAGCAGGGCCGCGGCGGCGCGGCGCAACAGGGCGTCGTCGAACTGGTCCTGCGTGGTCAGCTTCAAATTGCGCGCCTCGCCTTCGAACATCGCCACCTCATGCCCGGCCCAGGCGAACAGCGCGCCGTCGTCGGTGAAATCCGCGCGCCCTTCGGCCGCTGCGCGCTCGTGCGCGGCCTTGAGATCGTCATAGCGAAAGGCCTGCGGAGTCTGCAGCAGACGGGCCTTTGCGCGATCGAGCGTCTCGCCCCGCATGCCGTCCTGGCCCAAGAGGCAGATCGTGTCCGTCACCGGCGCGCCGGGCGTCGCGCCGCCTGTCGCCGCCGCGGCCGCGATCGCGCGGCTGATCAGCGCTTCGCTGACGAATGGCCGCGCCGCGTCGTGGACCAGCACGATCTCCGGCGCCTCTCCAGAGAGCGCGGCGAGGCCGGCGCGCACCGAGGCCTGCCGGGTCGCGCCGCCGATCGCCGGCGGTCCGAGCTTCGCCGATCCCAGGAGCGGCGCGATAGCCGCCTCGTAGCGGGCCAGCTGGCCTTCGCCTATGACGATCCGCAGGCGCGCGACGCCCGGGTGGGCGAGGAAGGCGCGCGCCGTCGCCGTCAGCATCGGCTCGCCGCCGCCGAGATCGCGATACTGCTTCGGCTCGGCGAAGCCCGCCCTGGAGCCTGCGCCGGCGGCGCAAATCAGCGCCGCCACTTTGGGGGGCGCGCCGGCTTGTTCGAAGGTGGAATCCGCGTCGGGCATTGCGCCGCCTTCTAGCCAAACCGCGATGTTCTGTCCCGCCGCGAGATTGCGCATTGTACCAAAGGCCGAACTGGCTAATATGTGTGCATAGAGGACTGCGACTAATTTATGAGCACCACCAGCATCCCTAAGCCGTCCGCGAAATCCTTCCCCATCGGCGCAGTCCGCGCGGCGAACGGCGTCGCGCTCGCGCCCATGTCGGGCGTGACGGACATCGTGTTCCGTCGCATCGCCGCCCGCCTCGGCGCGGGCGTGGTGGTGTCCGAGATGGTCGCCTGCGCGGAATTCGCCCGGGCGGACGAGGAGTCCCGGCTGCGCGCGGAGGGCTCGGGCCTGCCGCTCCACGTCGTGCAGCTCGCCGGCCGCGACCCGGCGTGGATCGCCGAGGCCGCGCGGCTCGCCGTCGGCGCCGGGGCCGACGTGGTGGATCTCAACATGGGCTGCCCGGCCAGGAAGGTTGTGGGCGGCCATGGCGGTTCGGCCCTGTTGAAGGATCTCGACCTCGCGACGCGACTGATCGCGGCCGCGGTGGCGGCGGCGGGCGCGCCCGTGACGGTCAAGATGCGGCTTGGCTGGGACGCCGATTCGATCGTCGCGCCGGAGCTCGCGGCGCGCGCCGAGGCCGAAGGCGCCGCGCTGGTGACGGTGCATGGCCGCACCCGCGCGCAGTTTTATGAGGGCAGGGCGGACTGGTCCGCGATCCGCGCGGTGAAGGAGCGGGTGTCGATTCCCGTCATCGCCAATGGCGATCTGACGGAAGTCGAGCATGCTCCGGCGATGCTCGCTGCGTCAGGCGCCGACGGCGTCATGGTGGGACGCGGCGCGCAGGGGCGCGCATGGTTCCCCGGCCACGTCGCGAACTATCTGGCGACCGGCGGCAAGACCGCGACGCCGGCGCTCGCGACCCAGAGGGAGCTTGCGCTGGAACATTACGAAGGGCTGCTCGCGCTCTATGGCCGCGACACCGGGACCCGGCATGCGCGCAAGCACCTCGGCTGGTATCTCGACGCCGCTGCGCAGAGCGTCGGGCGCGTGGTTCCGCCGGCCGCCAAGGCCGCGGCGCTGACCGCCGGCGCGCCCGAAGCCGCGATCGCGGCGTTCGACCGCGCCTTGGCCGATCTCGAATGGGAGCTCGCGGCGTGAACGCGGCCCCGCCCAGCAGCGACAGGCCGCGCAGCGGCGCCGGCGCGCCGGAGGCCGTGCTCAACACGCTGCCGCATCCGGTGCTGTGCGTCCGCGAAGATGGCCGCATCATCGACGTGAACGTCTCGGCGGAGGCGTTCTTCGAGCTGAGCGCGATCGTGCTCCGCCGCCACGACCTGAAGGAGCTGGTGCCGTTCGGCTCGCCGTTGATCGCGCTGCTCGAGCAGGCGCTCGAGCGCAACGCGCCCGTGAACGAGTACCGCGTCGATCTCGGCATGCCGCGCACCGGCGGCGAACGCATCGTCGACGTCCATGTCGCCCCGCTCGCCGAGCGGCCCGGCATCCTGGTGGTCGTGCTGCAGGAGCGCACGATCGCGGACAAGATGGATCGCCAGCTCACCCATCGCGGCGCGGCGCGTTCGGTCACGGCGCTCGCCGCCATGCTGGCGCATGAGATCAAGAATCCGCTGTCCGGCATCCGCGGCGCGGCGCAGCTTCTGGAGCAGTCGGCGAGCGACGAGGACCGGGCGCTGACCCGCCTGATCTGCGACGAGGCCGACCGCATCGTGAAGCTCGTCGACCGGATGGAGGTGTTCTCCGACGAGCGGCCGATCGAGCGCGAGGCGGTCAACATCCACGCCGTGCTCGAGCATGTGAAGCGGCTCGCGCTCTCAGGCTTTGGCCGCAACGTCCGGATCGTCGAGGAGTACGACCCCTCGCTGCCGCCGGTGCTGGCCAACCGCGACCAGCTCATCCAGGTGTTCCTGAACCTGGTGAAGAACGCCGCCGAAGCCATTGGAGACGCAGCGGATGGCGAGATCCACCTCTCGACCTCGTTCCGCCCCGGCGTGCGGCTGAGCGTGCCCGGCTCCTCGACCAAGGTGAGCCTGCCGCTGCAGTTCACCGTCCGCGACAACGGCCCCGGCGTGCCGGAGGACCTGATGCCGCATCTGTTCGACCCGTTCGTGACCACGAAGCCGACCGGCTCGGGCCTCGGCCTCGCGCTGGTCGCCAAGATCGTCGGCAATCACGGCGGCATCATCGAATGCGAATCCCAGCCGCGGCGCACCGTGTTCCGCGTGCTGATGCCGATGTTCGTCGGGAACGACGTCCAGAATCCAAGGAGTTAAGCCGGTCATGCCGCAGGGCAGCATCCTCGTCGCAGACGACGACGCCGCGATCCGCACGGTGCTGAACCAGGCGCTCAGCCGGGCCGGCTATGAGGTTCGCTCCACCGGCAACGCCGCGACCCTGTGGCGCTGGGTCAGCCAGGGCGACGGCGACCTCGTCATCACCGACGTGGTGATGCCGGACGAAAACGCCTTCGACATGCTGCCGCGCATCAAGAAGGCGCGGCCGGAGCTGCCGGTCGTGGTGATGAGCGCCCAGAACACGTTCATGACGGCGATCCGCGCCTCGGAGAAGGGCGCTTACGAGTACCTGCCGAAGCCGTTCGACCTCAAGGAGCTGATCGCGATCGTCGGCCGCGCGCTCACCGAGCCGCGCGGCCGCGCCAAGCGCGCCGACGATGTCGAGACCGACGAGATCCCGCTGGTCGGACGCTCGCCCGCGATGCAGGACATCTACCGCGTGCTGGCGCGGCTGATGCAGACCGACCTCACCGTGATGATCTCGGGCGAGAGCGGCACCGGCAAGGAGCTCGTGGCGCGCGCGCTGCACGACTACGGCAAGCGCCGATCCGGGCCGTTCGTCGCGATCAACATGGCGGCGATCCCGCGCGACCTGATTGAGGCCGAGCTGTTCGGCCATGAGAAGGGCGCCTTCACGGGCGCGCAGGCGCGCTCGTCGGGGCGCTTCGAGCAGGCCGAGGGCGGCACGCTGTTCCTGGACGAGATCGGCGACATGCCGATGGAGGCCCAGACCCGGCTGCTGCGCGTGCTCCAGCAGGGCGAGTACACCACCGTCGGCGGCCGCACCGCGATCAAGACCGACGTACGAATCGTCGCCGCCACCAACAAGGATCTGCGCCTGCTGATCCAGCAGGGGCTGTTCCGCGAGGATTTGTTCTTCCGGCTCAACGTGGTGCCGATCCGGCTTCCGCCGCTGCGCGAGCGCGCTGAGGACGTGCCGGACCTCGTGCGCCACTTCTTCGCGCTTGCGCTGCGCGAGGGCCTGCCGGCCAAGCAGATCGACGCCGCCGCGCTCGACCGGCTGAAGCGCTATCGCTGGCCCGGCAACATCCGCGAGCTCGAGAACCTGATCCGGCGGCTGGCCGCGCTCTATCCGCAGGAGATGATCGGCGCCTCGATCATCGACGCCGAACTCTCCCAGCCGGCGACCAACAGCCTCGGCGAGGACGGCGCGGCGGCCGAGACGCTCGGCGGCTCGGTGGAGCGGCACCTGACGAGCTATTTCTCGGACTTCGGCGAGAACCTGCCGCCGCCCGGCCTCTACCACCGCGTCCTGCGCGAGGTGGAGTATCCGCTGATCTCGGCGGCGCTCGCCGCCACGCGCGGCAATCAGATCAAGGCCGCGGAGCTGCTGGGCGTGAACCGCAACACGCTGCGCAAGAAAATCCGCGATCTCGACGTCCAGGTGGTGCGGCTGACGCGCTGACCGGCTGACGGCACGCGCGCGGGCGCCCGAGGGCGGCGGCCCGCGCCCCGTTCAAAACATGCTCTGGCTGCCCAGAAGTTGTCGCATTGCGACAACAGTGTGGTACGGCTGCATCATCGGGGGACCAGCGATTCATCGTCGCCGCGGCTCCCGTCGCCATGACCGCCGTTCGCCCGGGAGCCGTGTTTGGCCGCCGACGCCGACCATCAGCCAGAGCCGATCGCGCCGCGTGAGCGCCGCGGCCCAGGCGTGTTCGGGCCGGTCTGCGTCATCGCGGCGCTGATCTCCGCGCTCGTCACTTTCATGGTGCTGACCGGACGCGCCGACATCGAGCCGACCGAGCACGCCAGCCAGATCGCGATCTACGTCAATGGCGGCTTCGCGGCGCTGCTGGTCGTCATCATCCTCTGGGAAATCCGCGCCTTCGTGTTGGCGCGCTGGCGCGGCCAGGCCGGCTCGCAGATCCACGGCCGGCTGGTGGCGCTGTTCTCGATCGTGGCGGTGACGCCCGCGGCCCTGCTCGCCGTGTTTGCGCTGATCACGATCGACAAGGGCTTCGACAGCTGGTTCTCGACCCGCGTGCGCGAGATCGTCGACAACTCGCTGGTCGTCGCACGCGCCTATCTCAACGAGCACGCGCGCTCGATCCGAGGCGAGATCCTCGCGATGGCGAGCGACGTGAACCGCGCCCGCCCGTTGTTCGACAATGACCACGAGCGCTTTTCGGAGTTCTTCACCGCGCAGGCGACGATCCGCGGCCTGCCGGAGGCGCAGCTCCTGAAGCCCGACATGACGGTCGTCGAGCGCGCCAAGATCCAGATCGGCCGCGACTTTCCGAAACCGCCGCAGCTCGACGTCGAGAACGCGCCGACCGACGAGCCAACGCTGCTCGCGCCGGGCAAGCAGAACGCGATCGGCGCGGTGCTCAAGCTCGCGAACTATGACGACCTCGTGCTGTTCGTGGCCCGTCCCGTCGATCCGCGCGCCAACAGCTACATGCAGCTCGTCGAGCAGGGCTCCGCCGAATACAGCTCGCTGACGCTCAGGCGGCGCGACATCCAGACGACGGTCGCGCTGCTCTACGTGCTGGTCTCCCTGTCCCTGCTGCTCGCCGCGATCTGGCTCGGCCTCGCCTTCGCGAACCGGCTGGTGTCGCCCATCCGCCGCCTGATCACCGCGGCCGACCGCGTCTCGTTCGGCGACCTCAACGTCCAGGTGCCGATCACCCGCAAGCAGGAGGGCGATCTCGGCGCGCTCGCCGAAACCTTCAACAAGATGACCTCGGAGCTGAGGAGCCAGCGCAACCGGCTCGTCGAGGCCGCCGAGCAGATGGACAGCCGCCGCCGTTTCACCGAGGCGATGCTGGCCGGCGTCAGCGCAGGCGTCATCGGCATCGACCCCGCCGGCGCCGTGACGCTGATGAACCGCAGCGCCGAAAAGCTGATCGGCGCGCCGGAGGAGACGCTGCTGGGCCGGCCGCTGCGCGACGCCGCGCCGGAGTTCGGGCCGCTGATCGACGCCGCGCTCGGGCGTTCGCAGCGCCTGGTGCAGGGGCAGGTGACGATCCTGCGGGCCGGGCGCGAGCGGAACCTCAACGTCCGCTTCACGACGGAGACCTCGACCGCTGACGACCACGGCTATGTGGTCACGCTCGACGACATCACCGAGCTGGTCGCCGCGCAGCGCACCTCCGCCTGGGCCGACGTCGCGCGGCGCATCGCCCACGAGATCAAGAACCCGCTGACCCCGATCCAGCTCTCGGCGGAGCGCATCCGGCGCAAATACGGCAAGGTCATCGTCGAGGAGCGGGACATCTTCGACCAGTGCACGGACACGATCATCCGCCAGGTCGACGACATCAAGCGGATGGTCGACGAGTTCTCCTCCTTCGCCCGAATGCCGAAGCCGACGATCGAGGAGGAGGACCTCGCCAACGTCGTGAAGCAGGGCGTCTTCATGATGCGGGTCGGCTATCCGGACATCCGGATCGAGGCCCATGGCGCCGACACGCCGGTGCTCGCCCGGTTCGACCGGAGGCTGATCGCTCAGGCCGTCACCAACATCGTCAAGAACGCGACCGAGTCGGTCCATTCGGTGCCCGAAGAGATTCGCGGCCAGGGCAGGATCGACGTCGCGGTCCGCCGCGAAGGCGACCTCGCGGTCATCGAGGTCGTCGACAACGGCGCCGGATTGCCGACCGAGAATCGGCAGCGGCTGCTCGAGCCCTATATGACGACCCGCGAGAAGGGGACCGGGCTTGGTCTCGCGATCGTCGGCAAGATCATGGAGGAGCATGGCGGCGGCGTAGAGCTGCTCGATGCGCCCTCGGTGGCATCCGGCGGGCGCGGCGCCATGGTCCGTCTCTGGTTCCAGGCCCGCAGTCCGGGCTCCTCCGCCACTGTACCGACCGCCGCGGCGCCCGCCGCCTGATCTGTTCAAGCCAACATTATTCCGGAGCTTCTTTTCTCCTCATGGCGACCGACATCCTCATCGTCGACGACGAAGCCGACATCCGCGAACTCGTCGCCGGCATTCTGCAGGACGAAGGCCACGGCACGCGGACCGCGCGGAATTCCGACGAGGCG
The DNA here is from genome assembly GCF_035538955.1 of Hansschlegelia sp. Taxonomy (NCBI): domain Bacteria; kingdom Pseudomonadati; phylum Pseudomonadota; class Alphaproteobacteria; order Hyphomicrobiales; family Methylopilaceae; genus Hansschlegelia; species Hansschlegelia sp. The sequence goes on from NZ_DATLJK010000010.1 coordinate 342,541, forward strand.
CTGGCGGAAATCGCCAAGCGGCGTCCGCAGCTCGTGTTCCTGGACATCTGGCTGCAGGGCTCGAAGCTCGACGGGCTCGAGATCCTCGACGCGATCCACCGCGACCACCCGGAAATCCCGATCGTCATGATTTCCGGACACGGCAACATCGAGACCGCCGTTTCGGCGATCAAGAGCGGCGCCTACGACTTTATCGAGAAGCCGTTCAAGGCCGACCGTCTCGTGCTGATCGCGCAGCGCGCGCTCGAATCCTTCGCGCTGAAGCGCGAGCTCAAGGATCTGCGGCGCGGCTCCGGGCAAGCCACCAAGTTCATCGGCCATTCCACGGTGATGAACCAGCTGCGCGGCGCCCTCGAACGCGTGGCGCCGACCAACAGCCGTATCCTGATCGCCGGCCCCTCCGGCTCCGGCAAGGAGCTCGCGGCGCGGGTGATCCATGCCCGCTCGGCGCGGGCGAGCGGCCCGTTCGTGCTGATCAACGCCGCTGCGATCACGCCGGAGCGGATGGAGGAGGAGCTGTTCGGCGTCGAAGGCGCCGACGGCCAGCGCAAGATCGGCGCGCTCGAGGAGGCGCATGGCGGCACGCTGTTCATCGACGAGATCGCCGACATGCCGCGCGAGACCCAGAACCGCATCCTGCGCGTGCTGGTCGAGCAGACATTCGCGCGCGTCGGCGGGACCACGCGCGTGCATGTCGACGTGCGGATCATCTCGTCCTCGTCGCGCAATCTTGAGGAGGAGATCGCCGAGGGCCGCTTCCGCGAGGATCTGTTCCACCGGCTCGCGGTGGTGCCCGTGCGGGTGCCGGCGCTCGCCGAACGGCGCGAGGACATTCCCGAGCTGATCGACTTCTTCCTCGACCAGATCTCGGCCGCGACCGGCCTCGCCAAGCGCAAGATCGGCGAGGACGCCATGGCGGTGCTGCAGAGCCATGACTGGCCGGGCAACGTCCGGCAGCTCCGCAACAATGTCGAGCGGCTGATGATCCTCGCCGGCGGCGACGCGGAGGCGGTGGTCACGGCCGACATGCTGCCGTCCGAGATTGGCACCATGGTGCCGCCGACCCCCGCCGGCGCGGGGGGCGAGCAGCTGATGGGGCTTGCGCTGCGCGAGGCGCGCGAGATCTTCGAGCGGCAATATCTGCTCGCCCAGATCAGCCGGTTCGGCGGCAACATCTCCCGCACCGCCGAGTTCATCGGCATGGAGCGCTCGGCGCTTCACCGCAAGCTCAAGGCGCTCGGCATCGGGTGACAGCGATCGTCATCCCGGCCAAGCCGCAGCGCAGAGCCGGGATCGTCGTCCTATTTAAGCGCCTCCTCCGGAGCACGATCCCGGCTCTCAGCTGCGCTTCGGCCGGGATGACGCCTTTCTCCATCTGCGGATCCAACACATGTCCCGCATCGCCTATGTGAACGGCCGCTACGTCCCGCATGCGAGGGCGGCGGTGCACATCGAGGATCGCGGCTACCAGTTCGGCGACGGCGTCTATGAAGTCTGCGAGGTGCGCGACGGCGCGCTGATCGACGAGACGCGGCATCTCGCGCGGCTCGCCCGCTCGCTCGGCGAGCTCAAGATCCGGCCGCCGATGCCGGAGGCGGCGCTCAAGATCGTGCTGCGCGAGACCGTCAGGCGCAACCGGGTGCGCGACGGCATCGTCTATCTCCAGGTCACCCGCGGCGTCGCGCGTCGGGACCACTACTTCCCGGCCGCAGACGTATCGCCGGCCCTGGTGGTGACGGCGCGCTCTTCGGACCGGGCGAAGGTCGAGGCGACCGCCGCGGCCGGCGCCGCGGTCATCACCGTGCCGGAGAACCGGTGGCCGCGCGTCGACATCAAGGCGATCGGGCTGCTGCCCAACGTGCTCGCCAAGCAGCAGGCCCGCGAGGCAGGCGCGCGCGAGGCCTGGTTCGTCGACCCGCAGGGTTTCGTCACCGAGGGCGGCTCGACCAACGCCTGGATCGTCACCGCCGCCGGCGCGCTCGTCACCCGGCCGGCGGATGCGGGAATCCTGCGCGGCGTCACCCGCACGACGGTGTTCGACATCGCGCGCGAGCTCGGCCTCAGCGTCGAGGAGCGCGCCTTTTCTGTGGATGAAGCCAAATCCGCCCGGGAGGCCTTCATCACGGCTGCGACGACGATCGTGACGTCCGTGATCATGATCGACGGCGCGCCAGTCGGCGATGGCGCGCCCGGGCCGGTCGCGCGCGAGCTTCGGCGCCGATTCCATGAGTTCGCGGAGCGCGCGCGAGGGTGACCCGGCGGCCCGGCGACGCCCTGTCGCCCTTGCGAAATTCCCGCGCAGCGGCGTTAATAACCCCGCGCGCGGTCATCCTCCGCCGACGCGCGAGATACGGGGGCAAGCCGCGGCGCAGAATCCGCAGCGCTTCCGCTCGCGCCGTCAGAGGCGTCCGCGCGATCGCTTGAGCTCAAACGAAAGAACAAGAACATGGCCGCCGAGCGCGTTCAGAACCTCCAGGACACCTTTCTGAACAATGTCCGCAAGAACAAGGTGCCCCTCACCATCTTCCTTGTGAACGGCGTTAAGCTGCAGGGCGTCGTGACCTGGTTCGACAATTTTTGCGTGCTGCTGCGCCGCGACGGCCACTCGCAACTCGTCTACAAGCACGCCATATCAACCGTGATGCCGGGCCATCCGATCCAGCTCTTCGAGCCGGAGGAAGAGGCCGAGACGGCGGGTGCGGGCCGCGGACGCTGATGGCGCTCTCGTTGGCCCTTGCGGCGAGCGGGTAAGCGATTGAACGAAATCACGGGTCACAACGGGCAGGGCTACAGCAGCCGGAACGCGCGCACGCGCGCTCTGGTGGTGACGCCGATCCTCTCCTCGCGGCGCGCCGACGAGCCGTTGCGCGCTCCGGCGGCCCGGCTGGAAGAGGCCGTCGGCCTCGCCGAGGCGATCGACCTCGACGTGGCGGAAAGCCGTCTGGTGACGCTGAGCGAGATCCGGCCCTCGACCTATCTGGGCAAGGGCAAGGTCGAGGAGCTCGCCGAGCTCGTGAAGGCCGAAGAGGTCGAGCTCGTCGTGCTCGATGCGGCCCTGAGCCCGGTGCAGCAGCGCAACCTCGAGAAGGAGCTCGGCTCCAAGGTCATCGACCGCACCGGCCTGATCCTCGAGATCTTCGGCCGCCGGGCGCGCACCAAGGAAGGCGTGCTGCAGGTCGAGCACGCCCATCTGACCTGGCAGAAGAGCCGGCTGGTGCGGTCCTGGACCCATCTGGAACGGCAGCGCGGCGGCTTCGGCTTCCTCGGCGGCCCCGGCGAGACCCAGATCGAGGCCGACCGCCGCGTGATCGGCGAGCGCATCCTCAAGATCGAGCGCGAGCTCGAGCAGGTGCGGCGCACCCGCGGGCTGCACCGGGCAGGGCGCAAGCGGGTGCCTTACCCGGTGGTCGCGCTCGTCGGCTACACCAACGCAGGCAAGTCGACGCTGTTCAACCGGCTGACGCGCGCCGAGGTCACGGCGGCCGACATGCTGTTCGCGACCCTCGACCCGACGCTGCGGCAGATCCGCCTGCCGCACGGCGCGCACGCGATCCTGTCCGACACCGTGGGCTTCATCTCCGAGCTGCCGACGCAACTGATCGCAGCCTTCCGGGCGACGCTCGAGGAGGTGATCGAGGCCGACGTCATCCTGCATGTCCGCGACGTCAGCCACGAGGACGCGGAGGCGCAGGCCGCCGACGTCGAGGCGGTGCTGCGCGACCTCGGCATCGATCCGGCCACGGACGAGCGCGTGGTCGAGGTCTGGAACAAGGTCGACCGGCTCGACGAGGACGCGCGGGCGAGCCTCGCCGCGACGGTCGCCCGCCGTGAGGCCGACAGGCGGCCGGTGCTGGTTTCGGCGCTGACCGGGGAGGGCGAGGACGCCCTGCTGGCCGCAATCGAGGCGCGGCTCTCGGCGCGGCGCGAGACGGTGGTCGTCACGATCGCGGCGGATGACGGCGCGGGCGAGAACTGGCTGCACCGGCATGGCGACGTGATGGACCGCAAGGTCGCCGAGGACGGCGCGGTTCAGGTCACGGTTCGGGTCGAGCCGGAGCGGGTCGATGGCCTGCGCCGGCGCTTTGACTCGGTGAACGCCATCTAACCCGCTTGTCCGAGGCGACGCCGCAGCGCGGCGCCGCCTCGGTTTCGCGATGGGCTGAAGCTCAGCGCGGCGTCCAGGTCTCCGTGCCGACCTGCTTGCCACCGGCATAGGTCCAGTAGCCCCCGACCACGCCGCCCTTTTCCACGCTGTAGATCGCGATCCCGGTGTTCGAGCCGGACTTGTAGCCGACCGCGAGCCCATCCGGGCCGCCGATGCCAGTGCCGACGAATTTGTCGGGACCGATCGTCCAAACCACTTGGTACGTCGCGTCGCCGGTCTTCTTCACCGTGACCACGCCTTCATATTCGCCTCCGCCGCCTGGGCTCTCGCCTTTGACGTCGTAGCGCGCCGCGAATTCGGCCGCATAGGCCGAGCTCGCCATCAGGCAGGCGAGGACGCCGGCCGCCACGAAACTGCGCATGATCTTTCCCCCGAAGCCGGCCATTGCGGCCGACGCCCAAGGTAGTGCGCCGGCTTCGCTACAAGCAAACGTCGCCTTGCCGACTTCGCTGTCGGCGGAGAAAGGCCCTGAACGCAGAAACGCCCCGCCGACAGGGCCGGCGAGGCGTTTCATGGACGTCGATGATCCAGGTTCTCACGGGTGTGGGCCGGGCCTCGAAGAGGTGTCTCGGCTTGTCATGAACCTGTGCGTCGTCGATCTATTCCGAAGTATTTGCCTTGCCTGATCCCGACGTCACCGGCCGTTCCGATCCATCGGCAAGCATCCGCAGAGTCACTCAAGGCACACGCTTCGGCAAGTCAGCTAAATTTTTCCTTTTTCCGCTCGGTCCGCGATCCGGATACGCGGCGTAGCGGTCAGTCTACACGCTTCGGCGGAGTCATTTTTCTAGACCTCCGGTGTCTGTGTTGACGAGATCAGGATGCGCCCGTCCGATCCTGTCGTCAACCCGTCATCGATTCGCTTCTTGGGCCGGGCGCGAGTCGGCGCTCGCGCCAACGTCCTCTCAACCTTCGCCGCGTAGAATCGCGTCCAGACGCCCATCCGCAGCCTCCGACCCGGGCGCTCCGGAATGCGCCAGGGCCGCGCCATGACGACTGCTTCGGGACGAACTCTGCAGGCCGGCGCGCTCCTTCCGGAGCTCATCGCCGTGCGCGGGATCGCCGCTGTCGCGATCGTGAGCGCGCATGCGCTGTCGATGGCGACGCGCGGCCATGGCGGCGTGCCGCCTTCCGTCGAATACGCCCGGATCATCGTCGACTTCTTCTTCGTCCAGAGCGGCTTCGTGCTGGCTCATGTGTACGATCCGGCGTGGCGGGAGGGGCGGTTTCGCTACTTCACCTTCCTGGGCAAGCGGCTGGCGCGGCTCTGGCCGCTGCATGTCGCGACCCTTGTCGTGGTGGCGGCGCTGGTGCTGGCGGGCCGCGGGGTCGGGCTCGAGACCGAGAACCCGCACACGCTCTGGAGCTTCGCCGTCACCTTTCTGATGCTGCACTCGACTTGGGCGACCAGCGACCTCGCCTGGAACTGGCCGTCCTGGTCGGTCAGCGCGGAATGGTGCGCCTATCTGGCGATCCCGCTGTTCTTCCTCGCCGCCGACCGGGTGCGCGGATCGACGGCGCGGATCGCGGTGGCGCTCGGCCTGTTCGTCGCCTGCGCGGCGTTCTCGGAGCTCGCGCTCGGCGCGGATCTCGTCACGCTGACCTATGATGGCGGCGCGTTCCGCATCATTCCCTCCTTCTTCGCGGGCATGCTGCTCAGGCGGATGTTCGACGACGAGCCCGCGCTGCTCGCCATGAGCCCGCGCGGCTATGCGGCGGTCGTCGGCGGGGTGTTGGCGGTCTGCGCCGCGCTGATCGCGATGAACGCGACCTATGACGCGCTGTGGCCGCCGATGGTGGTGCTGACCGCGGCGCTCGCGTCCCGCGCCGCGCAGCCCGCGCCCGGCTTGCTGCGCGGCCGGCTCCTGGCGTGGCTCGGCGAGCTCTCCTACGCGATCTATCTGACGCACGCGATCGTGCTGCAGATCGCGTTCACAGGCGCCAAATTTTTAGGGTTCGGTCATACGTTCGCGCAGCGGGCGGCGCTCGGATTCGCGGCGCTGGCCGCGACGGTGTTCGTCGCGCAAGCGGCCTACACGCTCGTGGAGAAGCCCGGGCGCGGCCTGATGGCGCGCCTGTTTTCGCAACCCCGGCCCGCCCGCGCATTGGCGGCGGCGGCCGATCAGGCAGGCGCCGGAAAATGATCGCAGACCTCAGGTCCGGAGCCGCGCCGGCCGAGATCACAGGGGATGTCTGCGTCGTGGGCACGGGCCCGGCAGGCATCACGCTTGCGCTGGAGCTCGCCCGCAAGGGCAAGACCGTGGTGCTGCTCGAAGGCGGCGGCCCGGCCTATGAGGAAGATTCCCAGGACCTCTACCGAGGCGCCGTCACCGGCCACGACAATATCGACGTCGCCAATTCCCGGCTCAGGCAGTTCGGCGGCACGTCCGGCCACTGGACCGGCCTCTGCGCGCCGCTCGACCCGCTCGATTTCGAGAAGCGCGCTGACATGCCGACCCATGGCTGGCCGGTGACGCGCGAGGAGCTCAACCCGTTCTACGCCCGCGCCCAGGATTATCTCGACCTCGGCCCGTTCAAATATGACCTCGCCGACTGGAGCGCCGCGCTCCCGCACAAGGCGCTGCCGCTCGACCCGGCGAAGGTGTTCACGGACGTCTATCAGGAGAGCCCGCCGACGCGGTTCGCCGAGAAGTTCTATGACGCCGTCGCCAACGAGCCGCGCATCCAGTGCTGGCTGCACGCCAGCCTGACCGACGTGACGCTGCGGGACGGCTCCGACGTGGTCCAGTCCGTCACCGCCAGCACGCTCGACGGCCGCCGGACGACCGTGAAGGCCAAGACCTATGTGATCGCCTGCGGCGGGCTCGAGAACGCCCGCATCCTGCTGAACTGCCGCAAGCAGCGGCCTGCGGGTCTCGGCAACGAGCATGATCTCGTCGGCCGCTACTACACCGATCACATGACGGTCGAGACCACCACCATCATGTTCAACGAGGGCGTCGACACCTCGCTCTACGCCGCCGACATGCAGGCCGGCGGGACCAAGCTGCTGATCGGCCTGAAGCTCAACCCGGACCTGATCAAGTCCATGGGCCTCAACAACAATTCGGCGTTCCTCGTGCCGCAGTATGAGAAGGACGTCTACAATGACGACTTCCGCAACTATGGCTGGATCGCGTTCTCCACGATGCTGAAGACGTTCAGCCGCGGGCACGTTCCGGACCGCTTCGCGGAGCGTTATTGCGACATGACCGACGATCTTGGCCAGGTCGCCACCGGCGTGTATCGGCACGCCGTGCGCAGCTTCATGCCGCCGGCGCATCCTGCCCGCGTCTACAAGCTCAGGCAGGACGCCGAACAGTCGCCGAACCCGGACAGCCGCGTCACGCTGATCACCGACAAGGACCCGCTCGGCTTCAACCGCATCGCCCTCGACTGGCGCGTCTCGGCCGACGATCTGCTCAAGTTGCGCCGTACCCATGAGGTGATCGGCGCCGCCATCGGGGCCGCCGGGCTCGGCCGCATGCGGCTCGGCATCGGCGAGAAGCCCGACCTCGAGCTCGCCTATTCGGCCTACCACCACATGGGCACGACCCGCATGCATGACGATCCGCGCCAGGGCGTGGTCGACCGCGACTGCCGGCTGCATTCGGTCGCCAATCTCTACATGGCCGGCAGCTCGACCTTCACCACCGGCGGCTGCGCCAACCCGACGCTCACCGTCGTCACGCTCGCGATCCGGCTCGCCGAGCATCTCGCCGTCGCGGCTTAACGGAGGCCCGCATGGGAAATTTCACCCGCCGCGCGCTGCTGGGTTCGGTCGGCGTGGTTGCGCTCGGCGGCCTGGCCTATGGCGGCAGCCGCGTCGCCTGCCGCTTCGTGCCGCGCAACCATCCGGATTTCTTCTCGCTGCTCGACATGGTGCCGGACGAGCCGGCGGTCCGGCGGCTCGGCCGCAGCGCGCTCGCGGCCGACGGGCTGGCGCGGGACCTGCCGAGCCTCGCGGCCGCGCTGACGGACCGCCCGCTCATCCGGCAGGCGATCGCCGAGGATTGCCCGACCACGCGCAAGACGCTGGTGCAGGACCAGTGCGCGCTGGACTTCGCCGACGACCGCACCGTCGTGGTCGACGGCTGGGTGCTCTCGGAGACCGAGGCCAGCCTCTGCGCCGCCCGGATGCTGAGCGCTCAACCGGTCTGAACCGGATCGCCGTGAAACGAAAAAAGGGGACGCCTCGCGGCGTCCCCTGACGATCGCGGGCCCGTGGCCCGACGGAAGGAAGTCCTCAGACCGAGTAGTACATGTCGAACTCGACCGGATGCGGCGTGTGCTCGAAGCGGATCACGTCCTGCATCTTGAGCTCGATGAAGCTGTCGATCTGGTCGTCGGTGAACACGCCGCCCTTCTTCAGGAACTCGCGGTCCTTGTCGAGCGACTGCAGCGCCTCGCGCAGCGAGCCGCAGACGGTCGGGATCTTGCGCAGTTCCTTCGGCGGTAGGTCGTAGAGATCCTTGTCCATCGCCTGACCGGGATCGATTTTGTTGGTGATGCCGTCGAGGCCGGCCATCATCAGCGCGGCGAAGCACAGATAGGGGTTCGCCGACGGGTCCGGGAAACGGACCTCGACGCGCTTCGCCTTGGGCGAGGTCGTGAACGGGATGCGGCAGGACGCGGAGCGGTTGCGGGCCGAATAGGCCAGCAGCACCGGCGCCTCGAAGCCCGGGACGAGGCGCTTGTAGCTGTTCGTCGTCGGGTTGGTGAAGGCGTTGACCGCCTTCGCGTGCTTGATGATGCCGCCGATGTACCAGAGGCACTCCTGGCTCAGACCGGCGTATTTGTCGCCGGCGAACAGCGGCTTGCCGTCCTTCCAGATCGACATGTGGCAGTGCATGCCCGAGCCGTTGTCGCCATAGACCGGCTTCGGCATGAAGGTCGCGGTCTTGCCGTAGGACTGCGCCACCTGGTGGATGCAGTATTTGTAGACCTGCGTGTGATCGGCCATCAGCACGGCTTCCTCGAATTTGAGGCCGAGCTCGTGCTGGGCGGAAGCCACCTCGTGGTGGTGCTTCTCGACCTTCGCGCCCATCGCGGCCATGGCGGCGAGCATCTCGCCGCGCATGTCCTGCGCGCTGTCCATCGGCGGCACCGGGAAGTAACCGCCCTTGGTGCGGATCCGGTGGCCCAGATTGCCGGTGTCGTATTCGGCGTCGGAATTGGTCGGCAGCTCGTCGGAGTCGAGCTTGAAGCCGGTGTTGTACGGCGTCGCCGCGAAGCGAACGTCGTCGAACACGAAGAACTCGGCCTCGGGGCCGAAATAGATGGTGTCGCCGATGCCGAGCGACTTCAGATAGGCCTCGGCCTTGACCAGCGTGCCGCGCGGGTCGCGCTCATAGGGCTCGTTGGTGGTCGGCTCGAGCACGTCGCACACGACCGAGAGCGTGGAGGCGGCGAAGAACGGATCGATGCAGGCGGTCTTCACGTCCGGCATCAGCAGCATGTCGGACTCGTTGATCGCCTTCCAGCCGGCGATCGACGAGCCGTCGAACATCTGGCCTTCGGCGAAGAAATCCTCGTCCACCATCGTGATGTCGAAGGTGACGTGCTGCCATTTGCCCTTCGGGTCGGTGAACCGGAGGTCCACATATCTGACGTCGTTGTCCTTGATGAACTTCATGACGTCGGCGGCGGATTTCATCGCCATTCTTCTCTTTCCTTGAGCTGGTGTTCTTGGCGTTGGACGCCGCCCCCCGACGGCCGTCCGAGAATCAGATGGCCTCTACGCCGACCTCTCCGGTGCGGATGCGGATGGCTTCCTCGACCGGAGACACGAAAATCTTGCCGTCGCCGATCCGGCCCGTCGCAGCCGCCTTGCGGATCGCCTCGACGGCGCGCTCGACCATATCGTCTCCGAGCACGACCTCGATCTTCACCTTGGGGAGAAAATCGACCACGTACTCAGCGCCGCGATAGAGTTCGGTGTGGCCCTTCTGGCGGCCGAAACCCTTGGCTTCGGTCACCGTGATGCCCTGCACCCCGACCTCCTGCAGCGCCTCCTTCACCTCGTCGAGCTTGAACGGTTTGATGATCGCTTCGATTTTCTTCACGTCGCTGAGCCTCCTCGTCCCGTCCGGTCGCGCCGCCTGGCGGCCGCGCGGACGGGACGCCGCCTGATAGCAGCAAGCATGCCAATCCGCCCAGCCGCTCCCCCCGCCGCCGATGGCAAGGTGTCCTACGACGTGACGGAGTCAAACAGAAGTCGGCGCCATCCGTCATGAGCGCAAATTAGGCAGACTGATGAAAAAATACGCCGCAGATTGCCCGCCGATGCGCCCGAGCCGCGCGCGAATTGGGCAGGGACCAGCAGCGCCGCACTGCTGGGAGCCGACGCGATGATCGAGCTCCTGTCGCCGGAGGGGATGGCGGAGGTCGACCGCGCCTCCGTCAGGGCGGGGGTGAGCGGCGCCACGCTGATGGACAATGCGGGCCGCGCTGTCGCCGCCTGCGCCCGCCGCCGCTGGCCCGATGCGCGCCGCATTCTGGTGCTCGCCGGTCCGGGCAACAATGGCGGCGACGGTTTTGTGGCGGCGCGGGTTCTCGCCGAGCGCGGCCTCGAGGTCGTAGTCGCGACGCTGGGCGAGCGCGAGGCCCTGCGTGGCGACGCGGCGGAGGCCGCCAAGGCCTGGACGGGCGAGACGCGCCCGCTCGCGCGGGCCGATTACGCGTGGCCGGACCTGATCGTCGACGCTCTTTTCGGGGCCGGCCTGTCGCGTCCGCTCGAGGGCGACGCGGCGGAGGCCGTCCGGCGGACCAACGCAGCCGGCGCGCCGGCGCTTGCGGTCGACGTGCCGAGCGGGCTCGACGGCGCGACCGGGGCGGCGCTCGGCGGGCTCTGCGTTCAGGCTGCGGCCACCGTCACCTTCGTGCGGCTGAAGCCGGGCCACATCCTGCTTCCCGGCCGGTCGCTCTGCGGTCCGGTCGACCTTGCGGACATCGGCACGCCGGGCTCCGCGCTCGCCGCGGCCACGCCCGCCGCCTGGCTCAACCGGCCCGAGCTCTGGCGCGCCGCCGTGCCAACGCCTGCGATCGATGCCCACAAATACACCCGCGGACACGCCGCCGTCTGGAGCGGACCGGCGCTGCGCACCGGCGCGGCCCGGCTCGCCGCCATGGCGGCCTTCCGCGCCGGCGCCGGCGCCGTCACCATCGTGGGCGAGCGCGACGCCCTCCAGGTCCATGCCGCGCATGTCACAGCCATCATGCTGCGGGAGCCGAGCGCCGATGGCGGCTGGGCCGATATTCTGCACGAGCGCCGGGTCGCAGCCGTGGTGGTCGGGCCGGGGGCGGGGATCACTGACCGCACGCGGCTCGCGCTCGCCCAGGCGCGCGCCGCCGGCTGCGCCACAGTAATCGACGCCGACGTCTTCAGCCTGTTTCCGGGCGACCCGGAAGGGCTCGCGAAGCTCATCGCGACAGGGCAGGGCGGGGCGGCGCTCACGCCCCATGACGGCGAGTTCGGGCGGCTGTTCGGCGACGCCGCGCCGGCCGGCTCGCGGCTCGAGCGCGCCAAGGCCGCAGCCGCAAGGCTCGGCGTTGTCGTCGCGCTCAAGGGGCCCGACACCGTCGTGGCCGCGCCGGACGGCCGCGCCGCGATCGCCGACAATGCGCCGCCCGATCTCGCCACCGCCGGCGCCGGCGACGTCCTCGCCGGCATCTGCGCGGGCCTGATGGCGCAGCGCGTCCCGGCTTTCGAGGCGGCGGCGGCGGCGGTCTGGCTGCACGGCGAGGCGGCGAGGGTGGTGGGACGCGGCCTGATCGCCGACGATCTGCCGGGAGCGTTGCCGACGGTGCTGCGGCGGCTGTAGCGCCCGGTGGCGAGGCGCGAACGGGGGCCTCACTTTTCTGGTGCGCGCCGTGATCGCCATGCTATAGACCGCGCGCGCTTCGCGCCGTTGTTTCAGGCGAGGCGTTGCGCCCGGCGCGGGCGTGGTGGAACTGGTAGACACGCGGGATTTAGGTTCCCGTGGCGCAAGCCGTGGGGGTTCGAGCCCCTCCGCCCGCACCAAGCCGGACCTCAAGCCCGCCGCTTCCCGTGAAACGTTTTGCGCGGGCGCGCGCTTCTCAGGCGCGGCGCCCCGCACAGACTCTTACAAGAGACCGACGCCATGCAGGTGACGCAAACCCTCGACGAAGGCCTGAAGCGCGAGTTCAAGATCGTGGTTCCGGCCGCCGATCTCGACAGCCGCGTCAATGAGCGCCTGTCGACGATGAAGGACCGCGTCAACATCAACGGCTTCCGCAAGGGCAAGGTGCCGCTGCCGCACCTCAAGAAGCTCTATGGGAAGGCCGCGATGGCCGAGGTGCTCGAGCAGGTCGTGGCCGACGCGAACCGCAAGATCGTCGACGACAACGGCTTCAGGCTCGCGATGCAGCCGCAGGTGCGCGTGACCGCCGAGGGCGAGGACGACGAGCAGGCCGCCGTCGAAGGCGTCATGGCCGGCAAGCACGACCTCGCGCTGACGGTGAAGCTCGAGGTGCTGCCCAAGGTCGAGCTCAAGGAGCTCGCGGAGCTCAAGGTCGAGAAGCTGACCGCTGCGGTCACGGACGCCGAGGTCGACGAGGCGGTCGAGCGGATCGCCAAGCAGAATCGGGGCTTTTCGGCCAAGGAAGAAGGCGCGACGGCCGCCGAGGGCGATCGCGTCACGATCGATTTCGTCGGCAAGATCGACGGCGAGCCGTTCGAGGGCGGCGCCGCGGAAGACCAGCCGCTCGAGCTCGGCTCGAACAGCTTCATCCCCGGCTTCGAGAGCCAGCTGGTCGGCGTCAAGGCCGGCGACCAGAAGGTCGTGACGGTGAAGTTCCCCGACGACTACGGCGCGCCGCATCTCGCGGGCAAGGAAGCGACCTTCGACGTCACCGTGAAGGCGATCGAGGCGCCGGCCGAGCTGAAGATCGACGACGAGTTCGCCAAGTCGCTCGGGCTCGACAGCCTCGACGCGCTCAAGGCCGCCGCGCGCCAGCAGATCGAGACCGAATACGCCCGCGTCTCGCGCCAGAAGGTCAAGCGCCAGGTGCTCGACGCGCTCGACGCTCAGTACGATTTCGATCTGCCGCCGACGCTGGTCGAGCAGGAGTTCGAGAACGTCTGGCGCCAGGTCTCGGCCGATCTCGTGGCGTCGAAGCGCACCTTCGAGGACGAGGGCACGACCGAGGCGGAGGCCGAGGCCGACTACCGCAAGATCGCCGAGCGCCGGGTGCGCCTCGGCCTTGTCCTTGCGGAGCTCGGGGACAAGCACGATGTGAAGGTCACCGAGGACGAGGTTCGCGACGCGCTGATCGCGCGGGCGCGCCAATTCCCTGGCCAAGAGCAGCGGGTTTGGGACTACTATCGCCAGAATCAGGAGGCGATCGCGGAGCTCCGCGCGCCGATCTTCGAGGAGAAGGTCGTCGACGCGATTCTCGCGGGCGCCACGGTCGAGGAGCGCTCCGTCAGCAAGGAGGAGCTCCTCGCAGCCGACGAAGACGGCGACAAGGCCAAGGCGTCGGAGTGACCTCCGGCGGAGCGGCCCCAGGGCCGCTCAAGACCGCCTACACGCAAGGGTGACGACGATGCGCGACATGTACGATCAGGCGACGAGCTTCCTCATCCCGATGGTCATCGAGCAGACCAACCGGGGCGAGCGCTCGTTCGACATCTATTCCCGCCTGCTCAAGGAGCGCATCATCTTCCTGTCGGGCCCGGTCCAGGACGACATGGCGTCGGTGATCTGCGCCCAGCTGCTGTTCCTCGAGGCCGAGAATCCGAAGAAGGAAATCTCGCTCTACATCAACTCGCCGGGCGGCGTGGTCACCTCCGGCCTCGCGATCTACGACACGATGCAGTACATCCGCCCGCCGGTCGCGACCCTCTGCATGGGCCAGGCCGCCTCGATGGGCTCGCTGCTGCTGACCGCGGGCGAGAAGGGCATGCGCGGCGCGCTGCCGAACGCGCGCATCATGGTCCATCAGCCGTCGGGCGGCTTCCAGGGTCAGGCCTCGGACATCGAGCGCCACGCCGAGGACATCGTGAAGATCAAGCGTCGGCTGAACGAGATTTATGTGAAGCACTGCGGCCGCTCCTATGAGGAGATCGACCGCACCCTCGATCGCGACACGTTCATGACCGCCGACATGGCCCGTGACTTCGGGCTGATCGACCAGGTGTTCGAGAAGCGCCCGAGCGAGGGCGAAGGCGATCAGAAGGCTGCGTGACGAAAACACATCGTCAGCCATCTTCGGCGTCGCTCGCGGCGGCAGGCTGTTGCTGCGCGCGCACAATGGCCTATCATCGCACCTCGGCGTTGCGTCGCGCGGGCCGGGTCCCTACGTGACGGCGCCGATTGGTTAAGTTCGGTCGGCGTATCACGTCATTGATGGAGCGACGCGACTCAGTGCGGGCGACATCGACCCGAAAGGGACTATTGAGATGAGCAAGGTCGGCGGCGGCGACGCCAAGAACACCCTCTACTGCTCCTTCTGCGGCAAAAGCCAGCACGAGGTGCGCAAGCTCATCGCCGGACCCACCGTCTTTATTTGCGACGAGTGCGTCGAGCTGTGCATGGACATCATCCGCGAGGAGAACAAGTCCTCGCTGGTCAAGTCCCGTGACGGCATCCCTACGCCGAAGGAGATCCGCAAGGTGCTCGATGACTATGTCATCGGGCAGGACCACGCCAAGAAAGTGCTCTCGGTCGCGGTCCACAACCACTACAAGCGGCTCAACCACGCGACGAAGCACAACGACGTCGAGCTCGCGAAGTCGAACATTCTGCTGATCGGCCCGACCGGCTGCGGCAAGACGCTGCTCGCGCAGACGCTCGCCCGCATCCTGGACGTGCCGTTCACGATGGCCGACGCCACGACGCTGACCGAGGCCGGCTATGTCGGCGAGGATGTCGAGAACATCATCCTGAAGCTGCTGCAGGCCGCCGACTACAATGTCGAGCGGGCGCAGCGCGGCATCGTCTACATCGACGAGATCGACAAGATCAGCCGCAAGTCGGACAACCCGTCGATCACGCGCGACGTGTCGGGCGAGGGCGTCCAGCAGGCGCTGCTCAAGATCATGGAAGGCACCGTCGCCTCCGTGCCGCCGCAGGGCGGCAGGAAGCACCCGCAGCAGGAGTTTCTGCAGGTCGACACGACCAACATCCTGTTCATCTGCGGCGGCGCCTTCGCGGGCCTCGACAAGATCATCTCGGGTCGCGGCAAATCGACCTCCATCGGCTTCGGAGCCAAGGTGGCGGCGCCCGACGATCGCAAGACGGGAGAGATCTTCCGCCATGTCGAGCCGGAGGATCTGCTGCGCTTCGGTCTGATTCCGGAATTCGTCGGCCGTCTGCCGGTGCTGGCCACGCTCGAGGACCTCGACGAGGCGGCGCTGAAGACGATCCTGACGGAGCCCAAGAACGCGCTGGTGAAGCAGTATCAGCGGCTGTTCGAGATGGAGAACGTCGAGCTCTCGTTCAACGACGACGCGCTGTCGGCGATCTCCAAGAAGGCGATCGAGCGCAAGACCGGCGCCCGCGGCCTCAGGTCGATCATGGAGCAGATTCTGCTCGACACGATGTTCGACCTGCCGGGCCTTGAAGGCGTCGAGCAGGTGGTGATCTCGGGCGACGTCGCCGACGGCAAGGGCCGGCCGCTCTACATCTACGCCGACCGCGCCAGCGAGGCCGGCGCGAGCGCCTGACCGCGTCCGGCCGCTAAGACCACGAAACGCCCGCGGGTCGTCCCCGCGGGCGTTTTTTGTTTCGTCGATGCGGCGAGCGGAGCAGTGATCGAGGGTTCGGCGCGAGAGCGATGCCAGAGGCCCTCACCCCGACCGTCTCCCGCAGGCGGGAGAGGGGGGTCGTAGCGTCTCACTGCCCTCTGAGGCTTCGTGGCGACATGGCCGCCCCCTTCTTACGCTCGCGGGAGAAGGTAAGGATGAGGGCGCGTCGGCCTCACGCGAGAGCCTTTGTCGGCCACGGCCAGAAGCGCGATCTCGCGCTGCGACAGGCTCTCACTCCAGGTTCGTCTCGCACGGGGAGAGGGGGAGCCATGCGCCTGCGGTGGAGCGTGCGGAACGTCTTCTTGACACCCCACGGGGCGGTGGCCACCTAATCAGCAACGCTGCGATCTCCGAGTCCGCTTGGTGTTCGACGCATCCCCTAGGGCGGACATTCGCGGGGCCATCTGGGCCGCGACAAGTCCGCGCCTCGCAAGGCGTACCGCCGTCCTCCCCGGCGCGCGCCATGAAAGGATCAGAGTATGACCGCCGCCAAATCGCGCGCGCCCGTGAAGCCGGGCGAAGCCGACGTCCATCCCGTGCTGCCGTTGCGGGACATCGTGGTCTTCCCGCACATGATCGTGCCGCTCTTCGTCGGCCGCGAGAAATCCATCCGTGCGCTCGAAGAGGTGATGAAGGCGGACAAGCCGATCCTGCTCGCCACCCAGAAGAACGCCACCGACGACGATCCCGCGCCCGACGCGATCTACGAGATCGGGACGCTCGCCTCCGTGCTGCAGCTGCTGAAGCTTCCGGACGGCACCGTGAAGGTGCTGGTCGAAGGCCAATCGCGCGGCCGCGTGCTCGGCTACACGGACCGCAAGGAGTTCTTCGAGGCCCGCATCGAGGCCGTGGAGGACGTCGTCGAGAAGCCGGTCGAGGTCGAGGCGCTGGCGCGCTCGGTCGTCTCCGACTTCGAGAACTACGTGAAGCTGAACAAGAAGGTGTCGCCGGAGGTCGTGAGCGCCGTCACGCAGATCGACGACGCCTCCAAGCTCGCCGACACCATCGCTTCGCATCTCGCGGTTAAGATTCCCGAGAAGCAGTCGGTGCTGGAGCTGCTCGACGTGCTCGAGCGGCTGGAGCGGGTGCTCTCGCTGATGGAAAGCGAAGTCTCGGTCCTTCAGGTCGAGAAGCGTATCCGCACGCGCGTCAAGCGCCAGATGGAGAAGACGCAGCGCGAGTACTACCTGAACGAGCAGATGAAGGCGATCCAGAAGGAGCTCGGGGACGACGAGGGTCGTGACGACCTCGCCGAGCTCGAGGAGCGGATCGCCAAGACCAAGCTCTCCAAGGAAGCGCGCGAAAAGGCCGACGCCGAGTTCAAGAAGCTGCGGCAGATGAGCCCGATGTCCGCCGAGGCGACGGTGGTCCGCAACTACCTCGACTGGCTGCTGTCGATCCCGTGGGGCGTCAAGTCGAAGGTCAAGAAGGACCTGCCGGCGGCCGAGAAGATTCTCGAATCCGATCACTTCGGGCTCGAGAAGGTCAAGGAGCGGATCATCGAGTACCTGGCGGTGCAGAGCCGGGCGAACAAGCTGACCGGGCCGATCCTGTGCCTCGTCGGACCTCCCGGCGTGGGCAAGACCTCGCTCGCCAAGTCGATCGCCAAGGCCACGGGCCGCGAATATGTCCGCATGTCGCTCGGCGGCGTGCGTGACGAGGCTGAGATCCGCGGCCACCGGCGCACCTATATCGGCTCGATGCCCGGCAAGGTCATCCAGTCGATGAAGAAGGCGAAGAAGGCGAACCCGCTCTTCCTGCTCGACGAGATCGACAAGATGGGCATGGACTTCCGGGGCGACCCGGCGTCCGCGCTGCTTGAGGTGCTCGACCCCGAGCAGAACTTCTCGTTCAACGACCATTACCTCGAGGTCGACTACGACCTGTCGAACGTGATGTTCGTGACGACGGCGAACACGCTGAACATCCCCGGCCCGCTGATGGACCGGATGGAGATCATCCGGATCGCCGGCTACACCGAGGAGGAGAAGCTCGAGATCGCCAAGCGTCACCTTCTGCCCGAGGTCATGAAGAAGCATGGCCTGGGTCCGAAGGAGTTCTCGATCGACGACGCCTCGGTGCTCACCGTCATCCGCCGCTATACGCGGGAGGCGGGCGTGCGCAATCTTGAGCGTGAGCTCGCCAACCTCGCCCGCAAGGCCGTCAAGGAGCTCGTCTTCGCCAAGAGCAAGAAGAAGACGATCAAGGTGACGGAAGCCAAGGTCGCCGACTTCCTCGGCGTGCCGCGGTATCGCTACGGCGAGGCGGAGAGCGAGGACCAGGTCGGCGTGGTCACGGGTCTCGCCTGGACGGAGGTCGGCGGCGAACTGCTGACGATCGAAGGCGTCATGATGCCCGGCAAGGGCAAGATGACGGTCACGGGCAACCTCAAGGACGTGATGAAGGAGTCGATCTCCGCCGCCGCGTCCTATGTCCGCAGCCGCGCCATCGATTTCGGCATCGAGCCGCCGCTGTTCGACCGGCGGGACATCCACGTCCACGTGCCGGAAGGCGCGACTCCGAAGGACGGACCCTCGGCGGGCGTCGCCATGACGACCGCGATCGTGTCGGTGATGACCGGCATCCCGGTCCACAAGGACGTGGCGATGACGGGTGAGATCACCCTGCGCGGCCGCGTGCTGCCGATCGGCGGGCTCAAGGAGAAGCTGCTCGCGGCGCTGCGCGGCGGCATCAAGACGGTGCTGATCCCGGAGGAGAACGCCAAGGATTTGGCGGACCTTCCGGACAGCGTGAAGAGCCGTCTGGAGATCGTGCCGGTCCGCGTCATCGACGAGGTGCTGAGCCGGGCGCTGCTGAGGCGGCCGGAGCCGATCGAGTGGGAAGAGGAGCAGCCCGCTCCGCCGCGGGCCGCCGCGGTCGACGAAGACGGCGCGGCCATCCGCGCGCACTGACGCTGAGCGTGCCATTGTGGCACGCCCGCTCTGCTCGAGAGCATGAGACAGGCCCGGGACCCCGTCCCGGGCCTTTTTCGTCAGCCGAACAGGCGCGAAAGGCGTCGAAACTCACCGTTTTCTCCCTGTCCGTCCTTGCCACCGCAGCGTTTTCGATCAAGGGTGCGCGCCTCTTTTCGGGACCGGTTCTTTGCAGGCCCGAGTCCCGCCGTCGCTCAATGGAGAGAACGATGAACAAATCCGATCTCATCGCCGAAGTCGCCGACACCTCCGGCCTGTCGAAGCTCGACGCCGCCAAGGCCGTGGACGCGACCTTCGACGCCGTCATCGCGGCTCTCAAGAAGGGTGAGGAAGTCCGCCTCGTAGGCTTCGGCACCTTCGCGGTCGTGAAGCGCGCCGCCGGCGTCGGCCGCAACCTGCGCACTGGCGAAACGATCAAGATTCCTGAGTCCAACACGCCTAAGTTCAAGGCGGGCCAGGCCCTCAAGGACGCCGTCAACGGCTGATCGGCGTTCGGGCGGGGCGTTCTTCGAGCGTCCCGGCCCGGCGCGGGGCTTGTCCGTCGCAGCGGCGCGCCTACGCCGCGGATGGGCGGTTAGCTCAGTTGGTAGAGCATCTCGTTTACACCGAGAGGGTCGGCGGTTCGAGCCCGTCACCGCCCACCATTGGCGCCCCTAGGCGGCGCGTGGAGTCCGGAAAAGCCGGTCTCTCAAAGCGGTTAGAGCGACGGCGGTCGCCCTGGGGACAGAGACGGCAGGGGGCTTCGGCCCGCTTGACAGGCGCCCCCCCGTCCCGTACCAACCGCCGCACGTCACGGGGCCAGCCCCGTTTCGGGGGTGTAGCTCAGTCGGTTAGAGCGCCGGCCTGTCACGCCGGAGGCCGCGGGTTCGAGTCCCGTCACTCCCGCCATTACTCTCCAGAGGTTGGACAGAACCTCTGGACCCGGTTCCGCCAAGCGGGCCGGCGAGACGATAGATCATCCACCCATCTCGTTGTTGCGGGCCGCCGCGGCCTTCTGGGCCGCCAGGACCTTCAGTTCGCATGCGTCTGGCTGGCCGTGAATGGCCTTGGGCCGAACGGCGCGATGCCCGGGGCTGGCCGGCGCTCGCGGCGGAGGGGCAGCCGACCCGGCCGCGGAACGCCGAGGAATCGCGCCGCTCGCCGCCAGGACGGCCGGTGTCCGCACGTCCCGGCCGGCGGACGCTGTGGCGAACGAATTCCCTTCAGGACGTCATGCCTCCGCGTCCAGCCGCTGCTGCAGCCTTGCGCTCAGGCGGTCGGCGACGGCCGCGAAAAACACCTTCTGGCGGTGAAGCTCATCGCCGTCCGGGCCGCCGCGTTTGGGCGAATCGCAGCTTTCGAGGCGGATGATCGCCGAATCGAGCCGCTCGAACAGGCAGTCTGCGAAGCGTTCGACATTGACTGTCGGGCGTTCGACCGCCTCGGCGATTCCGTCGACGAACGTCTCGACATGCTGCTCGAGATCCGGCCCCCCTGCGGCGGCGTAGCGCGCCGCCTGTGCGGCGGCGAGCTCCATGACCTCCCCCACGCTGATCGTGTTCATGGCGTCTCTCCATCAACGCGTGATCGAGCGACGATGGAACCCCGCCATGGTTGCCGGTTCGTTAATGGCGGACGGCGCTCCGCGCAGGACGCGCTAAGCCGAAGCGGCGGCTCGTCCACGGAGTCGGGCAGACTCGCCTGCCTTGTGCTTCTCCACCCGCAGGGGCAATATCAGCCCAACAGCAGGTAATATCGTCAATCGCTGTCGAGAGATGCGGGGCAAGATGAACGAGGGCGCTCCTTTGAGAAGCGGGAAGAAGCTGTTCCATTCTCAATGGCCGAAACGTGAGGCGGGCTCGCGGCTGGTCGGGGGATGCGATCCCTACCATGAGCCGCGCTTCAAGTTCTCCAAGGAGAGCAGCTTCTTTACGATCGGGTCGTGCTTTGCCCGAAACATCGAAGAGTATCTGGGACGCGCCGGCGTCCGGGTCGCTACATACGACCTTGATTTCCCGAACAGCGAGTTGAAGGCGAACTCCAGGCGCAACGATCTGCTTGTGAAGTACACGCCCGGGTCGATCCACCTGGAGATCGCGTCAGCGTTCGGACGCGTAGATCCGCTTCCTGATGAAAGGTACCTCGTCGCCACCGACAAGAACGGCGGCTACCATGACGTCATGCTGCCGTTCGATTACCCGGCCGTGACGCTGGAGCGGGGGATGGAACGGCGCAGGCAGATAAGGGAGCTGTTCGCGGGCATCGCCAATGTCTCCGTCGTCGTTATCACGCTGGGCTTGATCGAGCACTGGTACGACAACGAGCTTGGCATCTACATCAATTCTCGGCCTGGTCCCCGGGTGGAGAAGCTCTACCCCGGGCGGTTCGCGTTCAGGCAGCTGGATCTTGCGGAAAATCGCGCATTAGTCGAGGCGTCTCTCGATATCGTTCATGACGTAAACCCGTCTGCGCATGTCATCCTCACAACTTCTCCGGTCCCGCTCGGTCGTACATTCACCGAGGACGACGTCATCGTCGCCAATGCCTATTCGAAGGCGGTCCTTCGTGTGATCGCGCAGGAGATGGCCAGGAAATACTCGTTCGTCGACTATTTCCCGAGCTATGAAATCGTAACCATGTCTCCTCCGGACATGGCTTGGGAGCAGGATCTCCGACACGTCAGGGACACGATGGTCGGCGAGGTGATGAAGAAGTTCTTCGCCAGCTATTTCACAGGGGATGACGCGGCGAAGGCCGAGGACGCGACGGCGGCCTATGCAAAAGCCAAGAACGATCTCGATGCAGGTCGTGCGGAGGAGGCGTTCAAGGCGTTCAAGGCCCTTGAGCCAAACTTCGCCGACGACCGCTCCTTCTGGCTCTCCTATTGCCTGGCGGCGGTCGAGGCCAAGAAGGCCGAGGAGGCGGATCGGGTATCGCTCGTCCTCATGGAGAAGAACCCCGGTCCGTGGGCGGAGATTCTCCGCGGCAGAGCCTTGGCGCTCGGCGGAGACTACTCGTCCGCGCTGTCTCTCATTCGCAAGGCGCGAGAGAACCCGCGCACCGCTATCCACGCCAGCGGCTGGGAGATGCAGGTCGGCCGCGACATGGGAGACGCTCAGGTCGAACTGGCAGGCGCGCTGTCCGCCGCTGACGCCATCCTCAGCGACCAGACGGCGGCGGCTAAGAAGCGCTGGGTCACGAAACGAATGGTCGCTGTGCTCGCGGCTGCCGGTCGTAGCGACAAGCTGAATGAGTTGCGGCCGTTCCTGCCCGCTGAGGCGGTCCCGGCCTGACGCCCTCTTGGGCTGGCCCTCCGCGGCCAGCCCCCATGTCCTTCAGCTGCGCCCGCGACCCGTCCGCCCTGGGGGCCGACGCTGGATCTTTTCAGGTCGGAAGGCGACGAGCGGCGGCCCAGCTCAAGCGCCGTCGTGGTCGCCCGGCTTCATCCGCAACTGAGCAGCGGCAAGACTTTCCGCGCTCCTGCCTGGGGCGACACGCGCCTGCGGCGAGCGCGTGTTCAGACGCCACCATGAGCGGCCGGCGAACGGCGGCGACTGGAGGCCGCCGTCCGCCGGCGGGGCTCAGGTCCGCCAGGGGTGGGACGGCAGTTCGGCGGAGCCGAGCGCCTGCGCGCCTGCGAGCGCGACTGCGTGGTCATTGTCGACGGAGCTGCCGCTGACGCCGATCGCGCCGACCATCACGCCGTTCTCGTCGACGATCGGCAGGCCGCCCGGGAAGGTGATGAGGCCGCCATTCGAGTGCTCGATGCCGTAAAGCGAGCCGCCGGGCTGCGACAGCTTGCCGATTTCGCCGGTCGGCATGCCGAAGAACACCGCGGTCTTCGCCTTCTTGATCGCGATGTCGATGCTCCCGACCCAGGCGTCGTCCATCCGGCGGAACGCCTTGAGGTCGGCGCCGGAGTCCACCACCGCGATGCACATGAAGGTGTCGATCTCGCGGGCCTTCTCGACGGCCCTGGCGATCGCGCGCTCGGCGTTCTCGATTGTCACGTGCATGGCATTCTCCTTCTGGCCGGTGATGCGCCGGAGATAGGGCGCAGCCGGCGGCGAGCGATGCCGGCGCGCGAGATCGGCCGCCCGTGGCGGCGCCGCGTCTCCGGCGACGGCGGCGGTCCGCCTTACAGGCGCAAAAGCTCGTCCAGCATCGGCGGCAGCGCGCCGTCCGCGAGCGGCTTGCCGATGCATGGCCGCCCTCGGAACGCCGGATCGATGTCCTCCCGGTTGTGACCGGTGAGGAACAGGAAGGGAATCGACCGGCCGGCGAGCTCGGCGGCGAGCGGGTAGGTGGCTTCGTCGGCGAGGCGCAGGTCGAGAACGGCGGCGTCGATCGTCGAGGTCTCCAGCAGGCGTCGCGCCTTGGCGAGCGTCGGGACCGGACCGACGACCTCGAAACCCGCCCCGCTCAATTGATGCGCCACGGCGTCGGCGATCAGCCATTCGTCCTCGACGACGAGGACGTAACGCCCCCTCCGCGAAGCTCCCTGTGATGATCCGGTCACCGACGTCACCTCAGTCCTTCAGCGGGATCTTGAGCTTCACGATCAGTCCGTCAGGCGCGAAATCGACCTGCGCCTCGCCTCCAAGGCCGTACTCGATCTCGCGCCGTATGAGCCTGAGCCCGAAATTGTCCTTCTTGGGCATCTCCACCGGCGGGCCGTCCCGCTCCCTCCAGAGAAACGTCAGGACGCGCTCGGCTTCGCCGTCCGCCGACCATTCGATCTCGAGCCGGCCGTCCGACTTGGAAAGCGCGCCATACTTCGCGGCGTTCGTCGCCAGTTCGTGCGCCACCATGGCGAGCGACAGGCCCTGCTTCGGCTTGAGCCGAACCTCAGCGCCATTGATCTGCATCCTGTCGGTTCCGAACGGCGACAGCTCCTGCACGACCAGCTGACGGAGGGAGGCGTCGGTCCATTGCTCGCGGGACAGCAGTTCGTGGCCGCGCGCCATGGCGTACAGGCGGCCGACGAGGGACTCGTAGAATTGCTCCGGGGAGGTCGTCCGCGTCATGGTCTGCTGAGCGATGCTGATGACCACCGCGAGCATGTTCTTCACGCGGTGGTTTAGCTCCGCGATCAGAACCTTCTGGTGCTCCTCCGCCTCGGCCAGATTGGTGACGTCGAGGAACGCGACGACGACGCCGTCGATCCGCGTGTCCGAGTTCCGATAGGGCAGGATGCGGGCCAGATAATGCGCCCCCTGCGCGTCCCGCAGCTGGTGCTCGATGAGCTCGCCCGTCTCGAACACCCGCTGGATCTGCTCCTTCAGCCCGGCATGCGCGATCTGCCCCGCAAGGTCGGTCAGCGGACGGCCGATGTCGGCCGGAATCAGGCGGAAGAAGGTGGAGGCGGCCGGCGTGAAGATGCGGATCACCAGATTGCGGTCGAGGAAGATGGTCGCAATCTGCGAGCTCTCGAACAGGTTCCTGAGATCGCTGTTGGCGTGGTCGAGTTCTTCGATCTTCTGGTTGAGCTCGGCGTTGATCGTGCTGAGCTCCTCGTTCAGAGACTGCATCTCCTCCTTCGACGCTTCGAGCTCCTCATTGCTGGACTGCGCTTCCTCGTTGATGGAGACCAGCTCCTCATTCGAGGATTTCAGTTCCTCGAGCGCGGTCTCGTACTGCTCGATGGTCGCCTGCAGGCGTTCCCGTGTGTCCCGGAGCTCGCGCTCCAGCTCCGCCGAGGTGGCGTCGCCCGATCCGTGACCGGATTCGCCATCCTCCGACCACGGCCGCTCGGCGCCGTGATCCTGAAACAGGATCAGGAAGAGCGGCTCCGCGTCGGCGCGGTTCTCCAGCGGCTCGACGGTCAGGGTGATCATCTGGATTCGGCCGTCATCGCCCTCGACGGCGATGTTGTCGCGGACCGCCTGCTGACGGCTCTCAACCGCCTCCCGGAGCGCCGCTCGCAGGTCGCGCCTGAGGCCCTTCCGGGCCATCGTCATCAACTGGTGGCTAGGCACGCCGGCGGGCGGCTCGAGGTACCTCCCGGTCCGTGCCGAGTAATGCACGACGTCGCCTTCGGCGTTGACCACCACATGGGCGGGCGCGAAGCGTTCGAGCAGCTGTGAATCGACCGCCTGCCTCAGGCGGGACGGGTTGCGGTCCGGCCGCCAGTCCCGACCGGTGTGCTGCCTGGGGCGGGCGTTCTGCAGCAGACCGGTCGGCAGGCGCAGCATCGCGGCCGGATGGTCGCGGCTCTGGAAGATGCGGTGCTTCTTGTCGAGCGTGGCGAACAGCTGTCCGTGCTTGCGGATGTGCTCGGACGTGCCGAGAAACAGAAAGCCGCCGGTCTTCAGCGCGTAGTGGAACGTCGGCAGCATCCGCTCCTGCACGTCGGGCCCGAAATAGATCAGCAGGTTGCGGCAGGAGACCATGTCCATGCGCGAGAATGGAGGGTCGCGGATGACGCTGTGCGACGAGAAGATGCACATGTCGCGCACCTCCCGGTTGACCACATAGCTGCTGCCGTCCTGCGTGAAGAAGCGCTCGCGCCGGGCCGGCGCCACGCCTTCCAGCAGGGTCTCCGGATAGCGTCCGCTGCGCGCCACCGACAGCGCCGGCTCGTCGATGTCAGTCGCGAAGATCTGCACGTGGCGCTTCGCGCCGCTCGCCGCCATGCGCTCGCGCATCAATATGGCGAGCGAGTAGGCCTCCTCGCCCGTCGCACATCCCGGCACCCACACCCGGATCGGGTCTTCGGGAGCGCGGCTTTCGAACAGCGGCCTAACGACCAGCGCTTCCAGCGACTCATAGGCTC
Source organism: Hansschlegelia sp. (assembly GCF_035538955.1). Taxonomy (NCBI): domain Bacteria; kingdom Pseudomonadati; phylum Pseudomonadota; class Alphaproteobacteria; order Hyphomicrobiales; family Methylopilaceae; genus Hansschlegelia; species Hansschlegelia sp. The sequence continues at coordinate 368,163 of NZ_DATLJK010000010.1, forward strand.
CCGGATCGCGGAAGAAGTTGGTGACGCTGATCAGCAGGTCGCGAAACAGGTTCCGGACCTCCGCGCGGTCCTCGCTGAGCCGCGTGGCGTAGGCCGCCATCGTGTCGACCTGCACCACTTGCATGCGGCGGCGGACGCGCCTCAGGAAGGTCCTGGTCTTGTAGCCCGAGAAATCGTGCGAAGCCTGCTCACGCAGGATGGCGTAGATCGCCTCCTTCGCCTGCTGAAGCTCCCTGTCGGTTTCGTCCAGCCCAGCCTTGATCATGCTGTCCAGCATGCCGAGGCCGCGCTCGAACGCGACCAGCTTCTCGCCCATCTCCTCGGCCGGCGTGGCGAAATCGATCAGGCCGCTCGAGATCGCGCTGTCCGGCATGGCGGGATGCCGCGGCCGCGTCCCGTCCGCCGTCTGGGCAAGCGTCAGCCCGCCGCGCTCCTTGATCGCCTTGACCCCGAGGGTGCCGTCGCCGTCGCCCCCCGACAGGATCACCCCGACCGCATATTCCCCCTGATCCTTGGCGAGCGCGGCGAAGAAGATGTCGATCGGCTTGCGCTCGCGATGCACTGCGTTCAGCCCGCGCATCCGGAGCGCGCCGCTCTCGATCCAGAGAATTGCGTTCTGTGGCATCACATAGATGTTGCCGGGTTCGACCCGCAGGCCGTCCTGGGCGACGGCGACCGGCATCGCGCTGTAGCGCGCCACGATCTCGTGCAGCAGGCTCTCGCGCTCGGGGCTCAGATGCGTGACGATCACGAAGGCGAGGCCGCATTCCGCCGGGAACGGCCGGAAGAAGCTCTCCAGCGCCTGGATGCCGCCCGCGGAGGCCCCGATGCCGACGATTGGAAAGCGCTGCGGCTCAGACGACATGGGCTTCTCCAGCCCAGAGGTCTGAGCGGCGCGGCACCCCCGCGCCTTGTTACCTAGCACGCCGGGCGCCGCCGCACATGGGGCCCGCGTCTCGGCGGCCGGGCAAAGGCAGGGAGCCGCCGCGCCTCCGGTCAGCGCGGGAGTCCTGGAGGAAGCCTCCGCCGGCTGGCGGGGAGAGGGGCCGCTTTCCGGGCCGCTCTCCCCTGGACGATCAGAACAGCAGGCTCAGGGCGTGGTCCGTCGTGCCGCCGTCGCCGGCGAGATCGCCCAGGACGGTGTCGCTGCCGAACAGATGGCCAAGGCCGAGGCCGTCGTCATTGGCGAGATTGTAGATCACGCCGCCGGGGCCTGCGATGTCCTGCCCGACGTCGCCGACCGTGTTGCCGTCGCCCGCCGTGAGGTCGTCCGTTACGCCGCTATTGCCGAAGAGGTCGCCGAGGACCGTGCTGCCGTCGTCGATCGAGCTTTGGACTCCCGTCGGGTCGGGGCTGTTCTGAAGGTCGTCGAGAACGCCCCCCGGGCCGCTGACGTCCTCGAGCGCCGCGTGCAGAACGCCGTCCAGTGCTGTCGAGCTCATGCTTTCCTCCGGTGCTGGTTGCAATCGGCGGGCGAGAACGCCTCGACCGCCACGCCGGGAAGTAGTCGGAAGCGCGCGTTTTCAATTGAGCACTTCCTGCGCTGGTAAACACAGCGTCAACCACTGGCCACCAAGAGTCAGTCAAGCTATTTCACAAATGAGTATGTGATTTAAGCGCGACGCTAGGTCGTATGAAGAAGCGTGCAGGGCGCGTTAAGACAAAAGTATTATTGTCAGACTTTTCGTCGCCTATGCCATAGAACGGATTTGATGAACCGGAGAATTAAGCATCCTACATCCGCTAATCTGGAGCTGGGAGCATCATAACTGCGAAAGACACTGCGATGGATGCAGAAGACGCGCGCTGCAATTGGGCCGCCGCCGCGCCGGTGCGCCGGGGTTCTCCGCTCAGGCGCTCCATCCCTGCCGCCTATCCCGTCAGGCCGACTGACCGTATGGATCGCCGCCGCAGAGCAGGTGATCATTTGATGATATTGTAGGCCTGCCGCTTTCCTGATCGCTCTTATTGCGGTGCATGATAGTCATGCTAGCGTCACAAACGACGCCGATCGGCGTCCCGGGACGCAGCGCGTTGGTCAGCGGGGGACAATGACGGAGCAGGTTCAGGCGGCGCGGCCATCACGTTTATCGTCTCATTTGCGTGCTTTGGAGGCGGAGTCGGTTCACATCATTCGGGAGGTTGCGGCTGAGTTTCGCAATCCTGTGATGTTGTATTCGATCGGCAAGGACTCCTCGGTGATGCTTCATCTTGCGAT
>NZ_DATLJK010000011.1:0-31013 GCF_035538955.1 Hansschlegelia sp.
AAACGTCTAACCGCCGAAGTCTCTGTACATGCCCCCAGCTTTACGCCAGAGGCCGCAAGAACCCCGCCGACCACGTTTCTCTTTCAATAAATCTACTTGTCAAACAGCCAACAGACGACAAAACCGCCTGCTCCCAGCCAACAGGAAAGACCCGTCAGCCAGTCGAACCCGCCAAACCGGCCTTAGCCGACGATGCGGCATGCCATGCTGGAGAGACTGATCGGGGCGTCGCCGGAACCGCTTGGCTCCGTCGTCGTCCCGGTGTGAGGGCTATATACGCCGCGGCGTTTCGGGGTGTCAACGATCGCGTTCCAAAAAAAATGACGTCCCGATGAACCTTTTTGGATTGGCTTAGAAGATCAACGGCTACCGGCGAGGCGGGGGCCGCGCGGGCTGTAGAGCGGACGTCGCCGGGCCGGCGGGCGTTGGCGCAAGGCGTTGAGACTCGGGCAAAATTCGCAGAAGCCCAACTCACGCCATAATGCCCGGGCCTCTCGAGGACGGGATGCCGGATCCGCTCAGCCGTTGGCGGCCCGCGCGTCTCGCTATACCGTCGCCGCCCGTTCCGACGCGTCGAAGCTAAACCACCCCGGGAGCGCCACCGCATTGCACGCCGGACGCCCAGCGCGCAGCCTCGCTCTCCGCGCCCCCGCCCTTGATCTGGCGGTCGACGCGCTGAGCGTCGGCGGAACGGCGGGTCCCCCGGATCCGCGCGCGGTCAGTCTGCGGTGGCTCGCCGCCACCGTCCTGACCGGCATGGCGGGCGCGGGCCTCCTCGGCGGCGCGATCATCTCCACGCTTCAAGATGGCGCGCATATCGCCGACGCCTTCCGGCGAACCTTGCCGCTCGAGCGGCCGGACGAGGAGCGGCTCAGCAACGGCGCCCGCAAGGGCGACCGGCTATCCGCCGAACCCGAGGCGCCAGCGGCGCGGCAGACGATGCGCGTCAGCACGACGACCCGGCATGGCGACCGGGAGGTGGTGAAAATGCGCCCCTTCGTTCGGGTGAGCGCGCCGCTCGCGCGGGCCCCGACCGAGTTCGCGGCGCAGGTGCCGCCTTTCGATCCCATGAAGGCGGTGGCCGCCGAGCCGGATCGCACGCAGCCGGACAGCGATCCCGATGGCGACCTGTCCTTCACGGTCAGCGACCTCGGCCGCGAACGAATCGCGCCGGACCAGGGACCGACGGTGCCGCCCGCCGAGGTGCGGACCGCGGTCCGCGAGACCGCCGCGTTCGAGCTCGCCTCGCGCTATCAGCCGGCGCAGATGGCCCCCGGCGCGCAGAGCCGTCTCGCCTATGCGGCCGAGGCCGCCGGACCGGTGCTGGCGTCGGCCGACGCACGGGCCGCGCTGCCGAACATGACGCTGGTCGCCAAGTCCGCCCCGGACGACGCTGGCGCCGCGGCCCCCGGCGAGAACACGGTGGCGGTCACGGCCGACGGGCCGCTCGCCCAGGCGCTGACGCGCGACGCCGACGTCGCGCCGGAGGACGCGGCCCAGATCGCCGCCCGATTCGCCGGCCGCGACGGATACGGCGTCGCGAGCGTCTCGGCCGGACAACGCCTGAGGGTGCTGATGGGCCGCTCGGCCGCGCCCGGCCTGAACCGGCTGCAGCCGGTGCGCGTCAGCCTGTTCGACGCCGATGGCGGCCATGTCGGTTCGGTCGCGCTGTCCGACATGGGCGACTACGTGCCGATCGCGGATCTTGCGGACCTCGGCGACGAACCGGCCCTCGACGAGGAGGGCGGCGACGAGCAGGACGAGGATCGGCCCAACGGCGCCAAGAAGATGCGGCTCTACAACGGGCTCTATGAGGCCGCCCTGCGCAACGACGTGCCGAAGCCGGTCATCGACGAGATGGTCCGGATCGTCTCCTACGACGTCGACTTCAACAGGGCGGTCGGCCCGACCGACAGCTTCGAGGTGTTTTACTGCGACCCTGAGGAACAGGGCGGCGACGGCGAGGTGGCGCTCATGTCGCTGCGCGTCGGCGGCGAAGAGCGGCGGTTCTACCGGTTCGAGACCGACGACGACGGCTTCACCGACTATTACGACGAGAGCGGGAAGTCGGCGAAGAAGTTCCTGATGCGGAAGCCCATGAATGGCGGCGTGATGCGCTCGGGCTTCGGGTTCCGGCGCCACCCGGTGCTTGGCTATTCCAAGATGCACACCGGCGTCGACTGGGCCGCCGCCGTCGGAACGCCAATCATGGCGTCCGGAAACGGCACCGTCGAGAAGGCCGGCTGGACCAGCGGCTATGGCCGCCAGGTCCGACTCCAGCACGCCAACGGCTATGAGACGACCTACAACCACATGTCGGGCATCGCTCGCGGGATCAAACCCGGGGCGCCCGTGAAGCAGGGTCAGGTGGTCGGCTATGTCGGATCCACCGGCCTGTCGACCGGAGCGCACCTGCATTACGAGGTGCTGATCAACGGGCGCTTCGTGAACCCGATGACCATCAAGCTGCCGCGCGGCCGCGAACTCGACGGCGAACTGCTGGCGGGCTTCGAGAAGGAACGCGAGCGGATCGACGGCCTGGTCGGTCGCGGCGCCGCAACCGCGGCGAAGGCGGCTTCGAACGAGAACGGCGGCTGAGATCAGGGGCGGCGGGAAACCCGCCGCCCCTGCCCGCTCCTCAGGCCGCAGCCGACACGGCGCGCCGCCCGATCACCAGGCCGGTGCCCGAGGCCGTCACCGGCACATGGTCGCCGTCCCGCACGTCGCCCGCCAGAATCAGCTCCGCAAGCGGATCCTGCACGTATTTCTGGATGACGCGCTTCAGCGGACGCGCGCCATAGGCCGGATCGTACCCCTTCTCGGCGAGCCAGGCTCGCGCCGACTCGTCGACCTCGAGGGTGATCTTGCGGTCCTCGAGCAGCTTGCGCAGCCGCCCGAGCTGGATGTCCACGATGGCGCCCATCTGCTCCCGCTTCAGCCGGTGGAACAGGACGATGTCGTCGATCCGGTTCAGGAATTCCGGGCGGAAATGCGCGCGCACCACCCCCATCACCTGATCCCGCACCGCATCGGTGTCTTCGCCCTCGGGCTGGTTGACGAGGTACTCGGAGCCGAGGTTCGACGTCATCACCAGCAGGACGTTGCGGAAATCGACCGTGCGCCCCTGCCCGTCCGTGAGCCGCCCGTCGTCGAGCACCTGCAGCAGGACGTTGAACACGTCCGGATGCGCCTTCTCGACCTCGTCGAACAGCACGACCTGATAGGGACGGCGCCGGACCGCCTCGGTCAGCGCCCCGCCCTCCTCGTAGCCGACATAGCCGGGAGGCGCGCCGATCAGGCGGCTGACGGCGTGCTTCTCCATGTATTCCGACATGTCGATGCGCACCATCGCGGTGTCGTCGTCAAACAGGAAGGCGGCGAGCGCCTTGGTGAGTTCGGTCTTGCCGACGCCGGTCGGCCCGAGGAACATGAACGAGCCGATCGGCCGGTTCGGATCCTGCAGGCCGGCGCGCGCGCGACGCACCGCGGTCGAGACCGCCTGCACCGCCTCAGCCTGGCCGACGACGCGCCTCGCGAGTTCGTCCTCCATGCGCAGCAGCTTGGCCCGCTCGCCCTCGAGCATCTTGTCGACCGGCACGCCCGTCCAGCGGGACACCACCTGAGCGATCGAGTCGGGAGTGACCACCTCCTGCATCATGGAGGTCGGGCCGCCGGCGTCTTCGGTCTCCTTCAGCTCGCGCTCGAGCTTCGGGATCACCCCGTAGGCGAGCTCGCCCGCGCGGGCGAGATTGCCCTGCCGCTGGGCCTGCTCGAGTTCGATCCGCGCCTGATCGAGGCTCTCCTTGAGCTTCTGCGCGCGGCCGAGCTTGTCCTTCTCGTTCCGCCAGCGGGTCTCCAGAGCTCCGGCCTCCTCCTCGAGCTCCGCCAGCTCCTTCTCGAGCCTCTGAAGCCGGTCCTTGGAGGCCTCATCGGTCTCCTTCTTCAGCGCTTCGCGCTCGATCTTGAGCTGGATGATTCGCCGGTCGAGCTCGTCGAGCTCCTCGGGTTTCGAATCGACCTGCATCCTGAGCCGCGCTGACGCCTCATCCACAAGGTCGATCGCTTTGTCTGGCAGGAAGCGGTCCGTGATGTAGCGGTTCGACAGCGTCGCAGCCGCGACCAGCGCGGAGTCGGCGATCCGCACGCCGTGATGCAGCTCGTACTTCTCCTTGATGCCGCGCAGGATCGAGATCGTGTCCTCGACGGTGGGCTCAGACACGAACACGGGCTGGAAGCGGCGCGCGAGCGCCGCGTCCTTCTCGACGTGCTTTCGGTATTCATCGAGCGTGGTCGCGCCGACGCAATGCAGCTCGCCGCGCGCCAGCGCCGGCTTCAGCAGGTTCGACGCGTCCATGGCGCCATCCGCCTTGCCCGCGCCGACCAGCGTGTGCATTTCGTCGATGAACAGGATGATGCCGCCGGCGGCGGACTGCACCTCCGACAGCACGGCCTTCAGCCGCTCCTCGAATTCGCCGCGATATTTCGCGCCGGCGATCAGCGAGCCCATGTCGAGCGCCAGCAGCCGCTTGTCGCGCAGCGATTCGGGCACGTCGCCATTGATGATCCTGAGCGCCAAACCCTCGACGATCGCCGTCTTGCCGACGCCAGGCTCGCCGATCAGCACCGGGTTGTTCTTGGTGCGGCGGGACAGGACCTGGATGGTGCGGCGAATCTCCTCGTCCCGGCCGATCACCGGATCGAGCTTGCCGTCCCGCGCCGCTTCGGTGAGGTCCCGCGCGTATTTCTTCAGCGCGTCATAGGCGTTTTCGGCGGTCGCAGAATCGGCCGTCCGGCCCTTCCGCAGTTCCTCGATGGCCTTGTTCAGCGACTGAGGGGTCACGCCAGCCGCCGCGAGCGCCTTTCCGGCCTCTGTGTCCTTCTCGGCCGCAAGCGCCGTCAGCAGCCGCTCCACTGTGACGAACTGATCGCCGGCCTTCTTCGCGAGTTCCTCCGCGGAGGTGAACACGCGCGCGGTCGCAGGCGCGAGATAGATGTTGCCCGCTCCCGATCCGCCCACCGTGGGAACCTTGCGAAGCGCGGCCTCGACGGCGGCGCGCGCGTCGACCGAGCGGCCGCCGGCGCGATCGATCAGCCCGGACGCCAGCCCCTCGGGATCGTCTAGAAGAACTTTGAGCACGTGCTCCGGCAGAAGCTGCTGGTGCCCCGCGCTCGCAGCCGCGCTCTGCGCGGCCTGGAGGAATCCTCTCAAACGTTCGGTGTAGATATCCGGATTCATTCCCGTCTCCTCTCGAGCACGCCGACAGCGCCGCTGCCCTTCGGGCCTCCGCGGCCGGCGACCGATCGCCGGTCGGCGCCCCATCCCGGCGCCGCTTGCGACGCCCAGAGCCCCCTTGGCGAGCTCCTCCAGCCGATATGGTGTTGCCCATCGGCCACAAAAGAGGATGGTAGCCCTTTCAGGCCGCAAATCATTGACAGCGATCAAGAGCCGAGATGAATGAGAGCACGGGCCGGGTCACGGCCATCAGACGTTTTCCGGTGAAGGGGCTTTCGCCCGAGGATCTCGCTTCGGCTCCGGCCGAGGTCGGCCGTCCCATCGTGGGCGATCGGGCCTTCGCGGTTGAGAACGGTCCGTCCGGCTTCGACCCGGCGAAGCCTTCCAAGATCCCAAAGACCCGCTTCCTCTGCCTCATGAGGAACGCCCGGCTCGCCGCGCTTTCGACGCGCTACGACGCCGGCGCGGGTCTGCTGTCGATCAGGCAGGCTTCCGAAGATCTCAGTTTCGACCTGTGGTCGGAGGACGGTCGCGCCGAGCTCGAAGCCTGGCTCACCGGCTTCATGGGCGAAGAGGCGCGGGGGCCGCTGAGGCTGCTTCCCGCCCCGGAGGGCCACACATTTTCGGACACGGCGCGTGGCGTGCTCTCGATCATCAACCGCGCGAGCGTTGGGGCGATCGGCGAGATGATGGACGCGCCGGTCGATCCGCTGCGATTTCGCGGCAATCTCGAGATCGAGGGTTTCGCGCCATGGCAGGAGCTCGACTGGGTCGGCCGGACGCTCAGGATCGGAGAGGTCGAATTGCGGGTCGTCCAGCGCACCGTGCGATGCGCCGCGGTCGAGGTCGATCCCGCGACCGCACGCCGCGACCTGCCGATTCCCGCGAGGCTGCAGAAGCGCCTCGGCCATGCCGACTGCGGGGTCTATGCGGAAGTCGTCTCGCCCGGCCGCCTGGAAGCAGGCGCGGTCGTCACGCTCGTCTGAGGGCTCCAAATGAAAAGAGCCGGAGCGGCGACCGCTCCGGCTCTTTTCAGTCAGGTTTGAAGCCTCGGGATTACTCCGAAGGAGCGTCCGACGCCGCAGGGGCGTTTTCTTCGCCGGCTCCGTCTTCGCCCGAAGCAGCGCCACGACCATATCGGCCGTAGCGGCGACGCCTGCCGCGCGACGGCGCCCGCGCCTCGTCGGAGGACGCATCGCCCTCAGCGCCGAACTGTTCGCCGGCCGCAGCCCCAGGGGCGGCGGCTTCGGTCACCACAGGCTCAGGCATCGGCCGCTCAGCCGGCGCCTCAGCCGCAACCGCGGGCGCATCTCCGGTGATGAAGGCGGGGAGCTCGCTCACGAACGGCGGCTGATCGTCCTGCCGCTCCGGCCGCGGTTGCCGCTCGCCGCGGTCATTGCGCTCCTGGCCGCGCTCGCCCCGGTTCTCGGGACGATCGTTGCGGTCGAAGCGGTTGTCGGGACGGTCGCGCCGGTCGTTGCGGTCATTTCGGCGGGGTTCGCCCTCGCGGCCGCCCTGCTGATAACCGTTGTTAGGCCGATTGGGCTGGAACCGCTGCTGAGGATTGCCGCCGCCCTGCTGGCCGCCATTCTGCGCCGCCGCCGGCTGGCCGTTCTCGTGGCCGTTCGCCTGGCCGCCGCCCTCGCCTTCGCCGCCCTCTTCATCCCCTTCGAAATCGGAGAAGTCGTCGGCGTCGGCGCGTACGAAGGTCTGGTGCGGCTGATACTGCGCCTGAGCAGCCGCCAGAAGGCGGTAATAGTGCTCGGCGTGCTGGAGATAGTTCTCCGCCGCGACCGGATCGCCGGACGTAAGCGCATCGCGGGAAAGCTGAACGTACTTGTCCGCAATGGTGGCCGCGGTCCCGCGAATCTTAACGTCGGGCCCGTTCGACTCGTAGCTGCGCGTCAGCGGGTTCGGGCCCTTGCCGCCTCCCCCGCCGCCGCCGCCGCCCCCACCACCGCCGCGGCCGCGTCCCCGCATCCGCTTCGACTGTCCTTGCCTCATGGGGTTCAAGATCAACACTCGTCTTGCTGTGATGGCCCTTCGGGCCGGGAGCGACCGTCCGCGTCGTCCGCCACACGCCAGCTGCGCCGAAACTCCGCACGTCCCAGAAGGGGCGCGCCAAGCCACCGGCGTCAGGCTCTACTGCGGGAGCACGAAGCCCGCTGAAGACCCGGCATGATCGAAGCTGTGCGTCGATCTTTCAGAGCCCGTCGCGACCATCGGCCGGATCAACGAAGCACTGAAACCATCCATCCGTCGCTCACTGTCACGCCAGCAGGCGCGATGGGCGTCGGATGATTCCGGTGCTGAACATAGACGCCGCGCCAACGGATTCCAAGGTCTTTTTGCCGACAAGCCTGCGTGGGGCTACGCCCGGCTCAGAACGATCGCGCGGGGAATCCCTGCGAGATCGTCGGCTAGGCCGAGCGTCCCGAAGCCGGCTTCGCGCGCCAGGCCTGTCACATCGGCGCTCTGGCCGGCGCCGAGCTCCATCGCCAGAACGCCTCCCTCGGCGAGAAGCCGCGGCGCGTCCTGCAAGATCGTAGCGTAAGCGGCGAGGCCGTCCGCGCCTCCGTCGAGGGCAAGAAGCGGATCGTGCCGGGCGACCTCTGGCGCGAGCCGAGCGATCTCGGACCGCGGAATATAGGGCGGGTTCGAAACGACCAGATCGAAGCGCCGCTCGAGCGCCGCCGCCCAGTCGCCGACGAGGAAGCTCGCGCGCTGCAGAAGACCAAGCGCCGCCGCGTTGGCCCGGGCCGCAGCCGCTGCGCCCGGCGAGCGGTCCACGCCCAGCCCCCAGGCGTCCGGCCGCTCGCTCAGAAGCGCAAGCAGAAGGCATCCGCTGCCGACGCCGAGATCCAGGATCGACAACGGCCCGCGCCGCGGCGCGATCGCCTCGAGCGCGGCCGCCACCACGGTCTCCGTGTCGGGACGCGGAGACAGCGTGTCGGGCGTCAGCCGGAACGGCATGCCCCAGAATTCCCGGACCCCGAGAATCCTGTCGATCGGCTCTCCCCGAAGGCGCCTCTCAAGCATCTCCTCGAGCCGCGCCAGTTCAGACGGGTCGGCCGGGTCCGGACCACGCGCGACAAGCTGCGCAAGGTCGATGCCGAACGCGGCCTGCGCCAGAAGACGGGCGTCGAGTTCCGGCGCGTCCAGACGAGCGCGGCGGAGCCTCGCGGCGGCCGAGCGAACCGCCTCGCTTCTCGTCACGCCGCCTCGTCTTCCGCGGCGAGCAGCCGCGCCCTCTGCTCTGCGGCCAGAGCGTCGATGATCTCGCCCAGCGCCTCGCCTTCCATGACTGCGTCGAGCTTGTGAAGCGTCAGACCGATGCGGTGATCGGTCACCCGCCCTTGCGGGAAATTGTAGGTGCGGATGCGTTCTGACCGGTCTCCGCTTCCGATCTGGCCGCGCCGCGCGTCGGCGCGGGCGCCGTGGATCCGCTCACGCTCGATGTCGAACAGCTTCGCGCGCAGCAGTTCGAGCGCGCGCGCACGGTTGCGGTGCTGGGAGCGTTCGTCCTGCACCGCGACGGCCAGTCCGGTCGGGATGTGAGTCACGCGCACCGCCGACTCGGTCTTGTTGACGTGCTGCCCGCCGGCTCCCGAGGCCCGGAAAACATCGAAGCGCAGATCGGAATCGTCGAGCGCGACGTCCACTTCCTCCGCCTCCGGCAACACCGCGACGGTCGCGGCCGAGGTATGTATGCGACCGGAGCTTTCCGTCGCCGGCACGCGCTGAACGCGGTGCACGCCCGACTCGAACTTCAGCCGGCCGAACACGCCCGCTCCGTCGATCTTGGCGACGATCTCCTTGAAGCCGCCCGCCGTCCCTTCGCTCGCGGTCAGCACCTCGACCCGCCAGCCCTGAGAGTCCGCGTAGCGCTGATACATGCGAAACAGATCGCCGGCGAACAGCGCAGCCTCGTCGCCGCCGGTCCCCGCGCGCACCTCAAGGATGACGCCGCGGGCGTCAGCGGCGTCCTTCGGAAGCAGCTCGATCTGCAGCGCGTCGACCGCCGCGTCCCGCCGCGCGCGGGCCTCCTCCTGCTCGGCTGTGGCCAGCGCCCGCATCTCGGGGTCGGTCGCGGCGTCTTCGATCAGCTTTCCGAGATCGATGAGCTCGGCGTCGGTCGCGCGCAACGCCCGGATCGCCTCCACGACCGGTTCGAGCTCGGCGCGCTCGCGACCGAGCCGCGCCAGCGTCTCGCCGTCCGTCGTTTCGCCCAATGCGTTTTCGACGACGGCGAATCGCTCGAGCACGGCCTCAAGCCGCTCTTCTGGAAGTCCGGCGCTCACGTTTCGACCTGGAGATTCTTCTTGGCCGCAAACTCGCGGAGGTCGGCGCGGAGCGATCCTGCGCCGTCCCGCCGCGCCAGCAGCGGCTGAATGAACGCAGTGATCTCGCCGGCGTCGAGATCGAGCAGAGCCGCCTTGACCTGGCCGATGGCGGCCGGGGACATCGACAGCGCCCGATAACCGAGGCCGATGAGCGCCATGGCTTCGAGCGGCCGGGCGCCTATCTCGCCGCAGAGCGTCACCGGCCGGCCCGCCTCGTTCGCTTTGCTGGCGACGTGCGCAAGCGTTCGCAGAAAGGCCGGACTGAGCGGATCGAACCGGCTCGCGACCCGGCCATTGCCGCGGTCGACCGCAAACAGGAACTGCATCAGGTCGTTCGAGCCGACCGAGAGGAAATCGGCGCGCTCCAATATCTCATCGAGTTGGAACAGCAGCGACGGCACCTCGATCATCACCCCGAGCGCCAGCGACGACGGCACCGGGTGGCCGTGGCGCACGAGCCGCGCATGCTCGCGACGAACGATGTCGCGCGCGGCGTCGAATTCTGTGACGCAGGCCACCATCGGGAACATGATCTTCAGGTCGCGGCCGCCGGCCGCGTTCAGCAAGGCGCGGATTTGCGTCCGGAGCAAGGCCGGCCGGTCGAGGCCGAGCCGGATCGCCCGCCAGCCGAGGGCGGGATTCTCCTCGGGCTCCGCCCGCATGTAGGGCAGGATCTTGTCACCCCCCACATCGAGCGTTCGGAAGGTCACCGGCTTGTCGTCGGCCGCGTCCAGCACCGCGCGATAGAGCTGCTGCTGCGCGGCGGTGCGCGGCATCGAGGCGGCCACCATGAACTGGAGCTCGGTGCGGAACAGGCCGATGCCGGCTGCGCCGGTCTCGGCGAGATGCGGCAGGTCGACGAGAAGGCCCGCGTTCAGCATCAGCGAGACCTTGGCGCCGTCGCTCGTCTGCGACGGCCGGTCGCGCAGCGCGCGGTACTGCTCCTGGCGACGGGCGCGGAACCGGACCTTGTCCACATAGGCGCGCTCGACGTCGCTCGTCGGCCGAACGTGGACCTCGCCCGACACGCCGTCGACGATGATGGCGTCGCCGCTCTCGACCAGCCCGCTCGCATTCTCGATCTGCCCGACGGCGGCGATGCCAAGCGCCCGCGCCACGATCACGACGTGGCTGGAGGTCGAGCCCTCTTCCAGTACGAGGCCGCGCAGCCGCGTGCGGTCATAGTCCAGCAACGCCGCAGGCCCCATCGAGCGCGCCACCAGAATCGCGTTCTCGGGCAGCTGCGTGGTCTCCGGGATCATCCCCTTGCCGGGGGAGACCAGCTCGCGCAGCAGGCGGTTGGCCAGATCGTCGAGGTCGTGGAGGCGCTCGCGCAGATAGGGATCGGTCTGGCGCTGCATCCGGGCGCGCGTGTCGGACTGGACGCGCTCGACTGCGGCCTCGGCGGTGAGGCCCGTCAGCACCGCCTCCTGAAGCCTGCGGCCCCAGCCGCGATCGTTCGCGAACATGCGGAACGCCTCGAGCACGTCGCGATGCTCGCCGGTGCGGGCGAAATCACCCTCGTCGATCATGACGTCGATCGACGCGCGCAGGCCCTTCAGCGCGGCTTCCAGGCGCTTGAGCTCCGCCGCCGAATCCTCGGCGATCAGCTTCTTCACCACGACGCGCGGCTCGTGCAGCACGACATGGCCGAGACCGATGCCTTCCGAAAGGGCGACGCCGGTCGCATGCGCCGGCCGCCGACCCGCGGGCTCGAACCCCTCGCCGACGCCGGCGAGCTCGCCGCTCGCGATCATCTCGGCGATCACCATCGCGGTGGTCTGGAGCGCCTCGATCTCCTCGTCCGAATAGGTCCGGTGCGACTTGTTCTGGACGACCAGCACGCCGAGCGTGTTGCCGGCCCTGAGGATCGGCACGCCCAGGAACGAGTGATAGATCTCCTCGCCCGTCTCCGGCTTGTAGGAGAAGGCGGGATGCGACTGCGCGTCGGACAGGTTGACCGGTTCGGCTTCGTCGGCGACGAGGCCGACGAGGCCCTCGCCCTTGTGCATCGTGGTGCGATGCACGGCCGCGCGGTTCAGACCCTCGGTGGCGTAGAGCTCAAGGTCGCCGTCGGTGCGCAGCACATAGACCGAGCAGACCTCGGCGACCATGTTCGCTGCGATCAGGACGACGATGCGATCGAGACGCTCCTGGGCCGCGACCGGCTCAGCCATGACCTCGCGCAGCCGGCGCAAAAGCACGCGCGGGCCGCCATACGCGCCTCGCATCTTCCGCTCTCCGGATGGAGGGAGCTCCCCCGCCTCAACCGCCCTGTGGGTCGCCCTCGCGCGCCCGAAAGACCTGTGACTCTCAGGCCTTGTCCAGCCCGTATAGCGAATGCAGCGTTCGCACGGCAAGCTCGGCATAGGCCGCATCGATCAGCACCGAGATCTTGATCTCGGAGGTGGTGATCGCGCGGATGTTCACGCCCCGTTTGGCGAGCGCCTGGAACGCCTGGGCTGCGACCCCGGCGTGGCTGCGCATGCCGATGCCGATCACCGAGACCTTGCAGGCGTCGGCCTGCGTGTTCAGGCCGGCGAAGCCGATCTCGGACTTTCTGGCGTTGAGGATGTCGATCGCGCGCGCCTGGTCGGAGGTCGGCAGCGTGAAGGTGATGTCGGTCGTCTTGCCGTCCTCGGAGATGTTCTGGACGATCATGTCGACATTGATCGACGCCTCGGCCAGCGGGCCGAACACGCCGGCGGCGACGCCGGGCCGGTCCTCGACTCGGCGGAGCGTGATCTGGGCCTCGTCCTTGGTGTAGGCGATGCCGGTGACGACCTGCTGTTCCACGATCTCTTCCTCGTCGCAGATGAGAGTTCCCGGCGGCAGGCCGCCCGGTCCGGTCTGGGGGGCGTCGGGCGCGTCGAAGCTCGACCGCACGAAGACGCGCACCTTGTGCACCATGGCCATCTCGACCGAGCGCACCTGGAGAACCTTGGCGCCGAGCGACGCCATTTCGAGCATTTCCTCGAACGCGATGCGATCGAGCCGCCGCGCCTGCGGCACGATCCGCGGGTCGGTCGTGTAGACGCCGTCGACGTCCGTATAGATGTCGCAGCGGTCCGCCTTCACGGCGGCCGCCACCGCGACCGCGCTCGTGTCCGAGCCGCCGCGCCCGAGCGTCGCGATGCGGTTGTCCGGCGCGATGCCCTGAAAGCCCGCGATCACCGGAACCTGGCCGTCGGTCATGCGGGAGACAAGCGACTCGCCCTCGATCGAAGCGATGCGGGCGGAGCCATGCGCCCCGTCGGTCCGCAGCGGGATCTGCCAGCCCTGGAAGGAGCGCGCCGGAACCCCGATCGCCTGCAGGGCGATCGCCAGCAGGCCGGAGGTCACCTGCTCGCCCGAAGAGACGATCGCGTCATATTCGCGCGCGTCGTGGATCGGCGAGGCTTCGCGCGTCCAGCTCACCAGCTGATTCGTCGCCCCCGCCATGGCGGAGACCACCACGGCCACCTCATGCCCGGCGTCGACCTCCCGCTTGACGTGCTGCGCGACGTTGCGGATGCGTTCGACGTTCGCGACGGAGGTGCCGCCGAACTTCATGACGATGCGGGACATGGCGGGAATGCGGCTTTCAGCGAGGTCGGACCGGCGGGCGGAGTTAAGCCGCCGGCCGAAAAGGCGCGTATAGATAGCCAAGCCCCTCCGCCGACACAACGCCGCAGGAACTCTGCTTATGGCCATGGCCGACCGCGCCCACTCCGCCAGTCTCGACGCCGAGGAGGTCGCCCGTTTCGAGGCGCTCGCGGCGCGCTGGTGGGACCCGGACGGGCCGATGAAGCCGCTCCACCGCTTCAATCCGGCGCGCGTCGCGATTTTCCGGGACGCGATCGCCGCCCGGTTCGGCCGGGACGCGCGCGCGATGCGGCCGCTCGAGGGACTCCGGCTGCTCGACGTCGGCTGCGGGGCGGGCGTTCTGGCCGAGCCGCTGACGCGCCTCGGCGCTGACGTCACGGCGATCGATCCGGCGCCTGATCTGATAGCCGCCGCCAGGAAGCATGCCGCCGACCATGATCTCGAGATCGCCTATCGGGCGGCGACGGCGGAAGAGCTTGCGGCGGAGGGTGCCCTGTTCGACGTCGTCATCGCTTCGGAGGTGGTGGAGCACGTCACGAGCGTCCGTGACTTTGTCGCCGTGGTGGCCTCGCTTGTGCGGCCGGGGGGCCTCGCCCTCTTCTCGACGATCAACCGAACGCTCGTGGCGCATGCGCTGGTCATCATCGGGGCGGAATATGTGCTGCGGTGGCTGCCGCGCGGAACCCACGCCTACGAGAAGTTCGTGACGCCTGAGGAACTCGGGCGCGCATGCCGCTTGGCGGGCCTCGAGGTCTCCGACGTGCGGGGCGTGAAGTTCAACCCGCTCCGGAACGCGTGGGGGGCGAGCGCCGACCTCGCGGTCAACTACACGCTCGCCGCCGTGCGTCCGGACGCCGCTTAGCGGGCGTCCTGCGGATGCTGGATCTGCGCCGGGGCCGCCGAAGCGGAGCCGTCGCCGAATGCGAAGGCGAGATGCATCGCCACGATCGGCGCGAAGATCAGTCCGAGCAGCACGATCATCACCAGATCGGTGCCATGTTCGCTGCGCGCGATCTCGCCGGGCGCGGCCACGCGCTCGGCGCGCGGACGTACGATAAAACGCTTGAGAAGTGCCATGGCTCACCTCTTCCGACCGGCCGCACGGGCCGGTCGCGGGCGAGCCCGATCGGACGATCAGGCGCGCTGGGCGCGAGCGGCCGCGTACGGCGCGGTCAATCGACTACTGTCGTCGTCTGACATCGAAGGTCCGAAGTCCTGTGGAAGCCGCGCTCCCGAAGGCCCGCGCAGCGACTTGCTGAGCTAACGATTTCCGACACGAAGTCAAGCCGATGCGGGACTGCGGCGGATCAGTTTTCGTCCTCGGGGAAGGCAGGAAGCGGATAGACCGGGACGCCTTCTTCGAGCAGCGCCTTCGCCTCCTGAGCGGTCGCGCGTCCGCGGATCGGCCGATGCTCGATCTCCTCCGCGTGCATCTGCCGCGCGACCTCGGGAAACCGCTCGCCGACATCCTCGGACGTCTGACGGACGTGCGCCTTCAGTTCACGGAGCAGTCCGCGGAGCTTTTCGTCGCGGCCGGAGACCAGCGAGACGGGTGGGCTCTCCGCTTCAGGCGTCACTGGTTCGTCGCCCCCGCGGGATCGTGCGGAGGCGAGCGCCGGGGCCATCAGCGCCTTTCGAACGTCAACAGACCCGCAGGCGGGGCATGACAGCAGGCCCCGCGCCTCCTGGGAGTCGAAGTCGCTCGCGGAGCGAAACCACGCGTCGAAGCCGTGGCCGTCGCCGCAGAGGAGGTCGTAACGGATCATCGGAATCAATCAGCCGCCGACGGCGTCGCGCAGAAGGGTCGGTTCGTTGGAGACCGGCAGTACGCTGAAGCGGCGGCCATTTTCAAGCGATGGGATGCGCCGCCGGATCTCCGGCGCCTTGTCGAGATCGATTTCGGCGAGAACGACGCCCGGCGAGTCGCCGGCTTCGGCGAGCACGCGGCCCCAGGGGTCTACGATCAGGCTGTGGCCGAAGGTCTCGCGGCCGTCCTCGTGCTTGCCGCCCTGCGCCGCGGCGACCACGAAAGAGCCGGTCTCGACCGCCCGCGCGCGCAGCAGGATGTGCCAATGCGCCTCGCCGGTCTTCTTGGTGAAGGCCGCCGGCGAGGCCAGCACCTCCGCCCCGGCCTCCGCCAGCGCACGGTGCAGCGTCGGGAAACGGACGTCGTAACAGATGGTCATTCCGAGGGCGCCCCACGGAAGCCGGGCCGTCACCGCCTGCTCGCCGGGCCGATAGGTCTCCGATTCGCGCCAGGTCTCGCCGTCCGGCAGGTCGACGTCGAACATGTGGATCTTGTCGTAGCGGGCGATGATGTCGCCCTCCGGATCAATAAGAAAACTCCGATTCGCCGCGCGTTCGCCTTCGAGCCGGATCGCAAGCGAGCCGAGGTGAAGATGGATGCCGGTTGCGCGCGCGAGTTCCTGAAAGGCGGCGAGCGCCGGGCAGGCGTCCTCGGGCAGGATGGCGTCGAACAGCTCCGCCCGCGACCGGACAAGGATGTTCGTCATCTCGGGCGTCTGGACGTACTCGGCGCCCTGCTCGACGGCTTCGCCGATGAGCCGGACCGCTTCCTCGACATTCCTAGAGACGGTTCGGCCGGACCGCATCTGAACGCAGGCCGCCGTGAAGGTGCGCTTTGTCATGGGACCGGTCACGCCGCGAGCAGCGGGTCGAGCCCGCCGGAGCGGTCGAGCGCGTAGAGGTCGTCGCAGCCGCCGACATGGCGGCCGTCTATGAAGATCTGCGGCACCGTCGTGCGTCCGCCGGCGCGCGAGATCATCTCGGCGCGCCGCGCCGGCTCACGGCCGATGTCGATCTCCTCGAAGGAGACGCCCTTCCGGTCGAGCAGGTCCTTGGCCATGTCGCAATACGGACAGGTGGACCGCGAGAAGATCGTCACGGACGGCATGGGCGCCTCTGGGAGCGGATCGGAGCCTGGACGATATAGAACGTCAGCCGTCCTTCACAACCAGCGCGAACACCAGCACGTCGACGCTGGCCGCACCTGCGCGCCGGACAAGCCGCGCGAGCCGGTCGACAGTTGCCCCTGTCGTCAGCACGTCGTCGACCAGAACCACCGCCCTGCCGGCGAGAGCCGCGGACGCGCCTTCCGCGAGGCTGAAGGCGCCGGCGAGGTTCTGCGCCCGCTGGGCGGCGCTCAGACCGACCTGGGGCGCCGTGCGCTTGCGCCTGATCAGAAGGTCCGTGCGAAGCGTCGCTCCGGAGGTCCGGGCGACCGCGCGGGCGAGCAACGCCGCCTGATTGAACCGCCGCGTCCAGAGCCGGAGGCGATGCAGCGGCACCGGCAGCAGCAGCGGCTCGCCCGACAGCAACTCGTGGCCCGCCCGCGCCATCATCGCGCCGAGCGGCCGGGCCAGGTGGGCTCCGTCGGCGTATTTCAGGCGGTGGACGAGTTCCCGGGCGACGCCGTCGAAGCGCGCCGCCGCCCGGGCGCGGTCATAGGCCGGCGGCCTGGCGATCGCGGCGGGGGACAGCAGACCGGGCCCGTAATCGGCGGGGAACGGCGTCCCGAGCCGCTCGCAGAACGGGCGCTCGATCAGGCCGAGCCTGCTCCAGCAGCCCGCGCAGACGCCGCCCGCGTTTGTGACAGGCTTCGCGCAGGCGAGGCATTGCGGCGGGACCGCGAAATCGAGCGCCGCGCTCGCAGCGCGCGCCGCAGCCGCGCGGGCGAATGACATCGCCCGAACAGCGGAAGACGCTTGCAACAGCACAGGCGCTTCAAAGGGCATCGCAACTCGGCTCGCGCTGCACTAAACGAGATGTCCGCACGCCGCCTCGGAGCCGTCAATGCCAGTTCTGAACTCGATCCTCGGCGACTTCATCCGCGTTGGATCGCTCACCATCATCGACGGCAAGGGCCGCCGCCATGTCCTGAGCGGCGCGCCTGGCCCCGCCGTCACCGTCAAGCTGCATGACACCAAGCTGCACCGGCAGTTGCTGCTGAACCCCGAGTTCCATACGGGCGAAGCCTATATGGACGGCCGGCTGACCATCGAGCAGGGCACGCTGCGCGACCTGCTCACGCTCTACGCCGTCAACCGGACCAGCCTACGGGCCCAGCCGATCCAGCGGACGCTGCGCGGCTGGATCAAGCGCATGCGGCGCTTCGCGCCGAAGAACGACGTCAGACGCTCGAAAAAGAACGTCGAGGCGCATTACGATCTCTCGAACGAGATGTACCGCCTGTTCCTCGACGAGGGGCTCAACTACTCCTGCGGCTATTTCCGCTCCGCCGACGACACGCTCGAGCAGGCGCAGGTCAACAAGCTCCGTCACATCGCGGCGAAGCTCGATCTCAAGCCGGGCCAGAAGGTGCTGGACATCGGCTCGGGCTGGGGATCGATGGCGATCTATCTCGCCGAGGCCTGCGACGTCGAAGTGCTCGGCGTGACGCTTTCGACCGAACAGCACGCGCTCGCCACGCAGCGGGCGGCGGAGCGCGGACTGTCGGACCGCGTCCGGTTCGAACTGCGCGACTACCGCGAGGTCACGGGCAAGTTCGACCGCATCGTCTCGGTCGGCATGTTCGAGCATGTCGGCCTGGCGAATTTTACGGCCTTCTTCGAGAAGGTGCGACAGCTGCTCACCGAGGACGGCGTCGCGCTGCTGCACTCGATCGGCCGCAAGGGCGGCCCGGGCTCCACGGGCGCCTGGATCAAGAAGTACATCTTCCCGGGCGGCTATGCGCCGGCCCTCTCGGAGGCGACAGCCGCCATCGAGGGCTCGAAGCTCTGGATCGACGACATCGAGATCTGGCGGCTGCACTACGCCGAGACGCTGCTCGCCTGGGGCGACCGCTTCGCGGCGAACCGCGACAAGGCCAAGGCGCTGCTCGGCGAACGGTTCTGCCGCATGTGGGAGTTCTATCTGCTCGTCAGCGAGTTCAGCTTCCGCTACGGCAAACACATGGTGTTCCAGGTGCAGCTGAGCCGGAGCGTCGACGCCCTGCCGCTCGCCCGCGACTATATGGTCGAGGCGGAACGGCGGCTCGAGGACCGAGAGCGCCGGGCGCATCCCCGCGTCGAAGCGAAGGGCGCCTGACGAGCAGCTTGCGCCGGGCGGCGGGAGCGATGATCTGACCGCCATGGCCGAGCCGCACCGTCTGATCGATCGAACCGCCCTCCGGCTTCGCCGGCGTCGCGCCGGCGCCGGCGGCGGACCGGACTTTCTGCGCGCCCGCGTCGCCGAGGACGCCTGGGATCGCCTCGCCGTCACGCTTCGGCCGTTCCCGGTCGCGCTCGATCTCGCGAGCTCCGGAGAGGAGATCATCCGGCTCCTGCGACGAGGAAACCCGCAGGGCGCGGCGTTCCGGACCTCGCCGGAGCCTGGCCCGCTTACGTCGGTCGTCTGCGATCCGGACGCCCTGCCGCTCCGCGCCGAAAGCCTCGACCTCATCGTCTCGTCGCTCGCGCTTCAGTTCGCCGACGACCTTCCGGGACTGTTGGCGCAAGCGCGACGCGCCCTGCGGCCGGACGGGCTGTTCCTTGCGGCGCTGCTCGGCGGCGAAACGCTGAGCGAGCTCCGCCAGTCTTTTGCCGCAGCCGAGGCTGAGACGGAGGGCGGCGTCAGCCCGCGCGTTCTGCCGTTCGCGGACGTCCGGGGGCTCGGCGGGCTGCTACAGCGCGCAGGCTTTGCGCTGCCGGTGACGGATGTCGACCGGGTGATCGTGCGCTACGACCACCCGGTCGCCTTGATGACCGAGCTGCGCGCTTGGGGCGCGACGAACGTCCTGATCGAACGCCGTCGCGCGCCGCTGCGCCGTTCGACCCTGGCGCGCGCCCTGGAGATCTATGCGGGCCGCTTCGCAGATCCCGACGGGCGGGTTCGGGCGACGTTCGAAATCGTCTGGCTGTCAGGCTGGGCGCCGGATCCCGGACAGCAGCAGCCGCTGCGCCCCGGCAGCGCGCGCGCCAGACTCGCGGACGCGCTGGGCGTGAAGGAGATCGGTCCGAACGGCTAACCGAACGTCAGAGCAGGTCGATGAGGTGCGCGATCAACGGCTCGTCGGCCGGCGGCATCGGATAATCGCGCAGCCGCTCCGGCCGCGCCCAGCGCGTCGCCTGCCCCTCGAGGCCCTGCACCACCCCGTCCCAGCGGCGGCAGACATAGAGCGGCATCAGCAGGTGAAACGTCTCGTAGGCGTGGCTTGCGAAGGTCAGCGGCGCCAGGCACGGCTCCTTGACCGTGACGCCGAGTTCTTCAGCCAGCTCGCGGATGAGGGCCTGTTCGGGCCGCTCGCCGGGCTCGAGCTTGCCCCCGGGAAATTCCCAGAGGCCGGCGAGCGCCTTGCCCTCTGGCCGCTGGGTGATCAGCACCCGCCCGTCCGCGTCGACGAGCGCACAGGCGACAACGAGAACTAGCCGGGGAGCGCCGGTGGCGCCGGTCACGACCCGCCCCGGACGAAACTCGGCTTCACGAGCGGTAGTCGGCGTTGATGGAGATGTAGCCTTCGGTCAGGTCGCAGGTCCAAACACGGGCCTTGCCCTGTCCGAGGCCGAGGTCGACGCCGATCACGATCTCCTCGCGCTTCATATAGGCGGAAGCCGTCGCTTCATCGTAATCCGGGTCGCGCGCCCCGCGATGCGCCACCCGGAGGTCGCCGAAGCGGATCGAGAGCAGGTCTCGGTCGGCCGGCTCGCCGGCCTTGCCCACGGCCATGACCACCCGGCCCCAATTGGCGTCCTCGCCGGCGATCGCGGTCTTGACCAGCGGCGAGTTCGCGATCGAAAGCGCGATCTTGCGCGCCGAAGCGTCGCTCTCGGCGCCCGCCACCTCGACGGTGACGAATTTGCGCGCGCCTTCGCCGTCGCGGGCGACGAACTGCGCGAGTTCGACCAGCAGGCTCTCGAACGCCGCCGCAAATCCCGTGAGCGCCGGGTCGCTCGGGTCGGAGATCTCCGGGTGCCCTGCGGCGCCGGTCGCAAAGGCGAGCAGGGTGTCGGAGGTCGAAGTGTCGCCGTCCACGGTGACGCAGTTGAACGAGCGCTCCGCCGCCCCGGCCAGAATCGCCTGCAGCGCGTCGGGCGCGATCGCCGCATCAGTCGCCACGAAGGCCAGCATCGTCGCCATGTCGGGCGCGATCATGCCTGCGCCCTTG
The DNA here is from genome assembly GCF_035538955.1 of Hansschlegelia sp. Classification (NCBI taxonomy): domain Bacteria; kingdom Pseudomonadati; phylum Pseudomonadota; class Alphaproteobacteria; order Hyphomicrobiales; family Methylopilaceae; genus Hansschlegelia; species Hansschlegelia sp. The sequence goes on from NZ_DATLJK010000011.1 coordinate 20,285, forward strand.
GCGATGCCGTTGATCGTGACCGTGCGGCCGCCAATCTCGGCGGTGCGGGTCGCGAGCTTCGGGAAGGTGTCGGTGGTCATGATTGCGCGCGCCGCCGCCTCCCAGGCGCCCTCCTCGCCGCGCGCCACGAGACTGCCCATCACCGCGCCGAACTTGGTCGCGTCGAGCGGCTCGCCAATCACTCCGGTCGAGGCGAGGAAGATCTCGTCCTCGGAGCAGCCGAGCGCTTTGGCCGCGAGCTCGGCGGTGAGCTTCGTGGCCGCGCGGCCGTTCGCGCCCGTGAAGGCGTTGGCGTTGCCGGAGTTGACGACAAGGGCGCGGATGCGTCCGCCGCCGAGCCGCTCTCGGCACCATTCGACGGGCGCAGAGGGGCAGCGCGATTTGGTGAACACGCCTGCGACCGCGGTTCCGGGCGCAAAGCTTGCGAGGAGCACGTCCGTCCGGCCGGCGTAACGGATGCCGGCCTCCGCCGTCGCGAGCTTCACGCCGGCGACGCCGGGCAGGCTCGGCAGGGATTTCGGCGCAAGCGGCGAGACTGCGGAGGACATGGAAAGTCCGTTGCTTTGGCTCGGCGCTCGCATTCGACCCCGATCGAGATCGCGCCGAGAGACAGGAAGACGGCGGCGTCTTCGGGCGCCGCCTCAGCCGGCCCCTGGCGGGGCCGGGACGCGAAGCTTGCCGCTCGCAGCCTGCCGGCCGGACCGGCGCTTACTTCGGCGCGTCGGGCTGCGGAGCGGCCTCCGCGCCATCGGCGCCCGGAAGCGGAACCGGCGGCGCCAGCGGCTTGCCGGCGTCGGTGCGCTCGACATTGGCGTCGTTGCGCAGCTTCAGCACGAGGTCCTGCTGCGCGGTTCGCACCACGTAATTCTCGATCTGCGGCCGGACCTGCTCGAACGGCGGGATCGGGCGGGTGCGCTTCTCGTCGACCTTGATGACGTGATAGCCGAACTGGGTCTTGACCGGGTCCGAGACCTTGCCCGGCTCAAGCTTGAAAGCGGTCTCCTCGAACGCCGGCACCATCTGGCCGCGGGCGAAGAAGCCGAGGTCGCCGCCCTGCTTCGCCGAACCCGGATCGATCGAAACCTCGTTCGCCACCTTCGCGAAGTCCTCGCCCTTGGCGAGCCGCTCCTCGACCTTCTTCGCCTCATCCTCGGTCTTCACCAGGATGTGGCGGGCGTGGACCTCTTCTTCCGGCTTCAGGTTCTTCGCCGTCTCATCATATAGTTTATGCAGCCGTTCGTCGGTGACAGCGGCCTTGGCCTCGCGCTGGAGCAGTTCCTCCATCAAAGCGCGGTCCTTGAGATAGGCGAGCCGCTTCTTGAACTCGTCGCTGTCGCCCAGCTTGTCCTTCTCGGCGGCGCGGGCGGCGAGCTTGAGGTCGATGAGGTAGTTCAGCGCGTAGTCCCTGCGCTGCGGCTCCGTCATCGAGGACATCGACTGCTCGAGATCCTCGCTCGCCACGGCGACGTCGCCGGCCGTGATCTCCTCGCCGTCGACCTTGGCGAGCACCGTGGACGGATCCTGTTTGGGTGCCTCCTTGGCGTCGGCCGCGGCCGGGGCGGGAGGCGTTTGGCACAAAGCCGGAGAGGCCGCCGCCAGCGTGAGGGCGAGCGCCGCTCCAAGCGCGTGTCCGCGCCGGCTCCACAGTGCAGAAAATGTCATGAACACCATCCGTTTTGGCGTCTTCGCGCCCCGACGGCGCGGGAATGTGTCGGAAAGGCCCCGCATTGACAACCCTCCGGCCCCCTCTTATCTCGGTCGCTGGTCTACGCCGCGTGATCATCGCCTCGAAAAAGAACAGATTTCGGGGTGACTAGCGGGCTCCGGACCCGACCGGAGCCGGCGCCTTTCGCGCCCTGAGGTCCGCGTCCATCGAGGAATTTGCCCATGTTCGGCGGTCTCGCCCGACGCCTGTTCGGCTCATCCAACGAGCGGCGCATCAAGGCCATGAGGTCACGCGTAGCCGAGATCAACGCGCTCGAGCCCGAGATTTCGGCTCTGACTGACGAGCAGCTGCGCGCCAAGACGTCGGAGTTCCGCGAGCAGCTCGCGAACGGCAAGACTCTCGACGACCTTCTGGTTCCCGCATTCGCCGTGGTCCGCGAGGCCGCGAAGCGGGTGCTCGGCCAGCGCCATTTCGACGTGCAGCTGATGGGCGGCATCACGCTGCATGAAGGCCGCATCGCCGAGATGAAGACCGGCGAGGGCAAGACGCTGGTCGCCACGCTGCCCACCTATCTGAACGCGCTCGCCGGCAAGGGCGTGCACGTCGTCACCGTCAACGACTATCTGGCCCAGCGCGACAGCGGCTGGATGGGCCGCGTGCATGGCTTCCTCGGCCTGTCGGTCGGCGTCATCGTCCACGGCCTCGACGACGACCAGCGCCGCGAGGCCTACGCCTGCGACGTCACCTACGCGACCAACAACGAGCTCGGCTTCGACTATCTGCGCGACAACATGAAGTACGACGTGCGCGCGATGGTCCAGCGTGGCCATGCCTACGCGATCGTCGACGAGGTCGACTCGATCCTGGTGGACGAGGCGCGCACGCCGCTCATCATTTCCGGTCCGATGGAGGATCGTTCCGAACTCTATGTGGCGGTGGACGCGTTCGTGCCGCGGCTCGTCGCCGAGGACTACGAGGTCGACGAGAAGCAGCGCACCGCGACCCTGACCGAGGCGGGCAACGAGCATATCGAGCGGATGCTCGAAGAGGCAGGCCTGCTGAAGGGCGACAACCTCTACGACGTCGAGAACGTCACCGTCGTCCACCACGTCAATCAGGCGCTGCGCGCCCACAAGCTGTTCCAGAAGGACAAGGACTACATCGTCCGCGGCGACGAGGTGGTCATCATCGACGAGTTCACCGGCCGCATGATGCCGGGGCGGCGCTATTCCGAGGGGCTGCACCAGGCGCTCGAGGCCAAGGAGCGGGTCAAGATCCAGCCCGAGAACCAGACGCTGGCCTCGATCACGTTCCAGAACTACTTCCGGATGTACTACAAGCTGTCGGGCATGACCGGCACGGCCCTGACCGAGGCCGAGGAGCTGCTCGACATCTACGGGCTCGAAGTGGTCGAGATTCCGACCAACCTCCCGGTCGCGCGCATCGACGATCATGACGAGGTCTACCGGACCGCCGCCGAGAAGGAGACCGCGATCATCGAGCTGATCCGCGATTGCCGCGAGCGTCAGCAGCCGATCCTCGTGGGCACCACCTCGATCGAAAAGTCCGAGCAGCTGTCCGAGGCGCTCACCCGCGCCAAAATCCCGCACCAGGTGCTGAACGCCCGCTACCACGAGCAGGAGGCGCACATCGTCGCTGACGCCGGCGTGCCGGGCGCGGTGACGATCGCGACCAACATGGCGGGCCGCGGCACCGACATCCAGCTCGGCGGCAATCTCGAGATGCGCATCGAGCGCGAGCTTGCGGGCGTCGACGATCCCGAGGAGCGCGAGCGGCGGATCGAGGAGATCAAGGCCGAGATCGCGGTCAAGAAGGAGATCGCCAAGAACGCCGGCGGCCTCTTCGTCGTGGGCACCGAGCGGCACGAGAGCCGGCGCATCGACAACCAGCTGCGCGGCCGCTCCGGGCGTCAGGGCGACCCCGGCCGGTCGCACTTCTTCCTGTCGCTGCAGGACGACCTGATGCGCATCTTCGGCTCCGAGCGCATCGACGGCATGCTGCAGAAGCTCGGCATCGAAGAGGGCGAGGCGATCGTTCACCCGTGGGTGAACAAGGCGCTCGAAAAGGCGCAGAAGAAGGTCGAGGCGCGCAACTTCGACATCCGCAAGAACCTGCTGAAGTTCGACAACGTGATGAACGACCAGCGCAAAGCGGTGTTCGAGCAGCGTCTGGAGTTCCTGCAGGCGGAGTCGATCGCGAGCTCGATCGCCGAGATGCGTCACGACGTCATCGAGGACATCGTGGCCCGCCACATCCCGGAGAACGCCTATCCGGAGCAGTGGGATTCCGCGGGCCTTGAGCAGGAGGTGCGGGACATCCTGAACCTCGATCTTCCGGTCGTCGCCTGGACGGCCGAAGAAGGGATCGCGGACGAGGAGATCCGGGCCCGTCTGACCAAGGCCGCCGACGAGGCGGCGGAGGAGCGCACGGCCCGGTTCGGCCCGGAGGTCGCCACCCAGATCGAGAAGGCGGTGCTGCTGCAGACGCTCGATCATCTGTGGCGCGAGCATCTCGCGACGCTCGATCACCTGCGGCAGGTGATCGGCCTGCGCGGCTACGCGCAGCGCGACCCGCTCAACGAATACAAGTCCGAGGCCTTCGAGCTCTTCCAGGCCATGCTGGCGCGGCTGCGGGAGGCCGTGACCGCGCAGTTGATGCGCGTCGAGCTTGTCCAGACTCCGCCGCCGCTCGCCGACGAGGGGCTCTCGGACATGCAGGCCGTGCACGTCGATCCGCTCACCGGCGAGAACGAATTCGCCTTCGCGGAAGCGCCGCCCGCCACAGCCGCAGCCGCGGCCGGCTGGCTGCCGCAGGAGGTCGATCCCAACGATCAGACCACTTGGGATCGCACCCCGCGCAACGCGGCCTGCCCCTGCGGCTCGGGCAAGAAATACAAGCACTGCCACGGCCGGCTGGCCTAAGCGGTCGGCCGTCAGCCGACCGCCGATCCTTTCTCGTCGAATCGAGATCGCGGGCTCACCAGCAGCGCGCGATCCGGCGCCGCGTCGCCAGCGCCCGGCCGTGAGCGCGCCGCCGCGCGCATCGGACACGGCGACGCTTACCTCACCTGTATTGTCAGAGGTTCCGGGGATCGGGCCGCCTGCCGCAGCGCGATCCGGCGGCGTCAGCGGTAGTCGGCGAAAGCCGTCGCGACGCGGGGATTGGCCTTCGGGGACGTCGTCGCCTCAGCCGATCGCGGACGTGTCTTCGGCGTCACAGGATCCGGCGAGGGCGCAACCGCGACCGGCTGCGCCTCGGGGGCCTCGCTGCGTCCCAGGACGCCCTTCAGCCAGCCGCCGATGCCGGCGGACGGCTTGGACGCAGGAGCAGGGCCGATAGAGGACGCCATGACGGGCGTCTGGTCCGTCGCCACCTTGCGCGGCTCCGTTCCTGCGACCTGGACGGGCGCGGCGACAGTCGCCGTCGTCTGAGGCTCCGGCTGACCGCGGAACATCCCGGCGAAGAAACCGCCGCCCTTCACGGTGGAGGGCTGCGGGCCGTCCGTCGCGACGGCGGTGTTGAGCGCCACCGGCGCCGACGGAGGCATCGGCGCAGGAGCAGTCTTGACCGGAGCGATCGAGGCAAGCTCTGGCTCGACCGCGGCGTAGGACTGCGCCACCGGCGCGGCCGACGCGACCTGGACCAGCGGCTCATCGAGCGAGCGGCGCATGCGGCCGTTCTGCGCGACATATTCGGGCGCCGGCGGAATCTCCTTGCTGAGCTGCGCGATCAGGATGTTGTCGGCCTTCTCCTTGGCCGCCACTGCGCGCGCGATCTCCGGCTGCACCTGATAGCTCGGGCACTTCGCGCTCGGCTCGAAGGTCGAGAGCGCGGAAGGCGTCGCGTTGAAGACGTATTTCTTGCCGCAGGCGTCGACCTTGGGCTCGAGCCGGGTGACCTCGAAATTGTCGGAGCCCTGCTTCAGATTTTTCCAGAACGCCATGTTCGGGTCCGTCCGGCGGCGCGCCATGTTCTGCGCGGTCATGCGGAACGGCAGCGCCTGGACCTGGAACGCCTTCTGGCCGCCCGCAAAGGCCTCGCGGGCCATCGTGTAGATCTCAGCGATCTGGGCGTCGGTCATCGCGTAGCAGCCGGCCGAGAGGCAATCGCCATGCATCATCACATGGGTGCCGGTGCGGCCGAGCGCGCGGTCATAGGCGTTGGGATAGCCGATGTTGAAGGACAGGTAGTAGTTCGAGCGCGGATTCAGCTGCGCGGGGCCGACCGAATAGAACCCCTCCGGCGCCTGCTTGTCGCCTTCCTTGATCTTCGGGCCGAGCTTCCCGGAGAAGCGGCAAATGTCGTAAGTCTTCAGCAGCGCGTAGCGGCCGTCGGAGCGGCGCTTCTTCCAGATTTCGGCCTTGGCCTCTTCCTTGTAGATCCGGAGCAGAATCGGGTCGCGCGGGCTCATGCCCTTCTCGGTCATCAGCGACACCAGCTGAGGAGACAAGGGCTGGATGCTGCGGGCGGTGGTGGCCTGTTCGCTCTTGCATCCGGCAAGAGAAACCGCCACTGCGAGCGACGCCGCGGCTAGCGCAAGGCGTGCTGCCGACATGTAAAGCCTCCCGAACCGTCTGAGCGACGACCCCGACAGCTAAGATCGATACCCTTACCTGCCGGTTACCGCAAGACGCCGGAGAGGACCTTCGGCCCTAGAGGTTGCGTCCGATCGCGAGGAATTTGCGCCGCCGATCCGCCCGGATCTCCTCCGGCGGCAGCCCCTGGAACCGCTCCAGCGCCCGCGCGACGGCGTCGCCGGTCGCCTGGATCGCGGCGCTCGCGTCCCGGTGCGCGCCGCCGAGCGGCTCGGCGATGACGCCGTCCACGACGCCGAGCCGCATGAGATCGGCCGAAGTGATCTTCATGTTGGTCGCGGCTTCCTGCGCCTTGCCGGCGTCGCGCCACAGGATCGAGGCGGCGCCTTCCGGCGAGATCACGCTGTAGACCGCGTGCTCGAGCATCAGCACCGTATTGGCGGTGGCGAGCGCGATCGCCCCGCCGGAACCGCCCTCCCCGATCACCACCGCGACGTTCGGAACGGTCAGGTTGAGGCAGGCCTCGGTGGAGCGCGCGATCGCCTCCGCCTGGCCGCGCTGCTCGGCCTCGACGCCCGGGAAGGCGCCGGCGGTGTCGACAAGCGCGATCACCGGCAAGGCGAAGCGGTCGGCCATCTCCATCAGGCGAACCGCCTTTCGGTAGCCCTCGGGCTTCGCCATTCCGAAATTGTGCTTCAGGCGCGTCTCGGTGTCGGCGCCCTTCTCCTGGCCGATCACCATGACGGCCTCGCCCCGGAAGCGGCCCGGGCCGCCGACGATCGCCTCATCCTCGCCGTAGAGGCGGTCGCCTGCGAGCGGCGTGAAGTCCTCGATCAGCGCGTTCACGAAGTCGACGAAATGCGGCCGGTTGGGGTGGCGCGCCACGAGCGTCTTCTGCCAGGGCGTCAGATTGGCGTAGAGCTCCTTCAGCGCCTGGTCGGACTTCGCCTCCAGCCTGCGGACGTCGTCCTCGATCGCAACGCCGTCGCCATTCTCGCCGAGCGCCCTGAGCTCAGCGATCTTCGCCTGCAACTCCGCGACCGGCTTCTCGAAATCAAGGTAGCTTTTCATGACCGGGGCTCCGCGCCGTCGACGCCGGAAGGTGGCGGTGGTCCTGCGGAGCGCCGGCACGTTTGAGGGCCGCAGCCCGCAAAGTCAACTCGGCGACCGACTTTAGGACGACGGCTCGTCGCCGAGCGGATGCAGGTCGCGGACCATGCCGGCCGCGCGCTCGTCGAGCACGTGGGTGTAGATCTGGGTGGTCGCGATGTCGGCGTGGCCCAGCATCTGCTGCACGGCCCTGAGGTCGGCGCCGTTCTGCACGAGATGGCTCGCGAAGGCGTGGCGGAGGACGTGCGGGCTGACCTTGTCGGCCGGCAACCCGGCGCGCAGCGCCGCGGCCTTGAGCTCCCGCGCGAAAACCTGCCGGCTCAGACGCCCCTCCTCCCCGCCGCCCGGAAACAGCCACGGACCGGCGGCGGCCCCCCCGGCGGCCGAAAGGGCCGCCAGATAGGCCGTCATCGCCTTTTTGGCGAGCGGCGTCAGGGGCACGAGCCGTTCGCGTCCGCCCTTGCCCTTCACGGCGATCACCGCGGCGTCGGCCCGGGCGGCCGATCGCGGCAGGCTGACGAGCTCCGAGACGCGCAGCCCGGTCGAATAGGCGATCTCCAGCAGGCACACGAGCCGCGCGGAAGAGAGCCGCGCCCGCGGCGTCGGCTCGGGACCGGCGTCGGCCGCGGCGGCGATCAGCGCCTCGATGTCCGCGGTGGAAAGTGTTTTGGGCAAGGCGCGGCCGCGGCGCGGGCTGTCGACGGCCGCGGTCGGGTCGTCGTTCCGGATCGCGTCGGAATAGAGAAACTTGTGGAACTGGCGGACCGCAGAGAGCTTGCGGGCGGCCGACGAGGCCTTGAAGCCGCGCGCGGCGAGGTCCGCGACATGGGCGCGGACATCCTCCGGGCCAGCCGCGTCCGGCCCGACGCCGCGGGCGGCGAGAAACGCCACATAGTCGTCGAGGTCCCGTCGATAGGCCTGGAGCGTGTTGAGCGCCGCGCCCCGCTCGGCGCTCGCCATTTCCAGAAAGGCTTCTACGTGACGCGCGGCGGCCCGCCCCGTCATGGGGTCACCGACGCCTCCGCGGCGGCGGCCTCCGTCCCGGCGGTCTTCGGGTGTGCGACGGCCGCCTCCGGAGCCGGCGCCCGGAGGCGAGTCGCCGGAATCGTGACGACCATCTCGCGCGTGCGCGGCGTGACGAAGGTCGCGAGCGCGTACACCGCGCCGAAGCCAAGCGCCCCGGCGACGCAAAGCACGGTCAGGAACCGGATGAGGCTCGGCATGCGCCACCCTCGTTTTGCGGCCTGGCCGCGCGCCCCCAAGAACGTCACCACGGGACGAGGCCCGCCGCAACCATCGACATTTGTACCGCGGGAGGCTTTAGGAATAGGTTGCGCCGCGCCGAACAGGAGTTTTTGCCGCAAGCCATGACGGCGACGCCACATCTCGATGACCGCCGCGCCCCTGGCGGCCAGGAGGACGGAGCTACCGCCGCGGCCCAGCATGCGGCCGCGGTGCGCTCGGGCCTCGGCCGCCGCTCCATCGTCCTGATCGGCATGATGGGCGCCGGCAAGACCTCGATCGGGCGCCGGCTCGCCCAGACGCTCGATTTGCCCTTCGTCGACGCCGACGCGGAGATCGAGGCCAGGGCCGGGATGACGATCCCCGAACTCTTCGAGAAGCACGGCGAACCCTATTTCCGCGCCGGGGAAGCCCGGGTGATCGCAAGCCTGCTCACCCAGGGGCCCCAGGTGCTCGCGACCGGCGGCGGCGCCTGGATGAACGCCGAGACCCGGGAGCGAATCGACGAGGCCGGGCTGTCGGTCTGGCTCAAGGCCGAGATCGACGTCCTGCTGCGGCGCGTCCGCAAGCGCAACAACCGGCCGCTGCTCGTGTCCGGCGACCCGGAGGCGACGCTGCGCGCGCTCGTCGAGACGCGCTATCCGGTCTATGCGCTCGCGGCCCTGACCGTCCTTTCGCGCGACGCCCCGCATGATCAGGTCGTGGCCGACCTGATCGAAGCGCTGCACGCCCGGCTCGCAGCCGGAGCCGACCTGGAGAACCACGCATGACCGCTATCGAGGCGGGGGAGCATGAGCGCGTCCGCGTCGCGCTCGGCGAACGTTCCTACGATATCCTGATCGGCCCGGCGCTGCTCGATCGGACCGGCGACAGCGTGGCCGCCCTGGGCGCCCAGACCGTCGCGGTGGTGACCGACCAGAACGTCGCCGCGCTGCACCTGCCCCGCGTCGTCGAGTCGCTCCGGGCCGCCGGCCTCAGGGTCGAGACCGTGGCCGTGCCTGCGGGCGAGACGTCGAAGTCCTTCGGGACGCTCGGCCTCGTCGTGGACAGCCTGCTCGCGGCCCGCATCGAGCGCGGCGACCTCGTGCTGGCGCTTGGCGGCGGCGTGGTCGGCGACCTCGCGGGCTTTGCGGCCGCGATCCTGAGGCGCGGCGTGCGATGCGTTCAGGCGCCGACCTCACTGCTCGCCCAGGTGGACAGCTCGGTGGGCGGCAAGACCGGGATCAACTCGCCGCGCGGCAAGAATCTGATCGGCGCCTTCCACCAGCCGAGCCTCGTGCTCGCCGACACCAGCGCGCTCGACACGCTGCCGCCGCGCGAGTTCCGCGCCGGCTACGCGGAGCTCGTCAAATACGGGCTGATCGACGATCCCGCCTTCTTCGGCTGGCTCGAAGCCAGCCATGAGGAGATCTTCTCCGGCGGGCCCGCCCGCACCCGCGCGATCGCGACAAGCTGCCGGGCGAAGGCCGCCGTCGTGGCGCGCGACGAGCACGAGCATGGCGACCGTGCGCTGCTCAATCTCGGCCACACCTTCGGCCATGCGCTCGAGGCCGAGGTCGCCTATGACGGCAGGCGGCTGATCCACGGCGAAGGCGTCGCGATCGGCATGGCGATGGCGTTCCGCTTCTCCGCCGAACTCGGGCTGGCGCCCGCCGAGGACGCCGCGCGGGTCGAGCGCCATCTGGCGGCCGTCGGCTTGCCGACGCACCCCCGCGCCATCCCGGGCGGCGTCGGAGGCCCCGAAGCGCTGTTCGCGCATATGCTGCAGGACAAGAAGGTCGAGCGCGGCCGGCTCACCTTCATCCTGGCGCGCGGCATCGGGCGGAGCTTCGTCGCCCGCGACGTGGACGCAGCCGCCGCCATGGCGTTCCTGGAGCGTGAGCTCGGCTGACTCCGGCCGCGCCTGAGCTCAGGCGCCGGTCGGCTTGCGGCGCCGGCCCGCAGAGTTTATCAGATTTGAAATGTAGCTCAGACGCATAACACGTTTCTGCGTCGTATTTTCATGGTCTGTCATGCCATCACGTTTATCGTCTCATTTGCGTGCTTTGGAGGCGGAGTCGGTTCACATCATTCGGGAGGTTGCGGCTGAGTTTCGCAATCCTGTGATGTTGTATTCGATCGGCAAGGACTCCTCGGTGATGCTTCATCTTGCGAT
>NZ_DATLJK010000012.1:0-3724 GCF_035538955.1 Hansschlegelia sp.
CCTCACGATGATCAGACCAGCGCCCAAACGTCCGCAAGCCATCAGCCCGGACATGGCGCGGGGTGGAGCAGCCCGGTAGCTCGTCAGGCTCATAACCTGAAGGTCACAGGTTCAAATCCTGTCCCCGCAACCAAACAAAAAGCCCGCACAGCACAAAAAGCTGGCGGGCTTTCGTCGTTCAAGACGCCCCGGATGACAGCCGCCAACGAACAGGGCATGGCTGAAGCGTCCATCACGAGGCGCGCCCGATGACCCTCCCCCGCCCCGCCTTCGCCGCCAGCGGCGCCTTGGTCTCCCCGGACGTGGCGATGTCGGAGATCTGCAGACAGGGCGCGTCGGCCTTGGCGCGCATGCTCGCCGATCGGCGGATCTCGGCCGTTGAGGTTGCGGGCGCCTTTCTGGACCAGATCACGGCGCAGAACCTCACATTCAACGCCATCGTGACGCTGCGCGACCGCCAGGACATCCTGGCGGATGCCCGCGCCTTAGACCAAGCGCGGGCGCGGGGCGACGCCGTCGGGCCGCTCGCGGGCCTGCCGATGGCCTTCAAGGACCTGCAGCCGACCGCCGGCCTGCGCACCACCTTCGGCTCCCCCCTGTTCGCGGACTTCATACCCGAGGAGGACAGCCTCACCGTCGCGCGCATCCGCGCCGCCGGCGCGATCGTCATCGGCAAGACCAACACGCCCGAATTCGGCCTCGGCTCGCACACCTACAACACGCTGTTCGGCCGCACCCGCAACGCCTTCCTGCCGGCGCTCAGCGCCGGCGGCTCGAGCGGCGGCGCGGCGGTCGCGGTCGCGCTTAGCATGCTGCCGGTCGCGGACGGCTCCGACTTCGGCGGCTCGCTGCGCAACCCCGCGGCGTTCAACAACATTTTTGGCTTCCGGCCCTCGCTTGGCCGGGTGCCGAACGTGCCGGCGAAGGACGCGTTCTTCGGGCAGTTCTCGACCGACGGGCCGATGGCCCGCAGCGTCGCCGACCTCGCGCTGATGCTGAGCGTCATGGCGGGCTACGACCCGCGCTCGCCGATCGCGAGCGCCGATGAAGGCTTTTGCTATGAGGACCGGCTCGAGGGCGCCGAGGCGTTGCGGCCGCGCGTGGCGTGGCTCGGGGATCTCGGCGGGCGCCTGCCGATGGAGCCCGGGGTGCTGGCGCTCTGCGAAGCGGCGCTCGGCGCGATGGAGCAAGCCGGCTGGCGCATCGAGCCCGCCCTGCCCGGCTTCGACTTCGCCGCGCTGTGGCGGTCCTTCGTGGCCCTGCGCGGCCTCGCGGCGCTGGTGAGCCATGGCGAATACCGTTCGGACCCGTCGCGCTACGCCGCGCTCAAGCCCGAGCTGCAGTGGGAGATCACGGAGGCCGCGAAGCTCTCCGCCGACGACGTCGCGACGGCGGCGCTCGTCCGGTCGCGCTGGCGCGAGATCGCGCTCGATCTTCTGTCGCGGTTCGACGCCCTCGCGCTGCCGAGCGCGCAGGTGTTTCCGTTTCCGGTCGAAGAAGACTGGCCGAAGGAGATCGCGGGCCTGGCGATGGACAGCTACCACCGCTGGTTCGAGGTCGCCGCGCCGGGATCGATGACGGGCTTTCCGGTCGTCAACGTGCCCGCGGGCTTTGCGCCCGACGGGCGGCCAATGGGCGTGCAGCTGATCGGCCGGCCGCGCGGCGACCTCGATCTGCTGCGCGTAGCGGCCGCCTATGAGGCCGCCGCGCCACGCGCCTCCTGAGGGACGCCTTACGGCAGCGGCCGGACTCCCGCTGGCCGATAAGGAAGGGGCAGCCGGCGCTGTCGAGCACAGCGTCGGCGCTGCGCGACAGCCGGGCGGGTGGAGATGGGCGCGGACGCGCCGGAGCAGTTCGTCGCTCACGACCGGCCTCGTCGCCTCGCCGGCCGCGGTCCGTGGACCATGCGGACGGTGTCCTTGAAGATCACCGGCGCGCCCTCCCCGGCCGCCGCCAGCGAGCGCTCCCCCAGCGCGCCGCGGGGCTCCTTCGCCCCTGCGCCGGGCTGCGGCCGACGCTCGCGCCGCAAGCTCAAGTTGCCGAGCGCCGCCCCCGCGGCGAAGAGCTCCCCCGCAGCGCGCTCCTGGATGATCGATCACTGGCGTCTAGCGGTTTAATTTTTCATCAGCGAAAAACCGCTAGACATCCTCACACGCTAGGACCGGCTGACGCGGCGCGGGCGTGGGGACTACTTTTTGTGCGGCATTGCTTACTTTTTAGCGCACAACCTTCTGTGATAATTCTGCAATACTTATTGCTGCACTGCGAAATATATTGAGAATCCAGTTGTTTGCAGAAACGCCCGAAGGCTTACTTGGTCATCTCATCGTCTTCGGGGACTAGCGAAATGAAAAACCTTCTGCGTGCGACCTGCGTCGCCTTCGGGGTCGGCGCGACCGGCTTCGCGATGTCTGGCTCCGCCTCTGCGGCGGACCTTCCGACCGTCGAGCCCGTGGCGGTGGCCGAGCCGACGATCTGGGACGTCGCCTTCGGCGTGAAGGGCGCCAACGAATACATCCTGCGCTCCGTCAGCCAGACGCGCGGCCATATGGCCGTCCAGGGCTATGCCGAGCTCTCGCTGTTCGACTGGGTCTACGCCGGCGCATGGGCCTCCAATGTCGACTTCGGCGGCAATGATCCGTCGGTCGAGGCCGACTGGTACGCCGGCGTCCGTCACACCTTCGACCGCCTGACCCTCGATGTCGGCTATCTCGACATCAACTATGTCGGCCAGAAGGGCGGCCACGACCTCGACTTCTGGAAGATCTACGGCATCGCCAAATACGCCGTCACCGACAACATCACCATTGGCGCGAACGTCTACTGGACCAGCAGCTATATCGGCTACAACGTGGACGCCGGCCACGCCTCGCTGTTCGGCAAGGTCGCCTTCCCGGGCCTGCTGCCCAACCCTGACCTCGGCCTCTACGTCTCCGGCGAGCTCGGCAGGAACTGGGTCAAGGAGGGCTTCGCCCCCGATTACACCTTCTGGAACGTCGGCGGCGGCGTGACCTACAAGGCCGCTACGCTTGATCTGCGCTACACCGGCGCAAACCTCTCCCGCACGGAATGCGCACTCACCATCGGGCAGCGCAGCTCCTGCGGAGACCGCTTCCTGGTCTCGCTCTCCTTCGACACCTCGCTCTCGAAGATCAAGTAGCCCGTCGACGCCCGATCGACTGAGCAAAGCAGAACGCCGCGCCATGACACGTCAGGCGCGGCTTTTTGTTGTGCTATGGCGTCCGCCGGACCTGTCGGGGCGGGCCTCAGGCTGGAGGCGGCAGCATCAGGAACAGGCCGCTGGTCGCGAACAGGCCGGCGGCGACAGCGTAGCCGGCTTCGAGCAGCTCGCTCCGGCTGAGCCAGCCGGCGTCGCGCCGCCGCGACCAGTCGCCGACAAGCAGCATGGCCGCGCCAACGGCCATGAAGACGGCGCCGATCATGCCGGACATGCCGCAGAACGGCGCAGAGCCTGGCGGCCAAGGCCGTCGGGCGTCGGGCGAGCCCATGAGCTGCGGCAGTCGGAAGAGATCGGCAAAGTCGTCATAGGCGACGCCTTGCAAAATCGGCGCCCGGCCGGCGCGGTCAACCGCCCGTCGTCGTCAGCCCGTTCGGGTCACTTCTCCACGAAGGCCTTTTCGATGACGAAGTGGCCGGCCTCGCCGTGGTTGCCCTCCTGGTAGCCGCCCTCGATCAGCAGCGCCCGCGTGTCGCGGATCATCTC
>NZ_DATLJK010000013.1:0-228858 GCF_035538955.1 Hansschlegelia sp.
ACAGCGAGATGGCGATCGCCGCGTAGAGCGCCATTCGCGCGGTGCGCCTGAAGGCTATGCCGATCCCGATCAAAAGGTCCGCAAGCCCGCCGGCGATGACGGAAGGGCCGCTGAAGCCGCCCGCGCCGCCGCGCTCCATCAGCGTAACGCCTGCCTCGTAACCCGGGCCGATCGAGGTCAGGCCGGTCGCGATCCAGAACAACGAGAAGACGCTGAACACCACGGGCTTGAGGAAGTAGAGCGAGGCGAACCAGCGCTCCTGAACGCCGGCCGGCTCGGCTGCGAGGCTAACGGAGACGCTCTTCGGCTGCACCCCGGTGAGCCGCATCCACTCTCCCGGATCTCCGACCGCTCCCCGCACGATCTCGCGCTGCGCCGTGCTGCGCATCGGTGGACGCCAGCCGAGCAGTCCAACGAGGTCGCCCAGGCGGTAGAGCATGGAGGCCAAGGCCGATGGCAGCGGGATGACGCGCGCCCTCGGGAGGCCGAGCCAACCGCGATAAGCCTGCACGATCTCCACCAATGAAAGTGGTTCGGGCCCGGCGAGTTCGAGTGCGACCCGGCTTGGCGCTCCAGGGAACAGGAAGAACAGGATCGCGTCGGCAACGTCGTCGAGATGCACGACCTGAAGGGGACCGGTTCCCGGCATGGCCGGAAGGACGGGCAGACCCGCGAGCCCCCTGATCAGGGCGCTGCCGCCATACGCCCGGCGGCCAAGAACCACCGAAGGCCGCAGGATGATCCATTCAAGGGCGCTCGCCATGAGAGCCCTGTCACCGTCGATCTTTGCGGCGGAGAACGCGCTCGCAGCGCCTCGATCCACCCCGACAGCGGAGAGGTGGACGACCCGCCGGACGCCGGCCTCTGCGCAGGCGCTGGCGAGCGCGGCGACGGAGTCGGCGAAAACGCTCTTCACGTCCTCCCCCGGGGCGTCCTGCAGCGCGCCCGCGCAGTTCACAACCGCGTCTATCCCCGCGAGGTGCGGAGCCCAATCGGTCGAGGCTTTGCACCCCGCGATGTCCAGCGATAGCCAGCGCGCTTGCGGGAACCGGCGGCTAGCCTGATCAGTCCGTCTGGCGACGCCGGTGACCTCGAAGCCGCCCGCGATCAGTCGAGCGATCACCTCGGATCCGATAAGCCCGGAGCCTCCGATAACGAGCACGTTCATCGAGCTGTCGGCGCCGCGGTTCATGTTTTACGTCCGGACCCCATCCGAGGAAAGGTTGCCTTCGAAGAAGCAGCACCTAAGCGGCTCCCCATCTTCTCGAAGTGGATCGGCACGTCAGCTGTTCCGGCTCGGTGCATCGAGGGCGGGGCCGGTGCATAGAATCGTCCGCCGCGCACGTGTCAGCTCGGCGAGGATTAGAGCCGTCGCCGCGCCCCAGATCGCGTGAGCTGCGATCATCAGCGCCGTGCGCGACGCCGGATGTCTCGACGGCGGTGTGAGGATCCTAGCCCAGGGGACCCACCCCAAATAGCTCCCGGCCCATATGGCTATTCCGCCGCCCGCAGCCGCCGCTGGTTTAATCCGAGGCGCCAGGGAGGCGAGCAAGGCGCCCGCTATCCCTCCGTAGATGAAATGACCAAGCATCGCCAGATCCTTCGCCCCCTCCTGGCTCCGGACCTCGAAGGCGGCGTCTACAATCTCCTTCGGCGGCAGCGGATATCTGAACTTCAGAGGCAGAGAACGGTGCATGCGGGTCATCGAGAGGGTCATGACGGCGGTCGCGGCGCATCCCGCAAGGCCCCCGAGGAGCAGACGAGTGCGAAATTCGTTGCCCAAGATGGTCCTCCGCGCCCTGCAAGGCCACCAGCCCAATCCGGAAGCAGCAAAATCAGATCTAGAGCCAGCCATCCGCTGGACAACCTAAGACCGGCACACGAGAACGCGCATAGCGATCGAGCAGTGCGCCGAATTTCCAACATCTCGCACTTCCCTTCACGCTGAGGCAATGACGCGAAAGGCTGTACCAAGCGCTCGCGGCGTCCTCTGTTCACAGAGGCGCTGATCAATCGGCAGCTCGACCGCCTGATGAATTATGACGATGTGGCCGAGCGGCTTCGCCAGCACCATCGCGAGACCGAGGTTCAGATCGAACGGCTGGAGACGATTCTTGACTCCCTCGGAGAGAGTCACTCGTCGCTCAAAGACGTAGCTCTATCGATGAGCGGCAATCTCGCTGCCCTGGGCCACAGCATAGCCGGCGACGAGATCCTCAAAAACACTTTCGCTAACTTCGCTTTCGAGAACTTTGAGGCTGCAAGCTATCGCTCTCTCATTGCGATGGCGGAAGCAGGGTCCTTCACCAATGCGCTGGAGCCATTGAAAGCGACCCTTGGGGGAAGAGCTAGAGATGGCGTCTTGGGTCGAAAGCAGGATTCCCGCGATCACCACGAGGTTCCTCGCGCTCTCGGCGGCTGGCGAGAAGGCTGACCGCTGAGACAACCGGCTGTCAGGACACGCGGCGGCGCACGGAGAGCTCCGGGGCCCGAAAGGACCGCTGGCTCCACGCTCCCGCGCCTCCAGGGCAGCCGGAGGCAGACGATTTCTCCGCCGTGCCACTCCTCAGGAGATGGATCAGGTGATCGGTTGCGCATGACGCTCGGAGGGCTAGGATGCGCCTTCACCTGAGGAGGGCACCCTATGTCCTACACAGTGATCGCCGAGATCGGCGGTGCGCCTGAAGCCACTGTCACGGTCACATCGCTCGATGCAGTGCGACTGGTCCGAGAGTACGTGAAACGCGGCAAGGCAGAGGTTATCGTTGAGGTTCCGGATGGCAGGGAGTTATCGCCAGCCGAATTCGAGACCTATGCTTCTGAGCGTAGCCCAGCGCCGCCGGGCAAGACGGACTAAGGCTGCACGCCGCCCGAAGGCCTATTCTGGCCGCCGCTAGTGCGCGGCCTCGTTTCGCAGGGTGGCGCTGTGAGGAGGAAGTCGTCTGCGTTAGCCGCATCATCGCGCCGCGGTGAAGCCGCATAATCGTTCACTACATCTCCAGAGCCCAAAGGAGCAGCAGGTCAGCGTCGTCACCGGCTTTCGTCCGAAGGCGCCGAGCGTGAGGGTAGGCAGCCTTATCGCGAGCTTAGTACCGGCTGACCTCCCGTTGCCCCCGGGCGCTTCTGCCTCAGCGAGGGCGGTATCGTTGAAGCCGGTTAGTCTTAGACGGCGGGCTCGGTGATGACGCGGAACGCCGTCAGGACGCCTGCGCCGAAGGTGAGCGTGAGTGGCACGTCGGGCGAGTCGCGGCCTCGCGCGATGAGGATGCGACCAATGCGGGGATTGTTGTTCCGGGGGTCGAACATGTGCCAGTGGCCGTCAAGAAAGACCTCCATCCACGCCGCAAAGTCCTGCGGAGCGTGAGGCGGCGGGAGGCCGATGTCGCTGACATAGCCTGTGCAGTACCGCGCTGGAATATTCAGGCACCGGCAGAAGGTAATCGCCAGGCGGGCGTAGTCTCGGCAGACGCCCTTCCGCTCATCGAACGCCTCGACGGCGGTGCGTGTCGCGCGGGAGAACTCGTAGCCAAAGGTGATGTGGCGATTCACTTAGTTGCAGATCGCCTCGACCCGTGCCCAGCCAGGCGGCGCTTGGCCGAACAAGCTCCACGCGAGGTGTGAAAGGCGATCCGTCTCGCAATAGCGGCTGCCCAACAGGAAAAGCAACGTGTCCGCAAGAAGTCGCTCGACCGGGATCTGCTGTGCGCCAGGATCGCTCGCGTCCCAGAGGCCGAGGTCGCGAACAACGGTCTCCGTGCTCAGCGCAAAGCGGCCGGCCGGCGCAATGACGCGGTTGCACCAGTTGCCGAAGGTGTCCCGGTAACCTTCGATGTGCGCGGCGGGACTGGTGACGAGGTAGTCCGGCCGCTCAAGGTCGGACACACGCGACGAGTGGACGTTGAGGGTCACGATCATCGGAGTGACTTGCCCGAAGTCATAGGTCATTTCGCAGCCGACGCGAATCCGCATGCATTCTCCTCCCTCAGCGCGCGATCCCGGCCGATCGGGCGACGGCGACAGGGCGACTGGTTTGCGAGATAGACCGCAGATGAGAAAACCGACGGGCCAATTCCGGTTCAGAGCTCAATCCGAAGAACGACGTGTATTGTTATGTCTGCGGAAGGGCCTGACCCGGCACGTGCACGCTGTGTGACCCCGCGACTTTCAGACACCGAACGCGTAGCGAACAGGGTAGCGCTCAGGTTCAAGGCCTCGCGAGTTCCTCCAACTCCTCCAGGCTCAGGGTCCAGCCATCCCCAGCCACGATCGTGACCTTGAGTCCACGGTCACTGACGTGTGTCCGCGCCACCCTCAGCGCGTCGAGCACGGACGAAACGCTTACAATTGCCGCTTTCTGGCCGGCGGTGGCGACTATCCTGTAAGACATCAAGGATCCTCGCATTAGACCTCTTGCATGTGGCCTGAACATCCCTGCTTCGAACATGATCCGCCGGCTCGCAGGCCTCCTGTAGCGGCCTCAGCGGATCGCCTTGCAACCACCCCTTGTGGAACCGTCGTTCAGCACCACATTGAGTCGATCGGCTCCCTCCACGGGCACGGGCCGACTGAGGGCCGTCACCGCTCCCGCCAAAGCCGGGAGCGCTCATGCACGCGACTAAGCCGCAAGTTTCCGCTAATCGGATCCTCCGTGCTCTGCCTGACGCGGAAATGGAGCGGCTATGGTCAAAGTTGATCAGGGCCGAGCTCCCCTTCAAGAGCGTCCTCTGGTCCGCCGGGGAGCCGGTCACCGGCATTCACTTTGTCGAGGCGGGCACCGTCTCCATGCTCGCAGCAATGAGCGACGGAGCGCAGACTGAAGTGGGGCTGGTCGGCCATGAGGGCGTAGCCGGCGTGTCTGCGTTCCTTGGGGCTCCGACCTCGCCCTTTGAAGCGCTGGTCCAGGTTGAAGGCGCCGCGCTGCGCCTACCCGTTTCATCGCTGCGGGCTGCTTTGACGGATGCCCCTTCGCTCATGCCGCTGATCCTCCGGTACGTCGACTCGTACCACTTCCAAGTCTCGCAGACCGCCGCCTGCAATGGCCGGCATCAAATCGAGCAGCGCCTCGCTCGTTGGATCCTGATGACAGACGATCGGGTCGGCGGCCATGACTTCTCGATGACGCATGAGTTCATGTCGATGATGCTCGGGGTGCAGCGTCCTGGAGTGTCTCTTGCGCTCGCCGCACTGAGGCATGCAGGACTCGTTCGGCACGAGAAGGGAAGCATGCGCGTGCTCGACCGAACAGGCCTCGAGGCGGCCGCCTGCGAATGCTACGAAATGGTGCGCAGGCGTTTCGAGTGGCCCGCTAGACCTTCTGACGCTTAGACGCGGCAGGTTCGCTACCGAACAGCCAAGCCGCGGGCAGGTTCTATGGTGCCAGGGACAAACGCTCCCGGAGGCTCCAATGAGAGCTCGGCTCGACACAGAAACCATCGCCGACGAGAAGATTAGGCAGGCTGTCGCCTTCGCGATTGATCATCAGGTCACACTCGACGCCCGCTTTCTGGCCGACCTGATTGCGCAGTCCCAGGGGGTGAACGCCTCCGCCCAGCAGATCGCCGGCTGGCTGGCCGAGGCGGCCGTAGCCGCTCGCGTGCCGGTAATGCTCTGAGCCTGTGACGAACCGCTCAACTTATCCGTCAAAGGGCAGGCACTCATTGCCTTTAGGGTCATCGGCGGAGACGGGTCCTCGCCACTCGCAGTCGCTTGCCCGCGCTCTCGACAGGTTACCGGCTGAAGCCATGCGCCGAGACGGGTCTGACCACGAGGCCCGACGGAATGGCGGCGGCCGTGGCTCACGACGGCAGCGGATCGTGGCGATTCTCGCGCGGGCCTGGCTGATTGCCTGAGCTTCGACGACCGCGCGCTGGCCTTTCAACCCCGCCCCGCCGAGTGCGGGGGGTTGCACGCCTCGCGAACGCCCCATTTCGCCGGATGAGGCGCGGCTCTATGGTGTCGCCCGTTATCCGGGGCCCACGATGAACGTCGAAGATCTTTACCGCCTGCTGCGCACCAGTCACATCGAGGCCCAAGGGATCGTGGACACCGTTCCCGATCCATTGCTCGTGCTCGATGAAAACCTCCGCATCCAAAATGCGAGCCGCTCATTCTATCAGACCTTCAGAGTCGATCGTTACGAGACCGTCGGCCGGCATCTTCACCAGATCGGCAACGGTCAGTGGGACGATCCGGATCTTCGTGAGCTACTGCTGAACGTCATCCCCAGAAGCGCCGCGGTGATCGACTATCGGATCGAGCACGAATTTCCCGAGATCGGCCGAAGAACGATGCTTGTGACGGCTCGAAGGCTGATCCATCCCGACGACGGCGTCCGCTCCATGCTGCTGTCCATCGTCGACGTGACCGAGTCCCACCGCCGAGACGTCGCGAAGGACATGCTGTTCGACGAAATGCGGCACCGGATGAAGAACCTGCTCGCACTCGCGACCGCGATCGCGCACCAGACCGCCGCGGAAGGGCGTTCGGCGGAGGAGTATCGCGACGCCTTTCTTGGCCGGTTCAACGCTCTGGTGGAAGCGCACGACATGGCCTTCCTGGAGCAGACCAGGAGCAGCCTCGCCGAACTGGTCGAACGCGCGCTAGCCCCTTACAAGGGCAGTCCCGAAAAGATCGCGATCGACCCTGACGGCGATGTGGAGTTGGCTCCTCGGGCGATGATGTCGCTCAGCCTTGTCTTGCATGAGCTTGCGACCAACGCGGCTAAATACGGCTCGCTGTCGGCGCCCGAGGGCCGGGTGCGCGTGGGCTGGCGAATCGAGGGCGCAGGCGGAGAACTTCGGCTTGAATGGGTCGAGAGCGGCGGCCCGCCTGTAAATCCGCCCTCGCGCGCGGGCTATGGCGCGCAGCTCATCAAGTCCGCCACCACCTACAGCCTCGGTGGTCAGGTGGAGCAAGAGTTTGCGCCGACCGGTTTGAAGACCGAGATCGTGATACCGCTCAAGGCAGCCTCGCGCACGGCCTGAGACGCCTAGCGGGGCGCGTCACGCCTGCTGGATGTCGATCTTGGACACGAAGCGTCACGCCCGTGCCGGAGGTCCCTGGAGTCGGTCGCCGCTCGTGGCGCGGAGACGGTTCGCCCTACGGCTCACCGCCCACGCTGGTCGCGTCGAGGCTTGCCCTCAGGCCGTAAGGCGGGAGGCGCCCGTTCCACGGGAGCCCCTGGTTCTCCCCGAAAGGGCCGCCGGGTCCTCGCTCCCTCGCCTCCACGAACTGGCGCAGGACTAGAGAAGGTTCGATCCCAGTTCCGCTCCCTCCGCCAAGCCGCAACCCCGGACGTTTCTCTCCGCATCCGGCGCGCGGTAGAGATCCCCAGGAAGCACAAACGCTCCGCGGGCGAGCTGTGTACGCTCCTGACAGAGCGTCCTGCAGGTTTTGGCTCTCTGGCGCGGCGCGTTCTCCGAAGCTGTATACTCCTACGCGGACGTACGCAGTCGTACAAACAGCTGATCGTCAACGGCTTCGCGAAGAACTTGGGTTCCTGGTTCGAGCCGGTGAACTCGCGTGGGTGATTTATGCCGGGTTCAAACAAGTGCCCGCGCTCGACTCATAGCCGCTATTGAAGATGTCGGCAGTCCGACAGCACAGAAGGGCATCGCTGCTATTGGGGACACGATGGCATCCGGATGCGCACCCCGTCGTCATCGTCCCGAAGGCCGTCGCAAACGGTCAGGGAATATCGGAGGACGTCGTCTCGGTTTAATGATTTAGCTGTGTCATGGCCGAGAAAAGGAACGTTCGACGATCGGCCAGGCTTCCCGGTCAGCGACGTTGCGGCCCTGCTCGACGCCGATCTGCGATAGTAGGAGCGCCATTGGCGTTCAAGTCGCGGCGCCTTGCCACAAGTTGATCTTCGACTGAACTTCCGCTGCCACTCCGCCCGCCGCCGAAAACAGCGACGGCGCTCGGCCAGCGCTCGGCCAGCGCTCGTCGTGCGGAGGCGGACGTATCGGCGGGTGTCCGGTCGCGCTCGATTCCTGACGCTCGTCAATGCCGGACCGGCGCCAGTTCGGTACAAGGCCCTGCAGATCGTTGGCTCAACGGCCGCAGGCGGATATGACCGCGCTGCGTCCGTTCGGCCGGGATGATCCGGTGATACGGCGGGGGAGAAGGTCGGCGCCAGCAGGCTTGACTGCGTTTTCAGTCATTGCGGAAGGGATCCGCATCCCGAAGGCGGATTTCATCGAAAGGCCCGGCGGGCGCTTCTCGGCACAGATCCGCGAGACAGCGCGCTGCTGCGACTGCACACGGCCCGCCGCGGCGTGGCAAGGAGACCCAGATGTCCGACTCGACCGCCGACCGCCGACAGGAAGCATCTGCCGAGATGCTGTTGGTCGCCTGTCCGGTCGATGCATCAGTGAACCGCGTCCCCCGCGCAAAACTCGACCGCAGCCCGAAATGTGGGAAGTGTCATGCCCCGCTCTTCACCGGCAAGGTCGTCGATCTCACCGGCGCCACCTTCGATTCGCACGCGCTCAGGAGCGACCTTCCGGTCGTGATCGACTTCTGGGCGGAATGGTGCGGTCCGTGCCGGACGATGACGCCCAATTTCGAGAGGGCGGCGCCGCGGCTGGAGCCGCGGGTGCGGCTCGGCAAACTCGACACCGAGGCGGAACCCGCCATTGCGGGGCGCTACGGGATTCGCAGCATTCCGAGCATGATCATGATCAGGAAAGGCGAGGAGATCGCTCGCACGTCAGGCGCGATGCCGACGGCGGCGATCGTCGATTGGGTCGAGCAGGCGCTGAAGCGGGCCTGAGAACTCCCTTGCACACCCTCTGTCAGTGACGAAGCCGACAAGTGCCGCTCTGGGCCATCCGCTCCCGTCGATCTGCCGAGCACAGATGCGCCTGCCAAAAAATGGTCGGTGGCGCAGTCTTCGGATCGAAGCGGCGGCCGGCCGCCCTGACGATCGTCAAGGCCGGGGTCGGACGGATGGCGTACATGTCCGGCCGTCCAGCTTGGGAGGCGCGCAATGGCGACCGTTCATCGGCTAGAGAAGATGTTTCGACAGGAGAGCGCTCTCGATCTCGATAAGAGCGATCTCGAACGGCTCGAGAACTTCGTTCGTCAGAAGGTCCAGGACCTTGTCGTTCGCGGCGAGGCGAACGCCAAGGCGAACAACCGCGACGTGGTCGAGCCTTGGGACCTTCCGATCACAAAAGGTCTCCAGGAGACGATCCACCGGTTCCGGCCCGTCAACGCGGAGTTGCAGCTTACGGATTACCTGGGCGGGCTGATAGCGTTGCCGCAGACCGATCTGGCGATCGGCGACGAAACCGAGGCGCGATTTCCCGAGATCGCCGGAGGACTGTGCCTCGCGCTCTCGGATACCTTCAAGATCGTCGACCAGGATCTCAAGAATCCACAGACTAAGGATTGGGACCGGGCGTATCGCCTGTTCGACCTGCTGCTCTAGCGTGTACTCGCCTCCTCGAGGGGCGGCGTCCCCCCGCCTTCGCCCAGGCGGGGGAGCACCTCTCGGCCGATCTCCTCCAACACCTCGGCCGCATCGCGCCGGCTATATTTGAGGTTGAGGATGACGTGATTGACGCCGGCGTCGGCGAGTTCGTTCAGGAAGGCGAGCATGAAGTCGCGGCCGGCCCGGAACCCGAGGTGAATCGGTCGGGGCGGCTCGGTCGGCTCGTCGGCCAGGTCGACGTAGAGCGACTGCACGAAGGGCTTGAACACGCCAGGCGACCTGACCTCCACCGCTGCGCGCCATTTCGCGACCAGCTCCGCCTGCCGCGCGAGGCCGCGTGGATAGGTGATCCAGCCGTCCGCGTTTTCGGCGATCCACTCGAAGCTCTGGCGGCTCGAACCCGTGATCAGGATCGGCAGGCGAGAGACGGGCTTGGGCACGGGGTCCGCCGTTCCCACCAAGGCGCCATAGCTCGACTGGACGCTTGGAAATTCCTCCATGAGCACCCTGCGTATCGTCGACAGGTTCTCGCGAAAGAGGACGTCGCGCTGATCCCAGTCGACGCCGAACGCCGGAAACTCGACTGGGCGATCGCCGGAAGCGACGCCGAGGACGAAGCGCCCGCCCGTCAGTTGGTCGACCGACGCGGACGCCTTTGCGGTGTGGAGCGGGTGGCGCAAGGGGAGAATGATTGATCCGGTCGCAAGCGCGATCTTCGAGGTATGCGCAGCGATCCAGCCCAGCCACACCCATGGATCGTAGATCTGGCCGAGATCTCCGAAACTCGGATCTCGCAGAGGCACGTCTCGTGTCCACACGCCGGCAAAGCCGAGTTCCTCGGCGCGCCGGGCGAGCCGCGGCTGATCGCGCATGCTGGGCTCGTCCCTCTCGAACGCCTCGATCGGGAAGAACAGCCCGAGCGACAGCTGGCGAGGCGAGAACATGCGCCGGAAGCCGGCGGACTCGCTGACGGACGCAGCTCTGTTGACCTTCAGCATGACGCCTCATCCTGAACGGGGAGCGCAGCCGCGCCATGACAATCGTCAGTGGTTTCAACAAACGAGAGAGGAAGCTGCGACGTCGTGACTAGCGACCATCCTTGGGGCTCTTCGTCTTTTCACGCTTCAGCGCTAGCGCGGGCGGAATCACCCAACCGCGCTTCGGGCGGTCGCAAGACGGCGTGCGATCTCTTCGACCCGCAGCCCGATCAGATCCTTGGTGATCGATCGCGCTTGCAGCCTGATCTGAACAGGCAGCGCTTCGCGCAGGAACGCGAGGAAAGCAGGCGGCGCCACGAGCGTCAGCTGATGCGCCCCGTGCGCCGCCTCGATCTTCACGAGCGCGGCGGCGATCTCATGCGCAAAGCGTTCCTTGCCGAGCCGATGCCAGTCGGTCTGCTCCATAGCGCTGCGTTGGCGCCCAACGCTTTGAAAAGCGCGGCCGGGACGGTCGGCGCCCTGTTTGCCGGTGGGTGGGTGTCGGACGCCTGAAACACGCCGCGCACTCGCAGACGCGGTCGAAGCAAAGAGCCGAAATCGTCGAAAAGCAGGGCTTTTCGGCTGTCGCAGACCAGTATCGTCTTGCCCTTTTTCATAATCGTAATTGTGACACGAGCTTTCGCACCCGCTCTGACGATCGTCAGTTTTGGCGGGTCGAGGCACCATAATGGCTGGTTTCGCCGCACCGACGAGCTAGCTTTGCCCAAGGCGATCATGCCCACATAAGGGGCTGGCAGGCTGCCGCTCATAGGAACACGTCGCTGATGAGTTTTCTTCCCCATGTGTCTGAACTGACGCGGGAGCACATCGCCCGCGAGTTCGATGATCTTGGTCCCGACGCCTGCATGACGGAGATCGTCGAAGCCATGCGGCGCGACAATCCGGAGCTTTTGGAGATGGCGCTGAAATGCGCTGAAGATGTCGGCGAGGCGCGAAGGGTGATGGCCGGCTTCGGCATGTTCTACAGGGCGCTCTCGTTTGAGGCCGCCGTCGCACTGGGACATCAGACGATGAGCGCGCTCCCGCGGGTCGACCCGCAGACGCGGGAGCAGATCGTCTTGGAGATCGACGAGCATGGCCCCAAGGCGTTCACGCTCCGCTCAATGGATAGCCTTGAGAAGTCTAATCCTGAACTGATGCAGATTGCGCATCAATTTGCCGCTCGAAGCGCCAACTATCTTGGCGTCATGCAGGGCTTCGCCCTGTTGCACCGGAGCCTCGTCGTCCAGTTCAGGGCAGACAGATCTAATCTGCACTGAATTTCCGTCTGCGCGGGGTCATAATCAGCGCGTGACGGCGGCGTCTAGCGATGGGTCGACATCACTTTTTGTACTGGAATTCCGGCAGCTTCCCGAGGGCCTCCTTTGAGCCGCCGCCGAGCGTGATCTTGGCGCCGTCATCGCTGATGTTGAGACTGGTGTAGGGAACCGCGACCAAGTGGCCGCCCAGCCCCAGGAAGCCGCCCACTTGGAGAATGGCGACCAGCTCCCGCTCCTTTGTGATGATGAGATCGTCCAGCGACCCAATTTTTTCGTTCTTGTCGTTCTCGACCTTCGCGCCGATGAGTTTGGACGCCTGATAGCCTTCCGCGACGGTTTTCACGTCGACGGCCACGAGGCGAACGGCCTGCGCCTGTACGGAGCCCACGGACCCCGCAAATAATATGGCCGCTGTCGACAGGACATAAGCCGATGCGGCGCGACGATCTAAGCTGCGATCGCAGAAGGATCTGCCTTCGCCCGCTTGATCGGCCTGTGACGATTGTTTGGTGGATGACATGGTATCCTCTTGTCTCAGGGGATTGGCACTTCCGAGAGGAGCCCACGTGATCATTTCCGAAGGCGGCGTGCGTTGACGACCGTCAGTTCCTCAAAATGACTTATCCGATCGTCGCCGGAAGGAGCCGATCGATGGCCTCGCCAAGTCCAAACACCCCGTTAGTGTCGTCATAGCGCGCGCCGTGGATGAAGAAGGTGCGCGTTCCAATAACGCCGCTGCGGACGCCGCCGATGAAGTCAGCTGCAGGCGGATGCAGCGGCCAGAGAGGAGCGCCGGACGGCTACGCGAGGTTCGCGGCTGAAGCACTCTGGCGCCACCCGGCGCCGGCGAATTCGTTGAGCGAGAGCGTCTGGTCGGGGGTGACGTGGAGGGTGAAGTCAGGGCCCTGAGCGCCCTTCTCAAGAATTTGGGTCATAGTCGCCGCCCGCGGTCACGCTGACGCCGCCAGTCGGCCGGGCGTGCGCTCGCCACGATGTTTCCGAAGCTGGAAGGCCAGGCCAATGAGGATTGCTCCCAGCACCAGTGAATAGGCGGCCATCCACAAGGTGAGCACCAGCGCGCCAATGTCCGGCGCGGCGAACAGCAGCACGCCGTAGATGAGCGAGGCGACCCCGCCGACGACCGATATCCACCGTCCGTGGCTGATCTTCAGGCTGAGCGCGGCGCCGAGCATCAGGGCGCCGGAGATCAGCGCCCACGCGCCGACCACGAAGACGAACGCGATCACCGTGATGCCCGGCCAGATCGCCGTCACCACGCCGACCAGCGCTCCGAACAGGCCGTTGAGGAGAAGCAGTCCCCAGCGTTCGCCTTTCCGGGCGCCGCGAACCGCAAGCACGATGTTGAGGATTCCGTCCGCCAGGCTGTAGGCGGCGAAGATGAGCACGACAGCCAACATCGCCGCGCCGGGCATGGCGAAAGCGACTGCGCCGAGCACGACGGCGAGGAGACCGCGCAGCCCGACCGCCCACCAGTTGTCGGCAAGCATGGCGTTCATGGAGCCGATGCGGGAACCGACCCACTGGATCTTGATCATGGCGCGCCTCCGCAGTTTGCTTGCGCCTGAAATTCATTCGCGCTTAAGCGTAGCGATCGGCTGGGCGCGCGACCTTGACGGTCGTCAACTCCCCGTCTTCCGCTGGCGTCGCTCAGATGCCGACGCGGTCGCGCAGCTCGGGACTGATTTCGGCGCGCAATGCGGTGACGACGCTCCCTGCTTCCTCCTGCGTGAGCCCGGAAAGCAGCAGGGTCTGGTCGGCGAGGCCGAGGCCGGCCGCCAGATTCTCGGGAAATACGACGCTTGCGCCAGCCTCGACGAAATCGGCGACGCCACGATCGTCGTTAGTGCTGACGATGCAGGCGACGGATGGGTTCTGCCCACGTGCGAAGGTCATGATGCGCTCGACGATCGGGCGATGGTCGAAGGTGACGATCACCAGCTTGACGCTCGCGATGCCGGCAGCCGAGAGAATGCGGTGGTGGCCAGCGTCGCCATGGACGACATTGTGGCCGAGGCGCTGAGCTTCCTTGAAGCGCGCGTGGTCGGACTCGATCAGGATGTGCGGGAGCTTCGCGGCTTCCAGAGCCGTCGCCACCAGGCGACCGACGCGGCCGCAGCCGCACAGCACGATATGGCCATCAAGTCCCACCGTTTTAGCGCGAATCTCCGTTTCACCGGCCGTCATCCGCGCCCAACGGCGCTCGGAAAGCCGTCCGAACATGGCGTTGCGCTGGATGATCAACGGCGCGAGCCCCATGGTCAGCGCCAGAGCGATCAGCGCGGGCTGACCGATCGCTGCGGGCATCAGCCCGGCCGCGATGGCGAGCGTCAGCAGGAGAAGCCCGAATTCTCCGCCGTGACCGAGGATGACCGCGATCCGCAGCGAGGTCGCGAACGGGCGGCCGAGGAGCAGGCAAACGCCGAGGGTGACGATCGGTTTTCCGACAAGAAACACGGCCATCCAGGCGAGAATGGCGGCCGGATGCTCGAGGATCAGATTGGGATCGAGCGACATGCCGATGGTGATGAAGAACAGCCCGACGAGCACGTCGCGGAAAGGCCGGACGTCGTCTTCGACCCGATAGCGGAAATCGCTCTCGCCGATCACCATGCCGGCGATGAAGGCGCCGACCGGCAGCGCGAGGCCGGCGAGATGAACGAGATAAGCGGCGCCCAGCGCCACAAGAAGCGCAGTGAGCAGGAACAGGTCGTTGGAGCGGGACTTCACCACCCCGGCGAACAGCGTGCGCACCACGGGGCGCGAGATCACCGCGGCGGCGGCGAGGGCGAGAGCCGCCAGCCCGAGATGCCTGGCGAGGTCGAGCGGCGCGACGGCGTCTTGTCTCGACCAGCTGTCGAGCAGCACGAGCAAGGGGATGGTCGCGAGATCCTGGAACAGCAGGATGCTTATGGCGGCCCTGCCATGCTGCGTGCTGATCTCGCCCTGTTCGGCGAGCTGCTTGGCGGCGATCGCGGTGGACGACATCGCGACTGCGCCGCCGAGCAGCACGCAAAGCCGCAGGTCGAGACCGAGCAGCCATAACGGCGTCGCCACCGCAGCCATCGTCGCGCCGACCTGCAGCCCGCCGGCGAGCAGCACGTCGTACCGCGCTGCGAGCAGCGTCGACAGCGAGAACTCCAGCCCCACCGTGAACATCAGAAAGACGAGGCCGAGCTCGGCCAGGAAGCGCGTCTCCTCGCCCGCTGCGATCAGGTCGAGAGCATGCGGGCCGATCGCCACTCCGGCGGCCAGATAGCCCATGACGGCCGGCATCCCACACGCTGCGAGCAAGCCGACGGCGAGGGCCGACGCGAGAACCAACAGCAGGCTTTGGGTGAGCAGGGCGTCATTCATGGCGGGACGTGGTTCCCGAACTGGCCGCATGCGGTGTCAGCGGGTCAGACGTTCGGCCCGACGTGTGTCCGCCGGGCCGCCTCGAACCGAAGTCGCCTCAAGATCAGACCCGGATCGTGATACGGTTCTCGACCTTGGTGACGCCGGGGGCGCGCCAGGCGGCGCGTTCCGCTTCCTGCCGCTCGGCCCATGATCTGACGGAGCCCTTGAGGATCACTTCGCTCCCGTGCGCTTCGACAGTGATCTGATTGGCGTCGATTTCCGCGTTGCGCCGAAAGGCCTCCTCGATCTTCGCCTTGATCTCGGTCGCGGCGGCGCGCGGCTTGAGGACGATCATGTTGCTGACGCCCTTGATGCCGCGAACGCGCCGCACGGCGTCTTCCGCGCGCGTACGCTGGTAGTTCCACTCCGCATTGCCTTCGAGCGTGACCCAGCCGTTCTTCACCACCACCTTCATGTTCTCATGCGAGAAGGGCAGCTCGTTCTTGAGCGCCTCCACCGCGTCGCGCGCGATCTCCGGATCCGGCCGCTCGCTGCCGATCGGCAGACGCACTTCGATGTCGTTCGCCAAGCCCATTACGCCGCTGACGCGCTTCACGTCCCGTTCGGCCTGCCATTTCTGCGTATAGCTACGGACGAAGCCGGTCAGGGTGACGACCCCGCCTTTGACCGCCACGGCGATGTCGGTCGCGTCGATATCGGCATCCCATTTGAGTTCGGCTTCCACGTCGCGTTTGATGTCGGCGTCGGATTTCATCTCGCTCTCCCGTGCTCTCGAACAGCTTTGGAACCGCAGGCGCCGGTCGCGCTGCGTAGCCTCAGGCTGGCTTGAACGTTGCAGGGCCGCCTTGACGGCCGTCAGCTTTTCCCAGCCGGTCGCGGCCGAACGTCTTCCGAGGACATGACCGCCAAAAAATGATGCGGCTCCGCGAGGCGCCGCATCAGCGAGGCAGGACGGAAGCCTGGGAGCGCCGTATCCTCAAAGGGTCTGCGCCGGTACGTTCGTGGCGCGCTTAAGCCGAAGTTACGGAGAATATCTTGGAGGCCGCGTCGTTCGCCTTTGGCGCGATCAGCCGCAGCACGCCGTCCTTCAGCGGTGCTTCGATCCGATCTTCGTCCAGCAGGGACTCTCGTCTCCACGGGATACGTCGCCGACGCGACTGAACTCAGCGTCCAGTAAACCGGCCTCGGCGGCCTGTGCCCATCGTACGAATGCGGCGATGCCTTCCGGAGACATTTTAGCGCCGCCGTTCGGAAGAGCTCCGTCTGGCGCGGATCGCGGCGGACGATCAGCGGCCCGCTGGCGACCGCCTCCCTCTACGGCTCTGCGGCGCGCTTGATAGAGCGGGGCGGGCGAGGCGGCTTGGCCGTGCGCCTGAGGGTGATGACAGAAGCTTAAAAAGCAGTCACCCGGAAAGAAGACGGAAATTCACTTATATTGATCGCAGGCAAGGAGAGCGCCGGTGTCGACGTCGTACAAGTGCCGATCAGGCGCGCCGTCCCCCCGCGGCCCTGAACTGCCTCAGCTATAAAGGTTCACTCTCTCGTCACCCAGCTCTCATAGGTACGAGATTTTGGGGATCTACCAACTTCGAATTTAAGCTAGCGATCGCTAAAGCGAGGTCTCCCTGGCTATAGGGTTTGGCCAGGCGCAGCGCGATTGGAAATGCTTCCTCTGGATCGGAATCTGGCAACTCAGCGTAGCCACTGGCGAGAATAACTTGCAAGCGCGGGCGCAGGATCTGAATTTTCTTTGCAAGCTCGATCCCGTTCATCAGCGGCATGGCGAAGTCGGTTATGACTAGGTCGATTTGCCGATCGCCCTTCAATATTTCGATCGCCTCTGCTGCGCTTGGCGTGTCGATGACGTGATGCCCCAGATCTTGAAGCATTTCGGCCGTTCCCGCGCAGACCAGCGGATCGTCGTCGACAAGCAGGACCACCTGGGGCGCGGCGTTCTTGGATGATCCGATCTCTGGACGCGGCGCCGCGCTCGCCTCCAGACGATCTACGGCGCGGGGCAGCCAAAGCTTGATCGTGGTGCCTTCGCCGAGCTTGCTCTCGATGCCGAGCGCACCGTTCGACTGCGCGGCCAGCCCATGCACCATCGACAAGCCGAGTCCGGTGCCTTTGCCTGGACCTTTGGTAGTGAAAAACGGCTCGGCGGCCTTGGCGACGGTCGTCTCATCCATGCCGGTCCCGGTGTCGCTCACCGCGATGCACAGGTACTCGCCCGGGGGGAGGCCCGCCGGCGTGGACCCGGCGATCATAGTCTCGCCCTGCGCCGCTATGGTGAGCGATCCCCCAAACGGCATCGCGTCCCGCGCGTTTACCGCGAGATTGAGCAGAGCGAGCTCAAGCTGGTTTGAGTCGACGCGGACGTCCCAAAGGCCCTCAGGGAAGTTTTGATTCAAACGGATGCTCGGCCCAAGAGCGTGGCTCAGGAGATCCTGGATCCCGTCGACAAGCTGCGGGACGTTGACGGTCTCGGGTTTCAGCTCCTGACGGCGTGCGAACGCCAACAGACGTTGCGTCAGCGCGGCGCCTCGCGCCGCGCCCTGCATCGCATTGTCGATCAGCCTCGCGGTCCTTGGGTCGTCAGGAAGCCGCTTCCTCAGGAGTTCGAGACTGCCCGTCACCGCCATCAGCAGGTTGTTGAAATCGTGCGCGACGCCGCCCGTCAGCTGGCCGATGGTGTCGAGTTTTTGAGCTTCGAAGAGCTGCGCGAGCGCCTGTTCGCGCTCGCGCGTGCGCTGCTCGATGCGCGCTTCGAGTTCGTCGTTGAGGCGCCGCAGCGCGGCGGTCCGCTCGGCGACGCGGTTCTCCAGATCCTTGTTCAGCCTCTCGAGCTCGCGGGTCTTGCGGTAGAGCTCGGCGAACACCTTCACCTTCGCGCGCAACAGCTGCGGAACGACCGGCACCGGCACATAATCGACCGCTCCGGCCTCGTAGCCGCGCAGCATGTCCGGATCGGCGATCTGGACGGCGGACACGAAGATGATTGCAAGCCGCTGGAACCGCGGATGTTCGCGGATCATCTGCGCCAGTTCGAAGCCGTTGAGCTCCGGCATGCAGACGTCGATGAGAACGACGGCGAACTCTGAGCGGAGGAGGTGCTCGAGCGCTTCCCGCGCCGAGGTCGCCTTGACCAGCGTCTCGCCGAGCTCGGCGAGGATGACCTCGTAGCTCAACAGCTTCGCCGGCTGATCGTCGACCAGCAGAATGTTGATCGGGTCCGACGACGGGTCGGCGAGCCGCGGCGCATCGGTCATCAGGGGGGTCACCGGTGCAGCCACATGCGGAGCGCCGACAACAGCTGCTCGGTGTTGACGGGTTTGGCGAGATAATCCGAAGCGCCCGCCTCGAGGCACTTTTCGCGGTCGCCCTTCATCGCCTTGGCGGTCAGCGCGATCATCGGCAGTCTGCGGAAGGCGGGGTCCGCGCGGATGACCTGCATGGTCTCGTAGCCGTCCATGCCTGGCATCATGATGTCCATCAGCACGATCGCGACTTCGGGACAGGTTTGTATCACCGAAATCGCCTCGCTCCCCGTCGTGGCGGTCAGCACGTTCATGCCCCGACGCTCGAGCACGCTCGACAGCGCAAAGATGTTGCGCGCGTCGTCGTCGACGAGCAGGACGGTCCGTCCGACAAGATCTTCGTCGGAGGAGTGCAGGCGCTCCAGCATCTTCTGCTTGTCGGCGGGCAGCTGATGCACGACGCGGTGCAGAAAGAGCGCTGTTTCATCCAGCAGGCGCTCCGGCGACTCCACGCCCTTCACCACGACGCTGCGCGCCATTGTGTGAAGCTGCGCGTCTTCGTCGGGCGACAGCTCGCGGCCGGTGAAGATGACTACGGGAACGTCCGAGAGCGACGCGTCGTCCCGGATCTTCTCGAGGACCTCGAATCCCGACATGTCCGGCAGCTTCAGGTCGAGGACCACGCAGTCGGCCGGGTCCTCTCTCAGCGCGGCGAGCGCTTCGCGGCCGGTGCCGACCGTGGAGATGTCGATGTCGTCATGGCCGAGGAGCTCTGTGACGCCAAGTTGTTCGGCGGCGTTGTCCTCGACCACCAGCAGCCGTCGCCGGCGGTGCAGCGCATAGTCCTTCATGCGGTTCAGTGCGCTTCCCAGCCCTTCCATCGTCGTCGGCTTGTTCAGGAACGCAAAGGCCCCGCGGGCGAGACCATGCTGCCGATCCTCGTCCAGAGTGACGATCTGGACCGGGATGTGCCGGGTCGCCGGATCCTGCTTTAGCTGGCTGAGCACCGTCCAGCCCAGCATGTCGGGCAGGAAGACGTCGAGCGAGATCATCGTCGGCAGGTATTGACGGGCGAGCGCCAGCGCGTCGGCCCCCCGCATCGCCACGAGCGCCTTCACGCCGTTGGCTCGCCCAAGATCCATCATCACCCGCGCGTAGTGCGGATCGTCCTCGACGATGAGCATCACGACGTCGCCGGGCGCGATGTCGTTGCGGTCGTCGGGCACCTGATCGACGACAGCGTGTTCCGAGAGTCGGATGGGCGCAGGCGTTGCAAGCGCCGAAGGCGCGGCTCTCGAGGACGCGCCGACATAGGTCAAGGGCAGGTAGAGCGTGAAGGTCGAGCCCAGGCCCGGCTGGCTGCGGAGCTGGATCTCTCCGCCCAACAGGCCGGCAAGCTCTCGGCTGATCGCGAGCCCCAGCCCCGTGCCGCCATAGGTGCGGCTGGTGGAGGCGTCGGCCTGCTGAAACGCCTCGAAGATGATGCGCTGCTTCTCAGGCGGGATGCCGATGCCCGTGTCGGAGACTTCGAACGCGACCACGGACGGCGCATGTCTGAGACTTGGATGGTCAGGGGTCCAGCCGCTGGCGACCGGGGAGACCTTGAGGCGCACGCCGCCTTCCTTGGTGAACTTGAACGCGTTCGAGAGGAGGTTCTTCAGCACCTGCTGTAGGCGCTTGGAGTCCGTGATGATGCTGCGGTCGAGGGTCGGGCCGGTTTCGACCTCGAAGGACAGGCGGCGGCTTTCGGCCTCATGTCGGAACGGCCGCGCGACCACTTCGAGGAGCGACGAGAACTGAAGCTCCTCCGCATCGACTGAGACCGTGCCGGACTCGATCTTCGACAGGTCCAGGATGTCGCTGATGAGGTTGAGCAGATCGGTGCCCGCGCCGTGGATGGTGCGCGCGAACTCCACCTGCTTCGCCGACAGGTTTCCCTCGGGATTGTCGCCGAGCTGCTGGCCGAGGATCAGGATGGAGTTCAGCGGCGTCCTGAGCTCGTGGCTCATGTTGGCCAGGAACTCCGACTTGTATTTCGACGTCAGCGCGAGCTCCGTGGCCTTTTCCTCGAGCGCGCGACGGGCCTGCTCGATCTCCTGGTTCTTGGCCTCCACCTCGACGTTGCGTTCGGCCAGCTGCTGCGCCTTCTGTTCGAGCTGATCGTTGGTCTGCTGGAGCTCGCGCTGCTGGGACTGCAGCTCGGTCGCGAGCTGCTGCGACTGCTCGAGCAGGCCCTCAGTCTGCATCGTCGCCTCGATCGAGTTCAGCACGATGCCGATCGAGGTCGTGAGCTGTTCGAGGAACGACATCTGGAGGTCGGTGAAGGCGCCAAGCGAGGCGAGCTCGATCACCGCCTTGACCTGGCCCTCGAACAGCACAGGCAGCACGATGGCGCTCTGGGGCGGCGCCTTGAAGAGGCCCGAGCCGATCGCGACCGCGGTCGCGGGCATCTCGGTGATCAGCAGGCGGCGCGCGTCGCGGGCGCATTGGCCGACGAGCCCTTCGCCCAGGGATAGGCGTTCCGGATGGCCCCCCTGCGCGCCGTCCGCATAGGCCGACAGCAGCTTGAGCCCGGGCGCGGCGCCCTCGGCGTTCACCTGGTAGATCACGCCCTGCTGCGCGTCGACGAGCGGCGCGAGCTCCGACAGCAGCATGCGGCCCACAGTCGCGAGATCGCGCTGCCCCTGAAGCATGTTGGTGAAACGGGCGAGGTTGGTCTTCAGCCAGTCCTGTTCGGTGTTGCGGTCGGTCGTGAGCCGCAGATTGCCGATCATCGTGTTGATGTTGTCCTTGAGCTCCGCCACCTCGCCCGAGGCCTCGACCGCGACCGAGCGTGACAGATCCCCCTTTGTCACCGCGGTGGCGACCTCGGCGATCGCGCGCACCTGAGTGGTCAGGTTCGCGGCGAGCAGGTTCACGTTGTCGGTGAGGTCGCGCCAAGTGCCGGCGGCGCCCGGGACGTTCGCCTGTCCGCCCAAGCGGCCTTCGACGCCGACCTCGCGCGCGACCGTCGTCACCTGCTGGGCGAAGGTCGCGAGCGTGTTGGTCATGTTGTTGATGGTCTCGGCGAGCGCCGCGACCTCGCCCTTCGAGGCGACCGTGAGGTTCTGCTTGAGGTCGCCGTTTGCGACCGCTGTCACGACCTTGACGATGCCGCGCACCTGCTCGGTCAGGTTGGCCGCCATGACGTTCACGGTGTCGGTCAGGTCCTTCCAGGTGCCGGCGACGCCGGGCACCTGAGCCTGGCCGCCGAGCTTGCCTTCGGTGCCGACCTCCTTGGCGACGCGCGTCACCTCGCCGGCGAAGGAATTGAGCTGGTCGACCATGGTGTTGATGGTCGATTTCAATTCGAGCACCTCGCCGCGCACTTCCACCGTGATCTTGCGGCTGAGGTCGCCGCGCGCGACGGCGGTCGTCACCTCGGCGATGTTGCGCACCTGGGTGGTGAGGTTCGCGGCGAGCAGGTTGACGTTGTCGGTCAGGTCCTTCCACGTGCCTGCGACGCCAGGGACGACGGCCTGACCGCCAAGGCGCCCTTCGGTGCCGACCTCGCGGGCGACGCGCGTCACCTCGCCGGCGAAGGAGCGCAACTGATCCACCATGGTGTTGAGCGTCTCCTTCAGCAGAAGGATTTCGCCGCGCACGTCGACTGTGATTTTCCGGCTGAGGTCGCCGCCGGCGATCGCCGTCGCGACCTCGGCGATGTTGCGGACCTGGCCCGTCAGGTTGCCCGCCATCGAGTTCACATTGTCGGTCAGGTCCTTCCATGTGCCGGCGACCCCCGGCACCTCGGCCTGTCCGCCGAGCTTGCCTTCCGTGCCCACCTCGCGCGCGACGCGCGTCACCTCGCCCGCGAAGGCGTTGAGCTGGTCCACCATGGTGTTGATGGTGTTCTTGAGCTCGAGGATCTCGCCCTTCACGTCCACGGTGATCTTGCGGCTGAGGTCGCCGCGCGCGACGGCCGTGGTCACCTCCGCGATGTTTCTCACCTGGCCCGTCAGGTTCGAGGCCATCGAGTTGACGTTCTCGGTCAGATCCTTCCACGTGCCGGCGACGCCCGGGACCTGAGCCTGGCCGCCCAGCTTGCCCTCGGTCCCGACCTCTCGGGCGACGCGCGTCACTTCGGAGGCGAACCGGTTCAGCTGGTCGACCATCGTGTTGAGGGTCTCCTTCAGCTGAAGAATCTCGCCGCGCACGTCGACCGTGATCTTGCGCGACAGGTCGCCGTTCGCGATGGCGGTCGCGACCTCGGCAATGTTGCGAACCTGGCCGGTAAGGTTCGAGGCCATCGAGTTCACCGAGTCGGTCAGGTCCTTCCAGGTGCCGGCGACGCCCTGAACCTCGGCCTGCCCGCCCAGACGCCCCTCCGTGCCGACTTCGCGCGCGACCCGCGTCACCTCGCCGGCGAAGGAGCGCAACTGGTCGACCATCGTTTTGATGGTCTCTTTGAGCTCGAGGATCTCGCCCGAGACGTTGACCGTGATCTTCTTCGACAGATCGCCCTGAGCGACCGCGGTCGTCACCTCGGCGATGTTGCGCACCTGACCGGTGAGATTGCGCGCCATCGAGTTCACGTTGTCGGTGAGATCCTTCCAGGTGCCGCCGACGCCCAGCACGTTCGCCTGGCCGCCGAGCCGCCCTTCCGTGCCGACCTCGCGCGCCACGCGGGTCACCTCCGAGGCGAAGGCGTTCAGCTGATCGACCATCGTGTTGATGGTCTCCTTCAGCTCCAGGATCTCGCCCGAGACATTGACGGTGATCTTCTTCGACAGGTCGCCGTTCGCGACCGCGGTCGTCACCTCGGCGATGTTGCGCACCTGCCCCGTGAGGTTGGCGGCCATCGTGTTGACGTTGTCCGTCAGGTCTTTCCAGGTGCCGCCGACGCCCTCGACGCGGGCCTGACCGCCAAGCTTGCCGTCGTTGCCGACCTCGCGCGCGACGCGCGTCACCTCGGAGGCGAAGGAGTTCAGCTGGTCGACCATCGTGTTGATGGTCTCCTTCAGCTCAAGGATTTCGCCCGACACGTCGACAGTGATCTTGCGGCTGAGGTCGCCGCGCGCGACAGCGGTCGTCACCTGCGCGATGTTGCGGACCTGAGCGGTAAGATTGCCGCACATGGCGTTCACCGAGTCGGTCAGGTCCTTCCAGGTGCCCGCGACCCCCGGCACGATGGCCTGGCCGCCGAGCTTGCCTTCGGTGCCGACCTCCTTCGCGACGCGCGTCACCTCGGAAGCGAACGAGCGCAGCTGGTCGACCATCGTGTTGATGGCCTCTTTCAGCTGAAGGATCTCGCCGCGGACGTCGACGGTGATCTTTTTCGACAGATCGCCGTTCGCCACGGCGATCGTCACGTCCGCGATGTTGCGGACCTGCGCCGTGAGGTTCGACGCCATCGAGTTCACGGACTCGGTGAGGTCGCGCCAGACGCCGGTCACCTCCGTCACCTGCGCCTGGCCGCCTAGCTTGCCGTCGGTGCCGACCTCGCGCGCGACCCGCGTGACCTCGGAGGTGAACAGGCCGAGCTGCTTGATCATCGCGTTGACGATCGTGGCCGAGCGCAGGAATTCGCCCTTCAGCGGCCGGCCGTCGACGTCGAGCGGCATGGTCTGGAGAAGGTCGCCTTTCGCGACCGCCGTGATGGTCCGCGTCACGGCATGGGTCGGCCAGAGCAGGTCGTCGACCAGCGTGTTGACCGACGTCTCCATGTCGCCCCAGGCGCCGTCGTTCAGCTTGAACCGAACTCGGGTCCTCGTGCGGCCCTCGCGCCCGACCACCTGGCCGACATGCTCGAGTTGCTTCGCCATGCGCTGGTTGGCGGCGATGATGTCGTTGAACGTGTCGGCGATCTTGCCGGCCCGTCCCGTCAGTTTGCCCGGAAGCCGGGCGGAGAAGTCGCCGATCCGCATCGCCTGCAGCGCATCGAGAAGCTGATCGAGGTCGATTTCGGACAAGCCGAGACGAGCGTCTCCGTCCTTGGCGAGAGGCGTTTCGGGGTCCAGATCGACAACCCCGGCGGCCGCCATCTCCGCACGCTGCGTCGCGCTACTCGTCGGCTGCATAAGCGTCGTTCCACTCCGTCGGACAGTCAGAACCCATACAGCTTTTCACGCGCAAAACGACGGCGGCGCGGTCGAGCCTGACATCGGCGCGTTTGCTATGATTTTGATAGCCGTATCCGAGCGATGGCGACGACGCGCATCGCCGACGACCCGCTGAAGTCGGCAATTCAGACGGCATCGCAGCGCGTCGCTCCCGGGCCCCGCCTCATCTTGCTATGAGTGTTGGGAATCCACCACCACGAAGCTCGAAGTGGGGGTCATCATTTCTGCGCAAGCATCGAAATGAGGCGCTTGACCCACGATCGGTGGCCTCGAGCTGACGACCGATCACGAGCGGGCCTGTGCTCGCGTGCGATGGGCGCGGGTTAAGCCTAGGACCACTTGGCGGCCTTCCGCCGCGGGGTCAGCGTGCTCGGGACGTCTTCCCACCGACGACCTGTCGGAGGTCGTCACCAACGCGGCCGAGCCGCTACCTCGAGGCGATGCGGACCGGCGGCGCGATCTCAGACGGAGCTGACCTGACTGGGATGACCTGGAACAGGTCGACAGTGACGCCCGTCAAGCTGGACAACCGGTCAATAGCCTGTGGCGAGGCATCGCCGACTGAGGGGCCTTGAATTACCAGGCGGACGCCTCCACCTACGAGAAGCGGTTACGAGGTCATCCAAGAGGCGATCCGCCGCGCTGACCGACGCGCGGCCCGCTGCCTGCCCGACCTGACGGGGGACCGAATAGGTCCGTGCTCGACAACATCCGGCGTTGGTTTGTTAACGGTTCCACTCCCTCCGCCAAGCCGCAACCGCGGACCGGTATCTCCGTCGTCTGACCGTGCTGGAAACCCTCAAGAAGCAGAAGGCTGCGGCGTGTTAGCTGTGTAGCCCATCGACTGCTCTTTGGCCGGTTCAGACTCTCCGGCGAGCCGGCTTTCTCGAAAGCTGTGTGCTTTCGCGCGGCCGTACGAAGTACGGGAAGTGCCTGATCCTCTGGGATCAAGCGAGCAACCGGTCGTCGTGGTTCGAGCCGGCGCTGTCGCAGGACGGGTGCTGCCAAGGCCAAAATGCGTCGGCATTTGACCCATAGCGGCCCTTACACAGTTCCGATTTCCGGAGCGCCCCCTTGTCGCTTATACCCCCATCGGGTACATTTCGCGCATGCAGTGCTGCACCAAGACATCGTGCGGGAGGCGGCTGAGCCGGATTGAAGGCCAGGTCCGCGGCATTGCGCGCATGATCGACGAAGACCGCTACTGCATCGACGTCGTCACCCAGATCTCCGCCGTCCGGGCCGCGCTCAAGCGGGTCGAGGAGGAGATCCTGAAAGACCACGTCGGCTGCTGCGTCGAGACCGCCATCCAGTCCGGGGACAAGGACGAGCAGCGCCGCAAGGTCGCCGAGCTTGTCGACGTGCTCGGGAGGATGCGCGGATGACCGCCTTCCTGCGCATGATCGCCGCGGTCGTCTTCGCCGTCTTCGTGGCGGCCGCTTGGGCGAGCCCGAGCGAGGCCCACGCCGGAAATACCGACGCGTCCGCCGCGGCAGCGCCGGCTCATCAGCCGTCTTCCGTCGAAAGCGTGACGGACTGGGCGAGGGACCGTCACTCTGCGGCCGTGGCCACTTCCGCGGAAGAACTGGACTGTGAAGGTCACATCGCAACGGGCGAAGCCGGCTGCTGCAGCAACGTCTGCCATGCGGCGATGTCCGAGGAGCTGAACGTTCTCACGCCCCTGCCCATCGAGAAGACGGCGGGGCGGTCCCTGACGGAGCGGACCGCCCACAGCGGCCCGGCCATCCACATCAAGCGACCTCCGAGACGGCTGGCCGCCAAGGTCGGCTGAGCCTCGCTGACGTTCCGCGCGCGCCCCCGGCGCCCGCGCAGCACCCGTGAGACCTGACCGACCGTGTCCCGCGGCGCCCTTCCGCGCCGCCCGCGTCCGCTCGTTCAGACCTCGGGATTCTCATGAAGCCGCTCCTCACGGCCGCCGCAGCGTCGCTGCTGGCAGGCTGCGCTACGCTCCCATCAGCCCCGGTGGCGGGGCGCGATCCCTCCGACCCGGCGGTGAGGGTCGCTCCGGCCCGCTACGCCTCCGTCATGGCCGGCACGGCCGACCACCGGCCCGTGCCGCCGAGGCCCTGGGCGGAGCAGAACCAGGGCGTGGCTCCAAAGAAGCCGGGGGGCTTGTGATGGCCGCGACTGGTTCTCGACGCCTCGCGCGAGCGACCCTCGTCGCGGCGGCCGCTGCCATGCTCGGCGCCTGCGCGTCGGCTTCGCCTGACGGCGGCATGACGCCGGTCGTCTCGCGGATCTCGCTCGAGCTCGGCAAGGACACCGCGAAGATCGTCACCCCGGCGGACGCAGCGGTGGCGCAGGGGCGCGTCCGCTCGCTGCTGTCGCGGCCGCTGACCGCCGACGGCGCCGTTCAGATCACGCTTCTGAACAACTGTGGCCTGCAGGCGGAATACAACGCCCTTGGCGTCTCCGAGGCCGCCTACGTGGAAGCGAGCCTGCCTCCGTCGCCGACCGTGTCGCTCGAGCGGGTGGCGGGGTCGGGCGACCTTGACGTCGAGCGGCGGCTGGTCGCGGACCTGCTCGGGCTCCTGACGCTCCCGAAGCGGACGAGGGTCGCGGAGACGGTGTTCCGCGCGGCGCAGCAGAGGGCGATCGCCGCGACCTTCGGCGCCGCGTCCGAGACAAGGCGCGCCTGGATCCGGGCTGTGGCCGCGCGGGAGACCGTCGGCTTCCTCGAGACCGCCCGGGCCTCTGCGGGCGCCGCCGCCGAGCTCACCCGCAAGCTCGGCGAGACGGGGGCGGCGACGAAGCTCGACCAGGCGCGCGCCGCGGCGCTCTACGCAGAGGTCTCGACGGAACTCGCCGAGGCGCGGCTCGAGGCCGCGAAGGAACGCGAGGCGCTGACCCGGCGGCTCGGTCTCTGGGGCGGGGACGCCGACTACAGACTGCCGGGCCGGCTGCCGGCCCTCCCCAAGCTGAAGCCGCAGGGCGACATAGAGGCCGCGGCGCTCACGCGCCGCGTCGACATCATCGCCGACCGTCTCGAGCTCGACGCGCTCGCGCAGGAATACGGGCTGACCGAGCAGACCAGGGCGATCTCCATGCTCGAGCTCACCGGGATCGCCAACCGATCCCGCTCGGCCGAAGGGGGGACGGCGGACCCGAAGGGCTTCGAGGTCGCGGTCCAGATCCCGATCTTCGACTTCGGCAAGGCGCGCTCGGCGAAGGCTCGCGAGACATATATGGGCGCGGTCAACCGCCTGCTGGAGAAGGCGGTGAACGCCCGATCGGAGGCCCGCGAGGCCTACCAGACATGGCGCGGCCGCCACGACATCGCCCGCTCTTACCAGGCGAGGGTTCTGCCGCTCCGGAAGACGATCTCCGAGGAGTCGCTGCTCCGCTATAACGGCATGCTGGTCGACGCCTTCGAGCTCCTGACCAACGCTCGCGAGAACGTCGCGAGCAATGTCGCGGCCATTCGCGCCAAGCGCGACTTCTTCATCGCCGACGTTGACTTCCAGGCGGCCTTGATCGGGGGCGGCGCGCCGTCCGCCGCGTCTTCGACCGCCGCCGCTTCGGCGCCTCCGACCTCCGCCTCCGCGGCCTCGCCGCATTGACCGGGACACGGACCATGACCGTCTCGCGCCGATCCTTCCTCTCCGCATCCGCGGCCGGAGCCACCTCGCTGGTGGCGACCGCCGCCGTGTCCGGCCGCGTGCAGGCCGCCTCCATCCCCGAAGCCGCCACCATGAGGGAGGCCACCATGCAGCCTCCGCTCGTCCCGACCACAGGTCCTGACTACAACCCCGTGGCCACGCTGAACGGTTGGACCGCGCCATGGCGCATGAACGGCGACTGGAAGGAGTTCCACCTCGTCGCCGAGCCCGTCGTACGCGAGCTCGCGCCGGGAATGGTGGCGCATTTGTGGGGCTACAACGGTCAGTCGCCCGGTCCGACGATCGAGGCGGTCGAGGGCGACAAGGTCCGTGTCTTCGTGACCAACCGTCTGCCGGAGCACACCACGGTGCACTGGCACGGCCAACT
This sequence comes from Hansschlegelia sp., assembly GCF_035538955.1. Taxonomy (NCBI): domain Bacteria; kingdom Pseudomonadati; phylum Pseudomonadota; class Alphaproteobacteria; order Hyphomicrobiales; family Methylopilaceae; genus Hansschlegelia; species Hansschlegelia sp. The sequence goes on from NZ_DATLJK010000013.1 coordinate 28,441, forward strand.
CCTTCCGTCCGGCATGGACGGCGTCGGCGGGCTCACCCAGCCGCACATCAAGCCCGGCCAGACCTTCGTCTACGAGTTCCAGCTCAGAAAGAGCGGGACCTTCATGTATCACCCGCACGCCGACGAGATGGTCCAGATGGCCATGGGCCTGATGGGCTTCTTCGTCGTGCACCCGAAGGACCCGGCCTTCCGGCGCGTCGACCGCGACTTTGTCTTCCTGATGTCGGCTTACCGTATTGAGCCCGGCGCCTACGTGCCGCGCGTCGCCGAGATGACGGACTTCAACCTCTGGACCTGGAACACGCGGGTCTTTCCGGGGATTGACCACCTGGTCGCCGCCAAGGGCGATCGGGTCCGGGTGCGGTTCGGCAACCTCACCATGACCAACCACCCGATCCACATGCACGGCTACGACTTCAAGGTGTCGTGCACCGACGGCGGCTGGGTGCCGGAGGCCGCGGCTTGGCCTGAGGTCACGATCGACTGCGCGGTCGGACAGATGCGCGCCTTCGACTTCGTCGCCGACGTCCCCGGCGATTGGGCGATCCACTGCCATAAGTCGCACCACACCATGAACGCCATGGGTCACGACGTCTCGAACTTCATCGGCGTGAACAAGAAGAACGTGGCCAAGCGCATCAAGGCGCTCGCGCCCGGCTACATGCCGATGGGGCAGGCGGGCATGGCCGACATGGGCGAGATGGAGATGCCGCTCCCGGACAACACGCTGCCGATGATGACGGGCTTCGGCCAGTTCGGCGCGATCGAGATGGGCGGGATGTTCTCGGTCGTGAAGGTCCGCGAGGGCATGGCCCGAGGCGACTACAGGGATCCGGGCTGGTTCGAGCATCCGGAAGGCGAGGTCGCATTCGAGTGGAAGGGCCCGGGACGCGACGCGGCCGCCGCCCCGCCCGCCAGGCCCAAGCCCGGAGACCTTGAGATGAACGTCGTGAAGCCCAAGGCGGGCTCCGGCGGGCACGCGAACCACTGACCCACCTAACGCCAGAAGAGGAAGCGCCATGAGGAAGCTGATCGCCGCCGCCGCTTTCGCCGCAGTCCTCGCGCCCTCAGCCGCGCTCGCCGATCCCGGCCATGACGGCAAGGCCCGCGCCTACGGCGAGCCGGGCGACCCGTCGAAGCCCGCCCGCACCGTCGAAGTCGTCATGACGGAGGCCGAAGATGGAAAGATGCTGTTCGAGCCCGGCTCCGTCACCGCCAGGCGCGGCGAGCAGGTCCGCTTCGTCCTGAAGAACGAGGGCCAGGTCGACCACGAATTCATGCTCGCGACGCGCGCCGACAACGACTGCCATGCGATCGCGATGCGCAAAAACCCGGACATGGAGCACGACGACCCAAACGGCCGTCGCCTCGCGCCCGGCAAAACGGGCGAGATCGTCTGGAAGTTCACCCGGGCGGGTGAGTTCAACTTCGCCTGCCTGATCCCCGGCCACCGCGAAGCCGGCATGGACGGCGTGGTCACGGTCAAGTGACCCGCAAGCCTAAGGAGACCGACATGAAGAAGATCGCCGCCTGCGGCGCGCTCGCCGCCGTCCTTCTGTCCGCGACCGCCGCCCTTGCGGCCGACGGCACGGTGAAGAAGATCGACCAGGCCGCCGGCAAGATCACGCTCGACCACGGACCGATCAAGAACCTCGACATGGAAGAGCCCATGTCGATGGTCTTCAAGGCCGCCGACCCCGCCATGCTCAAGGCCCTCAAGGTCGGAGACAAGGTGACCTTCGAGGCCGACCGCGTGAACGGCCAGATCACCGTGACCAAAATCCGCAGGAAATGACATCGCGGCTCGGCGCGCGGGTCGCGCCTGTTCGGCCTGCGAACAGGAGACGGACATGAGGAAATTCGTTCTGGCTGCCGCGGCCTTGGCCGCGAAACGCCCGACCGCAATGGCGCACGACGCCAAGCAGGCGCCGGAGGGCTCCGACAGCCTGCCCAGAGAGACGACATGAGCATGACCACGAAGCCGACGGCCTCGGTCCACCGCATGGTGATGCCGTCGCACGTTTGCCCCTACGGGATGAAGGCGGTCGATCTCCTGAAGCGCAAGGGCTTCGAGGTCGAGGATCACTGGCTGAGGACGCGGGAGGAGACCGACGCGTTCAAGGAGCGACAGGGGGTAGAGACGACCCCGCAAGTCTTCATCGACGGGCGGCGCATCGGCGGCTACGACGACCTGCGCCGCCATTTCGGCCAGCACGTTCCGAAGCCCGGGGAGACCAGTTACAGGCCCGTCGTCGCGGTGTTCGCGATGACTGCGCTGGTCGCACTGGCGGCGAGCCACGCCGCGTTCGACACGCCCTTCACGGTGCAGGCCGCAGAGTGGTTCATCTCGATCAGCATGTGCGTGCTGGCGCTGCTGAAGCTGCAGGACGTCGAGAGCTTCTCGACGATGTTCCTGAACTACGACCTCCTGGCGAAGCGCTGGGTCCGCTACGGCTATGTCTACCCCTACGCGGAGGGCTTGGCGGGCGTGCTCATGACGGCGGGGGCGCTGCACTGGATCTCAATCCCAGTGGCGCTGTTCATCGGCACGATCGGCGCAGTGTCGGTGTTCAAGGCGGTCTATGTCGACAGGCGCGAGCTGAAGTGCGCCTGCGTTGGAGGCTCGAGCAACGTGCCGCTCGGCTTCGTCTCGCTGACCGAGAACCTGATGATGGTCGGCATGGCGATCTGGATGATCTTCCGGTGACAGACAGGAGGAACGAACGATGACGCATCATCTCAGCCGCAGGCTCGTCCTATGCCTCATTGGCGCGACGCCCCTGGTCGGCCGCGCCCGGGCTGACGAAAGGCCCAGGATGATCGTCCACAAGGACCCGTCCTGCGGCTGCTGCGAAGCCTGGGTGGACCATGTCCGCGCGGCCGGATACCGCGCTGAGTCCGTGGAGACGGACGCTATCAGCCGGGTGAAGGCGAAGCTCGGCGTGCCTGTCGGTCTGCGCTCCTGCCACACCGCCGAAATCGACGGCTACGTCCTCGAGGGTCACGTGCCCGCGTCCGCGATCGACCGCCTGCTGACGGAGCGGCCAAAGATCCGGGGCCTTGCGGTGCCCCGCATGCCGATCGGATCGCCTGGGATGGAGGTCGAGGGTAGCGAGCCAGAGGCCTACGATGTGGTGGCCTTCAGCGACGGGGAGCCGCAGACGTTCATGAGGTTCAAAGGCGGCGCGCCCGCCTAATCGAAGGACCCGCTCGCATCAGACGTCAAGCCGAGGACACCAAGATTCAGGATGCCGCGAAGCTATCCATCCCGACGTAAACAGGGCGTCCACCGTAAGTTTCCGTACCCTCGTGTCCTTCGAAGATCCTGTCGATCATCGACGGCTCCGGCAGCGTCAGCCTGAGGAAGCGGCAGAGATAAGAGAAGTTGACCTTCTCGGCTGCGGCAAGTTCCCCGACCGAGCCGTAGCCGCCGCTCTCCAGCATCAGCTTCCATCGCCAGGCATGGGCCAGAGCCCTGATCAGCGGATCCTCGAGCCTCGCGGGAGCAGGCGCGACGACGACACGCTCTCCATCCGGACCGATGATGCGCTTGGCGTAGCCGCGCCGCTCGAAGCGCGTCGGGATCCGGATGGAGAGCGTCGCGTCGCCGCTCAGCCGGCGCTCGGCCAGGCGGCTCTGCAGCGCGCTTGATCGTGCGAGGCGGGCGCGGCGGCTTGGCCATGCCCGGAACATGGAGCGCATTGGCCCAAGAAGCCGTGCCCGAGCAGCGGCGCACTCGCGTTGTTTCCTCAGTCGTCAGTGCGGCTTGCTGCGCCCGGCTCAGAGGCTTCTTCTTTTTCAAGAATCGTCAATGCGGCGAAGGCGTTGACCAACGGAGAGACGTCGGCGCCAAACGCGCTTGGCTCGAAGCCTTGGCGGGTGTGCCTTGTGTACGCTTCGCTCAAGGCTGCAAGAACGGTGCTGCGGGCTCGGGCAAGAGATGCCGCGTCGGGGGTGGTCATCACAAACGTCCTGGGTTGTCGGCATCAGTGAGCGGACAACTAGGGCAGATCAGCCATCGCACCACGTTGACCAGTCCGCGCGCCGAAGCGTCGGCCAAGCCTTAGCGTGCCCTCGCAGAATTGCCCGTACCGGCACGCTGGGCGCGGCCGCTCGCGCGCTTCATCTGAGCCATCCCACGGTCGGACGCCGCCTTCGGGCTCTCGAAAAGGCTACAGGCCAAACGCTGTTTCAGAGAACGGCCGAAGGATTCATTCCGACGGAGGAAGGAAGCGCCGTCATCGCGCTGGCCGAGCAGATGGCGGGAGGCGCTCGGGCCATCGAACGCCGGCTCGCCGGACAAGAGCAAGAGCTCCAAGGCGCCTTGCGCACATCATCCGCCGACTGGTTCGGAGCCCACGTCCTGCAGCCGATCATCGACGATTATGCGAGGGCCTATCCGCACGTCGATCTGGAAATTCTCACAGGCGCCCGCCTGTTCAGCCTCGCGCAGCGGGAGGCCGACATCGCCTTCCGTATCGTCCCGTTCGACAACCCCGATGTCGTGCAGCGACGACTGGCGACGTGGCGCTGCGGGTGGCCGACCGATCGGCGCACTCCACCGATGACCTTTAGCTGTCGCATCGGCCCGGTCCGTGTGGGGCCGCGGACCGGGGGCCGAGCTCACCCGTTGTTCTCGTCGGCGTCCCAGGTCGTCGGATCGTAGTGTTGAGACCCGCTCCGATCGCTCCTCACGACCGCCTTCTTGAGCCGCGCCGGCATGACCTCGGCCGCCGACGTCTGGGGCTCTGGCTCATCAATGTCGCCTGGAGCGCCGAGTGGATGCGCGCCCAGTCTTCAGAGGAGGGCTCGGCGAACGCCGCGGTGGAAAGAAGGGTCGCCAGGGCTGCCCCGATGATCATAGTCTTCATTGTGAGTCTCCGTCATCTTCCTTAAGGCGCCAACCGCGGCGTCTGATGGAGACAGAAATGTGCGTCTGAGGGCGAATTGTTAATTGTACTGTGAGGTTGCGAATTCATACCGTCGTATGAGCGCCCCCCTCCTTTCGATCGGCGACGCCCAGTGTGGACGGAGAATGTTCGATCCCCGTTCCGCTCCCTCCGCCAAAGCCTTCCAATACAGCGTCTCCCGCTTGCAGACGAACCGGCCGCTCTGCGTGTTCGCCGGCATCCGGAGCAACTGGAGCTGCGTCCAGAAGAAGTCCGAGGGGGAGGTCACCTGCGAGGTCTACGGCTTTCTCACCGGGGAGCCGAACGCTGTCGTCGCCCCGATCCACCCGCAGGCGGCGCCGTTATCCTCACCGGGCCCGAGGAGATCTACGTGTGGATGAGCCCCTTCGGGGCCCGCGCATCTTACGCCACCTTCGTCGCGGCTTTGGAGACTTCCGGCCTGCCGCGCAGCGTCTGGAGCTCTTCGCGGGTCAGCGGGCGGTGGAAGAGAAAGCCTTGCATGTAGGAGCAGCCCGCCGAGGTGAGGACGCTCAGCTGGTCCGCGTGTTCCACGCCCTCCGCAGTGATCGAAAGGCCGAGGGCCTTGCCGAGCCCGATGATCGCCCGCACCACCTGATCAGCGCCCGGCTTGCTTTGCAGATCGTTGACGAGCGAGCGGTCGATCTTGAGCTTGGTGAAGGGGATTTGCGTCAGATAGGCCAAGCTTGCAAAACCGCTCCCGAAATCGTCCAGAGCGATGCGGAAGCCGTGCGCCATCAGGCTTCTCATCTGGTCCGCCGCTTCGTCGACGTCTCGGATCAGCGTGGTTTCCGTGATCTCCAGCTCGACCGCCCTCGGGTCGACCCCGGCCTCGAGCGCCAATCCGTGAATGCGTTCGACAAAGCCCGGCGCGCGGAGCTGCACGGGAGACAGGTTGATCGCAGTGGTGATGTCCGGCCATTCGCGCGCGTCCCAGAAGGCCCGCCGGATGACCCACTCGCCAAGCTCGTGGATCAGGTTTGAGCGCTCCGCAATGGGGATGAAAACCAGCGGAGGGATCATGCCGCGCGTCGGGTGCCGCCAGCGCAGGAGCGCCTCGACTGCCTCGATGCGATGGCCATCGACCGCCACCACGGGCTGGTAGTGTAACGAGAGCTGGTCGTTCGCCAGGGCCTCGACAAGCTCATTTGCGAGCGTCTGGTCTCCGACGATGTCGCGCTCCATCGACGGCTCGAATTCCCGCCAGACGCCGCCTCCGGCGGATTTCGCGGCATAGAGCGCGATGTCGGCCCGGCGCATCGCCTCGAGCAGCTGGCACTGCGCCGAATGCGCGATCCCGATCGAGACGCCGACCCTGATCCTGTGACTCTTGAGGTCGTAAGGCCGCGAACAGGCGTCGATCAGGCGCTCGGCGAGCCGGTGCGCGCGATTCGGATCCGTGCAGATCACGGCGAACTCGTCGCCGCCGAGCCGCGCCGCGAAGCCGTCCTCGCCTGTCTGCTCTGCAAGACGGGCCGCGAAGGCCTGGATCAGCTCGTCGCCAACGATGTGGCCAAGCGAGTCGTTGACGTCCTTGAAGTTGTCGAGGTCCAGATAGAGCGTCGACACCGTCGGGCCCCCCGAGCCGTCCGGCCCGTTGGCGCAGAAGCGTTCGCTGAGGCCATTGCGGTTCGACAGGCCGGTGAGGGCGTCGAGCAACACCGCCTGGCGGGCGCGCGACTCGCTCGCGGCCAGCTCCAGGTTCAGCCGCTCGAGTTCGGCGACGCGCTGCGAGAGCTCGTCCGCGGCCGCTCGCTCGCTCACCCAGCGATCCGTGAGGGCGGCCGCAATCTGCCGAAGTTCGTCCGGATCGAACGGCTTGGTGAGGTAGAACAGGCGCCCGGGGATGCCGAGCGCGTCGGCGATCGTGCCCGGCTTGTGATCGGAATAGCCGGTCACGACCACGATCGTGACGTCCGGGTCGGTCGCGCGGATGCGCCGCGCCGTCTCGAGGCCGTCGATCCCGGGCGGCATGCGCATGTCGAGAAAAACCACCGAGATCGGCCGGCCGCCGTGGAGGCCGGCGGCGACCGTCTCGACCACGGCCTCGCCCTGCCGGCAGTAGATGACCTCGTCGAGCGTCGGCGCAGCGGAGGCGGTCTTCGGGGCATCGCCGAACAATTCGGCGGACAGTTCGTCGAAGCTTGCGTCTCCTGCCGCCGATTTTGCGAGCAGCGGTTCAAACACCCGCTGGTAGGCGAGGATCACCTGCTCCTCGTCGTCAGCGACCACGACCCGCTTCAGGCGGCCGGGCGCGCTCACGCCGCGCTCCTCAGACCGGCGCGGGCCTTCGGCAGCACGAGACGAAGCGTCGCTCCCCGGCCAGGGCCATCGCTTTCGGCGAACAGCCTCCCGCCCATCGCGCCGACGGCGTTTGCGCACCAGTGGAGGCCGAGACCTCCGGAGCGCTCGCGACGCGTCGAAAACCCCTTCTGGAAGATCCGCTCCGAGGCGTCCGGCGGGAAGCCGTCGCCGTCGTCGGCGATCTGGATTTCCGCGGCGGGAGCGCCGTTCAACTCCGCCTCGACGACCCGGACCCGGATGGTGCCTTCGCCTCGTCCGGTCGCCTCGATCGCTTCCGCGGCGTTGATCAGAAGGTTGCCCCAAACCTGTTCGAGCGGAATGCGGTGGCCGAGAACGCACACGTCGTCGGCGATATCGAATTCTATGGAGACGCCCGGACGGCGCCCGGCGACGCTGGCGAAGGCGCGAAGTTGACGTGGGAGATCGATAGGCTCCGCAATCCGCTCGGCGCGGGAGAGCGCCTCGCCATCCTTGAGAATCCGGTCGACGTGGCGGACGATGCCCTTGAGCGTCGCCACGTCCGAGTGGCGCTTCCGCTCGGCCTCGAGCAGCTTCGCCGCCGAGAGCGAGACGAACTGGTTCAGCTTCTCGCGTCTCTCCAGGTCGATCCGCCCGTTCTTGAGTTCACCGAGAGCCTTGTCGAGGTTGTCTCTCCAGCGCGCATCCGTCTCGTCCGCCAGGTCGGATATGATGGCGGCGATCGGGCTGACCGCGTTGCGGATGTTGTGGAGGACTTCCGCGGCCTGATCGGCGGCGCCGTGCTGATAATCCTGCCGCCGCAGCTGCTCACGAAGCTCTTCGAGCTGCGCAGCCATGTCGTTGAAGGCCGTGACCATCTCGCTGAGCTCGTCACGCCGGCTATCGGCCGGTAGCGGGTGCAGGGTCCCGGTGGACTTGATCTGCACGAGATGCTCCCGCATCCCGGCGATGCGCTTCAGGGCGATGCGGCGCAGGATGACGGCCAGGCTCGCGATCAGCGCGCCTCCGGCGAGCAGCAGAAGCGCGAGCGCCGCCCACACGGCCTGGTGTCCGGCGGATGAAATCGAGCGGCTGGTCTTGGAGACCAGGTCGGCGATCGGCTTACCCTCGACGTCCATCAGCGTGGAGGTGACTTCGATCGCGTCGTCGCTGTGGACCATGGAATTCGAGGCGACGGCGCCCGCAAAGGGACGCAGCTCGAAATCCACTTTGGTGGTTTCACGCAGCAGATCGAGATCGATGATCTTGCCGAAGAGCAGGGTGCCGGCTCGCGGGCCATTTCGCTCCGAGTCGAGGATCGGCGCATAGCCGACGGCGACCACGCCGTGCTTGGTGTTCACAAGACCGGTACGGGACCCGGCCTCTGGAAATTCGGCGAGATAGGGATGGCCTGCCGGGAAGCGGGGCTCGCTCGTCAGCTTGAGCTCCGCCGGCTCACCGGCGGAGAAGTCAAAGCCCTTGTCGATCTTGACGCCGCCGTCGGGCTCCAGCGCCAGGTAGAAGTTGACGTTCAGCGCCTTCATGCTTTCGGCGTTGAGGTTCTTGACCTCGTACGACGCATTCTCGCCGTGCATGAACGAGAAGGTGTCGTCCCAGAACGCGTAATCGCGCGCAGAGGCGGCGACCTGGCCCTGCTGGAGCTGGATCGCCTCCAGCGCCCGGTCCTGGTTTCTCTGCGCCGTCTCGTCTTCGATCTGGTTGAAGCGAGGCGCGACCGTCGCCTGCAGAGCCGCGAAATTCAGGAGGGCTGACACGCCGACGACCGCCGCCAGCGCCAGGTTGATCTTGGTGACTATGCGCATGCTCACTCCGCCGTCGGAGGATTAAGGCGGCTGCACGTTAAGAAAGAGTGCTATGGTGTGGCTCAACCTCTCCGGTTGCTGTGGATCGTGAAGCGCCTCGGCGCCTGGCGAAGAAACGAGAGGGCGGATGATCCGCGCAAGTGCGAGCTGACTGAGCCGAGAAGAGCAGCGGGACGCGAAATTATGAGTTCGACTGCTCCGGCCGCTGTGGAGAAGGTTTCAGTCTGATCAAAGAAGCGCAGCAATGGTCGGACGAGGCTGGACGCTGAGGCGGAGAAGCTGAGGAAGCGTTGGTAGACGGGCCGGTGGCGACCATGGCGCCGCCACTCACGGACAGCAGCGATTAGGCCTCCGGAAACAGCTTTCTCGCCACCACAGACGGGTCGGCCGGCTTCTGGCAGCAAGGGTATTTGGCGTAAGGTTCCGGCAGGGACGTCCGGTCATAGCCGGTCACGAACACGAAGGGGATGTCTTGCTCGGCGAGGACCGCCGCGACGGGCAGCGAGCACTGGCCCTGCAGATCGACGTCCAGGACAGCGCCGTCGAGAGCCTCCGTCCTGGCGATCTGCAAAGCGGGCTGAAGCCGCGCCACCGGGCCCGCGATCTGAGCGCCTTGGCTGCGAAAGTGGTCTACGAGCACCCGCACAAGGAAATAATCGTCTTCGACGATCAGGACGCGGCGGCCCTCCAATGGCCGAGGCGGAGCGTTCACCGGTCCGAGCTGCCAAAATCTCTTTGAGGCAGTTCAATTACGCAACGCACGCCGTCCTCCCTCAGTTCGAAGCTTGTCCGGGCGCCGAGCGCATAAGGCAGGGCGTCCTCGATCAGCTCGCGCCCGTAACCCTTCCGCCCCCTGTTTTGATCCGCAAGCGGCGCCCCTTGCTCAAGCCACTCGACCCTGAGGACCGGCTGTCGGCTGTCGTCCTCGCTCGCGACGATTGCCCATGTGACGCTGAGCCGGCCCACGTCGCCCGCGAGCCCACCGTATTTGCGGGCGTTCGTGGCGAGCTCGTGAAGCGCCAGCGCCAGCGTCTGGACCGTCGAGCTCTCCAGAAGGGCCTTCGGTCCCGCCAGTTCGATCCTGTCGCCGAGAGCGTCGGCCGCAAGAGCTGCGAGCTCGAGGTCGATCAGGGTGCGGATGTCGACCGGCTCTTGTTCCGCCCTCGAAAGCAGCCCCTGAACGCGAGACAGCGCAGCAATCCGGCCCGCGAAGCGGCTGCTGAAATCGGCCAGTGATGCTGAATTCCCCGCTGTCTGGATGGCGATCGAGGACACGACCCCCAGCAGATTGCGCGTGCGATGCTGGAGCTCGCTGACGAGGACTTTCTGAGCGTCCTGCAACTTCCGAAGCTCATCAACGTCAGTCGAGGTCCCGAACCATTCGCGCACGCGGTCTTCGCCTGTCTGAACGGGTGAGGCGCGCGTGGCGAACCAGCGATAGCGGCCGGTCGCGGCTTCGCGTATCCGCCACTCGCCCGCGAGACGCGCGTCCCGGCTGGCTTCCCGCCAGGCGCGGCGCGCATCATCACGGTCATCAGGATGGATCGCATCCAGCCAGCCGAGGCCGGCGCTCTCCCCCTGAGACAGCCCCGTGAAGCGGCTCCACTGCGGGCTGGACCAGAGCCATTCTCCGCCGTCGCCCGATCGCCAGACCAGCTGCGGAATGCCCTCCACAAGCGTCTGCAGTTGCCGGCGGCTCGCCTCGAGCGCGCGCTCGGCCTCATGGCGTTTCGTTACGTCCTGCGCGATCTTGGCGAAGCCTTGAAGCGCGCCATCGGCGTCGCGAAGCGCGGTGACGGCGCCGTAAACGAACACCCGCGAGCCGTCCTTGCGCAGATGCCATCGAACGTCAGGCGCGACGCCGTTCTCTCGCGCGGTGGTGAGCTCCTTCTCGTCCTTGCCCTTTGCGCGATCCTCGGGCGTGAAGGTGATGCTGCTGGTCTGCCCCTGCGCCTCTTCCGCCGTCCACCCGAAGACCGCCTGAGCTCCGGGGAACCAGTGCGTGATCCTTCCTTCGGCGTCCGTGACGAAGATCGCATAGTCGCGCGCGCTCTCCACGATCAGCCGGAAGAGTTCGCGGGTCTCCCTCAGGTCGCTGAGCTTCCGCAGCCGGTCGATGACCGGTCCCAGGATTGTCGCGTAGATGCGGAGAAACTCGATTTCCTCTTCGCCGAAGTCGCGCTGCTCAGTGCTGTCGACCTGGAGGAGCCCAAAGGCCCGATCGCGCGGCAGGAAGAGCGGGACATTCACGAGGGCGACGACCCCGGCCTCCTTCATGAACTCAGGGATATCGAAGCGGGCTTCTTCGCGCACGTCCCGCGAAAATATCGGTCGACGCTTCCGGATCGCGAAGGTCTCTGACGAGCGCTCGTCCAACGAAAGGCGCAACTCGCCGACGACGCCGGCCGCCCAACCGACGCCAGCTCTGACGAGAAGCGTGCGGCTTTCCTCGTCAATTTCGAGGATCTTCGCCCGCCTTGTGCCGAGCGCCTCAGCGACCTGCCGGCAGGCTTCGCAGAGCACCTCATCGAGGTCCTCGCTCTGAAGGGCGAATTCTCCGAAACGCGCCAGCGCCTGCTGGCGCTTCTTCATCTGCTCGAGAGTCGGCATGGGGCCTCCCACTCTGCGTTGAACTGGCGCAACGCCGGGTCAGGGCCACCGAGGCGCATCTGCAAGGGCGTCGGAAGCCACGACGGCGCTGTAACCTGCGGCCGCCGGCCTGTCTTGCCGGAGCCCGCAAACACCGAGAGCGCTACTTTGAGGCGCAAATGACGCCGGCGGAACAGCAAAGATAGAACTTCTGAGCTGGTCACCAGCTGGTAGGCGCAGCTCGCCGCGGAGCCGCGGCGCGCCCGGGCTGCTGGTCTGGAACAATTCACTTTGCGCGAAGTTGAGGTCGCCATTGTAACGCTGGCGTGAGGGGAGAATGAGCGGCCTATTTCAAGCAGTCGCCACCCTGTTGCGCGCCGCCGCGGCCAAGCGCGCGGAGCCGCCGCACCTCGCCGGAAACGTCCGACGTCTGCAGCCAGCGCTGTCGGCCTGTCTGAGGGTCGCGCAGGCAAGGGCTCGCTGCGCGGCTTCGATCTCGCAGCCATGGCTCTTCCGACCCGCTGCGGAAGCAGTTTCGACAGGCCGCACGTTCCGGCACGAGGTTGTGGCGAGTGTAGCGCATGGCGAAACCGACCAGGCGAAGCAGCCCCGACTCCGCGGCCGGGTGATCCCGGTCGGCGCTGCGCCGACCGTGGAAGATCCATCGCAATGAGCCCCCGGGGCGGCGCGACGGCGACCGCTGTCTGCGCCGTTGCTCTCGCGCTTACGGGCTGCTCCGGGATTCAGTCCTCGACCGATCCCCACGGGCCGGTGGCGGGGGCCATCTATGGGCTTTTCATCGTCTTTATGATCGTCGCCGCCATCGTGCAGGGAGGCGTCACGATCGCGCTGCTCCTCGGCGCGCTGAGACGGCGACGGCTTGACGCCCGCTCCGTGCTCGAGCTCGATCCCGCCAGCGAGCGGCGGGCGACGCTGGTCGTCTCAGCCTTGGTCGGCCTCACCGCGGCGACGATCGCCGGCCTGACGTTGCTCAGCTTCTTTGTCGGCCGCACGGACGCAAGGCTCGCCGGATCGCAGGAGTTGGTGGTGCGCGTCACGGCGCATCAGTGGTGGTGGGAGTTCACCTTCGAGGACCCTGCGCCCGATCGTCAGCTGACGACCGCGAATGAGCTCCACATTCCGGTCGGCAGACCGGTGCGGCTGAAGCTGCTTTCGCCGGACGTCATCCACTCGTTCTGGGTGCCGGCGCTGTCCGGCAAGAAGGACCTGATCCCCGGCCGGTTGAACGAGATTCTGGTCCAGGCGGACAAGGCCGGCGTGTTCCGTGGACAGTGCGCCGAGTATTGCGGCCTGCAGCACGCCAACATGGCGCTCAAGATCGTGGCGGAGCCGCCTGCGCAATTCGACCGCTGGTTCGCCGCCCAGCTGACGCCGGCGGCGGAGCCCCGGGGCGCCCAGGCGACGCGCGGCCGTGAGGTGTTTCTCTCCTCGGGTTGCGCGCTCTGCCATCGCATTCGCGGGACGTCGGCCGCAGCCGTGTTCGGGCCGGACCTCACCCATCTGGCAAGCCGCTCCATGCTCGCCGCCGGCGCAGCCCCGATGACGCCCGGCGGGCTCGGCGGCTGGATCGCTGATCCGCAGACCGTGAAGCCGGGCTCCAAAATGCCGCGCGTTCCGCTCTCGGGGCCAGAACTCGTCGCGCTGGTGGCCTATCTGGAGGAGCTGAAGTGACGCGGCGGCTTCAACCGGACCGGCGGACGCTTGACCCGGCGGCGTTCTCCCGCGCGCTCGCCTCCGGCCTTGCGCGGCTGCGCGTCAAGGCGGCAGGCCCGACGACAGGCCCTGGCTTCTGGGCGCTGCTCGCGGCTGCGCTCGGGCTCGCGGCGTTCGGCGGTCTCGCCGCCCGAGCTCTTTGGGCCGCCCGGGCGGGACGCGTCGAGCGCAGGGAGGAGTGGCGGCGCCTGTCGCTGTCGAAGGAGCCGGACGACGGAGGCCCCGGCGACGCCGCGCTTGCGCTCGCCCTGGGCCGGACGTGGGCGCGAAGGCCCGGCCTGATCGGGGCGCTTTCCACGGTCGACCACAAGGTCATCGGCCTCCGGCTGGTCCTGATCGCCTTCAGCTTTCTGCTGCTCGGCGGCTGCGCGGCGCTGGTGATGCGCCTGCAACTCGCCGGCCCCTCCCAGAACATCGTCGGAGCCGATTTCTACAACCAGCTCTTCACGATGCATGGCACCACCATGATGTTCCTGTTCGCCGTGCCGGTCATGGAGGCTGCGGCCGTGCTGCTCGTGCCGCTGGTCGTCGGCGCGCGCGCCATCGCCTTTCCGCGGCTGGTCGCCTTCGCGCAGTGGATGCTGGTCGCGGGCGGCGTGCTGCTGTGGGGCGGCTTCGCGCTGAACCTGGGGGCCGATGTCGGATGGTTTTCCTATGTGCCACTGGCCAGCCTGAACTATTCGCCGACCAAGCGCGCCGATCTCTGGGCCCAGACGGTGACATTCACCGAGCTCAGCGCGCTCGCGATCTCGGTCTCGACCATCGTCACCATCTTCAAGCAACGCGCTCCGGGCATGTCGCTCGACCGCGTGCCGCTGTTCGCCTGGGCGCAGCTCGTCACGTCCTTCATGACAGTCTTCGCCATGCCGGGCGTGATGCTGGCCTCGACCTACCTGATCCTCGACCGGCTGGTCGGAACACAGTTCTTCAACCCCGCGGCTGGCGGCGATGCGCTGCTCTGGCAGCACCTGTTCTGGTGGTTTGGCCACCCGGAAGTCTACATCATCTTCGTGCCCGCGACCGGCTTCGTCTCGGCGATCGTGCCGGTGTTCGCGCGACGTCCGATGTTCGGGCACACCGCGATCGTCCTCTCGCTGGTGTCGATCGCGATTTTGGCGTTCGGCCTCTGGGTCCACCACATGTTCGCGACCGGCCTGCCCCGGCTCGGCGAAAGCTTCTTCACCGCCTCCTCGATGGCGATCGCGATCCCGAGCGGGATCCAGATCTTCTGTTGGATCGCCACGATCTGGCTCGGGCGGCCGGTGTTCCGGACGCCGTTCCTGTTCGTGCTCGGCTTCATCATCCTGTTCGTGATGGGCGGCCTGACCGGCGTCATGGTGGCCTCCGTGCCGCTCGACCTGCAGGTTCACGACACCTACTTCGTGGTCGCCCATTTCCATTACGTGCTGATCGGCGGCGCCGTATTCCCGCTGCTCGCTGCGGTCTATTACTGGTTCCCCAAGGTGACCGGCCGGATGCTCTCCGAGCGCATCGGCCGGTGGCACTTCTGGACCGCCTTCATCGGCTTCAACGTCGCCTTCTTCCCGATGCACCTGCTGGGCCTGCAGGGCATGACGCGGCGCATCTACACATATCCGGCGGAACTCGGCTGGGGGCCGCTCAACCTGCTTTCGAGCTGCGGCGCCTTTCTGTTCGCGGGAAGCTTCGCGCTGATGGCCTGGAACGTCGTCGTCAGCCTGCGCTCCGGCGAGCAGGCCGGGCCGAACCCCTGGGATGCGGACGGCCTCGAATGGGCGACCTCGTCGCCGCCGCCGCCCTACAATTTCCTGTGGCCGCCGGTCGTTCAGGGACGCGAGCCGCTGTGGGCGAGCGCCGGTCGGCCGCCGGCCGTCACCGGTCACAGGACGGACATGCGCGAGGTGCTGATCACCTCGATCGCCGACGCCGTGCCGGAGACGCGGGAGCCGTCGCCGGATGAGTCCATCTGGCCGTTCGTCGCCGCCGTCGTGACCACCATCTTGCTGACGGGCTCGATCTTCACGCCCTGGGCGGTGGTCTGGGGCGCTCCGCCCGTCGCGGTCGCGCTGATCGCCTGGTTCTGGCCGAAGGGCGACAAGGAGGATGAGCAGTGACGCCCGCCGGAAACGTCGACGTTTCGAAGCTGCCGGATTGGGCGCATGGGCCGAAGAGCGTGACCTGGTGGGGCACGCTCGCCTTCTGCGCCATAGAGGGGACGGGCTTCGCGCTCGCCGCCGGCGGCTATCTGTTTCTTGGCTTCCTCAATCAAAGCTGGCCGATCAGCAGTCCGCCGCCAGACCTGATCTGGGGCGCCCTGACCACGGTCACGCTGCTCGCGAGCCTGATCCCGAACGCCTGGCTGAACCGCGCAGCGCACGCCGAGGATCTGCGCAGGGTCCGGCTCGGTATGGTGATCATGTCCTTAGCCGGCGTGATCGCGCTCGTGCTGCGCGTGTTCGAGTTCGGCGCGCTCAACGTCAAATGGAACCAGGACGCCTACGGCTCCACGGTCTGGGTTCTGCTCGGCCTGCACGCGACCCATCTGGTGACGGACCTCGGCGATACGCTGGTGCTCGCGGCGCTGATGTTCACCCGCCATGGCCACGGCAGGCGCTTCAGCGACGTCACCGACAACTGCTTCTACTGGAACTTCGTGGTGGCCGCCTGGCTGCCGCTCTACGCCCTGATCTACTGGGCCCCGAGGCTCGGCGCATGACCGGCCCCCGTCAGCTCCGCTGGCCGGGAGGAGGACTGGTAATGGGTCCGGTCGCCTGGGGCGCGGCGCAGCTCTCGTCCTATGCGGCGACGCCGCTCGCCTGTGGGAGCGGCTCGTCCCTGCTGCCGCTGGCGATCCACGCCATCGCCCTTGCGGCGGCGCTCGCTGGCGGGGGGCTGTCATTGCGCGCCTCTCGAGCGCCAGACGCCGCGCAGCCGACCCGCTCCGCTCGCTTCGTGGCGCATCTCGGGATCGCCGCTGCGCTTCTGTTCGGGCTCGCCATCGTGCTGCAGGGCGCCGCCGACCTCGTCCACTCGGCCTGCGAAAGGTGAGGCGCGTCGCCCTCTCGACGTTGTTGCTCGCGCCATGCCCCGCTTGGGCTCATGGGGGAGCGCCGGACGCGTCCTCCTGGGAAACGACCGCGGCTTTTCTGGTCGCGGCCTCGCTGTTGCTCGGCCTGGCCGGCTTCATCCGTCTGATGCGGCGCGCGCGCCGGGCCCGGCCGGCGATCCTGCGGCGCTGCGCTCTGTTCGCGGCCGGGATGCAAACCATGATCGCGGCGCTGATCGGCCCGTTGCCGGCGCTCGCGCTGGCGAGCTTCACGGCTCACATGATCGAGCACGAACTGCTGATGGTCGTCGCCGCGCCGCTGATCATTCTGTCGCGCCCCGGTCCGGCCCTCACTCTTGGCGTTCCGGCGGCTGCGCGCGGCTCGGCGCGCGCGCTGAAGCGCGTTGCTCAGACGCTGGAGGCGCTGCGGCGGCCGGCGGTCGCGACGGTGTTGCACGGATTGGCGCTCTGGCTTTGGCACATCCCGGTTCTGTTTCGCGCCGCTCTTGAGGGCGCGCCGGTTCATGCCCTGCAGCATGTCAGCTTCTTCGGAAGCGCGCTGCTGTTCTGGTCGGCCCTGCTGCCGCGGCGAGCTCCAAACCCGACCGCGCGCGGCGTCGCGGCCCTGCACCTTACGGTGACGTCGCTCCACGCCGGCGCGCTCGGGGCGTTGCTCGCGATGTCCGGCAAGCCCTGGTTCGTCGACGCGGGAAGCGCGGCCTATGGACTGTCGCCGCTCGAGGATCAGCAGCTCGGCGGCGTCATGATGTGGGTGGTCGGCTGCAGCATCTATGCGGCCGGGGCGGTCGCGCTGTTCGGGGTCTGGCTCGCCGAAACCGCAGCGCGACCGGCGGCGTCGATTTCAGAGAGCCCGATTCAAGAGATTTTACGCCCCGCTTCACCTAGGAAGTCGCAACAGGCCGGCGAAGCCATGTGAGCCGACCGCGGCGCCGCCGCGGGGGCTGGATGTGCTGTGTTCCGCAAAAAAGCGGGCGCCCGAGGCGCCCGCGAGGTGGGAGGAAACGGAGAAGGGTGCGCCCGCAGGCGTCCGACTCCCCCGGCGAAAGCGCGCGCTCGACGGCATGTTCCCAAGCTCGCGCGTCTGAAGCCGGATGTCAGGCTGCGCTTCCTCCCTCGACCCAGTCGGCCCGTGAAGGTTGCGCTTCCCCATCCGCTGACCAAAACTGCCCTCTAGCTGCGTCCCCGGCGGGAGCGAGCATCATGCGGGCGCTGTATCTGGTCTGTGGTGGGACCGCGCTGATAGCTCTGACGCTCGCCGGCTTGGGCGGATGGATGCTCAGCCTGCCGGCGGCGACCAGCACAGCAGATGCGCCGCCAGCGCCTCAGGCCGAGGCGGACGCAATCCTGGCTTCCCTCAAGCCGCGAACACCCAGGCGTCCGCTGGTCGCCGTGGTCGGGATCAATGACGCGACCGAAACCACCGACTATCTGATGCCGACCGGCATTTTACGGCGCGCCGACGTTGCGGACGTGGTGATGCTCGCGACCGGAGAGGGGCCGGTGCAGCTCTTCCCCGCGCTGCGGGTTGTGGCGGACGCCACGCTGGCCGAGTTCGACAGGGCGCACCCGGAGGGAGCGGACTACGTCATCGTCCCGGCGATGAGCCGTGACGATGATCCGGCAGCGCTCGGTTGGCTCATCGCTCAGGCGAAGAAGGGCGCCAGAATCATTGGGGTCTGCGCCGGAGCCAAGGTGCTCGCGTCGGCTGGCCTGCTCCGGGGGAAACGCGCGACGACGCACTGGTATTATCGCCGGGAGATGCTCAAGCGCGACCCCACGATCGAATACGTCGCGGATCGTCGCATGGTGGCGGACGGCGCCGTTGCGACCACGACAGGCATCACGGCTTCCATGCCGATGATGCTGACCTTGATCGAGGCGATCGCCGGGCGCGCCAGGGCGAATGCGGTAGCGGCTGATCTGGGACTTGCGACTTGGGATGCGCGGCACAGGAGCGATGCATTCCAACTGACCCGCCCCTTCGCCGCGACCGTGCTGGCGAACCGACTCGCCTTCTGGAGCCGCGAACGGCTCGGCGTTCGACTTGAGGAGGGCTTCGACGAAGTCTCGGTCGCCCTCGTGGCCGACGCCTGGTCACGCACGTACCGCTCACGAGGCGTGACATACGCCGGATCAGGGGGCGCTGTGGGCAGCCGGAACGGCGTTCAAATCATTCCTGATGTGACGAGCGCAGATTGGCCTCAGGAGCGCCGCGCCTCCGCAGCCGGGCCGCCCGCTGAAGTCCTTGATCGAACGCTGGCGGCGATCAAGGCGCGGTATGGCGACCCGACGGCCAATGTGGTCGCGATGCAGCTGGAATATCCGCGCTCCGAAGCGGAGTGACGGCGCGCTTCGCGCTCTTCGGGCAAAAAAGAGGGTTCTCCTTGTCGGGCGGCGCAGCTCCCGCTCGTCCTAGGGGCTGCCGTCATTCAGGGAGAAGGAATAAGACCTTGCCGAGCACCGTCACTTTGCACCGCGTCCTCGCCACCAAACCCGAGAAAGTCTACCGGGCGTTCGTCGAGCCCGATGCAATCGCAGGCTGGCTGCCCCCGAACGGGTTCACCTGCACGGTGCACAAGCTGGAGGCGAGGATCGGCGGAGAGCACCGCATGTCGTTCCGCAACTTCACGACGGGCGACAGCCACTCCTTTGGTGGGACGTATCAGGAGTTGGTCCCCGGCGAGCGGCTCGTCTACACGGACAGGTTCGACGATCCGAACCTCCCCGGAGAGATGACCATCACGGTCTCGCTGAGAGCAGTATCGGTCGGAACCGAAATCAGCATCGAACAGCAGGGGATTCCGGACGTGATTCCCCCAGAGGCCTGCTATCTCGGCTGGCAGGAGTCCCTGCGCAAGCTTGCGAAGCTGGTTGAACCTGAGATCAACCAGTAGTCAGGACCGAGCGGAGCTGAAGTCCTAAGGTTGATGACCGCTTGGCTTGGCTCGGCGAAGAACCCGCTGAGGCTGCCGAATGACCCCAGCCAGGATCCTCGTCACGCATTCAGCTCTGATCTCAGCTCAGCGACGGCCCTAGAGCTGGCGAGCGGCCCCTTTCGACGTTGTGCCTCGCGGAACGTGGGCGTCGGCCGTAGGAGTAAGGCCGGCCGCCAGCGCCGTCTGGAGCAGTTCGGACAGGCTGCCTGCGTTGAGGCGGTTCATGACCTGGGCGCGGTGCATCTCGACGGTGCGAGGGCTGATGCCGAGCTTCTGGCCGATGATCTTGTTGGTCCCTCCGTTCACAAGTCCGAGGAGCACCTCGCGCTCCCGTGTCGTCAACCTGGCGAGGCGGGCGCTTACGTTTTCGTCGCAGGTCGGCCGCACCCCGCCGTGACACTCCGCCAAGGCGTCGGCGAGCGTCGCTCGGACGGACGCTTCGTCTTTCACGATCACGTAGTCGACCGCGCCGGCCTTCATCGCGGCGACAGCCGCCGCGGCGCCAGGCGCCGCCGCGTCGAGCGCGATCGTCGGCAGCGGCGCTGACCGAGCCTTGAGCTCGCGCGGTATCGCGAGTCCCTCGTCCCTTTCCTTGCGAAGGTCCACCAGGACGCAGCCCGGCGCGAGCGATGGGGCGATGGTCAGGAAGGCCGAAGCGGTCTCGAATGTCCGGGCCTGGTAGCCGAGTGTCCGAACGAGGCTCTCCAGCCGGCGGGCCTCGGCCGGGCTTGAGCTGACGATATAGACTTGGCGGACATCTTCCTGGGTCAGGTCCTCGGTGATGCCGCCGATCCGCGCCACGGCGCCTTGGCCGTCAAGGATTGGAAAGCTGGTGTCACGGAGCCACCGGACGGCGCCGTCGGCCGGCCGGATGATCCGATACTCGAACCGGGCGACCTCCCCGGTCCGGACGGCGCCTAGAGCGTGTTCGACCTGCGGGCGGTCATCGGGGTGAACGTCCTTTATCCACTCGGCAAGATCGGTGGGGCCCTCGCCACCGGGCAAGCCCCAGATCCGCTCGTAGGCGGCGCTCCGATAGATGATGGTGTTCGCGACTGGATCCCCGATCCAGATCAGGTTCCGGCTATAGGCGGCGAAGTCGCGAAACTGGGCCTCGCTCGCCCGGATAGCCGCCTCAGCGGCGCGCCGCACGGTCATATCGATCGCGGCGCCGATGAAGCCCACCGCGTGGCCTTGCGCGAAGGTCGTGCGTCCCGCCGTCGCGATGTCGCGCATGACGCCGTCGTCGCGTCCGAGCACCCGAAATTCGATGTCGTAACGTCCGTCGCCGGCCGGATCGGTGCAGGTCGCGATGGCGTCTCGAACTCGGGCAAGGTCGTCCGGATGGATGCCCGCCTCGTAGACGTCCATGTCAACCAGCGCGTCGACGGGCAGTCCCCACATGGCGCGAAGCCGCTCGTCCCAGTCGAAGGCGCCAGTGGCCGGATTCCACGAGTAGACGCCGAGCCCGACGAGCTCGGTCGCGGCGCGCAGGCGCGCTTCGCTCTTCCGCAATGCTTCCTTGGACGCGCTGCGCTCGCTGGCGTCGTGCGAGACGCCCACCACCATCTCCACCGAACCGTTCTCGCCGCGGACCGGACCTAGGAGATACGCGAAATAAGCGGTCTTGCCCGCCGGACTGCGGAAGAAGACCTCATCTTCCACGGTCACGCCGTGCGCCAGGACAAGGTCGATATGACTGTCGAGAAGGCTGACCGACTCTGGCGGATAATTCAGGTCGCCGAAGGTTTTTCCGAGGATCTCGTCCGGCGACAGCCCGAACAACCTTAGCATTGCAGGATTGGCGTAGGCGAAACGTCGCTCCTGATCGAGGGCGTACACAAAAATCGGGATCGACGAGAAGATCGCCTCAAGGAAGCGCACACGTCCCGCGCGGTTGGCGTCAGCGGCGGCCGGCGCACCGCCTCGATCCGGCGCGGCCGCTGATGATCGCCTGCTCGGCATCGCCCGTTCTCCTTACGTGATGCCACAAAGGTAGAAGTGCTCGCCCACAGGGAAGTTCCCTAGGGATCGCCCGAGCGAACGCAGTTCGCCGTGCGGAGCTTATGCAGGGATCACGACCGAGGAGACCCGGCATGAAAGCCCTCGTCTGGCACGGCAAAGAGGACATCCGTTGCGATACGGTGTCCGATCCCGCGATCGAGGATCCGCGAGACGCAGTCATCAAGGTGACGAGTTGCGCAATCTGCGGCTCCGATCTTCACCTCTTCCACAACCTCGTTCCCGCGATGTTGCCCGGCGATATCATGGGCCACGAGACGATGGGCGAAGTCGTCGAAGTAGGCAGTGCGGCAAAGAGCAAGCTCAAGAAGGGCGACCGCGTCGTCATCCCCTTCACCATCCAGTGCGGAGAATGCGACCAGTGTCGGCGGGGCAATTTCTCGGTCTGTGAACGCACAAATCGCAAGAAGAAGCTAGGCGACAAGGCCTTCGGCCACGCGACCGCAGGCCTGTTCGGCTACACGCATCTGACTGGCGGATACCCGGGCGGCCAAGCCGAATATCTGCGGGTGCCGTTCGCCGACACGACGCATATCAAGGTGCCGGACGGCATCAGCGACGAAAAGCTCCTTTTCCTGTCTGACATCCTCCCGACGGGCTGGCAGGCAGCGGTTCAGGCGGACATTCAGCCAGGCGATACCGTCGCGGTCTGGGGCTGTGGACCGGTCGGACAAATGACGATCCGGTCCGCCGTCCTGCTCGGCGCAGAGCAGGTCATCGCGATCGATCATCTCCCCGAGCGGCTCTCGATGGCCGCGGCGGCGGGGGCCATCACGATCAACTTCGATGAAGAAAGCGTCGTCGAACGGCTCAATGAGCTGACCGGAGGCAAAGGGCCGCACAAGTGCATCGACGCGGTCGGCGCCGAGAGCCACGTCGGCGTCGGTCAGCCCGACACGCTGTTCGACCGCGCCAAGCAGATGCTGATGATGGAGAACGATCGACCGCATGTCCTCCGCGAGATGATCTACGTCTGCCGCCCGGCTGGCGTCATATCGATCATCGGCGTCTATCTCGGTCTGATCGACAAGCTCCCGATGGGTCAGGCGATGAACAAAGGCCTGACCTTCCGTATGGCGCAGGCGCACGTCCCGCGCTGGACAGGCGACCTGCTTCGCCGGATCGAGGATGGGCAGATCGACCCTTCGTTCGTGATCACCCACAAGGCCGATCTTTCCCAAGGCCCCGAGATGTACGCCAAGTTCCGCGACAAGGCGGATGGCTGCATCAAGGTCATGCTCCAGCCCTGAAGGAGGCGCTCCCATGCTGCTCACCAAACTCACCGGGATCGCTCGCTCCGAGGGAGACCCGCGCGTCATATACAAGGGGCCGAGTTCTCT
Source organism: Hansschlegelia sp. (assembly GCF_035538955.1). Classification (NCBI taxonomy): domain Bacteria; kingdom Pseudomonadati; phylum Pseudomonadota; class Alphaproteobacteria; order Hyphomicrobiales; family Methylopilaceae; genus Hansschlegelia; species Hansschlegelia sp. Next base: position 51,121 of record NZ_DATLJK010000013.1, read on the forward strand.
GACCGACGCCGACCGGCTTGCGCGGGCTCTCGGCTGGTTCTCTGTCGGGCTCGGCGTCGTCGAGCTCGTGGCGGCGGGACGCATCGCCCGCGCCCTCGGGCTCGAGGACAAGGAAGGGTTGATCCGAGCCTTTGGCGCGCGCGAGCTGGCGAGCGCCGTCCCCACGCTGTCCGTGGACAAGGCCCCCGGATTGGCGGCGCGGATCGGCGGCGACGTGCTCGACCTGCTCACGCTGTCGACGGCGCTGCATCGCCATAACCCCAAGCGGAGCAACGCCGCGCTCGCGACCGCCCTGGTGCTGGGCGTGACCCTACTCGACCTTGCGGCGTATGCGGGCGTCAAGGCTGCGCACCACCGCGGATCGGGCAGCCGCCGCGACTATTCCGGGCGCACCGGGCTCCCGCGGGGGGCGCAAGCCTCCCGCGGCCTCGCCCGCAAGGATTTCAAGACGCCGCCGGACTATCGGGCGGAGGGGACAGTCGCTGCCGCGCTCCCGGCTGCTGCGACCTGAATCAGCGAAAGACGAGGCCCCGCCCATGACGCTGGGACAGATCATCGGGGCTGCGCTGATGCTGTTGTTCCTCGCCGACATCTTCCTGACCGTGCTCTACGCACGAGCGGGCGCCGGACTGCTCGCCCCCTACTGGAGTCGGGCAGTCTGGGCCTTGCTCTACGGCGCCGCCAAGCTGTTCGGTGGGCGGCGTGGGACCGTTCTGTCGCTCGCCGGTCCGACCATCGTCGTCTCGCTGATCGGCCTTTGGGCGCTGGGACTGACGATCGGGGCCGCGCTCATCATCGGCCCCGAACTGGGCGCCGCAATTCGGCCAAGCAGTGGCGACGCGTCGACCGACTTCGTCACCGCGCTGATGGTCGCCGGCAATAGCCTGTCCATCGTCGGCAGCGGTGACTACTCACCGCATACGGCCGGAACCCGCGTCCTTTTTCTGATCAACTCGCTGATCGGCGCCTCGGTGCTGTCGCTGGTGCTGAGCTACCTGGTTCAGGTCTATACCGCGCTCCGGGAGCGCAACGCGTTGGCGCTTTCGATACATCTCATGACTGACGGCACCGGCGACGCGGCCAGAATGCTGGCTCGGCTGCTGCCGGAGGGCGATAGCAGCCACGCCGTCAGCGAGCTGGGCAACCTTGCGCGGTCGCTCGCCGCCACCAAGGAAGCGCACCATTTCTATCCACTGCTGTTCTATTTTCGGTTCGAGGAGCCGTACTACGCAGTGTCGCGGTTCAGTTTCGTCGTTCTGGATCTAACCACGCTCCTCGAGACTGCGCTCGATCGTCAGCGATATGGAACTCTCATCAGCTCCGCGTCCGCAACATCGTTGCGCCAGGGCGCGCTCCTCCTGCTCCAGACGCTCGACAGGGACTTCCCGTCGGCCAGCGACCATGGCGACGACGCTGCGGCGGAGGCGCGGCGACATACACAGAGCTACGTCGCAGCGATCGACACGCTGGCGCGCTCCGGCGTCGCGGTCCAGACGGCAGGCATGGAGCGCTACCTCGCCGCGCGGCGCGAGTGGGAGCCGCTCACCCGCCATATCGCGCCGACGCTCGGCTACACGATGAACGAGATCGACGAACGGCAGCCCGGGTGAGAGCCGCAGTTTCCGCAGATCAATGACCATTGCCGCTGCAAGGGAGCTGGAGCTTCTCGGAGCGAACCGGCTGTGTTCGGGAGAAGCCCGAGGCGAAGTGACCTGCGACGTCCACGCCCTGCTCACGATGGAGCCGGACGCGGTCGTGGCCCTGTCCACCCGAAGGCCATGCCGGGGATCCTCACCCGCCCGGCGATATCGGCGTCTGGATGCGAGCAGCCGGGATGAGGCGAAGGCGCTGCAGCGGCCGCTGCCGTACGATGCGCTGGCGAGCGTCGCGCGTGGCGAGAAGGAAGACGGCGCGCGGGCCCAGTCGGCCTGAGCCGCCCCGGGGGCAAGTGATCTCAAGGCCAGGATGCTTTACGCTCCCGCCGAATGGCCTCAGCTCGGCGGCGCTCCTGCGCCTGAGCTTATGCCGCGGAGGTCGCCAGAGTGACCTTGCGCTTCAGCGCTCCTGGCCGGAACGGATCGTTGCCGAAAGAGGCGCCGGCGCCTTCGCTCTGCGTGGTCATGATCTGTCCCACCGTACCCGCCAGCCGAACCAGGCTGCCGGCCTCGCAGGAGGCCGCAATCGTCATCGCGACGTCCCGCAGGTGGCTCCGGCTGTAGCAGAACAGCGCGAGGCGCGCGCGCTGGCCCTCGGAGAATGGCCGGACCATCTCGGAAATCAGCGACGGGTCTGCACGGTGAAGTCGCCCGAGCAGTTCAAGCGACACCGGGCATTCGATGTCGGCGTCGGCGTTCGCGTGCATGAGCGGACCTCCAGGTTTCCGCATCCACTGATGCGGCCGCGAAGCTAACGGATGGTTAACCATGGCGTGAAAAGTCCGCACCGTCGTACCTCGCGGAGCGGGGACAGCCGCAGCGTCGACGGCTGCGATGGCAGCTCAAATGCAGGCCGCTCCACCACGAGATGCCTGTGGCTTCGAATGGGGCGAGACGGTCAAGGCCACGGCTGCTTGCATCGGCGGGGATCTCTGCGGCATCCTTCACCCATAGCCGTTGCGCTCTCTGGCGGTCCGGCAGCGGCGGAGCCCTGTGAGGGTCCGTGCGCTCGCGCAGGCGTCGGTTCCCCAGCCTCCGCGTGATCAGAAGCTCGTGGTGATCGTCCTGCCAATCATTGAAGCCCGTTCTGGATCTATCGTCGCTGACGCCGAACGACCCGGGTTGAGGCCGGGCGAAATCCCATGGCGTTACACGCTCCAGGAGCTTTGGGCGGACGGCGTCGTGCATGCCGCGGGCCTGGCGTTCGTCGCCGTCGGCTCGATCGCGCTGGCGGCGGCCGTCCGCACCGCATCCGGCGCCGCGATCGCGGCCACCGCGGCCTACCTTGCGGCCCTTTGCCTCTCATTCGCGGCTTCGGCCGCGTACAACATCTGGCCTCCGTCGGCGACCAAGTGGGTTCTGAGACGGTTTGATCAATCGGCGATCTACCTCTTGATCGCGGGAACCTACACGCCCTTTCTGGTGACCATGAGCGCCTGGGGAGCGCTTGCGGGCGTGTGGTCTGCGGCCGCGGTGGGCATGGCCCTGCGCATGTGGCGGCCGGGCCATTTCGACCGGCTGTCGATCGCGCTCTATCTCCTGCTCGGCTGGAGCGGCGTTCTCATGCTCGACAGGGTCATCACGCAACTACCAGCCGGCGTCCCGTGGCTGATCGCAGGCGGCGGCCTCACCTATTCTCTCGGCGTCATCTTTCACGTCTGGGGGCGGCTAAGGTTCCAGAACGCGATCTGGCACGTCTTCGTGCTTGCCGCCGCCTCAATCCACTATCTCGCTGTGTGGTCGACGATGATCTCGGCCGCCTAGGCGGTGTGAGGGACGCCGACGTCCGCTTCGCCCACCTCGCCGCTTGCGCCAGCTTGCATCAGAGGAGGCCCGTGGACCCTTGGCGGCTGATCCAGAGAGACCATTTTGGGAGCGCTGAGGCGGCAAGGTCGCTGCGGCCTCAGCGCCTCTGGGACAGCGTCCCTTACCTGCGGAGAGAAATCGGAATGGGACTGAACACGGACGACGGCTTCTTTATCGAGAGCCGGATCGCCGATGATGCGGCAGGAGCCACGGACGGCAAGCAACGCGTCTTCCGCTGGATAGCGCTGGCCGCTTCCGCCGAGGAAGCCGTTTCGCTGCTTGACCGGGATTTCCCCGACGCCGAGAACTCCGTGGTGGACAGCGGCCACGAAATCCGCGCTCAGGCGGCGCGGCTGGGTCTTGTGCCGGGAACCTATCAGCGGGCCTAGCGCGCCGCGGCCTCCGCATCAGGTCGGCGACTCCGCGTCAGGCGTCAGTCGCCGCTTCGATGCTGTTCCCGCTTCCGCTCGATCTCCTCTGGCTCTTCCTCGTCGATCCGGGTCAGCCCGCTCTCGGCCGCGCCCTCGGCGTGAAGAAGCTCGTCGAGCTTGGCGTGGATCGCCTGCGTGTCTCGATGCTCAGAACGCTGGATGAACAGCGTCATGAGCCAGGTCGCCAGGGTCGCTATGCCGTGCCAGTCAAAGGTCTCGCGTTCGAAGATGAACCAGAGCGTCCCGTAGATCGGCACGACCAGGAACACCAGCGGGCGGGATGTCAGCGAACCAAGCTGGGTGATGCGGGAGCGGAGCGCGAGCTGTGTCATCCCGACCAAACCTCGCGCGCGGCCGGGCGGTTCCGGGAGTGCAGGGTGGCGCCGCGGTCCCGAGCCCGTCTCTGCAGGCCGCGGTCAGCCGTGCACGCGTCGCATCACCGCGATGCGGACCAGATCCTGCAGCGTCGTCGCCTTGAGCTTGTCTTTCAGGATGGAGCAGGTGTTGGCGACCGTCTTGTAGCTTACGCCCAGATCGTCGGCGATCTGAGCATAGGCCTTGCCTTCGCCGAGGAGCGCGAGGGTCTGCAGCTCGCGGGCGGTGAGGTCAGTCTCGTCCTTGCGGCTGCGGGAGCCGAGGAGGGCGACCTGCACCGCCATCTCGTGCCCGATGTAAGGCTGGTTGCGCCGCACCTTTTCGACCGCCTCAAGAAACGTCCTGGGGCCGGCGTCTTTCGCCACAAAGCCGGTCGCGCCGACATTGAGGGCGCGGCGCGCGATGATCGGGTCGCCATGCATGCTGAGCACCAGGACCGGGGTCCCTTCGTCGTGCCGCCTGAGCCTGCGGATGAACGACAGGCCCGCAAGGCCTTCGCCACGGATCGCGAGATCCACGACGATCAGGTTGGGTCGGCGGCGGCGATAGAGCTGATAGCCCGCAAGCGGGGTCGCGGCCTCCAGCACTTCCGCGAAGCCGGCCTCCAGCAGGATGCTGCGGCACCCCTGCAGAACGATCGGATGATCGTCGATCACCAGAGCGCGGCTCACGCTTCCGCCCTCCGGCTTCGTGGCGTCGTCGTTTCCCGCGGGGAAAACATGGTCGGCGATCGGGCCGCCTGATCGCGGCGCACGCCAGCTCGCGTGGCGTCCAGCGCAGCCGAGGTCATCGTTCGTCGCCCGCGGACGGCCCCGGCAGGCCTTTGCGTTTTAGCAGCGCAAGCGCGTCGTCGCGCGAGGCGCCCTGAAGCCTTGCCGTGACGTAGTGCTGGCCGGTTTCGCCGAAGCCGGCGTGCTCGCCGTCGGGGGCGATGGAGGAGAGCTGCTCGATGATTGTGCGCGCATCCTCATGGACGCCGTTCTCCTTGAGCATCTCCTCGAGCTGGACGGCGCGGTTCGCGATCATCCGGCGGCCTTCGTAGAAGCGCTGGTCGGCTGTCGCCAGAACCGCCTGCATGCGCCGCGCCGCTTCGCCTAGGGCGGCGGAGTCGCCGCCGGTCTCGCGGCGCGCGAGCCATTCGGACGGCGAGATCGCGTCGCCGACCTGCAGCCAGTCGCCCTCAGCGTCCGGGGATGCGCGCCGCAGCGGCTGAACGCCCTCGGTCCTCTCGGTCGAGACGTCGTCGCAGGCGGCAACCGCGTATAAAAGCGGAATGGAAACGGCCAAGCTCCAGATCAACTTAATAAGTTTATATTTATACATTTCCCGCGCAGGCTCCGCTGGATTCCACTGTCGATATTACAAAAGCACCGGCGTGGCCAGCGTGCGCAGCCGCCCTGCCCGGCTTCCCGTTGGCGCCGCTACGGGAGCCGCCTTGTCGATCTAAGCAACTAAAAAATCTATGAGATTTTCATGAGAATGGCATGCCAGCAGCGACGCCGCCCCCGCGGCAGAGCTATGGGGAAATGTTCCCGTCTGGTTTTTCTACTCTCCCCGGAGACAGCTTTCGGTTGTTCGTTAAAAGTCCCTGCGCTGCAGAACGCAAGAAGCGCCGACGCGCAGATCAATAAAAAGGTTCGGCACACCGCCCTCCGGACCATCGCGTCTCAGCGCGTCGCCAGAGCCAAGCTCCAGCGCCGCCGCTTCCACGAACCGGAAACGCAAGGGGATCCACATGACCAGTCTGAGAACTTCCGTGTCGGCGGCGACGCTTGCCGCGGCGGCCGCGCTGGGGCTCGCCGCCACGGCGCTGCCGGCGCGCGCCAACGACAAGCTCGTCGAGCTCTCGAAGAGCAACGAGAACTGGGTGATGACTGGCCGCACCTACAGCGCCCAGAACTACAGCCCGATGACGCAGATCAGCACGGAAAACGTGAAGGATCTGAAGCCGGCTTGGTCGTTCTCGACGGGCGTGCTGCACGGCCATGAAGGTACGCCGCTCGTGGTCGGCGACAAGATGTACGTTCACACGCCGTTCCCGAACATCACCTTCGCGCTGTCGCTGGACGAGCCCGGCAAGATCCTGTGGATGCACAAGCCGAAGCAGTCCCCGACCGCCCGCGCGGTCGCCTGCTGCGACGTCGTGAACCGCGGCCTCGCCTACTGGCCGGGCGACGGCAAGGCGCCTCCGGAGATCCTGAAGACGCAGCTCGACGGCCACATCGTGGCGCTCAACGCCGAGACCGGCGAAGAGCTCTGGAAGATGGAGAACTCCGACATCAAGGTCGGCTCGACGCTCACCATCGCGCCCTATGTCATCAAGGACACGGTGCTGGTCGGCTCCTCCGGCGCAGAGCTCGGCGTGCGCGGCTACGTCACCGCCTATGACGTCAAGACGGGGGCGCAGAAGTGGCGCGCCTACGCCACCGGTCCGGACGAGGACATCAAGCTCGCCAAAGACTTCAACATGGCCAACCCGCAATACGGCCAGTTCGGTCTCGGCACGAAGAAGACCTGGGAAGGCGACGCCTGGAAGATCGGCGGCGGCACCAACTGGGGCTGGTACGCCTTCGACCCGGAGACGAACCTCTTCTACTACGGCTCGGGCAACCCGGCGCCGTGGAACGAGACGATGCGTCCGGGCGACAACAAGTGGACGATGACCATCTGGGGCCGCGACATCGACACCGGCGAGGCCAAGTTCGGCTACCAGAAGACGCCGCATGACGAGTGGGACTACGCCGGCGTCAACGTGATGATGCTGTCGGAGCAGAAGGACAAGGACGGCAAGGAGCGTAAGCTTCTGACCCACCCGGACCGCAACGGCATCGTCTACACGCTCGACCGGACCAATGGCGACCTGATCTCGGCCAACAAGATCGACGACACGGTCAACTGGGTGAAGCAGGTCGACCTGAAGACCGGCCAGCCCGTGCGTGATCCTGAATTCGCGACCCGCATGGACCACAAGGCGACCGAGATCTGTCCGTCGGCCATGGGCTACCACAACCAGGGTCACGACAGTTACGATCCTGAGAAGAAGCGCTTCTTCCTCGGCATCAACCACATCTGCATGGACTGGGAGCCCTTCATGCTCCCGTACCGGGCCGGCCAGTTCTTCGTCGGCGCGACCCTGTGGATGTATCCTGGCCCGAAGGGCGACCGTCAGAACTACGAAGGGCTTGGCCAGATCAAGTCGTATGACGCGATCACCGGCAAGTTCGACTGGGAGAAGATGGAGCGCTTCTCGGTGTGGGGCGGCACCATGGCGACGGCGGGCAATCTCGTCTTCTACGGCACGCTCGACGGCTTCATCAAGGCGCGCGACAGCCGCACCGGCGACCTGCTCTGGAAGTTCCGGCTGCCTTCAGGGGTGATCGGCCATCCGATGACGTATGAGCGCAACGGCACCCAGTACGTCGCGATCTACTACGGCGTGGGCGGCTGGGCCGGCGTCGGACTTGTGTTCGACCTCACCGACCCGACCGCGGGTCTCGGCGCCGTCGGCGCCTTCAAGAACCTGCAGAACTACACGCAGATGGGCGGCGGCGTGATGGTGTTCTCGCTCAACGGCAAGAACCCGTACGACGACCCGAACGTCGGCGAGTACAAGGGCAAGAGCCTCTGATCGCAGGCTGCGGCCGACAGATGATCCCGCCGGCCAAGGCCGGCGGGATCAAGAACTCCAACCGACAGAAGACGTCTCGCGAGCGCCCCCGCCCTTGGCGGAGAAGAGTTGCGCCGGGATCGGGAGAGCCGAAATGACCTCGAAGAACTGGAGCGCGGTCGGCGTCGCGCTGGTCACGGGCGCATCGGCCCTCGCGGCGCCTGGCGCCTGGGCGGCTGAGACGAAGAGCGCCCCTCAGGACGGAAGCGTTCTCCGAGTCTGCGCCTCGTCCGTCGAGGCGCCTTATTCGATGAAGGACGCGAAGGGCTTCGAGAACAAGATCGCCATGGTGGTCGCGGAGGCGATGGGCCGCAGGGCCGAGTTCGTCTGGTTCGACAAGGCGGCGATCTATCTCGTCCGCGACGGGCTGGACAAGAAGCTTTGTGACGTCGTGCTCGGAGTCGACGAGGGCGACGAGCGGCTGCTGACGACCAAGCCGTATTTCCGCACCGGCTATGTCTATGTCACGCGGCCCGACGAGGGCGAAGTCGGCAAGAGCTGGGAAGCCATCCGCAACCCCGAATTCAACAAGTTCGCCGTGCGCTTCCAGACGCCCGGCGAACTGATGATCAAGCAGGCAGGCAAATACGAGGGCACCGTCTCGTATCAGCTCTCGCTGGTGAACTTCGAAGACAAGCGCAACAAGTATACGCAGGTCCCGGCCGACAAACTCGTCAGCGAGGTGGCGTCCGGAGAGGCCGACATCGCGATCGCCTTCGCGTCGGACGTCGCCCGCTACCTCAAGGCGTCCTCAAAGCCGCTCAACGTCACGATGATCGACGACGACTTCGCGCTCGCCGACGGGACCAGGATTCCCCTGCATTACGACCAGGCGATGGGCGTGCGGAAGGACGACAAGGACCTTGCCGCCGCGCTCGACGCCGCGATCAGCAAGGCCCAGCCGCAGATCGATCAGGTGCTCAGGGACGAAGGCGTCCCGCTGCTGAAGCAGAACACGTGATGCGACGAAGCCGGTTCAGTAATCCGAAAGCGATTGGATAGTGATGACCAGGAAGATTTGGATCGCCGCGCTGGCTTCGGCGGCAGTGATGGCCGCCATCCCGACCGTAAAGGCGGCGATTGAGCTGCACAACACGATCACAGGCGAGCCGCTGAATCTCGAGGACGCAGGGCCCGAGGGCAAGGACGTGGCGGCGTTCAAGGAGTTTCTGGAGACCGGCCGAAACCCCTATCTGGACCAGCCGAACTGCCTCGCAAAGGGCCAGCAGCTGTTCCTCGGCGCCTGTTCGGGCTGCCACGGACACGTGGCGGAGGGCAAGATTGGCCCAGGTCTCAACGACAATTATTGGACTTATCCGGACAACAACACCGACAAGGGTATGTTCGAGACCATCTTCGGCGGCGCGAGCGGCCAGATGGGTCCGATGTACAACGTCGTCAATGTAGACGAGATACTGCTCGTGATGTCTTGGGTCCGGCACATGTACGCCGGACCGAAGGAAGACGCCAAGTGGTTGAACGAGAAGCAACTGGCGAACTTCAAGACCTATGACGGCAAGGATGCGCCAAAGCCGCAGGGCGACACGCTGCCGGAATGCAAGATCGACTGACGGATCTCCGCCGCGCAGCCGGCGCGGGAGACGGGGCCGGCGCGTCCGCCGGCTCCGGTGACGAAACCAGAGCGCTAAGCGTCAAGGAGGAATGCCCATGTCCAAGATCAAGAGCATCTGCGGCTTTGCGGCCGCCGCGGCGTTTGCGTCGGTGGCGCTCGCCGCTCCGGCTCTCGCCTATGACGGCACCAACTGCAAGGAGCCGGGCGTGTGCTGGGAGCCGAAGCCCGGTTACCCGGCCAAGGACAAGATCGTTGGCTCCAAATACGACCCGAAGCACGACCCGAAGGAAGTGAACAAGCAGTCGGAGTCGATCAAGGCGATGGAGGAGCGCAACCAGAAGCGCGCCGACAACTACGCCAAGACGGGCAAGTTCGAGTACGACGTCAAGAAGATCGGCGCCAACTGAGCCGCCGCGGCCGGAAGACCGCGGCAGGCGGGCGGCCGGCCGCCTCTCCATCCCTGGCGATCCGAGCGAGCTTCGGATCGCCTCTGTTGTCGCCGGGGCGGGCTTCTTCCGACCGTCCCGCGGGATGGCGACACGCGCCTGGCGGCCGCCGAACGCCGGTTCATCCTCCGATGATCCGCGGCGGCGGCCGCCCTTTTGAGACGAGAGGCGTCGCATGAGCATGTCGAGTGCCGCTGAGCTGCGCGCCGGCGAGGGCGAGAAGCCGTGGCCCGGGCTGGCCGAGTGGCGCGAGAAGGCGATTTCGTTCGAGCACGAGGTCGGAAAGGCGGTGGTCGGGCAGCCCAAGGTGGTGCGGCTTCTGACGGTCGCTCTTTTCGCGCGCGGGCATGTTCTGCTTGAAGGCGACGTCGGCGTCGGCAAGACGACGATCTTGCGCGCCGTCGCGCGGGCGCTCGGCGGCCCCTTCGAGCGCATCGAGGGCACGGTCGACCTGATGCCGACCGACATGCTCTACACCGCCTTCGTCGACGATGACGGCAAACCGCGGGTCGAGCCGGGGCCGGCGCTGCATCACGGCGAAGAGCTCGCGGTGTTCTTCTTCAACGAGATCAATCGTGCGCGTCCGCAGGTCCATTCGCTGCTGCTGCGGCTGATGGCCGAGCGCAGCGTCACGGCTTTCGGCAGGGAGTGGTTCTTCCCCCACCTCCAGGTGTTCGCGGACCGCAACCGGGTCGAAAAGGAAGAGACCTTCGAGCTTCCCGCCGCGGCCCGGGACCGCTTCCTGATGGAGATCCCGGTCGAGGCCCCGACCGACCCGGAGGTCCGGCGCGAGCTCGTCTTCGATCCGCGCTTTTACGACGTGGACCGACTGATCGAAGGCGTCGCGGAAGGGGTGATCGATCATCGTCAACTCGGCGAGGTCGGCCGCGCGATCCAGACCTCGGTCCACGCCAGCCGGACGCTCGAGAACTACGTTCTGGCCCTGTGGGACGCGCTGCGCGCGCCGGCGGCTGCGGGCGTGGAGATCGCCGGCGTCGACATGGGGCGGCTGCTGCAGGGCGGCGCAAGCCCGCGCGGCGTCGGCGCCTTGGTGCGCGCGGCCCGGGTGACAGCGTGGCTCGAGGGCCGCGACATGGTTCTGCCGGAAGACCTGCGCGCCGTGTTCGGACCGGTGATGGCGCACCGCGTCTTCCTGGACCCGATCTATGAGGTCCGCCGTGAGCGCATTGTGCCGGACCTCTGCCGCCAGGTGTTTGAGCGGGTTCCTGCGCCGTGACGCTCGCGCGCGCCCCCGCGCCGCCTGCGCCTCGCGATCTGCCCTACCGGCTCTTCGGCCGCGCGCGAGGCGTGACTGCCGGGGCGCACCGCGCGGTCGGCTCGGGCGGGGCGGGCGCCTTCCTGCGGCATGCGTCCCTGCTTGAAGCGCCCGACGCGCGCCGGATCGACATGCGCGCCTCGCTGCTCGATCCCCTCGGCGGACTCAAGGTGCGCCGCTTCGAGAACCGCGCCCGCATCGACGTCTTTGTCCTGCTGGATCTCTCCGGATCGATGAGGTTCGGTCGCGCTGGCGAGGACGATCCGGTCGCGGAGCTCTGCGCGACGATCGCGCATGCGGCCGTGCGCGGGCAGGACCGCTTCGGGATGATCGCCGCGGGGCCAAGCGCGCGCGCTGACCTCGCGATCCGGGCGACGCGGCGGCGCGGCGTGCCTGAGGAGATCTGGCGCGCGCTCAGACGGGAGCCGGGCGAGGGGAGCGGCGTCGCGGGACTGTTGGAGAGTCTCGACCATCTCCCGACCCGCCGATCCCTCGTGTTCGTCGTATCGGATTTTCTGCTGCCGACCGAAACGACTGAGGCCCTGCTCGGCGCGCTGTGGCGGCATGACGTGGCGCCGGTCGTGGTTCGCTCCAGCACGGTCGAAGGCAGGCTACCGGGGTTCGGACTGGTCGAAACGCGCGATCTCGAGACGGGCAGGCGGCGGCTCGTGCTGATGCGAAAGGCGCTTCGTGAGTCGTGGCGCGAGAAGGCCCGGCGGCGGCGCGAGGAGCTGGAACGGATTTTCCTCAGCCACGGCAGGCCCGCTTTCGACCTCGTGGACCGGTTCGATCCCGACGCCTTCGCGGATTACCTGCTTTCCGGAGGCGTCTAGTGCGCCGCCTTGCCGTCCTCGCGTTCCTTGTCCTGTTCGTCTCCGCTGGAGCCGCCGCGGCGCAGATCCGGAGCGTTCGGACCGATGGACCCCGCCCGTTCGGCGTTCTGCTCGGCGACGTGCTGAAGCTGACGACGACGGTGGATGTCGAGACGCCCTTCAGGCTCGACCGGTCGACGCTGCCGCAGCCGGGGCCGCTCACCTATTCGCTCGAGCTGCGCTCGATCGACGTGACGGAGCAGGCCGCGCCGGGCGGCGGAACGCGCTACCTCATCACGACCGAATACCAGACCTTCTATTCGGCGCTCGAGACAGGCGAGCAGGCCATCCCGGGCTATACCGTTGCGGTCTCTGACGGTTCGCGTCGGGCAGAGGCCCAGGCGGGCAAGTGGACCTACCTGACGTCGCCGCTGCGGCCGATTCAGGGCCAGGCTGGCGACAGCGACCAGCGCCTGAGGCCCGATGCGCGGCCTGCGATTCCGGCCGTCGGACCCGCACGGGACCGGCTGATCGCCGCCGCCACGCTGGCCGCGCTGCTGCTCGTCGCGCTCGCCTGGAGCCGCGCCTGGCCGCCGTTCCACACGCGGCGCGCGAGGCCGTTCGCTGCCGCCGCGCGGGAAGTCGCGCGGCTCGTCCGGCGCGGCGAGGAAGGACGGCGCGAAGCGCTGCTGCGACTTCATCGCGCCTTCGACGCCGCCTGGGGGAAGCGGATGCTTGGCGAGGACATCGGAGCGTTCCTGCGCGACCGGCCTGCCTTCACTTCGCACGCCGACGACATCCGCACGTTCTTCGCCGCTTCGCGCCGCGCCTTCTTCGGACGTGATCGAGCGGACGTCCTGGCGCCGGACGCGCTGTCGCGCTTCGCACGCGATCTCGCGCGGGCGGAGCGCGGCGCATGAGCTGGCTCGACATTCTCGGCGTCGACCGCCCGTGGGCCCTCCTGCTGGCGCCGCTGGCGGCGCTGCCGCTTTTGGCCTCGCCCTTGCGGCTCTCCGGGACGCCGTCTGACGAACTGGCGCCTCACGATCCGCTTTCGGCGGGGCTCTCCGTGGCGCTCGCGGCAGCCGGCTGCATCGCGCTTGCGGGCCTCGCGCTTGGTGTTGCGGGACTTCATCTGCGTGAGCAGAGCGTCGAGCGCCGCGGCGTCGGGGCCAACGTGGTTCTGCTGATCGACCGGTCGAGCAGCATGGACTCCACCTTCGCCAACCGCCTTCCGGACGGAGCGGAGGAGTCGAAGTCAGCGGCGGCGCGTCGGCTGCTCACGGACTTCGCGTCTCGCCGGCCGGCCGACCGCGTGGCGGTCGCGGCGTTCTCAACTTCGCCAATGCCGATCGTCCCGATGACCGACGAGCACGAGGCGGTCCGCGCGGCGATCGCGGCGATCGACCATGAGGGATTGGCGAAGACCGACGTCGGACGCGGTCTGCTGCTGGCCTTCTCCATGTTTGACGCGTCGTCGAGCGAGAGCTCGCGCGCGATCGTGCTGGTCTCGGATGGGGCGGCGGTGATCGATCGGCGCGTGCAGGAGGCGCTGCGCGCCGCCGCCGCAAGCTCGCCCGCCAGCCTCTACTGGCTGTTCCTGCGCACCGAGGGCTCCAAGGGCATCTATGACGCGCCGGCGCCGGGCGAGGAGGACTCGCCGTTCTCCAATCCCGAGCGACACCTCAACATCTTCCTCAAGAGCCTCGGGCTCCCCTACCGGGCGTCCGAGGCGCGGAGCGCCAGCGACGTCTCGAACGCGATGCGCGAGATCGACCGGCTCGAGCAGCGGCCCACGGTCTATCGCCAGAAGCTGCCGCGGCGGGACCTTGCCTCCTGGTGTTATGGGCTCGCGAGCCTGGGACTCGCTCTGTTGCTCGCCGCCAAGCTGCTCGAACGTCGCCTTGAGGAGGCGCCATCTGCGCCAGACGTCGCGGAGCCCGCGCGATGAAGTTCCTTGACAGGTTCCGCAACGCGGCGCTTCCGGCCGCTTTGACCATCGCGCTCGCCGGCGTCGCCTGGTCCGCATGGGCGCTCTACGGCCGTCTGCACGACCGCCGCGTCGTTCAAGATCTGATGGCCAACCGGGACGTCACGCCCCAGCCGGGCGCGAGCGCCGACGTGCTGTTCGCCCGCGGCTACTACCTCTTCATCCGGGATCGCATCGATGAGGGGCAGGGCTATGCCCAGCCGATCGCCGATCAGGGCGCCCGGCTGCTGCTGGGTCGCTTCTACTACGACTTGGGCAACGCGCGGCTGAGGCGAGCGATCGCGCAGGTCGAGGCCAGCAAGATCGACGCCGCGATCCCCGAGGTTCGTCTGGCGAAGGCGGCGTACAGGTCGGCGCTGCTGGCGGATCCGGAGCTTTGGGACGCCCGCTACAATCTCGACGTCGCTATGCGGCTGGTGCGGGACTTCCCCGAGCTCGAGCGCGGCGACGAGGAAGCCCAGGGTCAGCCGAAGAAGCTCTGGACCGATCTGCCGGGCCTTCCGCGAGGGCTGCCATGAGACCCCGGCCCGATCTGCGCCTCTGGGCGCTGGCGGTCGCGCTTCTGCTCGCTCTCGCAGCTCTTTGGGGGCCAACGGCGAAGGTCGAGCGCCCCGTCTATAACCTCATGGCCTTCATCGACATCACGATGAGCATGAACGCACGCGATTATGCGCGCGAAGGGCGGCCCCAGAGCCGGCTTGACGCCGTCAAGGAACGGCTGACCGCCGCCGCCGCCCGCCTGCCTTGCGGGACCAAGATGGGGCTTGGAGTCTTCACCGATCGGCGTTCTTTCATGCTGCTCGCCCCGCTCGACGTCTGCGAGAACTTCACCGCATTCGCCGGCGCGGTGAGCGGCGTCACCTGGCGGATGGCCTGGGAGGGCGATAGCCGCGTCGCCTCCGGCGTTTTCGAGGGACTTCGGCTGGCGCGTGAGACCGGCGCCGATCTGCTGTTCTTCACCGACGGTCAGGAGGCGCCGCCGCTGCGCGCCGATGTCCCCCTTAGCTATGAGGCCGAGGGCGCCGCCGTGCGTGGTCTTCTGGTCGGGGTTGGGGGCGATCAACCTGCGCCGATCCCGAAGTATGACGATTTCGGCCGCGAAGTCGGATTCCTCGCCATGTCGGACGTGCCTCAGGAGTCGCGGATCGGTCCGCCGCCGGCCGACGCGGAGTCACGTCCAGGCTACAACCCGCGCAACGCGCCGTTCGGCGAAATGCCGGCAGGCGAGGAGCACCTGACCTCGGTGCGCGAGCCGCATCTGAAGGAACTCGGCCGTCTCACCGGCCTCGGCTACGCCCGTATGGGGGACCCCGACGCGCTCGCCGCGGCGATCGCGGCGAACGCCCGACCCACCGCCAAGCCCGTCCGGATCGACCTCGCCGCCATTCCCGCGGGGCTGGCGCTCGCCACCCTGATCGCGCTCTACGCCGCTCCGCTCGTGGCCCGCCGCATAGCCGGCCGCCGCGCCCGAACAGCCTGAAGGAGAAATGCTTCCGATGAACATCCGCACCTTGCTCGCGACTGCCCTCCTGATCGCTGCGACCACCCCTGCTTTCGCGCACGGACCGACGCCGCAAAAGGTCGACGAGAAGATCGAGATCAAAGCGGAGCCGGCGAAGGTCTGGTCCCTCGTGAAGGACTTCGGGGCGCTGCAGAGCTGGCATCCGGACGTCGCGAAGAGCGTCGTGGAGGGCCAGGAGCGCACGGTGACGCTGAAGAGCGGCGGCGAGTTCAAGGAGGGGCTCGACGCCGCCGACGACCAGCAGATGGGGCTCGACTACCGGCTTTCCGGCGAGGCCGGAGACGCGCTGCCGGTGAGCTCCTACAGCGCCGCCATCAAGGTCGCCCCGAAGGATGGCGGCTCCGAAGTCACCTGGGAGGGACGCTTCTATCGCGCCGATACGGGCAACGAGCCGCCGGAAGGCAAGGACGACGCCGCCGCCGTGGAGGGCATGACTTCCTTCCTGAAGAACGGGCTCGAAGGATTGAAGAAGAAGTCGGAAGCCGGCGGATGAGGATCGCATTCGCGGCCGCTGCGCTTGCCGTCGGGATCGGGTTGTCCGGGACGCGGGCGGAGGAGGCCGCCTTCGCGGTCGTCTCGCAGGCTGGCGCAGCGGTGTCGTTTCTGAGTCGATCCGGCCTGGAAGGCGCGTCCGTGAAGCTCGACGACGCGCCGGCCTCGATTGCCGCCGGACCTGACGGGCGCACGCTCTACGTGACGCATCCGGACCGAAGCCGCGTCACCGTGCTGGACGCCGTCACCCGCACCGTGACCGAGAAGTTCAACGTGGCCGGCAGCCCGTTCGGGGCCGCCGCCACCGAGAGCGAGCTCTACGTCACGGACTGGGCCAACGGGAGCCTTGTCCGGATCGACGCGCTGACGGGCGCGACCACCGGGACGGTCTCCGTGGGCAAGTCGCCCGCGGGGCTTGTCCTCGACGTCAAGCGGAGCCGCGCCTACGCGGCCGACCGCGAAGGCGACGCCGTCGGCGTTATCGACCTCAAGACGATGCGGCGCGTCGGCCAGGTGAAGGTCGGCCGGGCGCCCTTCGCGCTCGGGCTCTCGCCGGACGGCGCGCGGCTGTTCGTCGCCAACGTCCAGAGCGGCGATCTGTCCGTGATCGACACGTTCCGGCTGTCGGAGATCACGCGCGTCCCGGTCGGCCGCATGCCCTATGGGGTCGCGGTCACGAGCGACGGCGAGCGCCTCGCGGTCACGCTCCAGGAAGAGGCGACGCTCCTGGTGATCGACGCCGCGAAGCTCACGCCACTCGGCCGGATCAAGGTCGGCAAGTACCCGGAGGGCGTCACGATCTCCGCAGACGGCCGCACGGCGGCCGTCGCCAATTGGTTCGACGACAGCGTCACGTTTGTCGATCTCGCCGGCATGACGGCCTTGAGCCGAATCACAACCCCGGCGGGCCCGCGCTACCTCGCGGCGCTCGCCCAATGAAAAGAACCACAAGGGAGAAGACCCATGCGTAAAGCGTTTCTCATCGCAGGAGGCTTGATGGCGAGCGTCATTGCGAGCCCAGCGTCCTCCCAATCCCTCGCAAACGTCCCGGCGCTCGATCTCAGCGCGGCGATCGGCGATCCGGGTCCTGGCTGGCGCAAGCATTCGTCCGGCGAGGAGAGCGTCACCTATGTTTGCGACGCCGAGCCGTGCGGGGGCCGCGGCGTCCTCGGCGTGAGCCAGGCCAGCGCAACGTCCGACTATGTCAGGGCCATCATCGCCGATCCGCAGAAAATGCTGCAGAGCTACGAGTACGGCTCCGAGGAATCGATGAAGCCATCAGGCTGCGCCTTCACCTCCTATGCGGTGAAGCGGATCGGCGAGCAGCGGGTCCAATACACGAGCGTCGGAACCTGCCCGCAGGGCGGCCACGCCGCGATGGCGACGATCTTCGACGCCAACCGCCCATACATGCTCTCGGTTCAGGTTCTGACCGGCTCGGAGGTCGCCGCGGTGAAGCTCCGCGACAAGACGGCCGACAAGCTTCTGGAAGCGCTTTGAACGTGCTCCGGAAGCCCTCCATCATGATCCGACGGGTTATCGTTCCGCTCGCGGCGCTCGGCGCTCTCATCGTCTCTCCGGCGGCTGCTCAGAGCCCTCAGCCGCCAGCGGCGGAGTCTGCCCCGCCCGCCGAGGCCGCGCCCCAGGCGCCCGGCCCGGCGACGGAGATTGTCGGTCCCGACGGCGCGTTTCGGTTGAAGCCGGACGGGGTCGAATGGCGGCGCTTTCAGACTGTCCGGGCCATCGGGGTGGCGTGTGGCGACGAGGCCTGCGGCGGGGATCGCGTGTTCTGCATGGTGCAGGTCCGCAGCGCGCCGGAAGCTAGGCCCGGCGAACGACCCTCAGCCGAGGCGGCGAAGCGCTTCGGAGATGGGGTCGCGGCGAACGCCCCGAAGGAGATGAAGGCGGAGTACCTCACCCCGTTCGCCGCCAAGGATCTCGGCGGCCATCCTGGCCAATGGGCCGAGCTGAAAGCGGAAGGCGAGCCCGGCGCGGTGCGCTTCGGCCTCTTCCTGCTGGAGGCGAAGGCCCAGGAGGTCGCCTTCAACTGCGTCGCTCCTGCTGCGAAATGGGATGAGCACCAATCCCGGATCGAGAGGGTGATCGCGTCGCTGAAGATCGAGCGCTGAGTTCTCAAGCGACGAAGGCCAGTGCTGGGGCGACCGCTCGATCCTAATTCCGGCCCCGCGTTGTGCGAGTGAGGCGGGACGGACGTACAGTCCATCCCGCCGGATCACTTGAGGTCGTTCTCTTATTCGGCTGCGATCTTGCTGTACTGCTCGAAGTTCGAAGCGGTCGTGCGATCGTCCACGCTCTCCTTGCCCGCATAGGCGCCGTGATATTGCGAGGCCGGGTGGCTCTTCTCGACGCGACCGTCGGGCGTGCCCAGAAGCTTCTGGCGGAACGTTCCCGGCTGGTACTCCGACTGCGCGCGGCCGCGCTTGCGAAGCTCAGGCACGACGTAATCGATGAAGTCGGTGGTCGTCGCCGGCGTCACCGCATAAGCGAGGTTGAAGCCGTCGATGCCGCCTTCGTCGACCCAGCGCTCGAGCTCGTCCGCGACCTTCTGTGGGCCTCCGACCAGCACCGGACCGAGACCGCCGATGGTGCGGTCCTTGATGACGTCCTGAACCGTCCACTTGCGGCTCTGGCCGTGCGTCAGCGACTCGAGCGTCGTGCGCAGGCTGTCATTGTCCATCGCCTCGAGCGGCTGCTCTGGGTCATATTGCGAGAAGTCGATCCCGGTCCATCCTCCGTAGAGCGCAAGCATTCCCTCGGAGCTCGAGTAGGACAGGTACTCCTGATACTTCTGTTCGGCCGCTTCGTCGGTCGCGCCGGTGATGACCGTCAGCAGCGTGAAGATCTTGATCGAATCGCGCGAGCGGCCCTGCTTCTCTGCAAGATCGCGAATGTCCTTGGTGACCGTGCGGGCCTGCTCGGGGCTCGTCGTCAGGACGAACATGCCCTCGGCGTTGGCGGCCGCGAACTGCTTGCCGCGCCCCGAAGCGCCGGCCTGGAAGATGAAGGGCGTCCGCTGCGGCGACGGCTCGCAGAGATGGAAGCCGGGCACCTTGTAGTACTTGCCGTTATGCCCGATCGGGTGGACCTTCTTCGGATCGGTGAAGATCCCGGTCTCCTTGTCGCGATGAACCGCGCCGTCTTCCCACGAACCTTCCCAGAGCTTGTACATCACCTCCATGTATTCATCGGCGATGGCGTAGCGCTCGTCATGCGCGATCTGCTTCTCCAGCCCGACGTTCAGCGCCGCGCTGTTGAGATAGGACGAGACGACATTCCACGCGACGCGGCCCTTGGTCAGATGATCGAGAGTCGAGAGCCGGCGGGCGAGCAGATAGGGCTGCTCGTAGGTGATCGCGGCCGTGACGCCGAATCCGACATTGCTGGTGACCGCGGCCATGGCCGAAATCGCGCCGAACGGATCGTTCACCGGCACCTGGTCCGCATCCCTCAGCGCCGCCGCGGCCGTGCCGCGATAGACGTCGTAGACCCCGACCACGTCGGCGATGAACAGGCAGTCGAAGCAGCCGCGCTCAAGTTCGCGCGCCAGATCTGTCCAGTACTCGATCGTGTTGTAGTTCCACGCCCGGCTCGACGGATGCCGCCAGGTTCCCGAGGACTGATGACTGACGCAGGTCATGTCGAAGGCGCTGAGCAGAATGCGCTTTGCCATAGGAAATCCCTCTCCCTTACTGTTCTTTGTTGTCGCCGCCGTCGAAGAGCTGAGCCCCCTGGGCCAGCAGGTCCTTGAGCGGCGGTTCATCTCGTTGCGGCCGGGGACGCGGCGGAGCGGCCGCGTCGCATATTCCGGACCGTCATGGTTGTACCGATCGGTCCATTTAGGCAGCGCCGCCGCCATTTTGCAAGCTCGAAGCGACGGCTGCGCTTGCCTCCGACCGGCGTCGGCCGCTATGCGCCCTTGCGGGCGATGACCTCCGCCGGGTGAATCTTGGGGTCGCCGCTCAGAAGCGGGGGCACGGTGCGGAAGATCTGTTCGGCGGCCTTGCCCGTCATGTGAGCGTCGAGCGCCGCGTCATTCGTGAAAAGATCGACCAGGAATACGGCGTCGGGATCGGCCTTCGAACGGATCACCAGCCAGAGCGGCGTTCCGGTTTCCGCCTCGACATGCGGAAGCGCGTCGGCGATGAGCCGTGCGACCTCGGCTCCCCGTCCCGGCTTCGCGTTGAACTCGATCACGCCTGCCACGTCGCTCATGCTGGTTCTCCAATTCAAGGGGTGCGTTTCGGCCGCCTGGCGGCTGATTTACTTGAGAGCGCTCAGCGTCGTGTCGAACGACAGGCTCAGCACATACCGGTCGCCGCACCAGCCTCGATCGTTGACGAAGAGGCCGCATTGCCGGCGCGACAGCGACGTGTCCCAGTAGCGCGCGTCGAGCGTCATCGACTTGTAGGTCAGGCCGACGCCGCCGTTCCAAACGAGATAGTCGGGGAAGTTGAAGCCGGCCTTGGTCTTGCCGATCCAGCGGTGCCCGAACTCGCCCGAGACATAGAGGCCGAGATCGCTGTTGTTGGTGAAGTTCGGCAGCTTGATCTTCGCGTTGCCGAGGAGATAGAGCTCTTTGGCGCTCAGATTGACGAAGTTGTCGGTGGCGCGGACGAGCCCGCCGACTGTCAGCCAGTCATTGACCTGATAGGTCGGCCGGAAATAGGGCTCCCAATAGTCTGTGTTCGCGCCCTTTTCGCCGGCGTACCAGAAGTAGATCACGCCGCCGTCAAGCGTCAGCCGATCCCAGGTGTGACGTAGGCCGATATAGGCGTCGACTTCGAGCGCGGGATCGGTCAGCCCCTTCGAGGCCGGGAGGTCCAGGCTCGCCGCCCAGGCGCCGGCGTAGAACCAGTCGAACAGGCGGATCTCTCCGTAACCCTGAACGCCTGGATTTCCGGCGGACTGCGCCACCCCTCGCGCCACATACTGGCTCGCGAGAGTGACGCCGAAGGCGGCGTCGATGTTCGGCGTCGTCGGAACCTCGGCGAAAGCCGGCGCCAAGGCGAGATCCGCCGCGCTCGCCGCCACCGGCGCGGTCGCGAGCGCCGCAACCCCCAAGATCGCGCCCAGGGCGCGCCCGCTAAAGGCAGTCATCGTGTCCTCCCCGTGTTGGTGGCGGCGGTCCGAGCTGTGGAACGACAGGGCGCGAGCGCCCGCCCGGGCCTGACCGAACAGGTCCGTCTTCCACGTCCCGGCCGGACCGACGCCGAAGTGCGCGTCGTTTCCTCGGATGTTCTTATTGCGGCGGCTCCGGCGCTGACGCCGGCCGCCGCTATTTGCCGTTCTGCACTGCGTAGGCCGAGAGATCAGTCGCCCGGCCGTCATAGAACCCGTCAGCGTTCGGCATTCGGACCTTCGGGAGCGTCTTGGCGTCGAGCGTGGTCCCGGCGTCGATGACGCCGCCGCGCTCGAGAATGTAGGCCGACACCGCGTAGACGTCGTCCGGGCTCAGCGAGCCCGGCGCGTGGAACGGCATGGCGCGCCAGACATAGTCGTAGAGCGTCGTGGCGTAAGGCCAGTAGCTCTCAACCGTCTTCACCGGCTTCGGCGAGGCGAGGGTGCCGCGGCCGCCGATGAGCGCCGGACCGCCTGCGGTCGGTACGCCCTGGAGCTTGTCGCCGTGGCACATCGCGCATTGCGATCCGTAGACCTTTGCGCCGGCCTCAGGCGTTCCGGACCCGGCCGGGAGGCCATCGCCCGCCGGCTGGATCGCGAAATAGCGCGCGAGCTCCGCAGGCGCGATCGGCGCGCCATAGTCGGACTCATCGGCGAGCGCCGGGAAAGCTGCGGTTGCGGAGAGCAGCAGGGCGGAGGCCAGTCCGTTACGCATGGACATTGCTGATCCCTCCGTCGGCCGCGACCGCCCAGCTCTGAATGGCGTTGTAGTGGTAGACGCTGTTCAGGCCGCGCCGACGGACCAGGTCCTGGTAGGTCGGCTGGACGGCGCCGGTCTCGTCAGTGCAGCGGCTCTGCAGGGTCGCCGGACGGCCATCCCACACCCAGGGCAGATTGAACCGGACGGTGCACATCGGCTCTGGAGCGTTCTCTATATTCGCAGGGCTCCAGCTCTTGCCGCCGTCGATCGAAACCTCGACGGTCTGCACGCGTCCACGCCCTGACCAGGCGATCCCCCGAATCTCGTAGCGACCCGGCTTCGGCAGCATCATGCCGACGGAAGGGAAGGTGATGACCGATTTGGCGTCCATCTGAAGCGTGAACAGCTTGGCGCGACCGTCCGGCATCAGGTCTGAATATTTGGACGTCTCCTCGCGGGTCATGAAAGGACGGTCGCTGACCTGCAGCCGCCGCAGCCATTTGATATGCGTGTTGCCCTCATAGCCGGGCAGCAGCAGGCGCAGCGGGTAGCCCTGCTCCGGGCGTAGCGCCTCGCCATTCTGGCCGTAGGCGATCATGCCGTCGGAAAGCAGCTTCTCGATCGGCACGCTGCGCGTCATCACCGCGGCGTCGGCGCCTTCGGCCAAGACCCAGAGCGCGTTCTCCTTGAGCCCAACCTCGCGGGCGAGCGTGGAGAACAGCACGCCGGTCCACTCGGAAGTCGAGAGCAGGCCGTGCGAGACCTGGACGCTCTTCGCTGTCGGCTTCGCCCACTCGTAGAGCGTATTGCCCGAGCACTCGATGAAGTGCTTGCGGGTGACCGACGGCATCCGCTTCAGATCGGCGACGGTGAACTTCTTCGCCGTATCCACGAGGCCGTGCAGGATCAGCTCGTGGCGCGCGGGATCGATGGTCGGAATGCCGCCATGATGGCGCTCGAAGTGAAGACCAGACGGCGTCAGGTTGCCGATCTGCGACGCGAGCGGCGTGAAGGTCCAGGAGGTGATGTCGGTGGGGTTCGGCGCCTTGACCCGCACCTCCGTCTCGAACTGGGAGCGCGTCCCGTAGCCGCCATCCTCCAGCAACGGCCGCCCGGGGATCTTGGTCGGATCATCGGGGACGTCGTAGCGGACCGCGCCGGGAGGCGCCGTTTCGCCGGCCGCTCGCGCCGAACCGACCGCAAGCGCGCCTGCCCCAAGCGCCGCTCCGGCGCCCGCGAGAAGCCGGCGGCGGGGCATATCGACCTCGGGCCGCATGCCCTCCTGGCAGGGACAGGGCTCGGCATCCGCCTGGCGTGGGTCTGTGGCTCGAGAACGGCCCGGCCCCGATACGCGTCCCACTGTCAAAGCCATGCCCTCCGAGAGTGGCGCCTCTTGGATCGGGCGCACTGTATGTACCGGTCGATACAAGATGGTTGTTGAAGATCTGTCAAGAGTGGAGGCGGGCGCATTCGTCGCTTTTTCGCCATTTCTGCCCACGACGCGGGCGGTCTGATCCGCGCCGCATCAGGATATCGGCAGACAAGCCGCTCAGCCTGGAGCGGCCTGAAAGTGCTTTTCTCCGCCGTCCTCGGCTGAGGAGCTGCTCTGAGGAGCCAAAGTCTTCGTCTGCTGCCCTCTGGAGGTACTAAGATAGCGTCACATCTTGAAGCGAGGCAGGCGTCCCGCGTAGCTCTACTCGAGCGACGCGGGACGCTGACGGAGAGAGCGGGTCGACTAGGCGACGTCGTCCCATCCGCCCGCAGTCTTCTGTCCTCGCCAGAGATAGGGTTCCTCGAAGCCGACGCCGAACACCAGCGGAAGCACGAGCGACCAGTTGACGCCCATATAGGCGTAGGTGAGCAACGCCTCAGTGCTGCTGAACACCGAGCCGACGAGGCTCAGCAGAATAGACGCGACCACGACGTCCAGCGTCAGGTAGAACAGACAGGCCAGCAGGCCGCCCCACGGCATCCGAATATGTGTAAACGGCCAATTGTAGGTGATGATCGGCATCGCGTAATTGATGGAGGTCGCGACCATGAAGCAGACCAGCCAGCGATTGTCGGGCGTGAAATGCCCCATCGACCAGAAGGCCGAAATCGGCGACGCGTCCGGCGTCCAGAAGCCCGTCAGGATTGAAATCTCCACGCAGGCCGCCACGGTCGCAAACAGGATCGCCAGGATCGCGAAGGCGCGCCCCGGCTGCGCCATTCCGCGGGTCAGATAGGTGAGCGTCCCGGTGGAGAGGCCGATCAACAGGAAGGGGAACCACCAGGCCGGAACCCAGACGATCGCCGAATGCGTCACCAGAAAGGTGCAGCCGGTGATCAGCAGGAGAAGCAGCGCGAACTGACGCGCCGGCGGCATGCCGGCCACCAGCCAGTTTGCGCCGGCGAAGCAGAACAGCGCCAGGAAGAACCAGGTGGTGCCGACGAGCGGAAAGATGCCGCTGACGCCAGGGCCGACCTCCACGATCAGATAGGCGCTTAACCAGCCGAGCGCCCAGGAGACCGCGGTGACCACGATGCCGCGGGTGAAGCGGCCCTCGATGCCGGAGAACGGCCAGAGTCCGCAGACGGCGAACAGGCAGGCCCACCAGGCGGCGAAGATCTGCCAGCTTACATTGTCCAGCCAGAACGACTTCTGGATTTCCTCGCCGCGCCAGGGCCCGATCGGGTGCTGGGTGACGAACAGATTGACCAGATAGCAGGAGAGAATCGTCAGCGCATAGATCGCTACGAAGGAGCGGACGGTCTTGAGCGGGCGAAAAGGGGCGATTGCGATGGACATCGCATCAATCTCCACAAGGATTTCGGGAGCGCCGTCGCCGCACTCCGGCGGACGAAGGCGACAGCTTCGGCCGCCGCTAGATCAGAGCGGGGCGCGCATAGCTCGCATTGTGGTAGATCAGCGGCGCGCCAGGCTGCGCTCCTGCGCCCACCACGCGACCGATGAAGATCGTATGGGTGCCGACGTCCACCCGCTGCGTGACATGGCACTCGATGAAGGCGGCCGCGCCGTCGATCACCGGCACGCCGCTCGGCGTCACCGCATGACTTACGGTCGCGAACTGCTCGGGATTCTTGCCCGCGAAATGGGTCGCGACGTCGACCTGGTCTTCCGAGAGGATGTTGACCGCGAACGCTCCCTTCTTGTCGATATGCGGATGCGTCCGGGTCGACCTGTTCACGACGATCAGGATGGTGGGCGGCTCGGCGCACACGCTGCAGACCGCCGTGGCCGTGAAGCCGTGAAGCGCGCCCTGGCCCTCCGTGGTGATGACGGCGACGCTGCCGGCGAGTTGTCGCATGACCTGCCGGAAGACCTCGCCGTCGACGCGCTCCTCGCCGACCTCGATGCCGGATCTGCCGTGACCTGTGTTCTGCTGGACGTTCATGTGGGTTCCTCCCTCGGGCGGGATTTCGCTCCCGCCTTTCTTTGTGCTTGTCATTGAAGGGCCGCCGCCACGTGCTCGACCACGTTGAGTCCGTAGCCCTCAAGTCCAATGAAGTTCTGGTTGGTGTCGGAGATCACCACCATGTCGGAGACGCCAAGATCGATCAGGATCTGGGCTCCCACGCCGTAGTCGCGCAGCGACTTTCCGGGGCGCGAATGCGGGCTTCCATTACGGATCCGCTCCGACAGCGCGTCTCGCCGGGGGTCGTTGAGGATCACCACGACGCCGCGACTTCGCCGGGTGATCTGATACATCGCGCCCTCGAGCGCTCCCCCTGAACCCGCGAGCAGCATGTCCCCGACGGGGTCCGCCATGTGTATGCAGACAGGCGTGGGCTCCGGCCGCCGCAGGTCGCCCTTCGCAAGCACGATGTGTTCGCCGTCTTCGACGGTGTCGCGATAGATCATCATGCGCCACTCGCCGAACGCCGGGTGATGGAGCCCGGAGGTCACGATCAGTTCGACCAGGCGTTCGGTCCGCAGCCGGTAGGCGATCAGATCGGCGATGGTCCCGAGCTTCAGCTCGTGGCGCCGCGCGAATTTGAGGAGCTGCGGCAGCCGCGCCATCGAGCCGTCGTCGTTCATGATCTCGCAGATCACGCCCGCCGGGTTGAGCCCTGCGATCCGCGCCACATCGACCGCGGCCTCGGTGTGGCCAGCGCGGATCAGGGTCCCGCCGTCGCGTGCGATCAGCGGGAAGATGTGCCCGGGGGTGACGATATCGTCCGGGCGGCTCTCGGGATTGATCGCCACGGCGATCGTGCGCGCGCGGTCAGCGGCGGAAATCCCGGTGGTCACCCCGGTGCGCGCCTCGATGGACAGCGTGAAGGCTGTCTGGTGGCGGCCGGAACGGTTGGACTGCGCCATCGGCGCGAGATGGAGCTGAGAGACCCGCTGCTGGGTCAGCGCCAGGCAGACGAGGCCGCGCGCATGGCGCGCCATGAAATTGACCGCCTCGGGCGTCGCGAACTGCGCTGGAATGACGATGTCGCCTTCGTTTTCCCGATCCTCGTCGTCGACCAGGATGAACGGGCGCCCGGCGCGCGCCTCCTCGATGATTTCCTGTGCGGTGTTGATGTCAATCTGTCGGGCGAGCGCGGGCATGTAGTTCATCTGCCTGCTTCCTCCGTATACAGGCGCCCGGCCGGATTTCCGTCGAGGCCGGGAAGTAAAAAAGCGCGAGCCAAAACGAGGGGATGATCGAGGCTCGCGAAGCGGTTCAGGCGGCTCTCAGCTCGCGGACCGGATCCGCCAGCTCGAGCTCTCTGACGAGCGGGATCACCCGTTCGCCGAAGTATCTCGTCTCTTCATGGAAATGCAGGAAGGCGCAGAGAACGAGATCGACGCCGATCTTCTTCAGGTCGTGGATCTTCGTCGCGACCTGCTCCGGCGTCCCGATCAGGCCGGTCCTGAACCCGTCATTGTACTGAACGAGATCTTTCTCCGACGAATCCACCCACATGCCCTTCTTGTCTTTGGTGGATTGGCCGGCCTCCTTTACGGCAGCCTTGAAGCCTCTGACGGCCACGTCGTCCGCGAACCCGACGATGCGGCGAAGCTCGTCCCACGCTTCATCTTCGTTTTCGCGCGCGATCACGAAAGCATTCGCCCCGAATTTGACGCGCCGACCTTGCGCGGCGGCCAGTTTCCTGACCGCGTCGATCTGCTCTTTATGCGCGTCGAGGCTGTTGCCGTTCATGAGATAGTAGTCGGAAACGGCGGCCGCCATGCTCTGTGCGGCGAGCGAGTTTCCACCCTGGAAGATCTCGGGCATCGGCCGGCCGGGCAAACGGAGCGGCTTTGGCTTCAGGTTGTAACCGTTGATCTTCCAGTACTTGCCGTCATAGCAGAAGTCGTCTTCCGACCACGCGCCACGCAGGATGTCGATGAATTCACGGGACCTGACGTAGCGCTCGTCATGCTCGAGCCATTGCACGCCGAGCGCGTCATATTCGGCGCGGAACCAGCCGCTCGCGACGTTGATCGACCAGCGACCGTTGAAGATCTGGTCCGCCGTCGCGCCCTGCTTCGCGACCACGCCAGGATGGCACAGCCCCGGCAGGATTCCCGTGATAACGTTGAGCCTGTCGGTGTTCGCAAGCAGCGCGGCAGAGAACATGACGGAGTCGTGCTGGTATTCCGCGCCGTAGCTCCCCATGAAGCGCACCTGCGTCAGGGCGTATTCGAACCCCACCGCCTCGGCGATCTTCGCCAGCTCGATATTATAGTCGAGGCTCCAGTCCGTGCGTTGCGGAGCCTTGCTCACCACAAGTCCGCCACTGACGTTCGGGACCCAGTGCGCGAATTTCATCGGCGGCTTCGATTTCTTTGACGCCAACTCTCTGCCTCCCAACTTTTATTATTGTGTCTAGGCGCTTCGTAGTGAGCTGAGCCGCACTCCTCCCGACCCGTTTCTTGCAGGCGACATCCTCAGGCGGCCCGGTCCTCGGCGTCCGCCCCGATCATGAGCGCGCTCACAGCCTCTCGCGCCGCGCGAGAGACGCGTGCGAGCAACTCCGCGTTCGCGATACGGCGGCCCGAAAAGTCACTGTCGACTGCGTAGATAGTCGTCGGCGTCGTCCACATGCCGAAAAAGCCCATCAGCGGACGCAGTTGATGTTCAAGCATCAAGGCGTGGAAGGGCGTACCCCCGGTCGCGACGAGAACCGATTTGCGGCCGCGCATCGCCCTGCGGTCGAGAAGATCGAAGAGATGCTTCATCACGCCGGGGTAGCCTGCGCGGTAGACAGGGGCGCCGACGACCAAGAGATCCGCGCGCTCGATAAGTCTCAGCAGGTCGAGGCCGCGCTCCGACAGGCGATCCCTCATCAGTCCCGTCAGGAACGCGCCGCCGTCATCCGCGAGCCGGACATATCCGCGTTCGACCGTCGTCGACGCTGCGATCGCGTCGGCTACGGCGTCGATCACGATGCCGGTGCGCGATTCCCGCCGGGGACTCCCGTTGATGCACACCAGCAGCGGCATGGACGACCCTCTGTATCGATCGGTCCATAGTGGTGCGGTTATGAGGTTAAATCAAGCCTGTTTTACGAGGAAAGCGACCGCGAGATCATAAGGCTTTCGTTCCGTTCAGCCGCGGGACCTCCTCAGAAACATTAGATAAATCAGCGGTGCTCTGAGATGGTCCGGCCGCGTCAGCTCAGCCGTGGTCCTGGCGCGCGCCAGCAACCTGAGGCGCGCCTCGCCGCGCTCCTGTACCCTTCGATACACAGATGCCGGCGTCAGCGTCTGCCTTGCGCTATCCTGAACGCCTCAGGAGACTTTCTCAGCGCGAGCATGCTCCAGGCGCCGACCAGCGGCCCGGGGGCGAGCGTCACGAAGGCCCATTGCCAGCCGACCAAGTGGGCGAAGGCCGGCACCGCCG
Source organism: Hansschlegelia sp. (assembly GCF_035538955.1). NCBI lineage: Bacteria > Pseudomonadati > Pseudomonadota > Alphaproteobacteria > Hyphomicrobiales > Methylopilaceae > Hansschlegelia > Hansschlegelia sp. The sequence continues at coordinate 79,847 of NZ_DATLJK010000013.1, forward strand.
TGATCGCGACCGCCGTCAGCGCGAAGCCGAGCCCGAGCTGCAGCGCGAGCGCCGTACCGACAAAAGCCGGGTCGCCGACCTCGGTGACGATCGCGGAGAACTGAGCGGAATCTGCGATCACCGATATTCCCCAGACCACGGCGACGAGCAGGAACAGCCAGAGCGGCCCGTGGAATGTCAATCCGATGAGGATCGAGCATGCACCCGAGATCGCCATCGCGAGCGCCGTCGTGGCGGTGCGGCCGATGCGGTCGGCCAGCAGTCCGCCGCCGACGCAGCCGACCGTGCCGACGGCGATGACCGCGAAGGTGATGAGCGAGGCGGACGAGGTCGCGTCCGCTCCGTTCTGCAGCCGGTAGGCCTGCGCGAAGGCCAGGAACCAGCCCCACATCGCGTAGAGCTCCCACATGTGGCCGAAATAGCCGAGATTGGCGAGCGCGACGGGCCGGTTGCGGAGGACACGGCCGATCTGGCGAGGATCGAAGGCGGCGCGCGGATAAGGGTTCGGCCCTTCTGTCGCATAGCGCGCCATCAGCGCCGCGCCCCCCAGCGTCATGACCGAGGTCGCGGAGACCACGAGCCGCCAGTCGAGGTTCGCCGTCACCGCGCGCAGCAGATGCGGGAAGGCCGAGCCCAGCGTCAGCGCGGCGATGACGCAGCCGAGCGCAAGGCCGCGGCCGCGCACGAACCAGGTCGACACCAGCTTCAGGGCCGGCGGGTAGATGCCGGCGAGCGCCATGCCGGTGAGGAAGCGGGCGAAGATCGCAAGCTCGGCGGTCGGCGCCACGAGCAGCGCCGCGTTCACGACGGCCGCCAGCACCGCCGCCGACGCCATCAGGGCTCGCGCCGGAACCATGTCGGGAAGATTGATCAGGCTCGAGCCCAACGCGCCGAACACGAAGCCGATCTGGACCGCGTTGGTCAGCCAGGCCGCCGCTACGCCGTCGAGTCCCCAGACCGCCCTAAGCTCGGTGACGATCGCGGTCGCCGAGAACCAGGTCGTCATGGACAGCACGAGCGCGACGCTCAGTAGGCCGAGCGTGCGCCAGGCCGCGGCGTCGGCCCTCGCGGCGCGATCTGCGGGAGCCATGCAGGCGTCGGTCTGCGTCACGCCACGGCGCTCCTCTTCTGTTCGGCGGCGGGCCGCAGCGCGGCGACGTAGACGGTCGCCTCTCCGGTCAGGCAATCCTCGCCCTGGGCGTTCACCACCCTGGTCTTGAGCTGGCAGATCGGCTTGTCATCTCGGACGCCGATCACCTCCACCTGACCAGTGATTTCCTCGTCGACGCCGACCGCCTGGACGAAGCGCCAGGAGACCTGCAGGAACACCGTTCCGGGCCCCGGAAGATCCTCGGCCACCACCGCGTTCAGGATCCCCGACGTCACTCCGCCCTGGACGATGACGCGCCCGAAGACGGAGCCCGCCGCAAGCTCTGCGTCGTAGTGAAGCGGATTGAAGTCTCCGGTCATCTCAGAAAAAATGTCGATGTCTCGCAAGGTCGTGCGGCGCGTCCTCGTCGCAACGGCTCCGATTTTCGGCTTGCCGTTCACCGTCGCCGCCCAGACGTCATTGCTGCTCTCCGGCATCGCCGCCCTCCTGATCGTTTCCTCGAGCTGCATCGCCGCCCCATCTTTTTCATCGAGGCTCGGACGTCAGGCTCGCGTCTTGTTCTTGTAGTGGGCCGGGTCTTGAAGCCGGCCGGCAGTTGCGCTTAATCGAACCCTCTCAGGACCAGTCGGAGGCGGCCATCGAGCTGCTCGCCCGTGTCTCCGGCTCCGCGCTCCCTGATTGGACCGGGCGTACACCGCGGCGATTATCGCCGGAGCCGCTCAGCGAGGCGACTTCGACGGGAGCCCGGTCCCCTTAACCGGGCGCCTTGCGCTGATAACCCTTGCCACAATCGCGCCTCCGCCAGAAAATGCCGCCCGGAACCTGTGAAGGACGTCTTCGTGCCCCGCACTCGCACTAACCTCACCGCCAGCAAGCCGCGATCGCGACGCTCTGGCGAGGAGACAAACATTAGCCCACCTGTACCGACTGGTCCATACGCAAGTGATGCGAACGTGAGCGCCGGGAGGCCCCTCGAGGTCGCGCCGACGGCGCCTGCGACGCAGCAGCGGGAGCGCATCCAGCACATCGCCGCGAAGCTGTTTGCCGAGCGCGGCTACCGTGCGATCGGCGTCGCGGAGATCGGCGACGCCGTGGGGCTCGGGAGGGGCGCGCTCTACTATCACATCAATAGCAAGGAAGAGCTGCTCTTCAACATCGTGGTGCGCTACATCGAGGATCTGGTGATCTTCGGCCAGGGCACTCTGCAGAAGGAGCCGGATCCGCGCCAGCGCATAAGGCGGCTAAGCCGCTATCTGATGCGTGTGATCGCGCAGAACCTGCCGGAAATGACCGTCTGCTTCCGTGAGGCGGACGCCCTGACGGGGCAGCGCCACAAGCTCGTCTCCGACCTGCATCAGCAATATCAGGACGTCTGGCACCAGACGTTCAAGGATGGCGAGGCCAAGGGTTACTTCAAGTCGCTGCCGCTCGTCGCTCTCAAGGGCATCCTTGGAATGTATTTCTACAGCTTTCTCTGGTTCCGGCCGAGCGGGAAGCACACGTCAGACGAAATCGCCGATATCTTTGCAGATATGGTTCTGAAGGTGCTGGAAAAGGATTAGGCTCGGGCCGAGCGCCGGGTTGTCACCTCTTCCTGAATGTCTCTTCGCGCTGCGTCCAGGCCCACATCGGTACGATCAGACCGAAGACGGCGCAGCAACTGCAGGACTTCGCCGAAGGGCGCCGATCCTGAGGACCGGACCAGGGGAGAGCAGCCTGTGCCGACTCGTCCTGCGCCGCGCCTTGCTGCGGACCGAACTGTTTTGCCGGGTGAGCGGGCCTCAGAAGGTTCGGCGGCGACTCGGCCATGCGTGGCGGACCGCCCGCGGTTTCCGACTAGCGCTTTCTTGCCGCTCAGGTGCTGAAGCTTCAGGCTATCGCGGTCAGTCGTCCGAAGCGAAGGCGCGCTTACTCGCGTCCCTATGCGCCATCTCCAGCGGAGGCGTCGCCAATGGGCGGCCTCTACGAACGTCCGTCGCTTTTCCCGATGTCGTACGGTAACTTCACCGGGACAGGCTGATGAGGGCGAGTTCGTGGCGGCAAGTGAGGGCAGCGAAGCTCTAAGGGAAGGTTTGCGGCTTCTCGACGAGAAGGACAATGTCGGGGCCGAACGTCTTCTGGCAAGGGCAGTGGATGCCTATCCGCATGATTTGATCACGCGGTTTTATCTCGGAATATCCCTCAGAAAGCTCAAGAAATATGACGAATCGGACAGGCAGTTTTCTATCCTTCTTCGAGAAGCCTGTCGTTTACCTCCCGTGCTCGGGTACAATGGAGCGCCACATTGCGTCCTGAGGCTGGTGGCGCAGCTATCATGGTCCATGGACCTGACGGCGATCGACCCTTCCTTTGCGACGATAGACGGTCTCCTGACAGGGGACGCGACTGACGCTGACGCCGTCGACGCGGTGCGGGACCTACAAGGTCGCCAGCCGGGGCTGCCGTACAGCGCCTGGCTGTATGTCTACGCCAGGTTCCTGCGCCGCGGGTTTGGCGGGGGCGCCTTCGCCGCCAAGTCAGCCGCAGGCCGCGTTGCGATCACCCTCGCAACCGGGGGAGATCGCGCGGCGGCGCCAGCTGCGGTTCTGGGCGCGGTGTATCTCGGCGAATTTGAATTGGCGCACCAACTCTGCGACCGCATCGCGGCAGAAGGCGGTCGCAAGGCCGTGGGGCAGGCGCATGCGCTCCGGCTTGAGGTTCTTCTATCTGAGGGACGCGTGGAGGAGGCGGTGACGCTGCGCCGGACCGCTTTTAAGCAGCGGGCGGAGCATCAGCGATACGAGGCTTTCATAAAGGGGCGCTCTGTCGCATTGGTGGGGCCGGCGCCTAACACTCTTGGGAATGGCCGGGAGATCGACCGGCACGATGTTGTGGCGCGAACCAATTACCAAGGAGCATTCCAGTTCCTCGACAAAAGCGAAAATTTCGGATCGAGAACTGACGTATCATATTACAACCGGCTGCAAATTGGCCGGTCCGGCGCAGAGATCGTTCAGAACTTGGCAGATGAAGGGATTCCCTTCGTTGTGGCGCGAAAGAAATCGGCCGCTCTAGATCTCCGGGCAAAGCTGCCCGCCTCGGTCGCCGTTCGGAAGTGGTGGGCTCGTCGATGGTGGGGTTATTTTGGTAATGGCTTCGCGTTTCGCCACATAATTTTCGATCTACTTTTGTTCTCGCCTGAGCGTATAACCGTCTTCAATGGGGATTTTTTTCTAGGCGAGAAGCCTCACTTCCCGAGCTATTGGTCGACGGAAATTGATGTAGTCAGATCATATATCATGCACGATGTTTTCGAATGTTTTCTATTTATGAAGAGATTGAAAGAGGCTGGCCAGATCGATGGCGACGCCGTTCTGGAACAGATCATAGATCTTCCTGTCGAGGATTTCCTCGCGCTGGTCTCTCGTCGCTGCGCCGCCGCGACGCAAACAGGCGTCGTCAACGCCTCCGAAGATCTTCTTGCGCAAGACGCCTGAGCCCAGCGCGCGGTAGCGCCCTGCGCTTGACCTCAACGGCCACCTGCTCCGCCGAGGTCAGTTAAGGCCAAGGCGCCTTGGGCGGGACGAGGCGTCTCAAGGCCTCTCTGGCTGGCCGGGAGCGTAGGGAACGGGGACGCTCCTCCCGTCAGGACGGGGAGGTGGCTCCGAGAAGCCGATCAAAGATCGCTCTCCAAGCGCGTCGTTCTTCGCCGTTGAGCGCCTTCGACAGTCCACCCGGCTCACGCCGGAAGGCACAGCCGCCGTCGACCCGTGCAGGTCAGGCTCGCGAGCATTTCCTGGGTTAGCGATAGGCCAAGGGCTCGCCGAGCGGGACGATCGCCTGAGCCAGTTCATCGATTGCGTCCAGTGCGCTCCGTGACCGGGAAAGCTCAGCCGATCGAAAGCGGGTTCTCGGCATCTTATAACTATTAAAATGCGGAACTGAGCGGTCGAGCTGGTGATTTGCAGCGATATTATTAAAGTAGAAAAATTCCAATCTCATGTTGAGAGAAGCTTATTTTTGGCGTGACGCTTGCCATGCCTGAGTTTGGCCGTCAAAAGGCCTCAAACAGGTTTGGAGTCCGGACACATGATCGTGCGCAGTTCCATCTCGCTTCGGCCGAAGATGTCGAATGTGGCGTTTACGGCGAGCGCCACACTGGCTGTGGCGGTTCAACCGATGGCCGCGCAGGCTCAATCGGCCGAGTCCGATTCCACGTCCCTCGACCCCATCCTGGTCGAAGGCGCGGCGGCCTCGGGTAACGCCAACGACGCCTCGACCGGCATCAGCCGGCTTCCGGCGACGGTGTGGGAGATTCCGCGGGCCGTGACCGTCATCCCAAAGGAGCAACTCGAGCAGCAGGGCGTCACGAGCGTCGAGCAGGCGCTGAAGAACGTGCCCGGCATCACCTTGTCCACCGGCGAGGGCAACGGCGGCACCAATGGCGACCAGTTCCGCATCCGCGGCTTTCAGTCCAAAGGCGACATCTATATCGACGGCCTGCGGGACTTCGGCGCCTATGTCCGCGACAGCTTCGACATCGACAGCATCGAAGTCATCAAGGGTCCGAATGGCGAGAATTTCGGCGTCGGCACCACCGGCGGATTGATCAACCAGACGTCGAAGAAGGCGCATCTCGGCGATGCGCTCTCCATCGAGGGCCAGATCGGCAGCGGCCCCCTGAAGCGCGGGACGGTCGACTACAACAAGCAGATCAACGAGACGACCGCTATCCGCCTCAACGGCATGGTCCATGACCAGGACGTGGCGGACCGCGACCATGTGAAGACGGATCGGCAGGGTTTCGCGGCCGCGCTGGGGTTTGGCCTCGGCACCGACACCACCTGGTCCATCAACTACATGTACCAGCACAACAACCGGAAGCCGGATTACGGCGTGCCGTTCATCGCCGACGCCAATGGCCGCTGGCGGCCCGCGACCGAACTCGGCCTCAGCCGCTCGACCTCCTATGTCCGCGCGACCGACAAGGACGTGACCAACGCGCACGTCGTGACGTCGCTGTTCTCCAAGGAGGTGAACGACTGGCTGACGATCTCGAGCGACTCTCGCGTCGGCTTTTACGACCGGGACTATTCGTCGACGCCCCCCGGCTGCTCCAACGACGCCAGCAGCGCCACTCCGGGGGTGCAATATGCCGGAAGCTGCTCTCAGCAGTTTCTGGCCGGCGGCAATCCGCTCGTCACCTACGGGGCGGGCGGCGGCCTCAGCTACAAGCAGAAGACCTGGGGGCTTGAAAACACCACCACCGCCAAGGCGGAGTTCGAGACCGGGGGCCTCAAGCACAAGGCCATCGCCGGCGTGAACGTGTACCACCAGGACGACCATCGCGAGCCCGCGAGCTACGGCCAGACCCGCGGCAACCAGACGATCCGCGATCCGTTCTACAGCACGCCGAACGCCGTTCGTACGCGCGTGGTCGGCAATGACCGCGACGCGACGGCCTCGGACGTCGCGCTGTTCGCCAACGACCGGGTCTGGTTCACGGACCAGATTTCCATCATGGGCGCGCTTCGCTGGGACAACTTCAAGAGCAAGTTCTACAGCTTCACCCCGGCGGCGGCGGACACCACCGCGCCGTTCGAGGACACCAAGGTCAACGGCAAGCAGTCGGACAGCAAGCTCAGCCGGTCGGTCGCGCTGATGTTCGAGCCGCAGCCGAACCAGACCTATTATGTGAGCTACGCCCGGTCCTACACGCCGATCGGCACCAACGTCGCGACCCAGGCGGCGAACGCCACCAGCGAGGTGCCGGGCGGCGCGAGCGGAAACCTGAAGCTCGATCCGGAGAAGGCGGACCTCTACGAGTTCGGCGGCAAGATCGATCTCATGGACGGGCGCCTCGGCCTGTCCGGCTCGGTCTTCCAGATCGACAAGAGCAACGCCTACGACGTCGACCCCGTCACGGGCGACCTTATCGGCGGCTTCTCCGACGCAAGTCAGAAGCGGCGCGTGCGCGGCTTCGAAGTTGGCGCGACCGGTGAAGTGACGCCGGGGCTGACGGTCCAGTTCGGCTACGCCTATCTGGATGGCAAGATCCGCGGCGAGACGCCCGGCACGGCGGCCGCGTCATCCGTGAAGGGCAATGACGTTCCCTATGTGTCGAAGCACAACGCCGCGCTGTGGGCGACGTATGAGCTGTCGCGTCACTTCGCCGACAAGATGCCCGGCAGGCTGCTCATCGGCGGCGGCGTCCAGTACGCCAGCGCGTACTGGGCCGATCCCGCGAACAAGGCGCGCGTTCCGAGATCCTTCTCGCTCGATGGTCTGATCTCCTACGAATATGAGGGGGTGCGGGTCGCTCTCAACGGATACAACCTGACCAACGAGCTGAATTACACCTCCGCGCAGGGCACGGGCCGCGTCGTGCCGGGCTCCGGCCGGACGGTGCTGCTCTCCCTCGGCTACAAGATGTGACGCGCGGGCGGATCTAGCCGTGCTGGTGCACATCAACGGCGTCCTGACGCCCGACGAGGTCGCGTTCTGCCGCTCGATCCTGGAGAGCTCCTGCTGGATCGACGGAAAGGCGACCGCCGGCGATCAGGCGGCCAAGGCCAAACGCAACATGCAGGTTCCGGAGGATTCAGCCGAGGCTCGCCGCCTTGGCGAGCTGATCCTGACGGCGCTCGCCCGCAACCCGGTCTTCAACTCCGCTGCGCTGCCGCTGCGCGTGCTGCCGCCAATGTTCAACCGCTATGACGAGGGCATGAGCTTCGGCGCGCATGTCGACGGCGCCATCCGGGCGATCCCCGGCGCCGGCGGCATGCGGATGCGGGCGGACGTCTCGAGCACGCTCTTCCTCACCGACCCGGACGATTACGACGGCGGCGAGCTCGTGATCGAGGACAGCTACGGCGCGCACGCCGTCAAGCTGCCCGCCGGCGACATGGTGGTCTATCCGGCCACCAGCCTGCATCGCGTCGAGCCGATCACCCGGGGAAGCCGCTGGTCGTCGTTCTTCTGGACCCAGTCGATGGTCAAGGACGACGGCGAACGGTCGCTGCTCTACGACCTCGACCTCGCGATCATCGAGACCCGGGCCCAACTCGGCGACCGAAGCCGCGCCACGCTTGGCCTCGTGAACCACTATCACAACCTTCTGCGGCGCTGGGCGGAGCTGTGACGGCGGCCGGTCCTGTCATCGGCCGGGCGATCGCGCGCGCCCAGCTCGAATGGGCGCAGATCCAGCTCGACGGGTTGGGCGGCAAGCCGCAGGACCCGGCGGCGGCGCTCGCCTGGTACCGCAGCGCGGCCCGACTTGGCGACGAGCGGGCGATCAACATGCTCGGGCGCGCCTATGAGCGTGGCTGGGGCACGCGCGTCGATCTCCAGGAAGCGGCGCGCTGCTATGAGCGCGCCGCCGCGCTCGGCGAACCGTGGGCGCTGTTCAATCTCGCGGATCTGACGCTCGGCGGTCGCGGACGCAAGGCGGACCCGGTCGCCGCCTATGCGCTCTACGAACGCGCGGCGGCGGCGGGAATCGCGAAGGCGTTCAACATGATGGGCCTCCTCAGGGAGAGCGGGGAGGGCGCGCCGCGCGACGCCGCGCTCGCCAAAACCCTGTTCCGTCATGCGGCGGAAGGCGGCGATTGCTGGGGTTGCTTCAACTACGCCCGCCGGCTGGCCGATGACGACGGGGACATCGACGGCGCCGAGATCTGGCTGCGGCGAGGCATCGAGCTCGGCTTCCCCGATTTCTGGCGGGTCGTCGGCGAGGCGCTGGCGGCCCATCCGGTCCCTCGTCTGGCGGAGCTCGGCCGCGCCGCTTCGAGGCGTTGCGCGGATTCTTTCCAGTCTTCCCGCTGAAGGGCGCAGCTTTGAAAACCCTGATCCATCGCTACGGCACGCCGCTCACCACCGGGCTTTTTCTGGTCTCCGCCGTCTCGGGGGTTGCGCTGTTCTTCCGCTGGCAGCCGGCGGCGTTCCACATGATGCATGAGTGGCTGAGCCTCGCCCTGCTTGCGCCCTTCGCTCTGCACATCTGGAAGAACTGGAAGCCGTTCGTCGGCTATCTGAGGCGCAAGACGCTGATCATCCCGCTTCTCGCATCGATCCTGGTGGCGGTTCCATTCGCCGTGAACGGCATGATGCAGTCGCGCGGCGGCAGCCCGGGATTTCGCGTCATGTCGGTGATGACAAAGGCCCGCCTAGTTGACCTCGCGCCTGTTCTGAACGCCTCGCCCGAAGATCTCGTCAGGCGGCTTCGCGAAGATGGACATAATGTCGATGCGCCGGAAGCGACGCTCGAAAGCGTCGCCGCGTCCTCGGGCGTGAGACCGTCCGAACTGCTCCTGAAGCTCATTCCTGACCGCGCCTCAAGAAGATAAGGCGCCATCACGGAACGCCCGCAGGGCGGACGCGAGGCCTCCACCCGGCGAGGCGCTCTCTCGAGCTCCAGCTGGCGAGCCCTCTCCAACGTGGCCCGTTCAGGGGCAGAACCAGACCGGCCCGACCACGACGCAGCCGCGGGTCCGCCAGTCGCGCGGACGGGCGCGGTAGCTGCGCCAGCCATGCGGCGCCGAGCGGTAGCGTCCGCCAGGCCTGTAATGGGAATGCCCGTGGCGACGGTGGCGGTAGTCGTGGCGTGGGCCTCGATGGTCGTGGCGCCGCATGTCGACGAGCTGGATCGGCGCGACTGCGGAGGTGAACCCGGTTGACGGCGTAGCAGGCGTCGCGACCGCCGCCGAGGCAGGCAACATCGCCGCGAGGGCGATCGGGAGGAGGCGCTTCAGCATGGATCTGTCTCGCTTTCTCTCTTCGATGAATATGGTCACGCACGCGGATCAAAGTCCCTGCACGAGGGCGGCGTCGTGACGAGAGCCGAAGAGGTTCTGGGGTGTAGGGGCTGCGTCGGCACGCTGGCCTCGCCAGAACGTGATCGTCATCCGGAGATAATTAGGAGACTGATCAGCCGAGATCGTTAGTCAGACCCCTGCCGCTCAATGGGCGAAAGGAGGTCATAGATGAAGAAGCTGTTCCTTGCCGCGACAGCCGCCTTGGCTGTGCTGTCGCTTTCCCCGGCTGAAGCGGCCGAGAAGAACATCGGGTTCTTCGGAAGCTGGAGCGTGTGGCAATATAGTGATGCGGGAGGCAAGGGATGCTTTATCTACGCCAATCCGTCCAAGGCGGAACCTGCGCGCCTCAATCACGGACTAGTTTCCTTTTTCATCAGAAGCGTCGGCAAGTCGCCGCCCCGTACGGAAGCCAGCCTGCAGTTCGGTTACGCGGTCGATCCGAATGGTCCCTCATGGCTGAGCGTGGACGGCAAAAAGTTCCGTCTGCAGACGTACAAGAGCGGCGCATGGCTCGCCGGCGGCAAGCCGCGGGAGCGAGACCTCCTGAAGGCGATGAAGAGCGGACGCTCCATGCGCGTCTCGACCGCCTCGAGGCGCGGCAACGAAACGCATTATGTGTTTCCGCTGAACGGCGTCACCCGAGCCATGGGACTGCTGCGCCGCCGCTGCTCGTGACGGCGTCGTTCAGTCGGAGGCGCCGCCCGGCGCCTCCGAGGAGGAGCTCCGCCTGCGGATCAGCCACGGCATAGTGAGCCCCTGAACGAAGATCGAGAACGCGACGACGGCGAAGGCGAACACCACGATCTCTGCATGCTCGGGAACGCTGCTGGGAACGGCGAGCGCAAGCGCGAGCGCGAGCGCGCCGCGCAGGCCTCCCCAGAACAGCACATGCTGATCCGATGCGAGGATCCGGAGCGGGGTGAGGCCAAGGATCGCGCAGAGCGGGTAGACCGCGACCGCCCGCCCGAGCAGCACGAGAAGGATCGCGGCGGCCGCGCCCCAGCTGAAAAAGCTGCCCGGCTGATGGGCCTCATGCGCGCCGATCAGGATGAAGATCACCGAGTTCGCCAGGAACGCGGTGTATTCCCAGAACGCCGGGACGTGGACCCGGCCGCCTTCCGAGATCGCGCGTCGCCAGCCGAGGTTCCCCACGAGCAGGCCAGCGGTCAGCGAGGCCAGCACGCCGGACGCATGGAAGCGCTCCGCCAGTAAAAAGGAGCCGTACGCAGCGATGGTGGTGAGGGTGATCTCGACCAGATGGTCTTCGGTGCGCCCCGCGATCAGCAGGACCGCGCCTGCGACCGCCGCGCCGGCGAGCACCCCGCCCGCCACCGTCCAGAGCAGCGACGCCGGGATCCATGCCGGGGAGCCGCCGCTGCCTTCCGCAAAGGCGAGCAGCACGCCGAAGCCCACCGCGGCTGCGCCGTCGTTCAGCAGACTCTCTGATTCCACCAGCAGGCTGAGGCGCGGCTCGACCTTCATCTCCTTGAACGCCGCGATGACGGCGACCGGGTCCGTGGCCGCGATCAGCACGCCGAACAGACCCGCCCCCAGCCAGCTCCAGCCGAGCGCAAAATGCAGCCCCGCCGCCACCACGCCGGCGGCGATCGTCACGCCGACGAAGGCGAGCAGCGCTGTGGCGGGCAGTTCACGGGCGAAGGGCCGCCATTTCAGCTGAAGCGCCGCCTCGAAGACGAGCGGCGGCAGGAACACCGTGAAGATCAGATCCCGGCTCAGCGGAGCCTCAAATCTGAGAGGCAGCGCCGCCAGCGCGAGGCCGGCGACCACCAGTCCGACGCTGTAGGGGAGGCGGAGCCGCCGCGTGATCATCGCTACCAGACAGGCGGTCAGGAGAATGAGGCCAAGGGTGACGACCGAAAGCTGAGCCATGCGCCACATCTAACGGCGCCGCCCGCCACGGCGAGGGCTCCATCTCCGCCAGCCTCGGGAGACGAGCGATCTTCCGCTGGCGCTTCTGATACGTCACTGATATATTAGTGACCGAAGCGATCACCAGCATCGCCATGGGAGGACTTCATGGAACTCGCGCAATCGCCCATGTCAGAGCGCCAGCGCGCGTATCGCGCCAACTACCGTCAGCGCGTCGCCGGCTGGTACAATGGCCTTCTGCACATCGCGATCATCTATGTGATCGGCTTCACGGCCCTCTACGTCTATCTGTCGAATGTCGAGGCGCCGAGCTGGCTCGAGCTCGCGACCGTTCCGGTGACCTTCCTGTTCTGTAACTTCTTCGAGTGGTGGATCCATCGCTACGTGATGCACCGGCCGTCGAAGAATCCGGTGGCGCGCGCGGTCTACAACCGCCACACGCTGCAGCATCACCAGTTCTTCACCGAGCACGAGATGCGCTTCGCGGATCACAGGGATTACCGCGTCACGTTCTTCCCGCCCTATGCGCTTGCGGCCTTCACGCTGATGTCGATTCCGGGGGCGATCGCGCTCGGGTTCATCTTCTCGCCGAACGTCGGCTGGCTGTTCATCACGACGACCACGTCGATCTACATGATCTACGAGTTCATGCACTTCTGCTGCCATGTGGACGAGAACTGGTTCGTGCGGAACATGCCGTTCATCAACACCAACCGGCGCCACCACACCGCCCATCACGACCAGTCGATCATGATGGAGCGCAACATGAACCTGACCTTCCCGATCATGGACTGGCTGTTCGGCACGTCCGACCTGAACCGCGGGCTGATCGGAACGCTCCTCAATGGCTACGACACGCGCTTCGTGAAGAAGGACATGCGGAAGACCTCCCGCACGCCGGGCCGCGAGGCGCCTTCGGGCGCGATGCAGCCGGCGGAGTAAGACGGTGGACGCGGTCGAGCCGAACGTCGCAGCCCTCTGCTGGTTCGCGCTGTTCGCGGCGGTCGCCGGCGTCGGCTTCTATGTTCTGGCCGGCGCCTTCCCGCTCGCGACCCGCGACGATCTCACCGGCAAGGCCACAAGCGTCGCCCTGGTCGCGCTGAACGCGGCCGCGTTCCTGGCGCTCGCCTATGGGGCGCTCACCTTCGGCCTGGCGGAGCTTCGCTGGACAAGCGTGGTGATCGTGAGCGGGCTCGCCGCGCTGTTCACGCCTGCCGTGTTTCACCTCTGGCCGGAACGGTGGAGGGACGGCGCTGCAGGCCTCGCAATCCTGCTTGCGGTGACGGTCGCGGCGCTCGGCGCGCTCCAGGCGGTCGGCGGCGTCTTCGTCGCCTGAACGTCATCAACGAGAAGAAAGGGGAGGAACATGCCGTTCAAGATCAAGATGGGGCTCACCATCATCGTCGGCCTCGCGGCGCTCGCCGGCTTCTTCTTCATGGGCCATCTCGGCAAGACGGGGCCGCAGATCGCGCTGCTGTTCCTCGGGCCGTTCACGATGGGCAGTCTCTGGATTTTTCCTGAGGTGATGAAGACGGCGGCCGATAACAAGCCTGCCACCCGGCGCCGCGCGCTCGAGGGGCAGCCGCGATGACGCTTTATGCCGGCGACCGCACCATCGACGGCATCGCTGTCACGGCGGACGGCGAGCCGCTCGACACCTATGAGGACATGAAGACGTTCTCGCCCAACGGCTTCGAGTGGAGCTACGAGGGGCCTGAGCCGAGCCAGCTCGCCTTCGCGCTGCTTGTCGACCATCTCGGGGACGCCCGCCACGCGGAGGCCTTGGCCGATCGCTTCATGCGCGACGTGGTGGCGAACTTCCAGAACGAGTGGGAGATGTCGTCGGCCGACATCGATCGCGTGCTTGAGGGCTACGGCTCCGCGGCGGCCTGAGCGGCCGCTCGTCATCTCCTGCGCTGCGGACAAGAAGTGCTCCGGACGAGCCGGGCGTCACGCCGCTGCTGCGCCGAAACCCATAAGGCAAGCCATGAACGACGCTCCTGCCGCCGCTCCGAAGCGCGAGAAGCGGACCATCGGCGAGATCCGAGACTCCAAGACCACCGGCGAGAAGATGGTCTACATGTCGGTGCCCGACTACACCTCGGCGAAATGGGCCGAGATGGCGGGCGTCGACGTCGCGGTGGTCGGCGACAGCCTTGCGATGATCGCGCATGGCCACGCCAACACGATCCCGGCCACGATGGACATGATGGTGATGCACGCCCAGGCGATCCGCCGCGGCGCGCCGAACACCTTCGTGCTCGGCTGCATGCCCTATCAGAGCTATCACACCGTCGACCGGGCGCTCGCCAACGCCACCCGCTTCATGCAGGACGCGCTCACCGACGCTGTGAAACCCCAGGGCGGCAAGAGCCAGGCCCACATCCTCAAGGCGCTGGTCGACGCCGGCATACCGACCGCCTCGCACATCGGGCTCACGCCGCACACGATCGCGAACTTCGGCGGCTTCAAGATTCAGGGAAAGACCGCCGACGCCGCCTTCAAGATCCTTCAGGACGCGCTCGCGAGCGAAGATTCCGGCTGCTTCATGCTGGAGTTCGAGGCGGTGCCGGCCCGCATCGCCAAACTGATCTCCGAGCAGCTGACGATCCCGACGATCGGCATCGGCGCCGGCGTCGGGACGGACGGGCAGATCCTGCTCTGCCACGACCTCCTCGGCGTCTTCACCGACTTCAAGCCGAAGTTCACCAAGCGCTACGCCAAGCTCACCGAGGTCGCGGTGGCGGGAATCCGCGACTATGTGCGCGAGGTCAAGGAAGGCGTGTTCCCGGACGACGACCACTCCTATTCGGTGAAGGACGAGGAATACGAGAAGTTCGCCGCCATGGTGGAGCGCCGGAGGCAGATCTGACCGGGGTCAGACGTCCAGCGTCTTGCGAGCGAAGCTCTCGATGTAGTCCATCAACCGGTCCGAGGCTGCAGCCGCGGCCGCGGCGTCCCGAGCGGCGATCGCTTCGGCGACTTCGGCGTGGAGCGTGGCGGAGAGCGACAGGTCGCCAACCTCCCGGTAGTGCTGGTACCAGAAGCGGCGTGACAGCGCCGTCATGTTCGCCATGGCGCGGGCGGCGAATTCGTTGCGGGCGGCTGCGACCACAAGCTGGTTGAAATCACGGTCGAGCCGCATGAAAGCGATGTCGTCGGACGCCTCCGCCGCGGCGCGCATGCCCCGGGCGAGCTCGGCGAAGCGCGCGCGTTCGGCGGCGTCGCCGCGCTCGGCCGCGAGCCGGGCGAGCAGCGATTCCAGCACCCGCCTTGTCTCCAGCAGGCGCAGCTGCGCCTTCAGGTTGATCTCCGAGACCAGGATGCCGCGGCGCGGCGCGACGACGACCAGCCCATCGCGCGCGAGCCGCTGCAGCGCCTCCCGGATCGGCGTGCGGCCGAAGCCGAGCTGCTGCGCGAGCGCCATCTCGCTCAGAAAGGCGCCCGGCGGCAGCTGGAGCGTGCTGATCAATTCCTCGAGCTCGACATAAGCCTGCTCGGTCAGCGTCAGTCCGCCTGAAGGACGACGCGCGGCCGGCTTGGTCTCGGCCTTGCCGCCGGCGCGGCTCGAACGGGCGCTCGTCACGTTCATCGTACCCCGGGCTCGCCGCGGTCGGGAAGCGAACTCCCCGCCGCGCCTCAGTGGCTTAGCACGGCGACCAAACGCCACAAAGGCGCGGGGACGCCTGGAAGACGACTAATATATCAGTTGCATCTCTGGTGGTCGCCGACTAGCCTCCCGCTCAAGAAGCCCAGAAGGGCCCGACTGGGGAAACGCGCAAGCGGGAGGGATACATGACAGACGTAATGCTGCCGTCGGGCGGCGTCGCGACGCATTCCGGCGCGACGTCGCCCTCGGCGGCGGCAGGCGCAGACGTCGCCATCGCCGCCCGCCTCGATCGCCTGCCCATGACCGGCTACCAGAAGATGATCTTCTCGATCATCGCCACCGCGTGGCTGTTCGACTCGATCGACCTCGGGTCGCTGACCTTCCTGCTCGGCTCCATCAAGACAGAGTTCAACCTGACGGCCGTGCAGACAGGGTTGATGTCGTCGATGAGCTTCGTCGGCATGTTCCTGGGCGCGGCCCTGTCGGGCATGCTCGCCGACAAGGTCGGTCGCAAGCTCGTCTTCCAGATCTCGATGATCTTCTGGGGCGCCGGCAGCCTGTGGTGCTACGCGGCGGGCGACGCGACCTCGCTCGGCTATGCGCGGCTGCTGCTCGGCTTCGGCATGGGCATGGAGTTCCCGGTGGCGCTCGCGATCGTCTCGGAATTCGTGCCGACCGCCAAGCGCGGACGTTATTTGGCGATCCTCGAGGGCTTCTGGCCGATCGGGTTCATCGTGGCTGGCCTGATGAGCTGGTTCTTCCTCGCGCATTTCAGCTGGCGCGAGATGTTCCTGGCGCAGGCGGTGCCGGCGCTGTTTCTGCTCGTGGTGCGGTTTTTCGTGCCGGAGAGCCCCCGCTGGCTGGCCGATCAGGGGCGCAACGAAGAAGCCGACAGGGTGATGTCGGACATCGAAGCCAAGGTGCTGGAACGGCTCCCGGCCGGGACCCGGCTGCCCGAGCCGCGTCCTGCGCCGGCGGTTGCGCGCGGCGCCCGACGGTTCTCGTTCCTGGAGCTTTGGGCTCATCCTTATGCGAGCCGCACCGTGATGATCTGGCTCGTCTGGTTCTTCGCGCTGCTCGGCTTCTACGGCCTGACCACTTGGCTCGGTGCGCTGCTGCAGGCCTCCGGCTTCGCCGTGACGAAATCGGTCGAGTACATCGTGCTGATGGCGCTTGCCGGCGTGCCGGGCTTCATTACGGCCGCCTGGCTCGTCGAGGCCTGGGGCCGCAAGGGCACCTGCGCGCTCATGCTGATCGGCTCCGCCGTCGCCGCCTTTGCCTACGGGCACGCGCCCAACTTCACGATGCTGATGGTGTTCGGCCTCATCATGCAGTTCTTCCTGTTCGGCATGTGGTCGACGCTTTACGCCTACACGCCCGAACTCTACCCGACCCGGGCGCGGGCGACTGGAGCGGGCTGCGCCTCCGCGGTCGGTCGGATCGGATCGCTGATCGGTCCGTCGGTGATCGGCGTGGTGCTGCCGTCACTCGGTTCGGGCGGCGTGTTTGCGCTCGGCGCTGGCTCGTTCTTCATCGCCGCGATGGCCGTGTTGGCGCTCGGCGTCGAGACCAAGGGCCGGTCGCTGGAGGAAATCTCCGCCTGAGGCGCATTCTCGCGCGCGGCGGTCGATGCCGCCGCGCGCGAGAGACGTCACTGCCCAGGACCCGCCCTGTCGTCCGGTTCGCCGCGCCAGTCTTCCGCCTTCGGCTTGTCGCCATCCTTATCGGGCTGCTCCACGGGCCGCCCGTCATTCTTAGGGATCGCGCCGGCGCGGCCGGCGTCCTTCGCTCCCGGTTTGCGAGAGTCTTCGCGCTCCTCGCCTCGTGACCGGTCATCCAAAACGCCGTTATCGGCGGACGTCGCGCTCATCGACTGCCTCCCTGCAGCGGTCGCCGGCTCATTTGCGCCGGTCTTCAAAATCCTCCGCTTCCTTTTCAAAGAGGCAGCGGCCTTTAAGTTCCAGGCAGGTCGCGCCGTCTATCGACGGATCGCGCTGCCGGCGACAGCCGTGATCGGCAGAAGGCCGCGGCGCAACCACGGCTCAGCTCCTGCATCTGCCAGGACCGCGTTCGCGCGCCGGTGACTTCTCTACGGGCGCGGAGCAATCGGCCACAGAGGCGCGGCCCTCAGCGCATCAGGGGGTCGAAATCCGTGCCGCCGCTCATCGCGAGCGACAGAACGACATAGACGCCCGCCGCAACGATCAGGGCGGCGATAGCGGTGACGATCGGGTGAGCGCGCGCAAAGGACAGCATTGCGAACTCCAGAGCCGTTCAAGCCAAAACGCGGGAGACAGGCCTCAGCCGGTTCTCCGGCCAGGCTGCGCGGCGCTCAGCAGACTGACGACCTCCTCATCCCCGATCTGGCCGAAATCGTTGTAATGCAGACCGACTGCGCGGAAGTTCGGGGGACTCTGCAGGCAGATCACGTCGTCGGCTTCGCGCCTCAAGCCGACGAGGACATCCGGCGGTGCGACCGGGATGGCGACGATAAGCCGTCGCGGCCTGAGACTGCGGAGCGCCCGCAGCGCCGCTCGGATGGTCCCGCCAGTTGCGATCCCATCGTCGACCAGGACGACATTCCGATCCGTTGGGGAGGAGGGCGGCCGATTCCCCAGATAAGCGCTGCGGCGGCGTTCGATCTCCTTGAGCTGCCGCCTGATCTCCTCCTCCACATAGGCAGCGGAGGGCGCGACGTCGCGCATGACGTCGTCATTGAAGATCACCTGAGGGTTTGACCCGTCCACGACGGCGCCCAAGCCGTATTCCTCGTGGCGTGGGGCGCCGATCTTCCGCACGAGGAGGATGTCCAACTCGGCGCCGAGCGCGCGGGCGACCTCGAATCCGACGGGAACGCCGCCGCGCGGCAGCGCGAGCACCAGCGGGTCCTGGCCGCGCAGAAACTCCAGCGCGAGCGCTAGCCGCCGCCCCGCGTCTCGCCGATCTGCAAAGACGGCCGTTTGCGGCGTCATCGCGTGCGTCTCCTCGAATGGCGAACAGACGGGATCAGCTCTCGGTCATCTGGCTTCGCCTGCCTCACCTGGCAAGGTGATCGGGCGGCGTCAGGCTCCGACCTGCGCCTCTGGCGCGGCGAGGGGCGCTGCGTGATGACGGAAAGGGCTGTCCGCGGGCGAAGTCGGGTGTGACGCCGCCGCCCGCCAATTCGGCCGCCGCGCCGCGGCCGCGCTCACCATTTGCGACCGAAGGCCTGTTCGGCTGTTTTTTTAACGCCTCCGGAACAAGACCTACGTCTAACGGCTTGTTGCGATCAAAGAAGAAGAAGCTGGGAGGCGTGAATGCCCTACAACGTCATCGCCGACCGCGAGGGCCGGTCGGAAATCATCTTCTGCGAAAGCGCCGGCGAAGCGAGCTTTCGCTTAAAGCTGTTGGCTTCGAAGGGCGTCGGACGCGCCCGGGCGATGTCCACGGAAGGCATCGACGTGCCGCTTGACCGGCTGGAGAAGATCGCGCGCTGTGAGATGGCGGATGCAGGCCTGGCCTGTCGGACGCCGGCGAGCGATCGGTTTTCGTCGGCGGCCTGACAAGGGGACGGATCGCCTCGAGCGGCTGAGGAGCGTCCCTGTCGCTACGCGCCGACGCGGCGCATCACGGCGATGCGCACGAGGTCCTGCAGCGTGCTGGCCTTCAGCTTCTCCTTCAGATTGGAGCAGGTGTTGGCGACGGTCTTGTAGCTGACGCCGAGTTCGTCGGCGATCTGGCCATAGGCTTTGCCCTTACCGAGCAGCGCCAGCGTCTGCTGCTCGCGGCCTGTCAGTTCGGACGGGGCGCGCTGCGCCCGGCTGCCGAGCATCGCGACCTGCATCGCCATGTCATGCCCGATATAGGGCTTGCGCTGGCGGACCTTGTCGACCGCCTCAAGGAAGGTCGCCGGCGGGATGTCCTTGGCTACGAAGCCGGTGGCGCCGGCTTTCAGCGCGCGGCTCGCGATCACAGGGTCGCTGTGCATGCTGAAGACCAGCAGCGGCGTCACGTCGTCGTGCAGCCTGAGGCGCCTGATGAAGGACAGGCCGGCGAGGCCAGCGCCGCCGATCGACAGGTCGACCACGATCAGCTCTGGCTTGCTGCGACGATAGATGCGGAAGCCCTGGAGCGCCGTCGTCGCCTCCAGCACCTCGGCGAACCCGGCCTCGAGCAACATGCGACGGCACCCTTCGAGCACGATCGGATGGTCGTCGATGATCAGCGCGCGGCTCAACGAAGCCTCTCCTCGGGCTGCGGAAGCGGGACGACGACCTCGAGCGCCGCGCCCTCCGGAGTTGAACGCAGCCGGAACCTGCCGCGCAGCGCTTGGATCCGCTCGCCCAGTCCGAGCAGGCCGAAGCCGGAGGTGGAGCCAGCCGCAAGGCCCACCCCGTCGTCCGTCACCTGGATCACGAGTTCGGTCCGGTCATCGGTGACCTGTTCCTCGACCCGCACCTCGATGCTTGTGCAGACCGCGTGCCTCAGTGCGTTGGTCACGCCCTCCTGCACGCTGCGGTAGACGGTGAGATCGACCACGGGGCCGTAGCTCGGCTTGAGATCTGCCGGCAGGAACGTGAACCCATGGTTTGGGTGCCGCCTCTCGAACTCAGCGATCAGGCCGCTCAGGACTTCGCCTAGCGGGGCCTCGCCGAGGGCTATCGGCTTCAATCGGCGCAGCAGCTGCCGATTGAGGGTTTGCAGACGATGTGAAATCTCGATCGCGGTCGCGAGCCGCTCTTGCGCCGGCGCGTCCATGGCGCAGTTCGTCGACAGGCCGCTCTTAAGCAGCCCCAGATTGGCCTGCAGGCCGAACAGACAGGGGCCGAGCTCGTCGTGGAGCTCCGCCGCGATCTGCCGGCGCTCGTCGTCTTGCAGGGAGACCATCCGGTGGGAAAGCCGGGCGTTGGTTTCGCGCTCTTCGCCGAGCGCGACCG
Source organism: Hansschlegelia sp. (assembly GCF_035538955.1). Taxonomy (NCBI): domain Bacteria; kingdom Pseudomonadati; phylum Pseudomonadota; class Alphaproteobacteria; order Hyphomicrobiales; family Methylopilaceae; genus Hansschlegelia; species Hansschlegelia sp. Next base: position 100,166 of record NZ_DATLJK010000013.1, read on the forward strand.
CGAGCGTGTTGAACCGCTCGGCGAGAGCCGCAAGCTCCTGAACGTGAGGGATCGGCAGCGGTCGCTCGAACCCGCCCCTTCCGAGCGCCGAAAGCCCTTGGGCCAGTGCGCCGAGGGGGGAAAGGATGCGGCGCAGGAGCAGCGCGAACGCGACTAGGCCGAGCGCATTCAGCACCGCGAGAAGGGCGGCGAGGCTCGTCATGTCTTCCCAGACTTCAGCGATCTCGTCGGCCGGTTCGCCCTGGATCGCCACCGTGCCCTGCACCTCGCCGGCGGCCACCACGGGGATCTCCAAGCGCGCGAGAGACGTCTCGATCAGGCCGGCGAACCAGGCGGGCGCCGGCGAGAAGGCCGACGGCCGCACAGGCTCGCGCGACGACACGAGGGAGCCGTCAGGTCGATGCACGGTGATGCGGACGTGGCGAACGCCCGGCAGCGCGAACTGCAGCTCGGCGAGGTCTTCCGAGGGCTCCCGCTGGAAGCCCGCGATCGTCTCCCGCACGAGCGGCTCGGCCATTTCGAGCGAAGCGCCGACCTCGACGCGCGTCGCCTCCCGCGCGTTCAGGATCTCGACGACCGCTGCGGCGAAGCAGCAGCACGCGTCGATGGCGATCACTGCAAGCAGGATCTTTCGCCTGAGGGTCTGGTGAGATCGCCGCGCGCCTGTGGCCCCCACGCGATCCGGCCGGGACACGGCGGCCGGAACGGCTCCGACAAGACTCATCTCTCCACGCCTCACCGCGGCCGCAGGCTCCTCTGGCGAAACAGCTTCAAGGCGCCTTCTCGCACAAGCAAATGACGCGCGGTGACGTCATGCCGCCCGCGCCGAAGCCGGCATGCTCGCTTTTCCGGGCGAACGACGAAAGGGTCTCGGTGAGGACAGGCGCAGATTCGCGCAGGGCGTTCCTGGGGAGCATCTACTCGAACGGAGACTCGGCCGTGATCCGCCGGCCTCAGAGGCCGCGCGCTGCCTCGCGTAGAAGGAGCGGCAGGCCATGGCGCTCCGTCACCTCAATAATGGGGCGGCGGCCTGTCGATGGGCGGGAGGGCGCCGGCTGCGTCCTCGAGGCGCTCACCGAGCTCGGCCACCTGGCGCTTGAGCGCTTCGATCGTCGCCCATTGAGCTGTGATCGTCTGGTTTAGGGCCTCGATCGCCTCGTCCTGATAGGCAATGCGCGTCTCGAGGCTGTCGAGACGCTCTGCGAGTTCGTCCGGGGCGGGGCTCATAGGGGAAGATCTCCCGTCTCAGGGCGAAGGTAGGCTTCCCTTGCCGTAGAACCGGAGGGCCGTCCAGAGACGGCTCTGCTCCCAAGGTGATCAACGCGCATCCTCGAGAGCCGTCGTGCGATCACGGCGGACTCACAGAATTGTGAGTGCAGAAGGGAAGTAGAAGCCCACACGGCCAAATAAGCCTCAGCAGCTTTTGTCTTCATATGATCACTTTCATGGGTAGTTTTTTCGCGTGCGGCGCAGCATGGATGCATCATGGAAGAATACCGACGAAATTCAGGGCGGCGACCGTCTACCGAAGGTCCATGATCGGAAGCGCTTGATCGCGCCCGCACTTGCTGCTTCGGCGCTGCAGCGAAGACGAGAGCCGCATTCTTGCGACTTGTGAGGCGGCAAACTGCCCGTTCGATCCCGATCTCGTGATCGCTGAGCCCCTATCCGGACATTTCGTTGGGATGCCAGATTTTGCATGCCAGCTATGCGTGGTGGGCGCCTCTGTGCGTCGCCTACGCCCGGCGAGGAACTCATAACGGGCCAAAGAGCCCACCAAGGGGCAGGGAAACGCCAGTGACAACACTCTCAACGGCAGCGCCGCAGCCATCCGTCTCGGATTCGAAACGCTGGATCCAGCTCCTTGTCGGCGTCATCTGCATGGTCGCGACCGCGAACATCCAGTACGCCTGGACGCTGTTCGTGCCGGAGATCAAGGAGACCTTCGGCTGGGACCGCGCCAGCATCCAGGTGGCCTTCACTATCTTCGTGCTGGTGCAGACCTGGCTGACGCCCGTCGAGGGCTACTTCATCGACAAATACGGCCCCCGCGCGATGGTCGCCTTCGGCGCGATCTTCATGGGCGCGTCGTGGGTCATCAACTCGCAGGCGACCTCGCTCTGGGGCTTCTACCTCGGTGCGGCGGTCGGCGGCGTAGGCGTCGGCTGCATCTACGCCACCTGCATCAACAACGCGCTGAAATGGTTTCCGGACCGGCGCGGCCTGGCGGTCGGCCTTACCGCCGGCGGCTACGGCGCGGGCTCCGCGGCGACCATCCTGCCCATCGCGGCGATGATCGAATCGAGCGGCTTCCAGTCGACCTTCCTGGTCTTCGGCCTGCTGCAGGGCTCGCTGGCGTTGCTGGCCTCATTGTTCCTGCGCGCGCCCCAGAGCGGCGAGGTCAAGTCGTCCACCAAGCTGAACCAGAGCCGGCGGGACTACACGCTGAAGGAAGCGCTTTCGACCCGACTGTTCTGGCTCATGTTCCTGATGTTCATCTGCGTCGTCACCGGCGGCATGATGGCGGTCGCGCAGCTCGGCGTGATCGCGCAGGACCTCGGCGTCAAGGACTTCAGCGTCAATCTCTACTTCGTGACCATGGCGGCGCTGCCGCTGGCGCTGATGCTCGACCGCATCATGAACGGCGTCTCGCGTCCGCTGTTCGGATGGATCTCCGACAACATCGGTCGCGAAAAAACGATGCTCGTGGCCTTCTCCCTCGAGGGGATGGGCATCATCGCGCTGGGTTACTTCGGCTCCAATCCGTACGCCTTCCTGATCCTCTCGGGCGTGGTCTTCCTGGCCTGGGGCGAGGTCTACTCGCTGTTCTCGGCGCTCGCCGGCGACGCCTTCGGCACCAAGCACATCGGCAAGATCTATGGCGTGCTCTACTGCGCCAAAGGCATCGGCGCGCTGTTCGTGCCGGTCGGCAACCTGCTGATGGAGGCGACCGGGACCTGGTCGACCGTGCTCTACACCGTGGCCGCGATGGACCTCTTCGCCGCATTCCTGGCGATCGTGGTGCTGAGGCCGGTGCTGGCCGAACATGTCCGCAGATCGAGCGCTCCGGCGCCGCAGGCGGCCACGACGGCTGACGTCAATCCGGCGCTCGCGCGCGCCTGACCAGAACTACCCCGCCTCGCTCCCTCGGGGGCGAGGCCACCTCGCGGGCTTCCTCGGAAGCCCGCCTTTTCCGCTGGAGCGGGATCGCCCCAGCGGGCGCCGTTTCACCGTTCGGTCGCCAGAACGGCGGCCTCGCGCAGCGCCCGACGCCCGGCCGGCGTCACGTCCAGCCCTCGGCTGAGGCCTCGACAAGGCCGCGGCGCGCCAGGCCGAAAAGCAGACCGCCATCGAAAATCAGACGCGGGTCTCCATGGGCGACCTGATCCAGAACCGCGCGCTCCTTCGGCGAAAGTTCTCTCGTGGCTTCCTGCATGTCACCCTCCCGACCGCAAAGCGCGTGGAGCGGGCGGAATGTTCCCGCGACCGCACGCTTGCGCCGCGCTCGGAACGAGCCTGATTGTTCGCGAGTTGGCGTCTGGAGCAGTCGCCACTGAACCCGCCTGCGCGGCGCCTCGCCGCAAAGGATCTGGCGGCCGACTTGGGGTCGTGCCGACCCCCAACGAGGGGAGATCAGAATGAACGTTCCACTGGAGATCGCCTTCAAGAATCTTCAGACCTCAGAAGCTCTCGAGAGACTGATCCGCGACCGCGTGGCGCGGCTCGAGCAGAGCCATCCGCGTCTCATGAGCTGCCGCGTCGTGGTCGAGACGCCCTATCGCTCCGCCGCGGGCGGCAAGCAGCCGCTCGGCATCGCCGTGGAGGTGACGCTTCCGGGAGCGAAACCCATCGTCGCCAAGGACAGCCAGGAGCGGCGCGATTCCAAAGGTGACGAGACCGCCTTCGTCACCCGCGCCTTCAAGCGCATCGAGCGTCAGTTGGAGGACGAAGCGGAGATCCGGCGTGGCGACGTCAAGAGCCACGGCTCGGAGGCCGCGCTCGGCAGGGTGGTGCGGCTTTTTCCGGAGCAGAATTACGGCTTCGTCGAATATGCCGGCTTGCCCGACCTCTACTTCACCAGGAACGCCGTCAGCGGCGATGGCTACGACCAGTTGAAGGTCGGCGCCATGGTGCGGGTGACGGTCGCCGCCGGTGAAGGCCCGATGGGGCCGCAGGCGAGCTCCGTCCGCCCGGTCGGCGACATGGCGGACGTTTCCTGACGGGACCGTGCCTGCCAGACCGCGTCACGAGGCGCAGGCGCACACCGAGTCATAGCGCCGGCCGACATACACCAGGCCCTCGGTCGGCGCTCCGCCGCCGACCGAAACCACCTCGCAGAACAGGACCGCGTGCGTCCCCACGTCCACGGCGCTGACGACCCGGCAGTCGAATGAGGCGAGCGCGCCTTCGAGCACCGGGGATCCTGTTCCGCCTGTCGACCACTCCGCCGCGGCGAACCGCTCTTCGGCGGGGGTTTTGCCGCCGAACAGGCCGGAGAGCCCCTGGTGCTCCGGCGCCAGCGTGTTGACGCACAGCACGCCGTTCGCCCGGAACGCTTCGCCGACGGAGCTGTCGCGCCGCACGCAGACCAGCAGCGTCGGCGGCTCGTCCGTCACGCTGCAGACCGCCGTCGCCGTGAAGCCGGCGCGCCCCGCTCGCCCATCGGTGGTGACGACGTTCACGGCCGCCGGGACGCACGCCATGGCGTCCCGGTAGCGCTCCTTCGTCACCAGCGCCTCGCCATTCAGATCGGCCATGGTTCGCTCCGTCCAGCGCGGCGATTAGAAGTCCAGAAGATTGTCGCGAAGCTTTTCGTGCGCGTAGGAGGTGCGCATGAGGCCTCGCTTCTGCAACGCCGGGACGAGCCCGTCGGCGATCTCGATGATGAAGCGCCGGCTCACCCGCAGAACCGGGGTGGTGATCAGGAAGCCATCGCCGCCGACCTCCTCCATGATCTCGCCCATCCGGTCGGCGACGGTGTCGGGCGTGCCGACGAGCTCCACGGAGGACACGAGGCCGCCGCCGCCGTCATAGACGAGCTCGCGCAGGGTCTTGCCGCTGCCCCACTGCTGGAACTTGTCGAGCGTGCCGGACTCGCCGTTGGTCACGAGCTTCTCGGGCAGCGGCTTGTCGAGGTCGTACTTGGCGAAGTCGATCTCCGTGATGGCGGCCAGCGAGGCGAGGGTGTCGACGATGAAGTGCTCGGAGCTCAGCATCCGCTCGTATTTGGCGCGCGCCTCGGCGTCGGTCTCGCCAAGCGTCGGGGTGACGCAGAACATGACCTTGATCGAATCCGGATCACGACCCGCCTTCTCGGCGCGGGCGCGGATGTCCTCGCGAAAGCGCTTCATGTCAGCGACGCCGCTTGCGACTGAGATGATCGAGTCCGCATGGGCGGCGGCGAAGTCCCGGCCCTTGGGCGAAGCGCCGGCCTGCACGTAAAGCGGCTTGCGCTGAGGCGACGGCACGGTGTTCAGCGGGCCGCGCACCTTGTAGTACTTGCCCTCGAAATCGATCGAGTGGACCTTGGTATCGTCGGCGTAAACGCCGGCGTCGCGGTCGAGCACGACGGCGTCCGGCTCCCAGCTTTCAAACAGCTTGCCGACGACCTCCATATATTCGTCCGCCATCTCATAGCGCTGGTCGCGCGGCGGCAGCCGGTCCATGCCGAAGTTCTTCGCCATGAGGTCTTCGGCGCTGGTCACGATGTTCCAGCCGAAACGACCCTTGGTCAGGCTGTCGATGGTCGAGCACAGCCGCGCGAGCAGGAAGGGCGGGTAGGCCATGGTGGACATAGTCGCGATCACGCCGAGCCGCGACGTCGCCATGCCCATTGCGACCGCAAGCGGCGCCGGGTCGTGCTTGGGAACCATCATGCCGTGGTTCAGCGAGGCCTTGGACGAGCCGCCATAGGTCTGCGGCACCATCAGCTTGTCCTCGATCATGATGTAGTCGAAGCAGGCGCGCTCGAGCGTCCGCGCCATCTCGACATAGAACTGGCCGTCCCAGGGATCGCCGCCCTGGCCGAACGGCTCGCGCCACTCGTCCGGCGTGAAGTTCATGAACCAGGCGAGGTGGAAGCGCTTGTCGGCCATCATCCTACTCCGTTGCGTCCGCTGCCCGGCCCGTGTGGGTCCCGCGCCTCAAGCTCGACGCGCTATTGAACATGCGTTTAATATGACGGATCGCGGGCTGTTTGTGCAGCGCAAAAGATGGGCGCCGGGGAATGCCGAAGAGGCTTGAATCTTCAGGGGCGGCGCTCGCCGCTGAGGCGTCCGGTGGGCAGCAGACGGGCGCCGTTCCAAAGCAGCACGCCCGCGGTCCGCGCCGCCGCATGGCGCCGGAAGTCCGCTCTGACCTGATCCTTGACGAGGCGCTGCGGCTGTTCGCGGAGCGGCACCACAGCAACGTCTCGATGCGCGACATCGCGTCCGCGTGCGGCGTCAACGCCGGGCTGATCTACTACTACTTCACCAACAAGGAGCAGCTGTTCGGGCGCGCCCTGGCGCACGCCATCGATCAGCTCCACGCCGGCTATGCGGCCCTGCGGCCGACGGCTTCCGATCCGCGTTCCGAAATGATGGCCTGGCTCGACATGCACATCTCCATCGCGCCGACGCTCGCCCGCATGACGAAGCTCATGGCCGACTATGCGGCTTCGGCTCCGCAGGATCCGCAGGTCGGCGGGTTGATCCGCGACTTCTACGCCCGCGAGCAGGCGCTGCTCGAGGACTGCATCTTCCGCGGGATCGCGGCCGGCCTGTTTGGGGATGTGGACGTGCGAAAGACGGCGCGGATCATCAGCCTTCAGCTCGACGGCATTTTCTACGCCACCGGCAGCCGCGGCGACGACAGGGTCGCGGCCGACATCGAGGATCTCCGGTCGCTGGTCGACAGTCTGCTCCGCGCTCGTGGCGCGGGAGAGCGCGCATGATCGTCGCGGCCTACCAGATGATCGCCGCAGCGGGAGACGTCGCAGCCAACGTCGCTGCGATCGAGGACGCAGCGGAACGGGCTGCGGCGCAGGGGGCCCGAATCCTGGTGGCGCCGGAACTCGCGACCACCGGCTACGGCGCTGGCGACGCCATCCGCTCGCTTGCGGAGCCCGTCGACGGGCCGCAGCTCTCCAGGCTCTCGGCGGCGGCCAAGCGGCTTGGGCTTGCGATCGTCACGGGCTTCGCCGAGCGGAATGGCGGCAGGCTCTACAATGCCGCGGCGTTCCTGTCGCCGGCAGGCTGGACGAAGATCCACCGCAAACAGTTCCTGTACGGCGACTATGAAAAGGCGCTGTTCGCGCCCGCGGACGGGCTGTCGGAGCCGTTCCGCTTCGAGGACGCGACCATCGGCATGAGGGTCTGCTTCGACGTCGAGTTTCCCGAGGCCGTGCGCCCGCTCGCGCTGGCCGGCGCTGACCTCATCCTGGCGCCGACCGCGCTGCCGGCGAGTCCGGGCTCGGATTTCGTGGCGCGCACGCTGATCCCTGCGCGTGCGTTCGAGAACGCCGTCACGCTGGTCTATGCCGACCATGCCGGCAGCGACGCGGCGTTCTGCTACGCCGGCCAGAGCGTGATCGCGCTCGCGGATGGCGGAGAGGCCGCGCGCGCCCCGGCCGAAGGTGAGGCGCTGCTCATGGCCGCGATCGGCCCCGAGGCGGCGGCGCGGGCGCGCGCCGAGAACGATTACATTGGCGAGCTTCGGGCCCGGCTCGAGAGCTGATCCGCCAGAGCTGATCCTTTTCCGACCTTCTGGTCCTTCGGGCTCGGCGGAGACGCCGCGAGCTTCTGCGTGTCGCGGACAGAACAGGTCTGCGCAATCGCTCACTTGAAGGCCTGTGAGAAAAATGCATATTGACCTTGGACAACGTAGAATAAAACAAAAAAATTACGTGCAATAGGAAGCGCCACTCAGCGCGCGGGGCCGTCAGGAGCCTGCATGTCAGCTTCAGAATTTCCCGGACCGGGGCTCACCCCCGACCAGTGGGAGCACATCCAGTCGCTCGCGAAGGCCATCAGCCCCGAGCAGGCGCTCTGGCTGAGCGGCTATTTCGCCGGCGTGCGAGACGCCGAGCGGCGCGAGGCGGGCCGTCCCGCGCTGGCGCCAAACATCCCGGTGGGGCGTCCTGCGGCCGCGGCCAGCGTGGATGAGCGCCGACTGACCATCCTGTTCGGCAGCGAGACCGGCAACAGCCGGGCCTTGGCGCAGGCGCTCTCGGGCGCGGCGCGCGAGGCAGGTCGCCAGCCGACGGTGGTGGACATCGCGGACTACAAGACGCGCGCGCTCCGTGACGAGCAGGATCTCTTGATCGTCGTCAGCACCTATGGGGAAGGCGACCCGCCCCAGGGCGCCGCGGATTTCTTCGAGTTCCTCGACAGCCGCAAGGCGCCGAAGCTTCCGGATCTGCGCTTCGCCGTTCTGGCGCTCGGCGACTCGACCTATGAGCGCTACTGCGAGGCTGGCAAGCGGCTCGACCGGCGGCTCGAGGAGCTCGGCGCCACCCGGATTCAGCCGCGGGTCGACTGCGACGTCGACTATGACGAGCCCGCCGCCGCCTGGACGGCCGACATCATCGCGAAGATCGCGAAGCAGAGCGGGGCCAATGGGGCGGCCGCGACCGTGCTGGCCGATGCGCCGCATGTCGCGGGCCCGGCCTCGCCGGCGCTCTATGACAAGCGCAATCCCTTCCCTGCGACGGTTTTGGAAAACCTCGTCCTGACCGGCCGCGGCTCGACGAAGGAGACGCGGCATGTCGAGCTCTCGCTCGAAGGTTCGGGCCTGATCTACGAGCCCGGCGACGCGCTCGGGCTGATGCCGAAGAATGATCCTCAGCTGGTCGAGATCCTGCTGGCTGCGCTGAAGCTGGACGGGTCCGCTCCGGTCGAGATCAAGGGCCGCGCCTCCACGATCGCCGAGGCGTTCGAGAGCGGGTTCGAGATTTCCGCCGCCACGCCTCGCTTCCTGGAGCATTGGGCGAAGCTGTCGGGCGCAGACCAGCTTGCGCGGCTCGCCGGCGAGGAAGCGACCGCCGAGAGGACGGCCTTCCTGCGCCAGAACCATGTGGTCGATATCGTGCGCGCCTACCCGGTCGCGGGCCTCGAGGCCCAGGCGCTGGTCGCTGGCCTGCGGCCGCTCCAGCCGCGGCTGTACTCGATCGCGTCGAGCCTCGCCGCCGCGCCCGAAGAGGCTCATCTGACCGTCTCGACGGTGCGCTACGATCTGAATGGCGAACCCCGCTCCGGCGTCGCCTCCGGTCATCTCGCGGCGCGCGCCACGCCCGATGCGACTCTCCCGGTCTATGTGCAGGCCAATCCACATTTCCGGCTGCCGACCGACGACCGCCCGATCATCATGATCGGCGCCGGCACTGGCGTTGCGCCCTACCGCGCATTTCTGCAGGAGCGCGAAGCCCGCGGGGCCGAAGGCCGCAACTGGCTGTTCTTCGGCGAGCGCAACTTCCGCAGCGACTTCCTCTACCAGACCGAGTGGCAGGGCTGGCTGAAGGATAAGCTGCTGACCCGGATGGACGTCGCCTTCTCGCGAGACCGCGCCACCAAGGTCTATGTGCAGGACAAGCTCCGCGCGCAGGCCAAGGAGGTCTTCGCCTGGCTTGAGCAGGGCGGGCATGTCTATGTCTGCGGCGACGCGGCCCATCTCGCGCCGGACGTTCACGAGAGCCTCATTGGGGTGGTGCAGGACCAAGGCGGGGTCGCGCGCGACGCCGCGGAGGAGTATGTCCGCAATCTCCAGCGCGATCACCGCTACCAGAGAGACGTCTACTGAGCCCCGACATGACCGAGACCAGCCATCCGGCGGTCGACCGCAGCCGCGACATCTCCCAGCCGCTCGACCGGCTCGGGCCGGACGAAACCCTGAAGGCGACCAGCGACCAGCTGCGCGGCACGATCGCGCTCGGGTTGCTCGACGAGATCACCGGCAGCGTCACGCCGGAAGACAATAAGCTGATGAAGTTCCACGGCATCTACATGCAGGATGACCGTGACATCCGCGATGAGCGCCGGCGCCAGAAGCTGGAGCCCGCCTACACCTTCATGATCCGGGTGCGCATGCCGGGCGGCGTCTGCTCGCCCGCTCAGTGGCTGAAGCTGGACGAGCTCGCCCGAGCCTATGGCGGCGACACCATCCGGTTGACCACGCGCCAGACGGTGCAGTTCCACTGGGTTCTGAAGGAGAATCTCAGGCCGACCATCCAGAAGCTCCATGAGGCGCTGCTCGACTCCATCGCGGCCTGCGGGGACGTCCCCCGCGGCGTCATGTGCTCCGTCGATCCGAGGCTCTCGAGGCTGCACGCCCAGGTTTACGCCGCCGCCAGCCGCACGAGCGCGCACGCGATCCCGAACCAGCGCGCCTATCACGAGATCTGGTACGGCGAGGAGCGGGTCGCGACGTCAGAGCCGGAGGAGCCCTTCTTCGGCAGGCAGTACCTGCCGCGCAAGTTCAAGATCGGGTTCGTGATCCCGCCGTCGAACGACATCGACGTCTACACGCAGGATCTCGGTTTCATCGCAATCGCCGAGGCCGGCGAGCTCAAGGGTTTCGACGTCTCGATCGGCGGCGGCATGGGCCGCACCGATCAGGCGCCGGAGACCTACCCGCGGCTCGCCGACGTCGTCGGCTTCATCCCGGCCGAAAAAGTGCTCGCGGCCACCGACGCCGTGATGAGCGTCCAGCGCGACTATGGCGACCGCACAAACCGCGCCCATGCGCGCTTCAAATACACCATCGACGACAAGGGCCTTGGCTGGATCAAGGCCGAGATCGAACGCCGCATGGGCTTCGCGTTCGAGCCTGCGCGGCCCTTCTCGTTCCGCTCGAACGGCGATGAGTTCGGCTGGGTCGAGGGCGAGGACGGCCTTTGGCACCACACCCTGTTCATCGAGAACGGCCGCGTCATAGACCATGGCGAGAAGCGCCTGATGGACGGCCTGCGCGAGATCGCGCGGGTCCACAAGGGCGCTTTCCGCCTGACGCCGAACCAGAACCTCTGCATCTCGGATGTCGCGCCGGAGGATCGGCCCCGGATCGACGCGCTGCTTTCCGAGTATGGGCTTGTGGAGACGCGCAGCGCTCTCCGGCTCAACTCGATCGCCTGCGTGGCGCTGCCGACCTGCGCGCTCGCCATGGCGGAGAGCGAGCGCTACCTGCCGACGCTGATCGACCGGATCGAATCCATTCTCGACGCGCATGGTCTGCGCGAGGAGCCGATCACGATCCGTATGAGCGGCTGTCCCAACGGTTGCTCGCGGCCCTATGTGGCGGAGATCGGCCTGTCGGGCCGCGCGCCCGGCAAGTACAATCTCTACCTTGGCGGCGGCTTTCACGGGCAGCGTCTCAACAAGATGCATCTCGAGAATGTCGGCGAGCAGAAGATCCTCGAGACGCTCGACGAGATCATCGGCCGCTACGCCGCCGAGCGCGGCGCCGACGAACGTTTCGGTGACTTCGCGATCCGCGCCGGCTACGTGCCGGAGGTGACGGAAGGCCGCTTCTTCAACGCGTGAACAAGACAGCTTCTCGAAGGGGGAACGCTATGTCGCTGCAACTCGGACAGATCGCGCCGGACTTCGAGCAGGACAGCACCGAGGGCCGCATCAAGTTCCACGATTGGCTGGGCTCCTCCTGGGGCGTCCTGTTCAGCCATCCGAAGAACTTCACGCCGGTCTGCACGACCGAACTCGGCGAGGTCGCCCGGCTGAAGCCGGAGTGGGAAAAGCGAAACGTCAAAGTGCTCGGCCTGTCGGTCGATCCGCTCGAAGCCCATGGCGCCTGGAGCGTCGACATCGAGGAAACGCAGGGCCACGCGCTGAACTTCCCGCTCCTGGCCGACGCGGACAAGAAGGTGTCCGAGCTTTACGGCATGATCCATCCGGAAGCCGACCCGACCGTCACCGTCCGGTCCGTCTTCGTGATCGACCCGAACAAGAAGATCCGGTTGATCCTGACCTATCCGCCGAGCGCCGGGCGCAATTTTTCCGAGATCCTGCGCGTCATCGACAGCCTGCAGCTGACCGACCGCGAGAAGGTTTCGACGCCGGTGAATTGGGAGAAGGGCGAGCCCGTGATCATCGCTCCGAGCGTGTCCAACGAGGACGCGAAGGCCCGCTATCCGCAGGGCTGGAAGGAGCTGCGGCCTTATCTGCGGGTCGTGGAGCTCAAGGACTGAGCTGTCAGGGCCCGGACCCGGCCGCCCGGAGACGGGCGGCTGGGAAGCGGGCCGTCACCAGTTGTCGTCGCGCTGGTGTTCCTTGCACGTGTAGCCGATGAAGCAGTTGCGCTCGTCGGCCGTCGAGATCCAGGCGGCTTCGGTGTCCTCGGTGGGCTCGCAGTAGCGCCCGCCGCTGACGAACCGGTCATAGGTCGAAGGGCCGGTGCTGATCACGACCGCGCCCCGGGCGCGGATCAGTTCCTGTACGGCGCGGCACGCCATGCCAGGCGCGTAGGGTCTCGCGGCGGCTGCGCCGGTCGCCATGGACGCGAGCAGGAGGGCGGCAAGCGCCGTGACGGGCGTTCTCATGGCTGCATAAACCTGGCGGCCCTCCGCGGGTTCCTGATCCATCATCGTGCTGTCGCGCTTCGATGATGTCGAACAGTTTGGGCCTTCTCTAACTTGTGGCCAGCGCGATGTCCGAGCCACGCGCCCGATATCGCCAGGTCGGAACCAATAGCCCCGACCCCACCGCAAAGCCGAGAATGGAGACGACCGCGAGGCTCGCCGCCACGTGAGGCGCGTCCAGCAGCGCCTCGACATGACGCACCAGCAACAGCAGCCACGCGCCCGTCATGATCGCCCCGAACGCGAACGCGAACGCGACCGCGCGCCGCGAGACGCGTTCGGTCCGCTCCGCCCTGTCAGGAGCCCCCACAAGCATCTGGGATGCGGCCTGGATCGCCAGCGCGAAGGGGGCGGCCACGATCAGATCGATGACGTAGTGTTCTCCAAGGATCAATGTTGAGCACAAGGTGAGGACGAGAAATACGGAGCAGCATCCCCGCGCCACATGCCCCATGTCCCGCGAATTCAGGAAGATCAGCAGCGCCCATGTCGTATGCAGCGACGGCATTCCGTTTCGGATGAATTCCACCGGAACCGGGACGGGCGCGACGTCTGGTTGCAGATCAGGCTGCATCATGAAAGCGTACAAGGGTCCCGCCGCTGGAAACAGGTGATAGAGAGCGCTGCCGAAGACGCCGGCGAGAATGAACGCCACGGTCGCGACGAACCATCCTCTGTCGCCGCGCCTGATCTTGCACATGATCAGGAGGCCGAGCGCCAAGGTGATCGAGGAGTAGCTGCTGAATATCACGACGCGGATCGGCATCGACAAAAGCAGAGCCCGCGCGCCTTCGTAGAAGCCAGCGGGGATGCCTATCGAGCGGTCCACCAGAAGGGCTCGGCCATCGAACGTCTCGGGATAGGCCGTGGTCAATCGCTGGAAGAGCGGGCAGATCAACTGAGCGATCGGCGCCAGGAGACCTGCGCATAAGACAAAGCCCGTTTGCCGCCTCTCCTGCCCATTAAAGGTGAGCTTGAAGACCAGCACGAAGAACGCGCCGGCCCCGATGCCGGTGATGATTGGAAGATCCGGCAGGCGCAGCGCGATCTGAAGCGCTCCAGCAGTCAGGAATCCGACCAGCAAGGCCGCAATAATGGCGCGCCGATCTCTCTGAAAAATCCAGATCGCGCAAGGGATTCCGAGAAACGCCCAGGGTCCGACGTCGAACAGGATCGCGCCGAACATCAGGTATTCGGTGGCCTTACAGGCGGCCGCGAAGATCAGTCCGGCCAGAGCGAGCCCGATGATCAGCGTATCGTCGCCACTCGAGGCCCGCAGCAGATTGGTGGGCATCGTCAGCGGCTCCGGTCGTGGCGTGATCACGAAGTTATCGGCGCAATGCGTTAAAGATTGCCTGTACTGTTCTGGACTGTGTTCAGTCGAGGACAGCTCCAGATAGGGATACCGCCTTCCTCCACTTGCTCCGAACGATGCACTGTTCTAGCGGCCACTGATCGCGGCGCGCTCGTTGGCCTGTGCGGCGGCACTTCTTCGACGCGCTAAAGGGACGCGAGATTCAGCCGATTGGTTTTCGCCCCGCTCGGCGGCGTGCTACACGCCCGATCCAGGCTCACGGTCGAGGACGCATGCCAAGAACGATCCTCGACATCACGCGCCTCCTGACGCGCGCCGGCCATCCAGTCGCCACGGGCGTGGACCGGGTGGAGTTCGCCTATGCCAAACGCCTGCTGTCCTCGCCGGGCGAGAGACGCGGCTTTGCGGCGATCGTCGGCGGCAGAACGGTTGCGTTGCCGGCGGAGCCGGTCGCCCGCTTCATAGAAGCCGTGGATGCGAAGTGGCGCGTCGGAGCAGGAGATCCGGTCGCCGCGCGTCGGGTGGCGGAATGGCTGGGGGCGCCGTACCCCGAGCAGGCGGCTGAACCTTCGGAGGCCGGAGACGCCGGCAGACGGGCGCTGTGGCTTCGGACGAAGGCGGCGCTCACGAGACGACCCTCAGTCGGCGCCGGAGATGTCTATGTCCATGTCTCGCACCTCCGTCTTGACCGCCCCGAGGTGTTCGCGGGCGTTCGAAAGACCGGCGCCGCACTCGTTATTATGGTGCATGACCTCATCCCGATCCGTTTCCCGGAGTACGGCCGGGCAGGGGAGGCGGAGCGACACGCGCGCCGCATGACGACCGCGCTCCAGCACGCCAGCACGCTGATCGCGAATTCGGCCGACACGGCGCGTAACGTCGCCGCCTATGCGGCGGAGAGCGGTCACGCCGTTCCCCACATGGTGGCGGCGCCGCTTGGAGTGGAAAGCGGGTTTGCGCGCGCTGCTCCCGCGCTTGCTGCCGAGCGCCCGTATTTCGTCGCGCTCGGCACCATCGAGCCGCGGAAGAACCATCTCCTGCTGCTCCACGTCTGGCGGAGATTGGCGGAGCGGCTGGGCGCCGCCACGCCTCGTCTGGTGCTGGTCGGGCGTCGGGGGTGGGAGAACGAGATGGTGATCGATCTTCTGGAGCGCTGCCCGGCCATCCGCGCCCATGTGATGGAGGTCAACGATCTTCCGGACGTCGCGCTCGCTTCGCTGGTGCGCGGCGCGCGGGCGTTGCTGTTCCCGAGCTTCAGCGAAGGGTTTGGGCTGCCTCTGGCGGAGACGCTGGCTATGGGCGCGTCCGCCATCGTCTCCGACCTGCCCGTCTTCCGAGAGATCGCCGGCGATCTCGCGCTGCGGCTGGACCCGCTGGACGGCCCCGCCTGGGAGAAGGCCGTCCTGACCTATGCGGCGGAGCCCGCCGGGCGTGGACAAGGCGCGACCGGCTATCGGCCGCCGAGCTGGGACGACCATTTCCGGCTTCTGGAGGCCGAAGGCGTGATCGTTTAGGCCGGAGCCCGAGGCCGAGACGCGGCTTGGCGGAGGCCGTCGCCGCGTCCCATGTGGCGCGGCTCAGGCGCTATGGTCGCGGATGCCGTAGAAGATCAGCGCGCCGATGGCCCATGCGATCGTCGAGCAGACCAGGACGAGCAGGATCATCTGCAGACGCGCCGGATAGAGCGAATCCTCAGGAAGATACGGCTCGACGAAGGTCGCCAGATAGCGCGACTGGCGCTCCGCCGTGATGCGGGCCGCGTCGACCGCCTGGCTCGCCTGCTGGTAGGCCTTCTGCGCGAAGTCCCGCTCCATCGCGAGGTTCTCGAACTCCGCCATGGAGGCGGAGATCAGCGGGCTCTTTCCGCCGCCGGTCTGAGGCTGCACCGAACCGATCTTGGCGCGTTCGGCTGCGACTCGAGACTTCAGCGCGTCGACGTTCTTCTGCATGAAGCGGATCGTCGGCGCGTCCTTGTTGAGGAAGGACAAGCTGGCTGAAAGCTCCGCCTCTTGCTTTGCGAGCTGACCCTCAAGATCGGCGACGATCTTGCTTTGCCCTTCGGCGAGGCTCTGCGCGTCAGGCGCGCCTTGACGGTCGCGGTAGTCCTGAATGGCCTTCTGCGCGAACTTCAGCCGCAGCTCCGCACGGGACTGCTCCTGCTTGGCGAGCATCAGGGCGTCATCACGCGCGCGCGCCGATAGCTTGTTGACGAGGTTCTCGCTCTCCCGGACCGTCTCGCGCGCCACTTTGAGCGCGTCGTCCGGCGTGAAGGCGCGCACCGTGAAGGTGATGATCCCCGTAACCGGCTCGTAGTAGACCCAGGAGACCGAGTTCCAGTACCGGGTGAGGTGCTCGACCGTGTCGTCGAAATCATAGGGCCGGTACTTGGCCACGAAGTCGGCGTTCTCGTGCGTGTAGATCGAGCGCAGATCGAGCGCCCGCTGCATGTTCGCGACGATCTGGCCGCTCTCGATGTACTGCGCGACGATGAAGCTGTCCGACGCCATGCCGGCCATATTCGTGCCGAGACCGGTCATCGCGGCGATGGCGTCCCCGCTGCCGCCTCCGACTTCCGCCGGTCCGCGCACCGCGAAGCGCGCTTCGGCTACATATTGGGGGGCGGCGATCAGCCCATAATAGAGCGTGGCCAGCGCCGTCGGCAGCGCGATGCACAGCCACGCCGAAATCTTGACGACATTGCGCTTGCGACGAACCCCGATCGGTCGCGCGGCAGGAACGGTGACCTGACCTGGCTCCGGAGCCGGCGCGCCGCGCTTCGGAACGCCCCGCCGCGGCAGCGGGACAACCGTGTTCGACGCAGGGGGCGCCGGAACCGAATGGTCGAGCTCTGCCGTCTTGCTGTCCTCTTTGGGCTGCGATCGTACAGCGCGTTTGGCGGCCCGGGCGGCCTTGGCCCGCGCGCGCGGGCTGAGCGTGTCGTCCTCTGCGGGTTCCGGACGCCGCGCCGGCTCGCGGGCGGACAAGGAGGGCGCGCCAAGCAGCCGGCGCGCCGCAGGATGCGCCGTCAACGCGCCTGGAGCCGCGTTCGACAGGGTCTTCAGGATCGAACGGGCTCTGGCGCCAAGTTGAACCTCGACCCCTGTCTTGGCCATGGTCTCGCTCATTTACGCTTGCTCGTCTCGCCGGTGGTCAACTTTCCGTACGCCTCAGACGCAGCTTCCAACGTATCATAGAATGTTAGAGCTCCTTGGTCGAGGACCAATCCTGCATCGCAATATCCTGCGACAGTCTCAGGTTTCGTGGTCGCCCAGATGACGCCTGCCCTGCTGAATCGGTCCGCGATCACGCCGTCGATCTGCGCAACCCGGCCCTTCGCGACCCGCGGGAGGCGCTGGTTGATAAAATACCAGTCGAATTGCAGGGCGAGCGTCAGTCCCAGCGCAAGTTGGCGCCGTTCGGACAGCGGATACCTTTTTAGCGGCCTTCCCTTCCGAAGCTTCACACCGCTGAGTTCGGTCGCGATCGCGGCCACGTCGCCCCCATCAACGCCGTAGATATAGCTCAGGAAGTTGGCGTTCTGACGAAGGGTTCCGGCGACGTCGATGAACTTGCTGCTTCCGAACGGCCAGCAGGGCAGGCCAACCCGTCGCACAGAGCCGCTGTCGGGATGCTCAACGCCGGCGAGCACGTGCAGCACGGTTCGAATATCAGCGGCGTCCGTCCCGAGCAGCGCGACGCGGCGTCCGGCCGGCACGGCCAGATTGGCGCCAGCCAGCATCCAGCGTTGCTTCCCCTTCGATTTTGCGCCCTTCCAGACCTCGCGCAATTCAAGCATTGGCGCAGCCGGTCAAACGCGACAAAGCTTGCTTCGGAGGGCTCTTTCGCCCGCCGACCCCATCAGGATGGGGCCTATCATGGCCGTGAGGAGATCGCCTAGATCGGCAGACGCGCCTTCCTTGAACCATTCCAAACAAGGCGGCCCCGGGCTCCACAGGACGAACTCGCACATGCGCGGCGGAACGCGTCTTATCATCATTGAGAAGCCCATGATGATGAACAGAGGCACTCTAAGGTCTGAAAATGCCTCAAGCTTGGCGCCATCGTTATGACGAGCCCAGCCTGAGCGAGCGCCGAAGCGGGGGTGTAGAGCCGCGAACCCTTCGATCCAGGCCATGGACCGGGCTTGCGCTCAGGCTGACGATCTTCCCCCGATCATGACGGAAGCCGCGGCAAGGTTGAAGCCTCGGCGTGCGATCTCTCGCCGCGGCGGCGTCAGGCGCTCAGACGTTGCCCGCCTGCATCGAGGGCGCCCGCCACGGCGTCTCGGATCTGGCTTAGCGAAAACGGCTTGGTGACGACGTCATGGATCAGGGCGTCGAGCCCGGAGGCCCGTTCGCGCTGGTCAGCATAACCGGTCATCAGCAGGATCGTCACGGCCGGAAAATCACGCGCCGCCGCAAGCGCCAGCGCAATGCCGTCCATCATCGGCATTCTGATGTCCGTCAGCAGGAGGTCGAACGCGCCGTTCTCTTCGTTGAGCTTTTCAAGCGCATCCGCTCCGTCGAACGCAGGCGTGACGTGATGCCCGTCCATCTCGAGCGCGCGCTTGACGAAGCCACGAACTGCTTCTTCGTCGTCTGTCAGAAGGATGCGAGCCACGAGCGGCCTCCCTCAGTTCGATGCGGCTTCGATGTCGGCTGAGAGCACGCCGACGAAAGGCAGTTGTCGGTATGCGTGCGCGGCGTCCATGCCATAGCCGACGACGAACAGGTCTGGACAGGTGAAACCGACAAAGTCGGCCTCGACCGGCGCCACGCGCTTTCCGGGCTTTTGCAGCAGGACGCAGGTTAGAGCGCGCCGGGCGCCGCGGGCCGCCATCAGGTCCTTGGCGAACGCCAGGGTGCGGCCGGATTCGAGGATGTCGTCGATCAGAAGGACGTCGCGTCCCGCGACGTCGCTCTCGACGTCGTGCACGACGCGCACCGCGCCTCCCGACACTCTTTGGTCGCCGTAGCTCGACAGCGTGATGAACTCCATCTCGGGTTTCAGCCCGACCGCATGAAGCGCGCGGATCAGATCGGCGGCGAACACAAAGCTGCCCTTGAGCACCGCCAGCACCAGCAGGCGCTCGGGCCTGGCGGCTGCGATCGCCGCCGCCAGTTCCGCGTTGCGCTTCCCGATCTCCTCGACCGAGAACAGGACTTTGACGTCCTCGGCGTGCGAGGCGGGGGTGGGATCAGCGGACGGCATGGGTGGCGAGATCCTGCCTTCCAAGAAACCGCACCGCAACCGTCCGTCCCTCCGCGGGCGGCGAGGCCAGCCGGGCGCGGAAGGTCGTCGCTTCGCCCTGCGCCAGCTTCGCCCGGGCGGCCATGGTGGTCCAGGCGTAGAGCTCGCGGCCGTCCGCGGCGATCACCGCGACCCTGAGCCGCGGCACGTCGACGGGCGTCTCTGAGAGGCTTGTGATCGATCCCTTCACCAGCAGAAGCGGCGCGCCTTCCTCCGTCTGCTCGGACGAGCTGACGCCGTGGATCGTCAGCCCTCGCACGTTCACCTCGATGCCGATCGCCGTATAGAGCGACGCCAGCGAAGGCGCCGCCCGCACGACCGGCACGGGAAACAGCGCGAGCGCCGCCAGGACGAAGAGTCCGGCGACCGTGAGCAAGGCGGGCGCGGCGGCGCGGGAGCGCCGGCCGGGCCTGTACCGAAAGGGCTTAGGCCGGCTCCCGCGTGGCGGCTTCCGGCTGCTGCGGCGTCTGCGTCCCAGCCGCCATCGCGACCGCCGCTCCGGCTCGGTCCGGCGCGGAATGGGGATAGCCTCAATGAGTTCAGGCGTCTCCACGACCTCGACCGCCGCCGCATCCTCGAGGCCGAGGATTGGCGGAAGTGGCTCGGCCTGCTCGGCGGCCGCAAACGATGGTCCAGGTCCAGACGCCGCGGTTGCTGCGGCGAGATGAAGCGCGGGGGGCTGCTCTGCAAGCCACGCTGTTCGGCACCGGGCGCAGCGGAGCTTGCGGCCGGTTTCCAGCGCCCCGTCCGCTAGCCGGTAGCTTGACTGGCAGGAAGGACATGTGACGAGCATGGGGTCCAATCGCAGAGCGGGCGCGCCACGACGCGCCGGGCCAGGGCGAGCGGGTTCTCCGGGACGACCTCGCCACTTTATCGTTAATGGCCCGTTAAAACGTGCGGCGGCACAACGGGTCGCGATCTCCGAGACCCGTTGGAAGGGATCCGCTGATGTTGCGTTTCGAGAATGTCGGCCTGCGCTATGGCCTCGGGCCGGAGGTCTTGCGCGACCTGTCGTTCGCGATCGAGC
The DNA here is from genome assembly GCF_035538955.1 of Hansschlegelia sp. NCBI lineage: Bacteria > Pseudomonadati > Pseudomonadota > Alphaproteobacteria > Hyphomicrobiales > Methylopilaceae > Hansschlegelia > Hansschlegelia sp. The sequence goes on from NZ_DATLJK010000013.1 coordinate 120,326, forward strand.
CCAACTCCTTCCAGTTCCTGACCGGTCCCTCCGGGGCGGGGAAGACCTCGCTGCTCCGGCTGATGTTCCTCGCCATGAAGCCCACCCGCGGGCTCGTGAGGATCTTCGGGCGCGACATCGTCACCCTGCCTTCGCGGGAGCTGCCCTCGCTGCGGCGGCGCATCGGAGTGGTGTTCCAGGACTTCCGGTTGCTCGACCACATGACGACCTATGAAAACGTCGCGCTGCCGCTTCGGGTCGCGGGCAGGGACGAATCCAGCTATCGGGCCGAGGTGGTGGAGCTGCTTGGCTGGGTCGGTCTGGGGGAACGGCTCGACGCGCTGCCGCTGGTGCTTTCTGGCGGCGAGAAGCAGCGCGCCGCCATCGCGCGGGCGCTCGTCGCGCAGCCGGAACTGCTGCTCGCCGACGAGCCGACCGGCAATGTCGATCCTCAGCTTGCGCGGCGTATCCTCCGGCTGTTCGTGGAGCTTCACAAATCCGGCACCTCCGTGGTGATCGCGACCCATGACATCGCCCTGATGGACCTTTATGACGCCCGCCGTCTGGTGCTCCACGAGGGTCGGCTGCACGTTTACGAATGAGCCCGAAGATTGGCGCGGCGCCAGCCGAACGGCGCGATAGGGACACGCCCGCGGCGCACGCGGGTGAAAGTCGCTCGCGCCCGTCCGGGCGAACGCCTGCGAAAGGGCAACCGTCCGCCAACCGGCGACAGGGTCCGATCGTGCCGGCCTCTTCGGTCTCCGGCAGCACCCTGGTCATCGTGATCGCGATCATGACCTATCTGGCGGCCCTGACCGTCGGGGCCGTGGACCTAGTTCGGACAGCGGCGAACGACTGGTCGCAGGACGTGGTGCGCGAGACGACGATCCAGATTCGACCCGCGGAGGGCCGAGACCTGGACGCCGCGGCGGCGCGGGCCTCGGAGCTCGCTCGGGCCGCAGCCGGCGTCGCCGACGTCAGGACCTATTCAAAGGCAGAGACGGCGCGCCTGCTCGAGCCTTGGCTCGGCTCCGGCCTGTCCTTCGACGACCTGCCGATCCCCCGCCTCGTGGTGCTGCGGCTTTCGCCTGACGCGCAGTTCGACGCGGTGGGCCTGAAGGCGGCCCTCGACCGGGAGGTGCCGGGCGCGAGCCTCGACGACCACCGACGCTTTCTCGATCGCTTGGTCTCGATGGCGCACACGATCGTCTGGCTGGGGATGGGCGTTCTGGTGCTGATGCTCACCGCGACCGTCTTGTCCGTGGTGTTCGCCACCCGCGGCGCAATGGCCGGCAACCGCGACATCGTGCAGGTCCTGCACTTCGTGGGGGCGCGCGACGGCTATATCGCGGGCCAGTTCCAGCGGCGCTTCCTGAGGCTCGGCCTCAAAGGAGGGATCGCGGGCGGAATGGCTGCGATCGCGACCTTCCTGATCGCGGAGTTCATGGTGGAACAAGGCGTCGGCACGGCGGCGGTCGACCAGATGGACGCCCTGTTCGGGCGGTTTCAGGTCGGGGCTTCTGCTTATGCGGGCGTCGTCGCGATCGTGCTGCTGATCGCGGCCCTGACGGCGATCACGTCACGCGCGACGGTTTACCGTACGTTGCGAGCCATGGGATGAGCATGGCGGCGTCGCCGGACGGAGCGCCGCGCCGGCGCGGCGCGAGAGCGTCTTGCCCACTGTTCCGCCGGGGAGCAGTGTTCGAAGGCTAAGCAATGTGCCGGTCATATGGCGACTGAGGTCGATCTCAATTCTACCGGGACGCGCCAGGCACGACGGCCGACGGGCTCCTGGAGCGCGTTCCGCCCACTCGTGTTTGGGGCGCTCGCCGGCGCGGTTCTGACGGTCGCCGGCTTCCTGGCGTTTCTGCAGATGGTGCCGCAGGGGGAACAGGCGCCGCCGCAGCAGGCGGATGGAATCGTGGCGCTCACCGGCGGCGCTGAGCGTCTCTCGGACGCACTCCGCCTGCTCGCCTCGGGCCGGGGCAGAAGGCTTCTGATCTCAGGCGTTCATCCCGAGACGACCGAGCGCGAGCTGGCGCGCGCGCAGCCCGACTATGCGGCGTTCGCGCGCTGTTGCGTCGACCTCGGGCGGCGTGCGCTGAACACCGCCGGAAACGCCGTCGAGGCCAGGCGCTGGGCGGAGGGCCATGGCTTCCACTCGCTCATCGTCGTGACTTCGGGCTATCACATGCCCCGGACGCTGATGGAGCTTTCACGCGAGATGCCGGACGTCGAGCTGGTCCCGTACGCGGTCGTCACCGAACGGCTCCGCGAGGAGCCGTGGTGGCGCGACTGGCCCACCGCACGGCTGCTCGCGGGCGAGTACGTCAAATACGTCGCGGCGCTGGTGCGGGTGCGCCTGGCTCCTCGGCTGGCGCACGCCGAGACGACGGCGGAAAGGCGGGCCTCTTCGCCCGATTGCTGCTCCTGAACGCCCACGCGCCGTTGGCGACCGATGAGGCCGCGTCGGCCACGCCGCCCCGCGTCGGCCCGGTCGTGTTGTGGCGTTCGATCCTGTTCGACGTCGTGATGGCCATCCATGTCTGCCTCACCGCTTTGCTGGCGGGCCCCGTCGTCGTCTTCATGCCGCGCCGGCGCGCGCTGGCTGTCGGGAAGTGGTGGGCGCGCACCACGCTGGCTTTGCTTCGCGCCATTGTCGGCTTGGAGGTCGAGGTGCGAGGGCGGGAAAACATCCCGCAGGGCGCGGCCATCGTGGCTGCGAAACACCAATCGGCGCTCGAGACGTTCGCACTGACCCCGGAACTGCCGGACCCTGCCTTCGTGCTGAAGCGCGAATTGACCGTCATCCCGTTCTTCGGCTGGTTCCTGCGCGGGCTCGACATGATCGCCATCAACCGCGCGGCTGGCGGTGAGGCCCTGGTGCAGATGCTGGAGCAGGCCAGCGAGGCCGCCCGCGCCGGCCGCCAGATCGTGATCTTCCCGGAAGGCACCCGGCTGCCGGTCGGGGCGCCGGCGCGCTACAGGCTCGGGGTCGTTCACCTCTATGATCGGCTCAAGCTGCCTTGCGTGCCGGTCGCGGTCGACACAGGCGTGTTCTGGCCGCGCGACGGCTTCAGGAAACGGCGCGGGCGCACTGTGGTGCAGTTCCTGAAGCCGATCCCCGCGGACCTTCCGCGCGACGTCTTCGAGAAGACGCTCCGAGAGCGGATCGAGGTTGCGAGCGCAGCTCTTGTGCGCGAGGCGCAAGGCTCGCCTTCTGACGCGCCGGCCGCGGCCTCTGCGCAGGGCTTGACACAACGGTAACCCGGAACCCTTATCGGCCGTGATCCGTAAGAGCCAAGCGATTCGCGATGAGCGAGACCCGCGACGACCCTTCCACGTTCCTGGACGACGTGTCCGCCGCCGCCTCTCCGGTCGCGTCCCCGGAAGATGACGGTCTGGCGCTGGCGGCGAAGGAGCTCGATTTCGACGACCGGTACAGGGTGTGGCGCGGCCGGTCCGGCCGACGCTACCTTGTGACCGTGATGCCCCTCGGCGAGGCCGTCGCGGTCGAAAGCGGCGTCTTGCTGCTGGTCGCCGTAGACGGTTCCGGCGAGCGAAGGATTGTCTGGGCTGGCGAGACCGGCGGGTCCTTGCCGGGGCTTGCGCTTGCGGCGGGCGCGCGGCTCGAGGCGCATGTGCATCTGCTGGCAGGCAACGCCGCGCGCCGGGCCGAGGCCCTCGTCGATCTTTTCAACGGCGCCGAGGGCTACTCCTCAGTGCTCACCGTGAGCGAAGCGGCGAGCCAGGCGAGGGTCGGGTCCACGACCCCGAGGCGTTCGAGCTCCCGGGCCGTATTCACCACATAATCCGGGTTGGGCCCCGCCAGCCCTTCGGCGCCGACGACGCGCCGCAGGGTCTCCTCCGGCGACAGCCGCCCGACATATTGCGGGTGGTCACGGTCGACCACATAGGCGACGGCCGAGACCTGGCGGCCGTCGATCAGCGTCGTCGGCAGCATCTTTTCGACATAGACATGCGTCACGAGCTCGCGTTCGCGGAGATAGGCGAGCGTGCTGGCCGCGCGCGCGGCCTCGACGCGGAACACCACGCCTCGGCAGGAGCCTCCCACGTCCAGACCAAGGACCAAGCCCGGCCGCTCGGGAGTGCCGCGATGACGATGCGATTCGATGCAGAGCGCGCGATGGTAGCCATCGACGTCGGCGGCGCTTTGCTCCACGGCCTCAAAGCCGGGGCGCCACATCAGCGACCCGTAGGCGAAAATCCAAAGGTCGACGTCTGTCCGAATCATCGCGAAAGCTTCGCCAGGCGCGACGCGCAGTCTTCGGGTATCAGCGCCTTCGCGTCGCGGCAAGTTGAGGCGCTGCGGCGCAAAAGATAGGTGTGGACGTCCATGAGCCAATCGCATCCCGCGGTCGACCAGATCCCGCCGCAGCCTCGGCGGTCCCGCTGGCCGATCTTCCTGCCCTTCACGCTATTGCTCATCGCAGCGGCGGCGTGGTCGGGGTTTTGGTTCTATGCGGCCCATCGGGCCGACGAGGCTATTGCCGACGCCCTGACGCGTGAGGCGGCGCACGGCCGCGTGTACGCCTGCGCAGATCGGCGCATCGTCGGCTTCCCGTTCCGCGTGGAGTTGATCTGCGATCGCCTGACGGCGACCGTGCCGGCGGACGGCGGCCCCGTCGTGGCGACGGCGCCCCGGTTCATGGCCGTCGCTCAGGTTTACGACCCGAAGCGGCTGATCGGCGAGTTGAGCGGCCCGGTCGAGATCACCGACGCGAGCGGCGGCCGCTCCGAGATGAGCTTCGCCCTTGCGCAGGCGAGCATGCTGATCGGCGGCAACCGGTTTGAGCGGACCTCCGTCGCGCTGACGGAGCCGCGGCTGACTGCCGGCGATTCCGAACTTGGTTCGGCCAAGGCGCTTCAGGTTCACGTCCGCCGCGCGCCCGGGCAGCAGGAGGGCTCCTATGATCTCGCCGCCAAAGTGGACGAGGGAACCGCTCCGCTGCTCGACGCTGTCGCGATCGGCTCGGGCCCGGTCTCGCTTGAGATCCAGGCGGAAGCGCGGGGGCTCGATGATCTGAGGCCGCGGCCGACTTCGGAGCGCCTGAAGGATTTCGCCGCCGCCGGCGGCAGGCTGCACGTGGCGCTCGCCCGCATCGTCAGAGGGGACGTCGCCGCCGAAGCGCGCGGGGATCTCGGCCTTGACACGGAAGGCCGCGTCAACGGCGGCGGCGACGTCGTCGCTCGCGGGATCGACGGCCTCCTGAAGGACCTCGTCGGAGGCGGCAAGAAGACCGCGCTGGCGTCGCTGCTCGGGATCGGCGCGCAGATGCTTGGCGCGCCGGCCGAGCTCAACGGCGAGCCGGCCACCAGCTATCGCGTCAGGATCGAGCGCGGCAAGGTCGAGATCGGGCCGATAAAGGTCTACAAGCTGCCGCCGGTCTTCTGATCGACGCGCAGGAGGGCGCGTTCAGCCGGCGTCAGGCAGGCCCCGCACTTTTGCTGCGGCGTCGATGAAGCCCTTCGTGGTCGCGAACAGTTCCGGCACGTCGAGCAGGAAGGCGTCGTGGCCCTTGTCGGTCTCGATCTCGACAAAGCTGACATTCGCGGCCGCGGCGTTCAGCGCATGCACAATCTGCCGGGAACCCTCCGTCGGGAAAAGCCAGTCGGAGGTGAACGACACCACGCAGAAACGCGTCTTGGTGCCCAGGAAGGCATTGGCGAGCGAGCCGCCATGGTCCGCCGCGAGGTCGAAATAGTCCATCGCGCGGGTCACGTAGAGATAGCTGTTGGCGTCGAAACGTTCGACGAAGCTCGCTCCCTGATGGCGCAGATAGCTCTCGATCTGGAAATCGGCGTCGAACCCGAAGGTGCGCCTGTCCCGGTCCTGCAGATTGCGGCCGAATTTCCGCTGCAGGGCAGGTTCCGACAGATAGGTGATGTGCGCGGCCATGCGGGCGACGGCCAGCCCCTTGCGGGGCACCGTGCCTTCCAGCAGGTACCGGCCGCCGCGCCAGTCGGGGTCGGCGGTGATCGCCTGCCGGCCGACCTCATCGAAAGCGATGTTTTGGGCCGAATGCTTCGCCGCGCTCGCAATCGGCAGCGCGGCGAAGACGCGGTCCGGATGACGGGCCGCCCATTGCAGCACCTGCATGCCGCCCATCGAGCCGCCCACGACGCAGAACAGGTCCGGGATGCCGAGATGGTCGATCAGCATCGCCTGCGCATCGACCATGTCGCGGATCGTGACGACCGGCAGATCGAGCCCGTAGGGCTCGCCGGTCTCCGGGTTGGTGGAGGCCGGCCCGGTCGTGCCCATGCAGCCGCCGACGACGTTCGACGAGATGATGAAGAAGCGGTTGGTGTCGATCGGCAGGCCCGGGCCGATCATCGTCGACCACCAGCCCGGCTTGCCGGTCACCGGGTGAATGTTGGCGGCGTGCTGATCGGCGGTCAGCGCATGGCACACCAGAACCGCGTTGCTGCGATCCGCGTTCAGCTGGCCGTAGGTCTGGTAGGCGATCCGCAAGGGCGCTAGCGTCGAGCCGGACTCGAGCCTGAGCGGCTTGGCGATAGTCGCGACGAGAGAGCGCGGCGAGTCCGCCTCGCGGCGCGCCGACGCATTCACCGACAGTTCGATCGTCGCCTGGTTCATCGCCTCAAGCAGGCCTGTGGCCCCTCACCGCAATCGAACCCGAAGGGTGAAGCGCTCCGGGACCGCGCTGTCAACTTCGTCGCGCTGGGTCAGGGCGCGTTCAGGACCGCGGCGCACGCTGCGGGCATCTTGGCGACCGTGAAGGGCGGCGGCGGCTTGGAAGGCTTTGGCGCGGGCCTGGGATGCAGGACGGCGTCGGTGAACCAGTAATCCAGCTCGCGTCCGCAGCCCTCGCCCGGGACCACGTCGCGCTGCGGACGGCAGGAGCTTTCGCCGGCCGGGCAGCCCAGCCTGACGTGCATGTGGTAGTCGTGCCCCCGGTTCGGCCGAACCTTCTGGAGCCAGGAGCGGTCGCCGCGCGCCTGGCGGCAGATCGCCTTCTTGATCGCAGGATTGACCAGCACCCGCTCGACCTCAGGATCGGTCGCCGCGTCCTTGATCACCTGCAGCGTGTCGGGGGTCCAGTAGCGGTTCACGTCCCGCCTGTCGTCTGAAACCACCGTGGTCGACATGATGGTCTCGCGCTGCGCCATGCTGATGACCTGCGACGGCATCTGGCGGAGCCAGACGTCGACGTCGAGCCCGATCTGGTGCGAGGCGTGGCCGCCCAGCATCGGCCCGCCGCGCGGCTGCGACATGTCTCCGATCAGCAGGCCCGCCCAGGAGGTGTTCGACGCAACCCGGCGCGAGAGGCGCTCGACGAAGCTCACAAGCTTCCTGCGCCCGTAATAGCGGTTTCGGCCCGGTCGCATGACCTGCCAGGTCGGGCCGGTAAGCGGCAGCGCGACGCTGCCGGCGAGGCAGCCGTTGGAGTAAAAACCGATCGAGCGCTCCGGACCGTCGCTCGGGCGCACCACGCGTCCGAACAACTCCTTGGCGGGCGTGAGCGCCGTGACGGAGGCGAGTGGGGGAAGCTGGAAGTCAGGCGGCCGCACGTCCTGCGCGCGTGCGGCCGTCGCGATCGCCGCGAACACGCCGGCGACCGCAACCGCAGTCAAAGCCTTCATCAGCGCCGCGCCTCGATGGCGTCCCAGGCGGCGACCGCGACGTCCGGGCCGCCGAGCCGCTTGATCGCCCTGACGCCGGTCGGCGAAGTGACGTTGATCTCGGTGAGCCAGCCGTCGATCACGTCGATGCCCACAAAGATCAGTCCTCTGCGCGAAAGCTCCGGCCCGATCGTCTCGCAGATTTCCTGTTCGCGGGCGGTGATCTCGGTCGTCTCCGCCGCGCCGCCCCGCACCATGTTGGAGCGCAGGTCGCCCTCGGCCGGCACGCGGTTGACCGCGCCGGCGAACTTGCCGTCCACAAGCAGGATGCGCTTGTCGCCCTTGCGGACGCCGGGCACGAATTTCTGCACCATCCAGGGCTCTCGGAAGCTCGTGGTGAAGAAGTCGAACAGCGATCCATAGTTGAGATCGTCGGGCGTCAGCCGGAACACCGCGGCCCCGCCCATGCCGTAGAGCGGCTTCACGACGATGTCGCGATGCTCGTCGCGGAAGGCCGCGATTTCCGCCTTGTCGCGGGTCACGAGCGTCGGCGGCATCAGATGCGGAAAGTCGAGCACGAAGATTTTTTCCGGCGCATTCCGGACGCTGGCCGGATCGTTCACCACCAGGGTCTTGGGATGGACGCGCTCCAGCATGTGGGTCGTCGTCACATAGGCCATGTCGAAAGGCGGATCCTGCCGCAGCAGGATCACGTCCGTCTCATCCGCGAGCGAGATCCGCATCTCCTCGCCGGCCGAGAAATGATTGCCCGGCGCGTCCCGCACCTTGACGGGACGGCCGGTCGCAAAGACGTTGCGGCCGATCTGCGAAAGACGGTCCGGGATGTAGACGAAAAGCTCGTGGCCGCGCGCCTGCGCCTCCAGCATCAGGGCGAAGGTCGAGTCGCCCGCGATATTGATCCGCTCGATCGGATCCATCTGCACGGCGACGCGAAGCGACATGACTGATCCCGCGACTGCTACAGGCCGAAGGCGTTCGGCATGTGCTTCGGAAATCGGCGCGGAGCGATCAGCACCACGTCGAAGGTGACGAGATATCCCGCATAAGCGGGCCGTCGCGCAAGGAAGCTCTCTGCGGCGCGGCGGATGCGCGCCTGCTGGCGACGGGTTACGGCCTCGCTTGCCGCCTCGAAATCGGCGCGCGCCTTCACCTCCACGAAGGCCAGGGTGCGACCGCGGGCCGCGACCACGTCCACCTCGCCCGGGCCTTCGGAGAAGCGTCTCGCGACGATCGTCCAGCCCTTCAGGCGCAGCAGCCACACAGCGATCGTCTCGCCCTGCAGGCCGCGGTGGAACGCTCGAAGCCGGGCGCCGGGCTGAGCCATTTACGCTCCCGCTTTGATCTCGAGCGCGCGCGCATAAACCTCCCGGCGCGGCAGCCCGGAGGCGGAGGCGACTTCGGCGACGGCTTCCTTCACGGTCGTTCTGGCGAGCGCCTGCCTGAGGAGTTCGTCCAGGTCCGCCTCGGAGGCTTCCGCCGCCTCGGCCGGCGCGATGACCAGCACGATCTCGCCCTTTGGATCAGGTTCGGCGGCGAGCGCCGCCGCAAGCTCGGGCAGCGTTCCGCGCCGGACCTCCTCAAACCGCTTGGTGAGCTCCCGCGCCAGAGCAGCGTCGCGCGGGCCGAGGACGTCGGCGAGATCCGCCATCGCGCCGGCGACCCGAGGGCCGCTCTCGAACAGCACCAGCGTGCCCGGAACGCGCGCGAGTTCGGCCGCGCGGGCGCGACGCGCATGCGCCTTCGGCGGCAGGAATCCCTCGAAGAAGAAGCGGTCCGTCGGCAGTCCGGACAGCACCAGAGCCGTCAATACGGCGGAGGCTCCAGGCGCCGCGGTGACGAAGCCGCCGGCGCCGATGAGGTCCCGCACCAGCTTGAAGCCCGGATCCGAAACCAGCGGGGTGCCGGCGTCGCTGACAAGCGCAATCCGCTGCCCCTGCTCGAGCCGCGCGAGAACCTTCGGCCGCACCTCGGCGGCGTTGTGCTCGTGATAGGCGGCGAGCGGCGCGGAGATGCCGTAGTGGCTCGTCAGCTTGCGGGTGACGCGGGTGTCCTCGCACAGGATGAGATCCGCGGCGGCGAGCGTCTCGAGGGCCCGCAGGGTCACGTCTCCGAGATTGCCGATCGGGGTCGCCACCACATGCAGACCGGGCTGCAGCGCTCTTGCGCTCAGGCGCTGGCCGGCGATCAGGTAACTTCGCGCCTCGTCGCCGGCGGGCGGGGTATCTGGATGGCTATCCTGCCGCTCGGGCCTTGGCATCGCGGAACTCGTCAGGTACGGAAGTCGAAGTCTATCGGGGGCGCGCGTCTGCGGAAAGCCGCGCCTCCTGGCGGATCATCGGGGCGAGCGGCGCGGGCGCAGCGGGGGCGGCCGCCCGAATGGCGGTGATGATGATGACCTTCCACATGCGCGGCCTCAGGCGCGCCGCCCTCGTCGTCGCGGCGGCGCTCGCGCTGACCGCCTGCGCCTCCGAGGGCGGGCCGGACGAGGCGACGCTCGATCCGACGCAGGGCGTTCCGACGCCCCAGGTCGAGAGCAAGCCGCTCGGCGAGGTGGTCGGCCAAGGGTCGGTGAAGGTCGCGCTCGTGCTGCCCGCCTCCGCCTCCGGCAATGCGGGGCTTGCGGCGCAGTCGATGCGGAACGCCGCGGAACTTGCGCTCTCCGAGTTCAACACGCCCGATATCCAGCTTGTCGTGAAGGACGACGGCGGCAGCGCGCAGGGCGCGCAGGCGGCGGTTCAGGCCGCGACCGACGACGGCGCCAAACTGGTCATCGGCCCGCTGTTCGCGCATTCGGTCGTCGCCGCAGCGCGCGTGGCCAAGCCTCGCGGCGTGCCGATCCTCGCCTTCTCGACCGACTCGAACGTCGCGGCGCCGGGCGTGTATCTGCTGAGCTTCATGCCGGAATCGGACGTGCAGCGGATCGTCAACTACGCTGTGTCCAAGGGTAAGCGCTCCTTCGCGGCGCTGCTGCCCGAGACCGGCTACGGTTCAGTGGTCGAGGCCGCGTTCCAGCAGGCGGTGGCCAAGGCGGACGGTCGAGTGGTCGGGCTGGAGCATTATCCGACGGAGCGGTCCAAGATGACCGAGCCGGTCGCCCGGCTCGCCGAGTCGCTCCCGCAGGCGGACGCGCTGTTCATCCCCGACACGGCCGACGACGTGCAAACGATCGTGGGGATGCTCGCCACCAACGGCGTCAACCTCAAGCGGCTGCAGCTTCTGGGCACGGGCCTCTGGGATGATCCGGCGCTCGCGCGGGACGCGAGCCTCGCCGGCGCCTGGTACGCCGCTCCTGACGACGCGGGCTTCCGCTCTTTCGCGCAGCGCTACAAGGCGAAGTATGGGTCGGAGCCGGTGCGGACCGCCTCGCTCGCCTATGACGCAACGTCCCTCGTCGCTGCGCTGGTGAAGACGCAAGGGCCAGGCGCCCTGACGAGTGAGACTTTCGCGAACCCCTCCGGTTTCAAAGGTGTCGACGGCACCTTCCGGTTCCGGGCCGACGGCGGCAATGAGCGTGCGCTGGCGGTCTACCAGATCGGTCCAGGCGGCCCCCGCGTGATCAGCCCGGCGCCCTCGAGCTTCGGCGGACAGACCGCGCAGGCCTCGCCGGCGACGCCCGCCAACTGACGCCGGTCAGCGTCACCAGATCCGGGTGACGCTGAAGCCCGCGCGCCGGATCAACTCGACCATCCCGTAATCGCCCGGCAGGTGCAGCGCGCCGACCGCGATGAAGGCGTCGCCTGCGATCAGGATCGGCAGCGCTCGCTGCAGCATCGTCAGGTTGCGGCGGGTGATGAAGGCCGAGATGAACTCGGCATAGCCGTCGATGTCGAACACGCCCGCCCACGCGGGCCCGCGCATCGCGAGCAGGTAGCCGATCCGGCGCGTCGAGTAGAGGCCGGTGATCGTGCTCTCCATATCCTCCGGCTTCAGACGCTTGGCGGCGGTGTCGCGCAGCATGCGCAGCGCCACGTCATCCGGGATGGATGCGAGGGCGTCGACCTGCTCCACCGGGCTCTCGAGCCCCAGCAGGGTTGCTCCCTGTTCGACGGCGAGCCGTTCGATCCTCGCGTCGGCGGTTTCGGTGTCGGTCGCAGTTCCGGCGCTCGCCGCGCAGTTCGAGCGCGACAGGGTCAGAGCGAGGTACCAGGGCTGCAACTGATCGGCCACTGCAGGCGGAATGCCTGCGACCGAGATGCGCCGCTCCACCTCCTCGCGCGTGTCGTCCTCAAGTCCCGAAAGGGCGCCGCCCTGGGGCCTGAACGACCGGTTGGCCACCAGCCGGCGAAGTTCGGCGGCCACCCGCCGGGTGCTCGCGCCGGGCAGCTCCGTCGCCACGACGGTGGAGCGGCCAAGCGCGCGCAGGACCAGATCGTCGAAGCTTCTGGCGGCCGGCTCGCTCGAGTGCATCGTGCCGAACAGGTACGACACCTTTCCGGCGCGGCTTTCGATCCGCCAGAGCAGCCCTTGGCCATTGGCGATCCCGCGGGCGCTGTGTTCGAATTTTTCGAACCCAGCCGGATCGCTGAGCTTGAGCGCCTGGACCAGATCGATGCCGCCGCACGGGTCCACGCGCCCGGAGGCGGCTTGGCCGGCCGGGCCGCCCGCCGCGTTCTGGTCGTCAGCGCTGGCAGGCTGGGTGGCGACAAGCAAAAGAACGAGCGCCGCAAGCGAGCCGAACGATCTCGCCGCCGTACCAGGCTTCGCATCCGCCGAACGCGCCATCGGAACAAAGATGCGCCCGATCGCGCCGACGGCCAATCACATCTTACTGATTCGTATCGTCGCGGCCTGGCCGGTCTGGCGGCGCTTCCGCCTGCTCGCCCTTTGCGGCCGGAGGTCCGGCAAGGTCCTTGATGGACGCGATGGTGGAGTCAGCGTTCATCTCGTAGATGATCGGGGCCCCGGTGAAGAGCTCCCGCTCCAGCAGAGCGTCGGGCGAGAGCCGTTCCAGCGTCATGATCAGCGCTCGCAGCGAATTGCCGTGGGCGGTGACCAGCGTGGTTTCGCCGCGCAGCACATGCGGCAGGATCTCGCGGACGAAATAGGGAAGGGTGCGGGCCACAGTATCCCGCAGGCTTTCGCCGCCCGGCGGCGGCACGTCGTAGGAACGACGCCACAGCAGCACGCGGCCGTCGCCCCAGGTCTTGCGCGCGTCGTCCTTGTTGAGGCCGGTCAGCTCGCCATAGTCGCGCTCGTTGAGCGCCTCATCCTCGATCGTCTTCAGGCCGCGCTGGCCGAGTTCCTCCAGGATCAACTGGTTGGTGCGCTTCGCGCGCTGCAGCTTGGAGGTGAAGGCGATATCGAATTTCAGCCCTTCGGCCTTGAGGCGGCGCCCCGCCTCTCTCGCCTCCTCAAGACCGCGCTCGGTGAGCTCGGGGTCCTTCCAGCCAGTGAAGAGGTTCTTGAGATTCCACTCGCTCTGGCCGTGTCGGACGAGGACGAGGCGACGTTCCATACGCATGAGCTCCAGAAGCGGCGCCGCGGGCGGCGGCAGCGATCCCTTATCGCAGGCGCCGCCGGATTGCACCGAGGGTTTTGCTCAGGCGGAAGGGATCCCGAGCACGTCGGCCATCGAATAGTGCCCGGGCTTGCGCCGGAAACCCCACTGCGCCGCCTTCACGGCGCCGCGGGCGAAAATCATGCGGTCTTCCGCCCGATGGGTGAGCTCGAGCCGTTCGCCGGCCCCGGCGAAGATCACCGTGTGATCGCCCACCACGGTTCCGCCGCGGAGCGTCGCGAAGCCGATCGCCCCGGCGGGTCTCGGCCCCGTATGCCCGTCGCGGGAGCGGACGGCGTTCTCGCCAAGCTCGACCTCACGACCTGCCGCCGCCGCATCGCCGAGGAGAAGCGCGGTGCCGGACGGCGCGTCGACTTTCGCGCGGTGGTGCATCTCGAGCACCTCGATGTCCCAGTCGGGACCCAATGCGCGCGCCGCCTGCCGCACCAGCGCCGCCAGAAGATTGACGCCGAGGCTCATATTCCCGGAGCGGACGATCACGGCATGCCGGGCGGCGGCGTCCAGGCGCTGCAGGTGCGTCTCGTCGAGGCCGGTGGTGCCGATCACATGGACGATGCGGCCCTGGGCGGCGAGGGCCGACAGGGCGACGGTCGCGTCGGGCGTCGTGAAATCGAGCGCGCCGTCCGCCGCGGCCACCAGCGGCAGCGGATCGTCCACCACCGCTACCCCAAGCGGGCCGACGCCGGCGAGTTCCCCGGCGTCGCGACCGATCGCGTCAGATCCGGCCCGTTCGAACGCCCCGGCGAGCGTCACGCCCTCGGCTTCCGCGATGGCGCGGACCAGCGCGCGTCCCATGCGGCCGGCCGCTCCGGCTACGATCAGGCGCATGGCTGTCATGGCGAAACCTCCCGCGGTGGCGCGTTGCGCCCGCCTATATCAGCGGCGTTCCCCCTCAGGAAGCGCTCGGCGCGGCTTGATGCAGCGCAAGGCGCCGGCGCCGCGTTAGCAGCCATTTTCTTGCGGCCTTCTGTCGCTTTCAGGGGTTCAGGCCGCGACATTTGGCTCTAGAATGATTATCAAGTGCGCGGGAAGAGACGCCAATGGCTTATGACGACGTTTTCCGCCGCGCGGTCGAGCAGCTCCACGCCGAGAAGCGCTACCGGGTGTTCGCCGATCTCGAGCGCCGGGTGGGGGATTTCCCGCGCGCGACCTGGCATGCGCCGGACGGCGCGCGCGACGTCGTCGTCTGGTGCTCCAACGATTATCTCGGCATGGGTCAGCACCCGAAGGTGCTGGCGGCGCTGACCGACACTGCGACGCGCGTCGGCGCGGGCGCGGGCGGCACCCGCAACATCGCCGGCACGAACCATCCGCTGGTCCTGCTCGAGCACGAGCTCGCGGACCTGCACGGCAAGGAGGCGGGGCTCGTCTTCACCTCCGGCTATGTCTCGAACGAAGCGTCGATTTCGACGATCGCGCGGCTGCTGCCGAACTGCCTCATCCTGTCCGACGCCCTGAACCACGCCTCGATGATCGCCGGCATGCGCGGCTCGGGCTGCGCGCGGAAGGTGTTCCGCCACAACGATCTCGACGATCTGGAGCGGCTTCTCCAGGAGGCCGGTCGCGAGCGTCCCAAGATCATCGCGTTCGAGAGCGTCTACTCGATGGATGGCGACGTGGCGCCGATTGCGGCGATCTGCGAACTCGCCGAGCGCTACAACGCCATGACTTATCTGGACGAGGTGCATGCGGTCGGCATGTACGGTCCACGTGGCGGCGGCATCGCCGAGCGCGACGGCGTGATGCACCGCGTCGACATCATCGAGGGCACGCTCGCCAAGGGTTTTGGCGTGATCGGCGGCTATGTGACGGCCTCGAAGCCGATCATCGACGCCATCCGCTCCTATGCGCCGGGTTTCATCTTCACGACCGCCATGCCGCCAGCGATCGCAGCGGCGGCGCGCGCCTCGGTCGCCCATCTGAAGAGTTCGCAGGTCGAGCGGGATCGGCATCAGCGGCAGTCGATGCAGACCAAGATCGCGCTCGCGGCGCGCGGCCTTCCGGTGATGCCGTCGGAGACGCACATCGTGCCGGTTTTGGTCGGCTGCCCCGAAAAGGCGAAAGCCGCCACCGACATGCTGCTGTCGGAGCACGGCATCTACATCCAGCCGATCAACTACCCGACGGTTCCTCGCGGAACCGAGCGGCTGCGGATTTCGCCATCGCCGGCGCATGATGACGGGCTGATCCGCGAGCTCGCGCGGGCGTTGGACGCCGTGTGGGGCAAGCTCGACCTGCCGCGCCGCTACGAGGCCATCGCGGCCGAGTGAGCTGCGTCGGCCTTCTTGGGCTTCGCTGTCACGCCGCTTGTTGCGATCTGCGCTGACCGGCGGCCCTCCGAAGCTGCGCTGATACCATCGTCTACTTTGAGGAACCCCTGCGGCTAGAGGCAGTTGATGCTACGAGCCGCGGCGGACGTTCCGCTGCTTTCCTGGTCGCGGCCGAAGACAGTCGCGTGCGTGGAGCAAAGTGTCGATGAACCCTCTCGCAGGTACTCCGTTCGCCTTCTGGATCACCGGAATGATGGTCTGGACCGAGCTGCTCGCCAAGGCGACGCAGGCCAGCGATCAGAGCTGAGGCCTAAGCGGCGGCTCGAACCGCCGCCTTTTCGTGGCTGATCCGTCAGCTCGCTTCTTCCCGCTGTCCGGCGATCCAGGTGGCCCGCGCCTCAAGGTTCTCGTCGAGCGCCACAAGGTCCGCGGCGAAGCCGATCGCGATTCGGCCCCGTTCTTTTTCGAGCCCCAAAAATTCCGCCGGGCTGCGGGACGCCATCGCCAGGGCGTCCGCGAGCGGCGTTCGCAAGCGCTGCACGGCGTTGCGGACGGACGTGGCCATGTCGAGATCCGAGCCGGCGAGGGTGCCATCCTCCGTCGTCAGACGTCCGCCAGCGCGCAAGATGCGCCGCCCCTGCAGGACGAACTCCGTCATCTCGGCGCCGACGGTCGACATCGCGTCCGTGACCAGCATGATCCGCTGCGGCCCCTTGGCGGCGATCGCCGCCATCAACGAGGGCGCCGCTACGTGATGCAGATCGGCGATCAACCCGCAGAACGTTCTCCGCTCGCTCAGCGCGGCCCCCACGGGGCCGGGCGCTCGTCCCGCCATTGGCGGCATCGCGTTGAACAGGTGCGTGTAGCCGGAAAGCCCCTCGGCCAGCGCCCCCTCGAGCTGCTCGGGAGTGGCCTCCGTGTGGCCGGCCGCAATACGGACGCCGGCGGCTGAAAGACGTGAAATGGCGCCGGCGTGAACCATTTCTGGCGCGAGCGTCACCAGGATCGCGCCCGCGGCGGCCGAGGTGAGCAGATCGAGATCCGCCTCGTCGGGCGCTCGCATGAACGCCGGATCGTGAACGCCCTTGCGCGCCGGGTTGAGAAAGGGTCCTTCGATGTGGACGCCGAGAACGCCGGGCGTCTTTGCCGCAACCGCGGTTTCGACGCTTCGAAGCGCTGCGACCATCTTCTCCCGCGCGTCGGTGATCAGCGTCGGCAGCAGGCCGGTGGTCCCGTAGCGGCGATGCGCGGCGGCGATGCGGGCCATTGCGGCGGGCGATTGATCGTCGTTCAGCAGCACGCCGCCGCCGCCGTTGACCTGTACGTCGATGAAGCCGGGCGCGAGCAGGCCGGGCACGACCTCGACTGCAGCGTGCGAAGGGATTTCGTTGGCGGCCGCGACGCCTGCGATCCGTGCGCCTTCGATCAGGACAGCGCAGCCTTCCCGGAAGCTGTCGCCGTCGAACAGGCGGTCGGGCAGGAGCGCCGTGAGGCTCACAGCGCGCTGTTCCGTGCGAGCGCGAGAGCGCCTTCGGTGGCGTCCGCAGCGGGCTCGACCAGCAGCGCTTGCGCCGAGACCTCGAGGTGCGGGGCGATCGCGCTCGAAAGGCCGCCCACCAGAGCCACCCGTTCCGCCCCACAGGCCGCAAGGCGCAGGACCAGGGACGTCACGTGGCCCGCGCACTCGTCACGCAGGCGCGCCGCCTCAGGGTCTTGGTTAGCGTGCGCGAAGACGAGCGGCGCGAGCCGGCCGAAGTCCGAGGGAGCGGCGCGGCCGACCCACTCCACTGCGGCGTCCTGATCGCCGCCGAGCGCGGCCAGCGCCTCCTCGGCGAGCGGTCCACGTGGCGCGAGTCCATCCGCCGCGCGCAATGCATGGCGCACCACCTCGCGCCCGAGGGGGGCTCCGCCTCCGTCGTCGCCGACCTCGAAGCCCCAGCCGCCAAACCGGAATTCCGCGCCTCCGATCCGCGCATAGGCGGCGCTGCCGGTGCCGACGATCACGATGCCGCCGTCGCCGCCGCCATGAGCGCCGAGGCAGGCGGTCGCGAAGTCGGTGGCGAGTTCGAGGCGCGCGAACGGGTGAGGCTCGGCGCGCATCTTCTCCATCTCCCGCGTCTGCGACACGCCCGCAAGTCCTGCGCCCGCCACGAGGCGAGAGAGGGAGTCCACAGGCAGCCGGCCCGCCGCCAGCGCGGCCCGGGCGGCGGTCACCATCGCTTCGATGGCGAGCCGGGACCCGCGCCGCGCATTGGCGGGCCCGGCCTCGCCTTCACCGACGAGGCGGCCCTCGGCGTCGCGAATGCGGGCGCGGCACCGCGTCCCGCCCGCGTCAAGGCCGAGAAACAGGAGGTCTGGCGACAACGCGGCCTCGGCCTGCGCGCCGGGAGGCATGGTCGTAAAGCAGCCGTCAGTCACTGTCGTGGCTCGAAGTGTTCCGCAGGCGTAGAGCCGCGATTCGCAGGATCGCCGTACGATAGGACGGATCGGGCGTCCGTCGTGCAGTTCGGAAGCGGTCCATGCGGCGGGCCCGCTCCTCAAAACAGCGTCATCAGTCGGCGCGCTGCGCCTGCCGCCAGCACCAGCATGACGATCACATAGCCGGCGATCCAGAGCTTCCGCTCCAGCGCGGTTTCGCGCGACACCGGATCCGGCGCTCCATGCGGCTCAACATTGCGAGGCGGCATCTGCATTCATCCGTCGAGCTTCGACCGCCGCAACCTATCCGCCGGAAGAGGCAAGGGCGAGCGGCGCCTGCGCCTCACTTTCGCCGCTCTCGCTTGACCTCAGCGCGATGCGGAGCGATGGACCTCCGCCGTTCGTCGAACCGGAAGGAGCCCGCATGTCGTTCACGCTCGCCAAGACCGAACGCCTGGCCGCGATCCTGTCCCGGTGTCCGGTGCTGCCGGTTCTGACCTTTTCGTCGCCGCAGGCCGCCGTGGAGGCCGCCAAGGCGCTCCGTGACGGCGGACTGATGGTGCTGGAGATCACGATGCGCACCCCGCAGGCGCTGGACGCGCTGCGGGCCGTCGTTGACGAAGTCGAAGGCGTCACCGTCGGCGCCGGAACCCTGCTGGAGCCCGAGCAGGTGCAGGCCGCCATCGCGGCGGGCGCGGATTTCCTGGTCAGCCCCGGCACGAGCTCGCGGGTGCTGGCCGCGGGCAGCGAGGCCCCGATCCCGTATCTGCCTGGCGTTTCGACCGTATCGGAGGCGATGCAACTCGCCGAGCGCGGCGCGACCTTCGCGAAGTTCTTCCCGGCGGGTCCCGCGGGCGGCCCCGCTTTCCTCAAGGCGCTGATCGCGCCGCTGCCGGATCTGCACTTCGTGCCGACGGGCGGCGTCGACGCCTCGAACGCCCAAAGCTACCTGTCCCTGAGCAATGTCGCCTGCGTCGGCGGCTCCTGGGTCGCGCCGCAGGAGGCGGTCGAGGCGGGCGACTGGAGCCGGATCACGTCGCTGGCCCGGGAGGCGTCGGCGCTCAAGGCGCGTTGACCTCGGTCGGGCTTGCTGCGGCGGTTTGGCCTCCCTACCTCCTCCACGGCTTTCCGCCGACGGAGATTTCAGCATGTTCGACGCCCGGGCGATCCTCGACCAGCTTCTCGGCGCAGGCCAGCAGGCCGGCCGCGGCCGACCGACGCCAGACGGCGACCGACGCCCGGCTCCGCAAGGCGGCGGCTCCGGCGACCTGATGCAGCAGGTGCAGGATCTGGCGCGCGGCAATCTGGGCGGCATCGCCGGCGGCGCGATCGCCGGCAGCCTCGCCTCGGTGCTGCTCGGCGGCCGCAAGAAGTCTCCGCTGTCGGGTTCCGGGATGCAGCTCGGCGGCTTGGCGATCCTCGGCGGGCTCGCCTACAAGGCGTGGCAGAACTACCAGGAAAAGCAGGCGCAGCAGGGCGCGGGGCAGCCGCCGACGCCGCAGGCCGGGCCGGTGCAGATCGCGCCCCCGCCCGCCGAGACGCCTTTCGCGCCGTCCAACCCATCCGAGGAACAGGTTCTCGGGCTCTTGCTGGTGCGCGCCATGATCGCGGCGGCGCGCGCGGACGGGCGCATTGACGGCGAGGAGATTTCGAAGATCCGCCAAGGCCTGCAGGCTTCAGGCGCGGGGACCGACGAGCAGGCGTTCCTGCTTGAACAGCTCGGGCGTCCGGACGACCTCGATGCGATCGCAGCCGAAGCGCGTGGGCCGCAGATCGCCTCCGAGGTCTGGCTTGCGGCGCGGCTGACGATCGAGCCGGACTCACCTGCCGAGCAGAGCTTTCTGAAGACCTTCGCCGAAAAGCTCGGTCTCGGCGCGCCGCTGGTGGCTCATCTCGAGGCCACCGCGTCGCAGGCGAAACAATCCGGCGTCGCCACGGCGTAATTTTCGCTCTTCGAGCGTTATGCCCCTGAGGCTCCGCCATCAGGCGAAGCCGCCACATGATTTGCGAGATCGAGATGTCCGAGACCCCCATCACCCCGAAAATCCGCGAACGGGCCCGGAAGCTGTGGGAGGACGCGGGCAGCCCCGCCGGGCGCGAAGACGATTATCTGGAGCGCGCCCGTGAGCTGGCCGGTCTCGAATCCAACCCGGAAGCGGGACTGGAGCCGAACCCTCTGGCGGACGGCGTCGTGACCCCGGCCGAGCGCGGCGAATATGTCGAAGAGGCGAGCATCCAGGAGAATCTCGGAGAATTCCCGGGCCTCGAGACCGACCAGGGCGACCGCCTGCAGACTCCGCGCAGGCGACAGGACTGACCGCCAGTCAGGAAGGGAGCGCGGGGAACGCGCTCCCAGCCCGGCTCGGTTACGCCGCCTGGCGCTCCGAAAGGAACTGCCGCATCCGCTCCAGTGCGCGAGCGATGTTCTCCGCCGAGTTGGCGTAGGACAGCCGGATATAGCCCTCGCCGAGCACGCCGAAGTCGGGGCCGCCGATCACCGCCACGCCAGCTTCGTCAAGCAAGGCGGCGGCCAGCGGCTTCGCTTTCCAGCCAGTCTCCTTCACGTTCGGGAAGGCGTAGAACGCGCCCTTTGGCGTCTCCGCCCGGACGCCGGGGAGCCCGTTCAGCCCTTCGGTCACGAGCTTCCGGCGCTTGTCGAACTCCTGTCGCATCTGGACGACCGCATCCTGCGGGCCTTCGAGCGCCGCGATCCCGGCATATTGGGCGGCGGCGTTGACGCATGACCAGGCGTTGACGGCGAGCTTGCGCACGTCGTCGTAAAGCGCCTTCGGCCAGATCGACCAGCCAAGCCGCCATCCCGTCATCGCATAGGTCTTGGACCACCCGTTCAGCACGATCAGCCGGTCGCGGATCTCCGGGTAGGCCAGCAGCGTACGGTGCTCGAGCCCGTCGAAGATCAACTGATCGTAGATCTCATCGGACATCACCGCGACGTTCGGGAACCGAGCTAGGCCCTCGACAAGCTTGTCGATCTCGCTTGCCGGCGTGACGCCGCCTGTGGGGTTGGCGGGCGAATTCAGGATCAGCAGACGGGTGTTCGGCGTGATCAGCGAGAGCGTCTCTTCGGCCGAGAACGCGAAGCCGTTCTCTTCGCGGATCGGCACCGGGATCGGGTTTGCGCCGGTGTGCTCGATCATCGAGCGGTAAATCGGGAAGCCGGGGTCCGGATAGAGGATGTCCGCGCCCGGCTCACCGAACAGGCGGATCGCCGCATACATCGTCACCTTGCCGCCCGGCACGATCATCACAAGGTCCGGATCGACCTCGACCCCGAACCGACGGTGGACGTCCGTTGCGACGGCCTCGCGCAGCGGCAGGATGCCGGTCGACGGCGTGTAGCCGTGATGGCCGTCCCTCAGCGCCTTGATGGCGGCCTCGACAATGTGCGGCGGCGTCGGGAAGTCCGGCTGTCCGATGCCCAGATTGATGATGTCGCGTCCCTCGGAAGCGAGCTTTGTGGCGCGCGCCAGAACGGCGAAGGCGTTCTCTTCGCCGATGCGGTCGAAGGCTTCGACAGTCTTCAGCATGGTCTGCTCCACGGTCCGCGCCGACGCGGGAACGATCCCGACGCCGAGCGTGTTGGATAGGCGAGACCGGAGCCCAGAGAGGGCGCCCGATCGTGCCCTAACGCTCCCCGCCAATCAGCGCGAATTCAAGGAGGATGTCATGGCCAATCGCCTCGACGGCCGCAAAATCGCGATTCTCGCAACCGACGGCTTTGAGCAGGTCGAACTCACCGAACCCATGAAGGCTCTGAAGGAAGCGGGCGCGACGGTCACAGTCGTCAGCCCGAGCTCTGGGTCGATAAAAGGATTCAAGCACGACAAGCCCGGCGACGAGGTCAACGTCGATCAGGAGCTGTCGTCCGCTGACGCTTCCGCCTTCGACGGGCTGATGATTCCCGGCGGTCTGTTCAACCCGGACGCGCTGCGCCGCGACCAGACGGCGCTCGCTTTCGCCAAAGCATTTTTCGACGCTGGCAAGCCGGTCGCCGCGATCTGCCATGGGCCGCAGGTGCTGATCTCGGCGGGTCTGGTGAAGGGTCGTAAAATGACCGGCTTCGAGGCCATCCAGATCGACCTGAAGAACGCAGGCGCGATCGTTTCGGACGAAGCGGTCGTCGTCGATCGGGGCCTCGTGACCAGCCGCAAGCCCGACGACATTCCGGCTTTCAACGCGAAGATGGTCGAGCAGTTCGCCGAAGGCAGGCATGCCGGACAGCGAAGCGCAGCCTGAGGACAGTCTGAGCGTGTATGGCAGCGGCGGGTGAAAGCCCGCCGCTTTCGCGCGTCGATCCCAGGAAGCTCGTCATGAAGATCGCGGCCATCGCGGCCATCGCCGTCTTGTTCGCCGGACCGGCCGTCGCCGCGCCCAAGTCGCTCGAGGCCGCCACCACGGTGGGGCGCTCGAATGTGCGGGTGCGTGTGATCCTTCATCCGCAGGCCGATCGATGCTCGCAGCCGCAGCTGGAGGAGATCCGCAAGCAGGCGGTCGTCATCGGGCAGGACCATATCAGGCGGCGCCTCAAGGCGATCATCGCGAAGAGCGGCACCGACGCCAGCGGCGACAAGGAGTTCTTCGGCGTCAGCGTGATGGCTGGCTGTCCTGCGGACGGCGGCGCCTGGATCGCCTTCCCGATCGAGGGCAAGCAGAGGTCGGTCTCGCGCTACGAACCGAAGACCGGCTGGTCGCCCATGATCCGGCTGTGAGTCGGCCGTCACCAAAAGTCATTGGTCGGCGACGCCGGAAGGCGGCAGGAACGGGCGACGATCTTCCGCAAGAGCCCGAGTCGCGATGACCGCCCAGATCGATCCCACGCTGTCTCCGCCCCGCGGCCTCCTGGTGAGCGGGCCTGCGCCGGTTCGGCCAAGACCGACCGTCCTGAAAGGCCGGCGCGTGACGCTTGCGCCGCTCGAACCCGAGAAGGACGCAGCTGATCTCTACGCGCCCACCCATGGCGAAGAGAAGGAGCGGCTGTTCGCTTACCTCTTCGACGGACCGTTCGAGAGCCAGGCGGCGATGGCCGAGGCGTTGCGCGTCGCGGCGGCCTCTCCGGACAACGCCACGCTGGCGATCCGCGACGCCGAGACGGACCGGACGGTCGGCCGGGCGACGTTCATGCGCGTCGAGCTCCACCACCGGAGCGTCGAAGTCGGCTCGATCCTGTTCTCTCCGGCGCTCGCCCGGACCGCGGCCGCGACGGAAGCCATGTATCTGATGGCCGACCACGCCTTCTCGCTCGGCTTCCGCCGCTACGAATGGAAATGCGACGCATTGAATGCGCCCTCACGCGCGGCGGCCGAGCGGTTGGGTTTCCGCTTCGAGGGCGTCTTCCGCAAGCACATGATCATCAAGGGGCGCAGCCGCGACACGGCGTGGTTCGCCATGACGGAAGACGACTGGCCCGCAGTGAAGGCCGCCATGGAGACCTGGCTCGCGCCGGAAAACTTCGACGCCGAAGGTCGGCAGCGGCGCCGGCTGCGGGATCTGATGGAGCGACGCTGAGGGTCATTCCTCAGGAAGCTCGTCCTCGACTTCCTGTTCGACCGCGCGTCCGCGGAGATTGGCGGCGACATTGCGCCCGAGCTTCCGCAGCAGCTTCCGCAGCCTCTTGCGATCCTTGGCGTCCAGATCAGAGACGGCCTCCTGTTCCAGCGCCTCCCAGAGCGCGTACACGGATTCCGCGCGTTTCCGTCCTTCCTCGGTCAGCCCCACCCGCACGACGCGCGCGTCGCCGCCGCTGGCTCGGCGTTCAACGAGTCCATGGGCCGCAAGCCGCGCGATCGTTTTGGAGGCCGTCGGTGGGCGCACCCTGAGTTGCGCGGCGAGGTCGCTCATCGTCCGGCCGTCTTCTTCGACCAGCAGCGTCAGCACCTGCTCCTGCCCCGGAAATAAGCCAAGCTCTCCCAGAAGTTGCGCGCTGCGGGCGCGATGGAGGCGGGCGGCGTGCAGTAGTTCGTATCCGACGGTCTTGGCGTACGGGCTTTTCATCGCGTGAACACCTTGCCGCCTGTAAGTCTGCAGCAAGAGATATATTTCCCGAAAAAAATCAAAGTCGAGGCGTTGTCCATCTATGAATTCGTCGGAAGTTTGATTTTGGCCGTCTGCGACGCCGGAGAAATGAGCAGCCCGTCATGAGCCTGCTGATCACTGCGTTCGGGCGCTTCATGGGCGGTCCGAACTGCTCCCAGATCCTGCTCAAGGCTTTGGCTGCCGAACGAGCGGAGCTGGAGCGGATCTGGCGCGCGCCGATCACTCTGGAAGTGCTGCCGGTCGACGTCGAAGCCGTGCGTCCAGCGTTGGAGCGCCTGCTTCGAATGGCGGCTCCAAGCCATCTCCTGCTGATGGGGCAGGCGGGCGCCCGGGACGCGATCTGTCTTGAACGTAAGGCTCGCAACCATATCGATCTGGGGGTCCCGGACGCCGCCGGCCGCCTCGGGCCGCTCGGCCCCGTCATTGCAGGCGGACCGGACCAAATGCTTGCGAACTGGCCGGATCCTGAAGGCGTGGTCGCGGCTGTCAAAGCGGCAGGCGCGCCAGCCCGGCTGTCCGACGACGCCGGCGGACATCTCTGCAACCAGACCCTCTATCTGGCCCTGGAAGCCGCGGGGAAGGCCGCTGGAGGCTCTCTGGTTGCGACCTTCCTGCATCTGCCGCTGCTGCCGGAGCAGATCGCAGCCGGCGTTCCGGCCGCGCAGGGCGCGGGTTGCTCGGTCGCGCTCGACGACATGAAGCGTGCGGTGCGGGCCATTCTGCGCCATACCCGCGAGACAGCCGTTTGATCGAGAGGAGCCCATCGATGCCGTGCCCGCGCCGCCGCTGGGTCGACATGACCACGGAGGACTTCGCCGATCCGGACGTGGCGTCATGGGTCGCGGTCCTGCCTGTGGCGGCCGTCGAGCAGCACGGCCCGCACCTGCCCGTCGGCGTCGACGCCATGATCGGCGAGGGCTATCTGGCTCGCGCCGAAGCCTTGATCCCGGATGACCTGCCGGTGACGTTCCTGCCGATGCAGACGATCGGAGCGTCCGCCGAACACCTGGCCTTTGCGGGAACGCTGACGCTTTCGCCGGAAACCGTTATCAGGGCCTGGACCGAAATCGGCGCGTCGGTCGCCCGCGCCGGCGTTCGCAGGCTCGTCTTCCTCAACAGCCACGGCGGCAACTCCGCGCTGCTCGACGTCATCGCGCGTTCGCTGCGCGTCAGCCACGGCATGCTGGCGGTGACGGTGAGCTGGCAGCGCTTCGGCTATCCGGAAGGGCTTTTTTCCGCCCAGGAGGCCCGCCATGGCATCCATGGCGGCGAGATCGAGACCTCGCTGATGCTCGCCTTCAGGCCGGATCTGCCGCGGATGGCGAAGGCCGCCCATTTCCGCTCGGCGACCTATGAGATGGAGCGTGAGTTCAGCCACCTCAGGGCCGGCACCCCCGCGGGTTTCGGCTGGATGTCGCAGGACCTGAATGCGTCCGGAGCGATCGGCGACGCCGCGGCCGCGACCGAGCGGGCCGGCGAGGCCGCCGCCGAGTTCGGCGCGCGCGCCTTTGTCGAACTGCTGCAGGATGTGCGACGCTTCCCGCTCGAGCGCCTTGCGGCGGGCCCGCTCGGCCGGTGAGCGCTTGCGGGTCGACAATTCGCGGTCGGCGGCACACGATGCGGCGCGAGCAATGAGAAGCGGGGAACGGAATGCCTGATGCGCAGCGCGATGAGCGGCTGATCGAGGGGCTCAAGGTCATCGAGACGACCGAGAGCGACAACATTCTGCGCTGGGACGGCGTGACTCTTTACGTCGAGCAGGACGTCTACCACAACGGCCAGCTGGTTCACCGCAAGTACCGTCGGCGCGTCACGGCCGAGGTCGCAAAGGTGCTGCTGAGCGTGGTCTCCGGCAACCACTGAGCAGGAGGAGGCTGCGTCAGCCCGACCGGCCGCGCAGGAACTCCATGATGCGCTCGAACGCCGGCGCCGCGTTCGGCTCCGGCAGCGAGGTATGGACGTGGCCTGATCCTGGCCACGCCGAGAGCTCCGCCTCGTTGCCGGCCGCGACCCAGCGCGCCGCCATGAACAGCGTGTCGTCGATCAACGGATCGCGCGTGCCGACCGTGAAGATCGCGGGAGGCAAGCCGGCGAGGTCGGCGTAGAGCGGGGACACGTCAGGGTCGCCCAGATCCTCGCCGTTCTGCAGGTAATTCGCGGCGAACATCCGGATGTCGCGGCCGTTCAGCACGAATTTCTCGGTCGCGCGGCGGGCGCTCGGCGTCAGCCCAAGATCGTAGCTGCCCGCGGTCAGGTTGGCGGCCGCGAATGGCGCCAGACCATGCCTGTCCCGCAGCCGCAGCAACGTCACGACCGAAAGATGCGCGCCCGCGGACTCGCCGCCGATCAGCAACCTCTCCGCGCCGAACCGCCGGCGCCCTTCGCGCGCAACCCAGAGCGCGGCCGCCTCGCAATCGTCCGGGCCGGCCGGATAGGGATGTTCGGGCGCGAGCCGGTATTCGACGGAAAGGCAGGCGAAGCCGAGTTCGTCTGCGAGCCGTTCGAGCCGCGGGTCGTCCTGATCGTTCGAGCCGAGCGTCCAGCCGCCGCTGTGGAGGTGCAGATAGACCGCCGTCGGTCTTTCCGGCGCGATCACGCGCAGCGCGATCGGTCCGGCGGGGCCGTCGATCGTCAGCGTCTCCGCCTTGGCGCTCTTCGGCTCGATTACGAAAGCCGTAAAGCCCTGCTTGCGACGCTCGCGCACCGCCGCGGGACCGAGCGCCCAGATGTCCGGCGCCGCTTTCGCCTGCGCGATCAGCGCCTGGGCATGTTCACGCGTGCCCTCCGGCGCTGCATCGGGGGCGAACCAGGCAGGATCGATCGTGATTGGTCGCGACATTTCAGTCTCCGCGGGGTCTCGACCGAGAAAACGCGACAGGGGGCTTCGCCGCAAGGCCGCGGCGCGTCATGTTCGCACTCATGAAGCTTGCGGCAGACACTGCGACGGTGGACGAGATCCGCGTCGGCGTAGCGACCCATCAGGCCATCGCGCGACTGACCGTCCGCACGCGCGGAGCCGGACTCTCAGACGTCACGTCGGCGGTCGCCGCAGCCCTGGAGCAGGCCGGCGCGGGGGATGGGCTCGCCACCGTCTTTCTGCGCCACACGTCGTGCTCGCTTACGATCCAGGAGAACGCCAGCCCGGAGGTCCGGGACGATCTGGTCGACGCGCTGGACAGGCTGGCTCCGCGTGACGCCGGGTGGCGTCATGACCTGGAAGGCCCTGACGACATGCCCGCGCATGTGAAGGCGATGCTTACCGGCGTGTCGCTCGCCATTCCGGTGATCGCAGGACGCCTCGCGCTCGGCGTCTGGCAGGCGATCTTCCTGATCGAGCACCGCGACCGGCCACATCGCCGCGAATTCGTGGTTCATTTCGTCGGTTCGCGCGTCTAGCGCTAAATTCGCAACGACTTTCGCGTAATGTGAATGGAGGCGTTGTAACGCATCGATTTTGCATGCGCGAAGGATTATGAAGCCGACATGACGACCGCCGACGACGATTCCTATCGCCTCTTGATTGCTGACGACCACCCGCTGTTCCGGAGCGCCCTTCGGGAGGCGATGTCGGGCGGCGCGGCGGAGATTTCCGAGGCTGGCTCCTTCGACGAGGCCTCCAAGGCGCTCGAGGCCGATCCTTCCTTCGACCTGGTGCTGCTCGACCTCAACATGCCTGGCGTCAGCGGCTTCTCGGGCCTGATGTATCTGCGCGCGCAATATCCGGCGGTGCCAGTGGTCGTGGTTTCGGCGAACGAGGACCCCAAGGTCATCCGCCGCTGCATGGAGTTCGGCGCCTCGGGCTTCATCCCGAAGACGCTTGAAGTCGAAAAGATGCGCGCGGCGGTCCGCGCGGTCCTCAAGGGCGAGGAATGGACGCCGCCGGACGTCGATCTCGGCGCGGCGGGCGACGACGAGGCGGCGAAGCTCGCCGCGCGGCTCGGCACGCTGACGCCGCAGCAGGTCCGGGTCCTGATGATGCTGAGCCAGGGTCTGCTCAACAAGCAGATCGCCTATGAACTCAGCGTCTCCGAGGCGACCGTGAAGGCGCATGTCTCGGCGATCCTCGCCAAGCTTGGCGTCGAGAGCCGCACCCAGGCCGTCATTGCGGCCTCGAAGATCGAGGCTGGGCAGTGGCCGGAGCGGATGCCCGGCTGAGAGCTTCGGTCAGGACGTGACAGAGGCTGACGTCGGCGGGCGCGTCGCGCAGCCTGGCTTGCGGAAGCGCCCGCGGCGCAGCCAGAATCTCTTCTGCTGACGTTCCGCCCGCTTGCCGCGCGGCAGTTCCAGCGTCTCGTAAATCTCGCCGATCGTGCTGAGCGGGTCGCGGATCAGGTCCGCATACGCGACCCGCGCTGTTCGCCGCGCGGGGAGAGCGGCCCAGTCGGCGTCGAAGCGGGCCATGACCCTGCGATGCAGAGCCGTCGCCTCGTCAGCGCTCATCGGCTTCCATCGGCCCTGGAGCGACAGATAGCGATCGCCGAGATTGATCAGCCGTTCAAACGAGGGGATCACCTCCGCGGGATCCCGGTCGATCCTGATGAACATCGCCTCCGGGCAGAGCTGGATCAGGCGGCGCAGGCGTGTGCAGTTCGCGGGATTTTTTAGGACCAGTCTGCGACCCGGATAGGCGACGACCAGCGTGCGGAGAAAGCTGGCGTACGCCTCGCGCCATCGTCGCTCCGGCTCGGTGCCGTCCCGGGCGAACAGCGCCTCCTCGATGATCTCGCCTCGTCGTCGCGGGAAATAGGATGCCGCGAAGAACGACGGCGCACCGAGGTGACAGAGCGCCGCCTCCTCCTCCTGCGGCGAGCGGAAGAACACCTGAACGTCGTCGATCCCGCGCGTCGTGGGCGGCTGCACCACCTGCAAGAGCCGACGTTTCCAACCGCGCAGATATGGCGCATCGGACGGACACAGGACGTCGATCAGGATCGGCGCCGCAAGCGTCCGATCCGCCGCCATAAGCTCATGCAGGAGCGTCGTTCCGCTCCGCCAGAAGCCGACGATGAAGATTGGCGGCAGGACCAGATGCCAGTCGTCGGGGACCGCCCGCACCTCGGCTTCGGTTTTCTCGATCGACTCGCGCCGCCACCGCGAGATCACGAACGAACACGCCAACGGAAACAGATGAGACAGGCGGAAAATGTCGTGTTCGCGAAGTATCCGCCAAGCCACGCGAGTGTCGCACGCCGCCAGCGGGTGGATGGCGAGCGGCCTCAGCGATGTGGTCGCACGCTCTATTCTGCGGCCGCTCGCCTCGTCAGCGCCTTCGCGAGCAGCGCCCTGAGCGCTGCGGGTCGAACCGGCTTCGGCAAGATCTGGAGGTCCTTGGAGGCGGCCTGCTCCCTCAACCCCGGCGACCGATCCGCCGTGATCAGCACGGCTGGAATGGGCGCGCCGAGCTTCCATCTCAATTTGACGATCGCCTCGAGGCCGTCAGCCTCATCGAGATGATAATCGGCAAGTATTACGTCGGGCGTCAACTTGCTCTTAAGGATAACCTGTTCGGCCTCTCTTTCGCTGGCGGCAGTGACGGCGGTGCAGCCCCAGCTCTCAAGCAGTGTTTTCATCCCATCAAGTATCGCGGGCTCGTTGTCGATGACGAGGATCGCCAAGCCCTTGAGGGCCGAAGCCCGATGCGCGGGCAGCACTTCCAGGGACGCCACCACCGGCATGGCCGCTGCGGTCGGCAGTTCGAGCGCGAAGACCGAGCCGCGCCCGGGCTGCGAGCGCAAGGTGATCGGGTGCTCCAGCACACGGGCGATGCGCTCGACGATGGACAGGCCGAGGCCGATCCCCGGAGCGACCTTGGCGCCCTGTTCGAGCCGCTTGAACTCGCGGAACACCAGCCGCTGCTGGCCGGAGGCGATGCCGAGACCGGTGTCCCAGATCTCGATCCTGACGCGCCCCCGGAGCCGGCGGCAGCCGACGATCACCCGTCCGGAAGGCGTGTACTTGATCGCGTTGGAGACAAGGTTCTGCAGCACGCGCCGCAGCAGTCGCCGGTCCGAGCGCACCGTCAGGCTGGTGGGCAGCACCTTGAGCTTCAGCCCCTTCTCGGCCGCCACCGGTGCGAATTCGCGCGCGAGCTGCGAGACGATCTCGTCGAGCCGGAAACTCGACAGCTCCGGCTTCATCGCGCCGGTGTCGAGGCGCGAAATGTCGAGCAGCGTGGACAAGATCTCCTCGACGGCGTCGAGCGAGGAATCAACGTTTCTCGCGAGCCGCGCCTGATCGCTCCCGGCGTCGACGCGCTCGACCAGGCTGGTTGCGAACAATCGCGCCGCGTTGAGCGGCTGCAGGATGTCGTGGCTCGCGGCCGCCAAGAAGCGCGTCTTGGAGATATTGGCCTCGTCCGCCTCGGTCTTGGCGCGGGCGAGCTCCTGGTTGAGCCGCGTCAGTTCGCGCGTTCGCTCGCGCACGCGGCGCTCCAGCGTTTCGTTCGCGCGCTCCAGCGCCTCCTGGGCTGCGACGGTCTCGGTGATGTCCGTGTAGGTGGTCACGACGCCGTCGTCCGGCATCCGGGCCGAACGGATCTCGATGACGCGCCCCGACGGATGCAGCCGGGTCCGCAGCGTCTCGAGCCGCACCACGAAGCGCTCGATCCGGTCGGCGATGAACTCGTCGGCGTTGACCGGGCCGTAGAGCCCGCGTGCGGCGTTGAATCGGAAGATGTCGTCTAGGCCAACGCCGAGATGGATCATCTCGTCGGGCAGATCGAACAGTTCCCGGAACTCGCGGTTCCAGCACACGAGCTTCATGTCCCGGTCGATTGCGGTCACGCCCTGGCGCGCGTGATCGAGCGCGTTCTGCAGCACGTCCCGGCTCGTCTGCATCGCCGCGGAAGCTTCGTCGAGCAGTTTGAGCGCCGCCGTCGTGGTCAGGTTGCGCCGGGTCAGCAGCATGGAAAGCACGAGCCGCGAGGAAGCGGGGCCGATCGCCGAGGCGAGCAGATGTTCCGAGAAGCGGAGCGTCTGCAGGTCGACGGCGGCGTTCGGCTCGACCTCGACGTTGCGCGCGATGGCGAAGCCGCGGAAGGCCGTCTCCGCGCGTTCCGGCCCAAGATAGCGCGAGACGGTCTGGATGAGCTCGCCGACGGTGGCGCGCGCGCGCAGCGGCCGGCGCGGCGGAGGGCTCAGCCCCTCGGCCGCGGGTTGAACCGCGCCGTCGCAAAACAGGCCCGCCTGCTGGCGCTCGATCGGCGTCGGCGCGCGCGTCAGCGAGAACGTCAGGAAGGCGAGGGCGTTGGCGGCGAGGCTCATGATGAGGCCGTGGACCAGCGGGTCGCCGAACGAGGCGCCGAGCAGGCTCTCCGGCCGCAGCCAGGCAAGCCCCCACGGGCCGTCTGCGACCAAACCCTGCAGAGCCGGCAGCCGGGCCGCGAGAGGCGGCAGGACCAGCGTCCAGCCCCACACGGCGACGCCCGCCGTCACGCCCGCCACAGCGCCCCGCCCCGTGCCCCGGCGCCAGAAGAGGCCTCCGAAGAAGGCGGGCGCGAACTGCGCCATCGCGGCCATGGCGATGAGCCCGAGCGCGGAGAGCTGCGCCCCGCTCGTCCAGCGGTGCACGAGATAGGCGGCCAGCATAACGCCCGCGATCGCAAGCCGCCTCAGCATGAGCAGCCGCTCCGTCATGCTTCGCCGCCGCGCGCCTCGTCCGCGGAGCAGGAACGGCATTGCGAGATCATTGGAGATCATGATCGCGAGTGCGACGGATTCCACGATCGCCATCGCGCTCGCGGCTGACAGGCCGCCCATGAAGGCGATCGCGGCGAGCCAGTCGGCGCCCTTCTCCAGAGGCAGCGCCAGGACGAAGCCGTCGGGCGGGACGGCGGCCGGGGCCGGAAAGGCCACGAGGCCCGCGATCGCGATCGGCGCGATGAACAGGTTGAAGGCGAGCAGGTAAAGCGGAAACGCCCACATGGCCCGGCGCAGCTCGCGGTCGCTGCGGTTCTCCACCACGGTGACATGGAACTGCCTCGGCAGAAGCAGGAACACCACGAGAGAGAGAAGCGTCAGCGACAGGAGCTGCAAGAGGTCCGGGGACTGCGTGAAGATGGCCGTGGCGCCGGTTGACTGCGCCTGCGCGAGCAACGCCGCGGGACTTTCGTGAAGCCCGAAGACGACCAGCACGCCGACGGCGAGGAACGCCAGGAGTTTGACGACGGACTCGCTCGCGATCGCGAGCATGAGGCCGTCCTGATGTTCTGTCGCGGCCACCTTGCGGGCGCCGAACAGCATCGCGAACAGCGCGAGCGCCACCGCAGCGCCGAAGGCGGCATCGAAGCCGCCGAACGCCTCCGGGCCTGACAGAAGCGCAAGCGAAGCGGCGATCGCCTTGAGCTGGAGCGCCAAATAGGGCGTGACGCCGAACAGGGCGGCGATCGCCACCGCCCCAGCGACCAGTTCGCTCTTGCCGTAGCGGGCGCCGACGAAGTCCGCCACGGAGGTGATGTTGTTGGCGCGCGCGATCCGGATCACGCGGCGGATGAGCGGCCCGAACAGCAGCAGCGCGAGCGCCGGACCGAGCGAGAGCGCGAGGAAGCTCCAACCGTTTTTCGCCGCGAAGCCGACCGCGCCGTAGAACGCCCAGGAGGTGCAATAGACGCCGAGGCTAAAGACGTAGATCCACGGCCTCAGCCGGCCGGTCATCCACAATGGCCGCCTGCGGTCCGCATAGGCCGCGAGCGCGAACAGGCCGCCCAGATAGGCGAGGGCGATCGCAATCACGATCCAGGCCTGCAAGACGAACGCTCCCTCACGCGCTTGAGCGCCGGAAAACCCAATCGAGGCCGGCGGAGGCGCAAATCGCCTCGCCTTGCCTAGTCCGTCGCCGCTTCGATAACCTCTAGCGGGGGCGAGGCCAGCTTGTCATCGGGCAGGGAGGGGAATGCCGCAATGTCGATGGTCCAGGAATTCAAAGAGTTCGCCATGAAGGGCAATGTCGTCGACCTCGCGGTCGGCGTCATCATCGGCGCGGCGTTCGGGAAGATCGTCGAAAGCCTTGTCGGCGACATCTTCATGCCGGTCGTCGGCGCCGTGGTCGGCGGGCTCGATTTCTCGAATTACTTCGTCAGTCTGTCCCCCGCCGTCACCGCGTCATCGCTCGCCGAGGCCAAGAAGCAGGGGGCCGTGCTGGCCTATGGCGAGTTCCTGACCGTCACGCTGAACTTCCTGATCGTGGCGTTCATCCTGTTCCTTGTGATCAAGGCCATGAACCGGATGAAGCGGAAGGAGGAGGTCAAGCCCCCGTCGGCCCCCGAGAAGCCCGAGGACGTCAAACTTCTGGGCGAAATCCGCGACATTCTGGCGGGCGCGTCGGCGAGGATCTGACCCGATGGCCGCTCGCTTCATTCTCTTCCACAATCCGCGCTCGCGCTCGCAGCGCATCCACTGGCTGCTGGAGGAGACTGGCGCGCCCTACGAATTGAGGCCGGTCGATCTTCAGGCGGGCGAACACAGGCGTCCTGATTTCCTGCGCCTCAACCCGGACGGCAAGCTGCCGACGCTGATCGACCGCGGCCCGGACGGAACGGCGGCGGTTCCGCTCACCGAAAGCAGCGCGATCCTGCTTCACGTCGCGGACGCGTTCCCGGAAGCCGGGATGGCGCCGCCGCCCGGCAGCCTGGAGCGCGGTCCGTATCTGACCTGGGTCTGTTACGCGGCCGCCGCGCTGGAGCCCGCGCTTGCCGATATGGTGTTTCCGCGCGCCGCTCCGCCGCCGCCGATGGCGATCGGCTGGCCGAACTTCGAGCAGGCGCTTGCGCGTGTGCACGCCGCTCTGGAGCCTGGACCTTGGTTGCTGGGGGAGCGCTTCTCTGCGGCCGACATCATGGTCGGCGCGCTGCTCGCATGGGTTCGCTCCTGGGGCAAGCTGCCTGACCCGGAGCGCTTCGACCCGTATCTACAGCGGCTTTCGGAGCGGCCCGCCTATCGCCGCGCCTATGGAGACGCTGATCGCGCCTGATCCTCAGGCGAAGAACAGCGCCTGACTGACGGTCGACTTGATCATCGCAGGAGAGAACGGTTTGGTGATCAGGTAGATCGGCTCCGGCCGGGCGCGCGCCAGCAGGCGCTCCGGGAAAGCCGTCACGAAGATCGCCGGCGTCGGTCGGTCGCGGAAAATCTCCCGCACGGCGTCGACTCCGGAGTCGCCGTCGGCGAGGTGCAGATCCGCCAGAACCAGCCCGGGATTGTCGCGAGCGGCGAGTTCGAGCGCCTGTTCGCGGCTCGCCGCCACGCCGGTCACGCGGTGGCCGAGATCGCTCACGATCCGGCGCAGATCTCTGGCGATCGCCCACTCATCCTCGATGATGAGAATGTCGGTCTCGAGCCTGCGCTCGACGTCGTTCTGGGCCTCGCTGGCCAGCCGCAGAACGTCGCTTCCGCTCAACCCGGTGACTTCGCTGGCGTCGGCCACGCTCAATCGCTCGACCGCGAGCAGCAGCAACACCGAGCGCCGCGGCAGCGACAGGCTTTGCAGGCGCGCATCGACTGGCAGATGCGTCTCGGTGGAAGAAGTCGCCGTCTCCGGCAGGCCCTGAGCGTAAAGCGCCCCGTACAATGCCTTTAGCAACTGCCGACGGGGATCGTAATCGATCGCGGCGCAGTCGCCTGTCCTCAGGAGTTCGCGCAGCGCCTCCTCGATCATCAGGTCGGCATGATCCTGCCGCCCAAGGAGCATCCGCGCATGTCGCCGAAGATACGGCAGCTGCCGCGTTAACTCGCCAATATCCATCCCGACGGCGCTCCTTGAATTGGAGACCAGAGCCTAGCCGGGTCTGATCGAATGCATTGTCCTGCTGGTTGCTTGAGAGCGCGTCACGTCGCCGTTGGCGGAGCGCTATCGATGCACCCACCCTTGCACGGAAGTGGGCGCCCGACTACCCCGGAATCCGCAGGTACGGAACAAAGCTACTCGCGCAGCCGTTGCCCCAGCGCCTCATCGGACTGGCGGAGGGCTGTCTGAAGCCGATCCGGGATGCTGGCGGCGTGCGGCGTCGCACAGTTGAGGGAATGCCGGTGTGGGAACAAGTGTGACGGAGAAGCCGGCGCTGATGGAGCATCGAGAGGCAGTCGAGCAGGCGCAGGAAGCGTCTGCGTCGACCGATCGCGCGCGGTCGGACCTTGCCCGATCCGTCACCGACTTGATCCCGGCGTTGCGCGCATTCGCCCGCTCCATGACGCGGGACGTGATCGAGGCCGACGACCTCGTCCAGGAGACCCTCGTGCGCGCTCTCGCGAACATCCATCAGTTCGCGCCGGGCACAAACCTGAAGGCATGGCTCTTCACCATCCTGCGTAACACCCACATCTCGCTATCGAAGCGGCGCAGCCGCGAGCGCAACATGATGTCGGACACGGCTCCGGAGGACGTCGGAGCAGCCGCGGCGCAAGCCTGGCTTCCGGCGACCTCGGCCTTGCGATCGGCAGTCGAAAAGCTGCCCGACGAGCAGCGCGAGGCGCTGATCCTGATCGGCGGTCTTGGCCTCAGCTACGAAGAATGCGCGGAAGTGTGCGGCTGCCCGATCGGAACTGTGAAAAGCCGCCTGAACCGCGCCCGCGCCAGGCTCGCCGCACTGCTCGACGCCACCACGGCCGACGAAATCTAACGGCTGGCGCTCATTTTGGGCGCTTGGCCTCCGGCGCGGCCGGCATCTTCTCGCCTTCCGACCGATGCTGCGCGAGTTGTGACTCCAGGCGCGCCGCGAGATCCTGGAGCCGTTCCGGCAGCCGCTCCTCAATCACGCTACCGAAGACCCGCTTGAGCTCCGCCCCCAGCGCGCGCTGGCGGGCGATGCGGTCTTCTTCGGTCTCATCCCCTTGCGCCATAGTCATCTCTTTGCCCGAGGCCCCTCGGTGCTCGTCAGTGCTGGCCGTCGGTCATTCGGATGTCGCCCCGATGGAAAGCGGTGCGTCGACCACGCGCTCCGCGCCCTAAGTGAAGCGCTGCAACGGCAGAATGTTCCTGCGCCCGCTCCCGCGCTGCGTCAATCTCATTACGCGCGGGCCATCTGGCGTTCCTTAGCGGAAACGCTATGTTTCGATCTCTCGCGTTTTGCGCGCAACAGGCTTGGTTCGATGCTTCAGACCGTCTGCGCAGATAAGGCGCTGCTGATCTGTGACGGCACAGAAGCCGGGCCGGTCGACTATTCGATAGCGGTGTGGCGGGACCCTGTATCAAATCGCAGCTACGCCTCAGGTTATCTGATTGCGGCCAGCCTGACGCTCAAGGCTTGCGCGCGCTGCCAGACGGCCGCGATCGATAGTGGGCATTTCGGAAGGCTGCTGATCCGGCTCCGCCACGTCGAGGGCGAGCGCGCCGACTTCGAGGTGATGGAGCCATTCCCGGCGCTCGACGTCGACCCTCCCTTGGCGCCCGAACTGACGACTCCGGAGGAGCCTGAGCTTTTCGCGGCGCACGGTTTGTCCGATACGGACTGGTGACGCGCGGCTGCGGGAACAATCCGCGAGCCTCCCGCCTTCGTGCCGCCTATGGCCGACATTCCGCGCGATCCCGCACTCGACAGCAGCCTCGCCTTCCTGTCGGAAGGCTACGCGTTCATCCCCTCCAGGCGCCGCCGCTTCGGCGCCGATGCGTTCGAGACGCGCATCATGCTCACGCCCGTCGTCTGCATGACCGGGGCGGCTGCGGCTCGGGAGTTCTATCAACCGGGCCGCTTCACCCGAAGCCGCGCCATGCCGCTCACGACCTTCGCGCTGATCCAGGACAAGGGCAGCGTGATGGAGCTCGATGGCGAAGCTCACCGCCAGCGCAAGCAGATGTTCCTGTCCTTCATGCGCCCCGAGCGGCTGGCCCCGTTGAGCGAACGCGTGCGCGAGCATTTTTGCGCCCGCGCGCGCGCCTGGTCAGGGCGCGAGCAAGTCACGCTGTTTGAGGAGGCGAGCGTCATCCTGTGCGGCGCCGTCTGCGCGTGGGCAGGCCTCGATCTGACGCAAGCAGAGGTCGAACAGAGAACGCGCGAGTTCAACGCGATGATCGACGGCGCCGGCTCGATCGGGCCGCGCAACTGGAAAGGCCATCTGCTGCGCGCGCGAACGGAGCGCTGGGCCCGCGCCGTGATCGAAGACATTCGGAGCGGCGCGCGGCGCGTTCCCGAGGATAGCGCGACCGCCATCATCTCCCGCCATCGGGAGCCGGACGGGCGGCTGATAAGCGTCGAGGCGGCTGCGGTGGAGCTCATCAACGTCCTGCGGCCGACGGTCTCCAACGCTCGCTACGTCGTCTTCGCCGCCATGGCGCTGCGCGACCGGCCGGAGCTCGCCGACGAAATCGCATCCGACGAAGGCGCGCTCGATCGCTTCACCCAAGAGGTTCGACGCTTCTATCCCTTCATCCCGCTCATGGCCGGCCGCGTGCTGGAGCCGTTCGCGTGGCGCGGGCGGCGTTTCGCCGAGCGCGACTGGGTCTTCCTCGACCTCTATGGCACCAACCGGGACGAACGCAGCTGGGAGGAGCCGGAGAGCTTCCGTCCCGAGCGCTTCCGCGACTGGGCCGGCGATCCCTTCAGCTTCATCCCGTCCGGGGGCGGAGCCCATGAGCAGACCCATCGCTGCCCCGGCGAATGGATGACCATCGAAGTCGTCAAGGCGATGGCCCGGGCGCTAACGGCTGAGATCCGCTACCGCGTCCCGCCGCAGGATCTCACGCTCGACCTCACCCACATCCCCGCCATTCCCCGCAGCGGCTTCGTAATCTCGGACGTCAGGCAAGCGGCGGCCTAGACGCCGGCCGCTCAGTCCTTGAAACGGCTGGCGTCAGCGCGACAAAGCACCGATGGCGCCTGCACGCGAAACCTCATCCGGAGAGCCGTTCGGCGTCCCCCTCGCCACGGCGCCGATGGAGGCGCGCTCCGCGGAAGCGCTGCCGGAAGGACCGGGCTGGCTCTACGAGCCGAAGTGGGATGGCTTTCGCTGCCTCGCTTTCAAGGCGGGCGGCGACGTGGAGCTCAGGGCCAAATCCGGCAAGCCGCTCGGCCGCTATTTTCCGGAGGTCGTCGCGTTCCTGCGCGGCGTGGCCGCCGACCCGTTCGTGCTTGACGGCGAACTGGTCATCGAGACGGACGGGCGGCTTTCGTTCGACGCTCTCCAGATGCGGCTTCACCCAGCTGAGAGCCGGGTGCGGAAGCTCGCCGCCGCCACGCCGGCGCGGCTCATCCTGTTCGACATGCTGCAGGCGCCAGCCGCGGGAGCGCTTCTCGAAAAGCCGCTTTCGGAGCGCCGGACCGAGCTCGAGAGTTTCGCGTCCAGGTTCCTGAAGACCCCAAGCGCCGTGCTTTCAAGGTCCACCGAGGACCGGGGCGAAGCGGAGCGCTGGCTCGGCGACGCCGGTCACGGCGCGACCGACGGAGTCGTAGCCAAGCGCCTCGACGGGGCCTATGCGCCCGGCGAGCGGGCGATGGTCAAGGTCAAGCGCTTGCGTACCGCCGACTGCGTCATCGGCGGCTTCCGCTACGAGAGCGGCGGCCCGCTCGTCGGCTCGTTGCTGCTCGGGCTCTACGACGCCGAAGGGCGCCTGAACCATGTCGGCTTCACGTCGACCATCTCGAACGCCGAGCGGCCGGAGCTCACGCGCCGGCTGGAAGCGCTCCGCGAGCCGCCGGGCTTCACCGGCCGCGCGCCGGGCGGGCCGAGCCGCTGGAGCGCCGAGCGAAGCGCGGAGTGGCAGCCGCTGAGGCCGGAGCTGGTGGTCGAAGTGCGCTTCGATCACGTCACCGGCGACCGGTTTCGGCATGGAACCAAGCTGTTGCGGTGGCGGCCGGACAAGTCGCCGCGGCAGTGCGGAATGGAGCAGATCTCGGCTGATTCCTGACCATCCGCGGCGCTCAGCTGCGTTCGGCCTTGTCGAAAACGGGTTCGCCGTCACGCCGATCTGCGGTGTCGACGTCCGGAATGTCTTCCGCCGTATGGCGCAGCATCTCCTCGGTCTCGTCGAGCCCGTCTTCGGTCTCGATGGCGCCGGTGCCGGAGGTGTGGAAGTTGGTCCTGCTGCTCGCCGGCTCGCCTCCGACGCTTTTCTCGCGAATCTCCTCCTCCCAGACGCTGGACGCGTCGGATTCGGCCGGGGCCGCGCGGCCCGTGGCGGTTTCCAGCACGGCGCGGTCGCCCGGATCGGTCTCCGAGGTGTTGGCGTAGGGGCTCTGAGGCTCCGGCGGGTCGCGATCCAGTCGTGCCATGACGCGTCTCCTGATCCTGTTATGCCCCGGAGTAACAGGCGAGACGCAGCGCCTGTTCCGATCCAATCTCCGCCATGATCCGGCCAAGCTTGCTGGGACATTCTGAGTCGAGGGCAGACAAGGGTACTCGTAATGCGTCTTGCGACAGCGCTTTCGCTTTTCTCCGTCATGGCCGCAGCGCCGGCCTTCGCGGCCGACATGCCGCAGAGCTACTACGAGCGGCACAGCTATGAGCAGGCGCCGATCGAGCGCGAGACCGTGGTCGAGGAGCCGGCCTGGCGCAGCGTCACCGTCGAGGAGCCGGTCGAGGAGCGGGTCGAGGAGCGTGTGATCGTCCGGCGGGCTCCGCCTCCCGTGGTGGTCCGGCGCGACCATGTCGAGGAGTTTGCGCCCCACGACCGGTGGCGCCGCGTGAGCCGCGACGAGCCCATCGAAGAGGAAGAGATCACCCGCTACGACGAGCCGCGCTGGTAGGGCCGTCAGGCGGCGGGCGCGAGCCTGGGGGCCGTCGCGCCGCTGGGACTTGCCTGGCGCTCCCTTGGGGCGGCGTGAGCGCCAGGCGAAGGTCCGCAGGAAGGCGGCGAGGCGGACTGCGCCAGGTCGGGCGGCCCGGCGTCCCGATCGGGAGATGGGCCTCGTCTCGGCGCTCAGATCAGTCTGCCGCTCCGATCACTCAGACCAGCCAGCTTTCGGCTGATCTCCGCCCCCTTGTGGCCGCTTTCAGCGTCGACGTTGCGAACCGCTGGCGCCCTCGGGCGCCTCGAGAAGCGCTCGGTGAGGGATAAGGGAAATGATGAAGGCGCGCCTGTTGGTCGCTCTGGTCGCTCTAGCGACGGTCTCGTCTGCGAGCGCAGAGACAATGAACGGCGCGGCGTCTTCCGCGCTGCACGCGGACAACGCGCGGGTCGATGCCTGTTTCACGCCGGGCGACGCCTGCGACGATATGCTGGGCGACGCTATCGACAAGGCTCAGCGGCAGATCCTTGTCCAGGCGATGTTCTTTTCGAACAAGAAGCTGATGAGAGGATTGGCTAACGCCCATAAGCGCGGGGTGGACGTGAAGATGATCATGTCGATCGGCTCCGAGAAGAAACGAAGCAAAAACTTGTTGTATTTTATGAAACAGGGAATCCCGATTCTGATAGATGCTAATGTAAAGACTCAGCACAACAAGGTAATGATCATTGACAACGCTGAGGTATTTACAGGAAGTTATAATTTTACATATTCTGCTCAAAGAAAGAATGCCGAAAATATGGTGCGCATAACTGATTCTCCCGAGGTCGTTTCCAGTTTTGTCAATAACTGGAAGCGGAGGGCAGCTGCCTCGAGGCCGGTGGATCTAAAAGCCCGCGACGCCGGGAAGAGCGTCGGAGATAGCGACGTCGACACCGAAGAGGACGACGCTGAGTAGAGGCGGCTGAGGGAGGGTCCGGGCGGTTCTCCCCCGGACGCAGACGCGGCGATGCTTGGCCGCGTCGTCGCGCGGGCGGCGGCTTGGACCGGGCGGCCGACGAGGCGGAGGCCGGAACGCCGTCGCTCATGTCGGTGGGGAATCCCGGGCGCGAGCGAGCCAGCGGAAGTCCCGGCACCACATAGGCTGGAGCAGGGCCCTGCGCTGCTGCTCTCCCAACTGCAGAGGCGCGCTGCCTCCTAAGCGGTCGGGACGGATGCGTCTGGCAGCGCCTCGGTTGAGGTCGGCCGGCTGGGGGCGCGTTTTGCTGCGCAAAGCTCGTCGACCTTCTGGACCCAGAGCGCGGATATCCGCTTCCGATCGAACTTCTTCACAGAAGCCTCTGCGGTCTTGATGACCTCCAGCAACTTCTCGTCACGAGACTCGATCATGGTCATGACCTTGGCCATGGCGGCGGCCAGTTGATCGCGCTTGTTGTCGCGCGCGAGGAACCCCGTCTTGTTATTCTTGATCATGTATTTCGCGCCGTACTGCTTGTCATAGCTGACGACCGGGCATCCCGCGACCATCGCTTCAATCAGCACCAGAGGGTGAGCCTCCGCGGCGCTGCCGGTGACGAAAATCGCTCCTGCGGCCAGAACGGACGTGACCTCGCGATCGAAGCCGCGCAACCTCGCCCGGTCTCCGAGCGCCAGTCTCTCAATCTGCTCCTCCAACTCGGGCCGTCGTTCGCCCTCGCCGAAAATATCGAGCGACCACTCCGGAAACTGATCCGCGATGAGGCCGAAGGCGTCGATGACGTGACTCATCCGCTTCGTTCCGACCAGGCGTCCGATTGAGATCAATTTCCGGGTTGCGAAGAACTCCTCCCCGCGACGGATCGGCTCTCCGAGGTCCGCCATGTTCGGTATCGCGAAGACGGGCTTCTTCGTCAGCGGCTGAAGAAGCTCGCCGATGAGAGGGTTGACCGTGTGAGCGCCGTCGAAGTTGTTGAGCGCCCAGACGAAATGCTCGTTCGGCGCGCCTTTCTCCACCATTTCAGGGCGCCGCGGATTGTGGTCTCCGATCACCAGAACGGTCTGAGGGCCCACACTCGCCTTGATGAACGTGTACATGGGCGAGTCATAATTGGGCACGTAGATGAAATCGAGATCGTGCTCCTTGAAGTATTTGACGAGTTTCTCGTCAGTCGCCTTCGTGACGTTCTTGTTGACGCTCTGAAATCCACTCTCGCCTGAGCTGCGATCCTCGGCGGCCTGACGATAAGAGCCATCGATGAAGTCGAAGCCGATATTGTCCGGAAATCGGAACTTCGGTTGCTTGTTGGAGAACCACAGCGCAGTGACGCGGACGTCGTGACCCGCGGTCGCAAGCGCTTCGGCGAGCTGGAACACCGCCTTCGTTTTTCCGCCCCCCCGGCGAATGTCCGTGACGAGCATCATGATCCGCTTGCCGCTCTTGGTGGGCTTCAGCGAACCGGTCCGGCGATCCAGACGCAGTTCCAGAGCGCCCGCTTCCGTCCTGTAGAGCATGATCGTGCGGCGGCCGATGTCGGCTCGAAACGGCAAGACGCCTGGCTGGCAGCTGATCGGCAGCGACCGACCGTCCGCCGCCTCCGCCGATCCGGGGGAGTTCTGATGAGGCGCCGGCCACCGGAGCCTCACATCGGCCCGGAAACTGATTATCCATTCCTTGCGAACGGTTGCGCCGACCGCCCGGATCGGAACATGGTACACATAGACGTTGCTGGACGGCTGCGACGTAGGAGCGATGTCCTCGAGCTTCCGGGGCTGCTCCTGGTCGGATCCTGGCCTCCACGCGATCGAAAATTGGGGCTCGCCCTCAAGATGGGCGGGGGTGCGGATTGTTAACTCGATGGTTTCGTTCGTGAGGCTACACCCTTCAAGCACGGCCTTCTCATCCGAGGCCATCAGTGCAGGTCGACCTGAAAGAAGCATCATGAAGCAACCGTCCTTGAATGCCGGATGGCGAATCTTGCACTTTACCGTCGCGCCAACGACATGTCTTGCTAGGCCCTAACTAGTCCCCGCGCCGTCCACCGTGCCATTCGAAGCGGGCGCAGGCTCAGAATCCTCATATCTCTTATACCGTTCCGGGCCCACCTGATGCCAGATATTTCTTTATTTGAAAGCCGCGTCGAAGCCATCATGAGGCTGCGGCGAGACTTCTTTCCTGACTTGTTTTTCCAGTCCTCGACCACGGATGATCCTCTGCGGATCAGACTTCTGGATGAGCCGATCAAGGTGGTCCGGTTCGAGCTCTCCGAGGCTGGCACGCTCCACCTCGGCTCCATGAGCCTAGAGGATGCTGACGGCAATCTGAGCGACCTTTCCAAGGCCGCGCTTCACACCAGCAGCGTCTATCCCGGCACGGAGAAGGCGCTGAACGCTCGGCTTTTTTTCGAGAAGCAGTGGGCGCGAGTCGGCTTTCACACCAAGAAGGATCAGTCCCCCTGGGCGGAGGCGCGGCTTGCAGCGCCAGGAACGTACCGGCGTCTGATCGTCAACAACCGCGGCGGGAAGTGGGCCGCCCGGGCCTGGGCGCTTCGCGTGAAGGTGCAGACCGCCGACGCGCAATGGCGGGAGGTCTATGACCACCAGGCGCGCCGGCGCATGTTCGAGGACGTGCTCTCGGCGTCGGTCGGCGGTTATCCGGCGACGTGCCATCAGGCGATCGCCGCTCTTGATCGAATCGTCCTGGAGGCGCTCGCCGGCGAATTCCGCGGCATGAAGAGAAATTTGCGCGCTGAGCCGGGCGTTTCGCGTCAGGCGAAGGCCGACATACGCAAGGTGGTGAACGATCAGATCCTGTTGCCGCGTGAGGTCGAATGGACGACGCATGGCGTCACGCGCTCATTCCGGTTCTGGTCGGCGGAGGAGAAGGTCGAGTATCTCAAGGACGCCAATCAGCTTGTGGCGGATCTGAGAGACATAACCCCGGACGTTTGTCTTGGTTTTGGGTCTGTTCTCTCGATCGTTCGGGACCGAGACCTGATCCCGCATGATGATGATCTTGATATCATCATCGCTTTTCCGAAGAGCGTCGCCGCCAAGTTCTCTGAGGGCCTCAAGATTGTTTCAGAGCACCTTTCGGCCCGAGGCTATTCGGTGAAGGGCAACTATGTGAGCCACCGGCATGTGTCCCTCCGGGGCGCCAAAGCCGTCGACGTGTTCGTCGGGGTCTATGAAGAGGGCGAGCGCGTGACGTGGTTCCCGGGCCCCAGAGCCGTCTTCAGCCGCAGTGACGTCTTTCCGCCCGTGGATGTCCCGTTGTTCGAGGTGCCCTGCGCTGTTCCGCGCAACCCGTTCCTTTACCTCGAGAAAATCTACGGCCCGGACTGGGCGGTCCCGAAGCCGCGCTGGCATCACAAGTGGGATAGGGCGAGCATCGCCGACCTGCTCTGACGGACGCAAGCAGGAGACACGCACCCTGACAGTCCGAAGAGCCTCAAAGCGTCTCGGCCCCGCCAGATCCGGGCGCTTTGATCCTCCGAACTGCGTCGCAGGCGCAGGACCTTGCGGCGGCAGCCGAACTCCGGCCGCTCTGTCGAAATTGGCGCACCCGAGAGGATTCGAACCTCTGACCTCTGCCTTCGGAGGGCAGCGCTCTATCCAGCTGAGCTACGGGTGCCGAGAGCCGGGCGGAACCTAGCCGAACCGGAGGCGGGGGGCAATCGGGGTCGGCGGTTTGGCTTTCGATCGACGCCGCCG
Source organism: Hansschlegelia sp. (assembly GCF_035538955.1). NCBI lineage: Bacteria > Pseudomonadati > Pseudomonadota > Alphaproteobacteria > Hyphomicrobiales > Methylopilaceae > Hansschlegelia > Hansschlegelia sp. Next base: position 164,535 of record NZ_DATLJK010000013.1, read on the forward strand.
CAGCTTCGCTCGCGCGAGAGGCGGCATCTGTGTGCGTTGTGGGCCCAGGGGTGGACGGCGCAAGCGCCCGACGCGTCCGGACGCGCGCCGCGAGACGGCGGCGAGATTCCTGGTCCGCTCTCCGCTGAGGTTTGACTTGGGGCGCGGCATGCGCTGGCCGTCGGCGGCGGCGCCTCTACAATCCCGGGGGTCGCCATGGGGACGGTCAGCGCATGAAATTCTCCCTTCTGCTCGCAATCTGCGGCCTCGCAACCTGCGCGCCCGCCGTCGCGCAGGAGAAAGGGGCGGACTTCCGCTATCGCGGGTGGATCGGAGCGCCGCTTCCGAACGACGCTGACAAGGGATGCGCCATGGCGGCGCAGGCGCGCGGCGGCGTCTTTGTCGCCTATGCAAATGCGACAGGCGCTTTCAAGATCGGCGTGGGAGGCGACGACTTCGAATTGGAGCCCGGCAAGGAGACGATCGCGGCCGTTGTTTTCGACGACGGCCCGCCGATCGTGCTGAAGGGCGTAGCGGCCACCAAGGCGATGGCCTTGTTCGAGCCCATCAACTTTCCGGCGGGCGGCCGGCTGGAGCCTCTGGTCGAATCCTCTCGCTCGGTGCGAATGACCTTCGCCGGACGCTATCTGCGGGCGCGGCTCAACGGTTCGTCACGGGCTTTGAGGATGCTGCGAGACTGCGCCACGGCCCCGCAGCCGGTCGCGCCCTCGGCCGACGCGAACGGGAACGCGGCGAGCGGCCCCGAGGCGGGCGAGCGCGCCGCCGACTTCGGCTTTCTGCGACAGGGCATGGACGCGACCCAGGCCAACACCCGCCTGCTTGATGCTGGCTGGCAGGTCGAGGAAGCGACCGGAGCGGCGTCGGCCAGCCCAGGCGCACCGAACCCGCCGCTTGAAGCGCTGCGGGCTCGGGGGATTGCGGCGCAATCCTGCGAAGGCGCGCCGCCCTCCTGCGTCATTGCTTATGCAGACGCTTACGGGAACGCGCTGCGGGTGACAGCCGTCGGCGAGGAAGATCCAAAAGTGAAGAATTGGCGTTTCAATCCGCCGGATGAGCCAAATGGCGCTGCGTCAGAACCCGATGATCGGTAGCAGAGACCAAGCTCAGCGGCTTCGCCGCGTTCGGGTCCGCCGACCGCTATAGAGGCGACGAAGGGCAGGCGCTCCAGGCTGCGGCGCGCGACAAGCGCAGCCTCACCTCAGCCTGACGGCGATCCCGCCGCTCTTGGCTGTTCGGTCCAGCTGGAACAGCCCTGTGGCCTCCACCAGGTCGCTCAATCGGGCGAAGCCGTAGTTGCGGGAGTCGAACTCCGGGGCGCGCTTCGCGATGTGGCTGCCGACCGCCCCGAGGCTGGCCCATCCGGTGTCGTCGGCGACCGCCGAGAGGGCGGAGGTCAACAGCGCGGCGGTGGCGTCGTCGATCCCCTCGCCAGAGCGCTTCAAGGGCGAGGGCGTGGAAGGCGCCTTCGCGGTCCGTCGTGCGGCGGTCCTCTTCTTCGGCGCTTCGGGCGCCGTCGGTTCAATGGGATCGGGCTCGGCGGGCCTCGCCAGCACGTCGAAGAAGATGAACTTGTCGCAGGCGGTGATGAACGGCCGCGGCGTCTTGCGCTCGCCGAAGCCATAGACCCGCAGTCCCTGCTCGCGCAGCCTGGACGCCAGTCGGGCGAAATCGCTGTCGCTGGAGACGAGGCAGAATCCGTCGAACCGGCCAGTGTAGAGCAGGTCCATGCCGTCGATGATCATCGCGCCGTCGGTCGCGTTCTTGCCGGTCGTGTAGGCGAATTGCTGGATCGGCTGGATCGAGTGCTCCAGCAGGCACGTCTTCCAGCCGCCGAGATTGGGCTTCGTCCAGTCGCCGTAGATCCGCTTGACGCTGGCGGTGCCGTATTTCGCGATCTCGGCGAGCAAACCCTCGACGATCTTCGGCGACGCGTTATCGCCATCGATCAGCAATGCGAGGGTGGCGGAGCGGTCTGGGCCGTCCGGCGGAGGGGAGGAGTTCGGCGTCATCGCAGAACCCTGCGCCGGCAGGCGAAGGCGCGCAACCGCTCAAGGGGTGGGGACGCGAGCGCGCCGCGTCGGCCTGGTTCATCGGGCGGTTCGACTTGCCGGCCGCCGGTTCGGCGCGATCTTCACAGCGGCAAGGCCGCTTTGCCGCTCTAAAACAGCGCTATAACGGTCACCGTTCACGTGCCTCCGCTTCTTGCTTCGGGTTCATCGACATGCCTGGCCCCTCAGGATCAGACGACAAGGCCGCGTTTGGCGTTCCCGGTCTCGACGACATCCTCGTCGGCGGCGTGAGACGCGATCGCCTCTATCTGCTGGAGGGCTCGCCCGGAACCGGCAAGACGACGATCGCGCTGCAATTCCTGCTCGAAGGCGCAGCGCGCGGCGAGCTCGGCCTCTACATCACGATTTCCGAGACAGAAACGGAACTGCGCGAGACCGCGACGTCGCATGGTTGGTCTATCCCGCCGAACCTCACCGTCTTCGAACTCGCCCCGCCGGACAGCCTGCTCGACGCCGAGCAGCAGCAGAGCCTGCTCTATTCGTCGGACCTGGAACTCGGCGAGACGGCGCGGATGATCTTGGAGGCGGTGGAGCGCGTGCGGCCGTCCCGCATCGTCATCGACAGCCTCTCGGAGATCCGCCTGCTCGCCGGCGGATCCCTCCGCTACCGGCGCCAGGTTCTCGCGCTGAAGCATTATTTCGCAAAGCATGGCGCGACGGTGCTGATGCTCGACGATCTGACAGCCGAGGTCAGCGACAAGACCGTCCACAGCGTCGCGCATGGCGTGATCCGGCTGGAGGATCTGGCGCTGTCCTATGGGGCGGAGCGACGCAGGCTGAGGGTGGTCAAGTACCGCGGGCAGCGCTATCGCGGCGGCTACCACGATTTCGCGATCCTGACCGGCGGAGTGACGGTGTTCCCGCGCCTCGTGGCGCTCGAACATAAGACGGAATTCGCGCGCGCGCCGCGCAGCAGCGGCATCCCCGAGTTCGACGCCCTGCTTGGCGGCGGCGTCGAGAGCGGATCGAGCACGCTGATCCTCGGCCCGACCGGGAGCGGGAAAAGCTTGATCGGAATACAGTTCGTGGCGGCGGCGGTCGCGCGCGGCGAGCGTGGCGCGATGTTCGTCTTCGACGAAGAGCTCGGGCTCCTGTTCGAACGAACCAAGGCGATGGGCTTCCCGCTGCAGCGCTGGGCCGAAGAGGGCAGCGTCGTCATTGAGCAGGTCGACGCGGCGGAGCTCACGCCTGGCGAATTCGCCCATCGGGTGCGCGCTCGGGTCGACGCCGGCGAGATCAAGACCGTGGTGATTGACAGCCTGAACGGCTATCAGGCGTCGATGCCCGACGAGCATTCGCTCATTCTGCACATCCATGAGTTGCTGCAGTATCTCAACCGGCAGGGCGCCTCGACCTATCTGACGCTGGCGCAACATGGGCTCATCGGCGACATGAGATCGCCTGTGGACGTGACCTACCTGGCGGACACCGTCGTCCTGCTGCGCTATTTCGAGTCTTCGGGACGCGTGCGTCGGGCGATGTCGGTCGTGAAGAAGCGGACGAGCGCTCACGAAGAAACCATTCGCGAGTACCGCATCGGGTCCACTGGCCTGTCCGTGGGAGCGGCGCTTAGAGGGTTTCAGGGCATCCTGCGCGGAACGCCGAGCTATACCGGCAAGGACGGCGACATGCCCCTCATGGGCGCGGAACCCGAGAGGTCCGGCCCATTTTCGTGACTGCGCCGCACGACCCATCGTCCGAACGCGTTCTGATACTCGCGCCCCTCGGCAGGGACGCCCGGATCGCGCAATCGCTGATGCACGAGGCCGCGATCGCGTCTCTGATCGTTTCGGATCTTGATGAGCTGCTCCGTGGCCTGACCGAGACGGCGGGCTCTGTTCTCGTCACCGAGGAAGCGCTCCAGGGCGCCGACCTGTCCGGCCTCCGCGGCTGGATCGCTGATCAGCCGCCCTGGTCGGACATGCCCTTCGTGGTGCTGGTTCGACATGGCGGAGGCCGTGAACGCAATCCGGCCGCGACAAGGCTGTCGGAATTTCTCGGCAATGTGACGTTCGTCGAGCGGCCGTTTCATCCGACCACGCTGATCAGCGTCGTGCGAGCGGCTCTTCGCGGGCGCCGGCGGCAGTATGAGGCGCGCGCGCGGCTTGAGGCGCTGCGCGTCGAGCGGCAGCATTATCTGGACCTTTTCGAGAACATCGACGCCGGTTTCTGCACGTTCGAGATGAAGTTCGACGAGGCCGGGCGCCCCGTGGACTACCGGTTCATCGAAACGAATCCGGCGTTCGAGGCGCAGACCGGGCTCTGCAATGCAGTGGGACGGTGGATGCGCGAGCTCGCTCCGAACCATGAGCCCCACTGGTTCGAGGCCTATGGGGGCGTCGCGATGACGGGCGAGCCCATTCGGTTCGAAAGCACCGCGAAGGAGCTTGGACAACGCTGGTTCGACGTCCACGCCTTCCGCGTCGACAAACCCGAACAGCGTCGGGTGGCGGCGCTGTTCAATGACATCACGCCGCGGCGTAAGCTCGAGCTCCAGCTCCGTCAGCTGAATGAAGGCCTCGAGGCTCAGGTCGCGGAGCGCACGGCTGAGCGGGACAGGGTCTGGAGGAACTCGCGCGACCTTCTGATCGTCGTCGGGACCGACGGCGTGTTCCGCGCGGTCAATCCCGCCTGGACAGCCATTCTCGGCCATCCATACGAAGATGTGGTCGGCCGGAGCTTCCGAGATTTCATCTGGCCCGAGGATCTCGCCGTGACGGAAGCGGCGCTCCACGAAGCGTCGGAAGCGCGCGACCTGACCAATTTCGAGAACCGGTTCTGTCACATTGACGGGACGCCACGCTGGGTCTCCTGGCGGACCTCGGCGGAGGGCGAGCTCATCTATGCGTACGGACGCGAGATAACCGCCGAGAAGCAACAGGCTGCGGCGCTCGTCCAGGCCGAAGAGGCGCTCAGGCAGTCGCAGAAACTCGAGGCCGTCGGGCAGCTGACCGGCGGCGTCGCGCATGACTTCAACAACCTTCTGACGATCATCCGGTCGTCGGTCGATTTCCTGAGGCGGCCGGACCTGCCGGAAGAGCGTCGCCGGCGGTATGTCGAGGCGATTTCGGAGACCACCGATCGCGCCGCGCGGCTGACCGGCCAGTTGCTCGCCTTCGCGCGCCGGCAGGCGCTCAACCCGGAGGTGTTCGAGGTCAGCGCTTGCGTCTCGGCGCTGACCGACATGCTGGACACTGTCACGGGCGCGCGCGTGAAAGTTGTGAGCGCCTTTCCGAACCGGCCGTGCTTCGTGAAAGCGGATCGAAGCCAGTTCGAGACGGCCGTCGTCAACATGGCGGTCAATGCGCGAGACGCGATGAACGGCGAGGGGGTTCTGACGCTTCGGGTCGCCTGCGGCACCGGGCTGCCGCCGATCCGAGGACAGGCCGCCAGCAGGAAGCCATTCGTCGCGGTGTCTCTGGCGGACACGGGCGAAGGCATCGCCCCGGGCATCATCTCCCAGATATTCGAGCCGTTTTACACCACCAAGGAGATCGGCAAGGGCACCGGTCTCGGCTTGTCGCAGGTGTTCGGCTTCGCCAAGCAGTCCGGCGGGGACGTGGCGGTGGAAAGCACGCCAGGCGCCGGCGCGACCTTCACGATCTATCTTCCTGAAGTTCCGGAGGCCGCGGAGCCAGCCCCCAAGCGTCGACTCGATGAGCCTGCGCCGGTCGGTGACGGACGGCGGGTGCTGATCGTCGAGGACAATGTGGAGGTCGGCGGCTTCGCGACTCAAACGCTGCAGGATCTCGGTTACGTGACGAGTTGGGCGATGAACGCCTCGGAAGCTCTCGTCATGCTCAAAGATCCCGGCGCGCGGTTCGACGTGGTGTTTTCCGACGTCGTGATGCCCGGCATGAACGGGGTCGATCTCGCTCGGGAAATTCGGCGGCTGACCCCTGAATTGCCGGTCGTCCTGGCGTCGGGCTACAGCGACGTGCTGGCCCAGGAAGGACGCTCCGGATTCGAGCTTCTGCAGAAGCCTTATTCGGTCGAGGAGCTGTCTCGCGTCCTGCGGCTCGCCATCTCCAACTCCTTCGGTTCAGGAGACTGAGGCCAGTTCCCCCCGGACCGGCAGGGTGGCCGCCGCGTCTCTCGGGCGCGTAAACGCGGCCGCTCCGCTTCGTGATTGAGAGCAGTCGATTCACGCGCTGCGCAATGTTGACTCCGGACGCAAGTGAGACTCCTTTCACGGCAGCTAAACACTTGCGCTGTTTGGAGTAATTATAATGAAAAAGTTGGACCGGCGTACTTTTGCGGCTGGCCTCGCCGCAGTCGGCGGAGCCACGTTGCTCGGAGCAGGGCGGAGCGTTCGGGCCGCCGAGGGCGGCGCGCTGACCCTCTACAATGGCCAGCATGCAGAGACGACCAACGCCATCGTCGAGGCCTTTGCGCGGCAGACGGGGATTGAGGTCGCCATCCGTCGCGGCAACAGCGCCCAGCTCGCTAACCAGATCATCGAGGAAGGCGAGGCCTCGCCGGCCGACGTATTCTATTCGGAGGAGAGCGCGCCCATCGCCGCGCTCGCCGCCCGCGGCCTGCTCGCGCCGGCGTCGCCCGACACCATCGGGCAGGTCCATTCGCGCTTCGCGGCGAAGGACGGCTCCTGGGTGGGCGTCAGCGCGCGCTGCCGGGTGGTGGCCTACAATGTCGACATGATCCAGCCCGCCGCGCTGCCGGCCTCGCTGATGGATTTCGCCAAGCCGGAATGGCGCGGCCGCGTCGGCTTCGTGCCGACGAGCGGCGAGTTCCAGGCGCAGGCCCTCGCGATCGTCAAGCTCAAGGGGCGGGACGCCGCAGTCAGCTGGCTGAAGGGCCTCAAGGACAATGGCCGCGTCTACAACGGCAATGTCGCAGCGGTTCAGGCGGTGCAGCGCGGGGAGATCCCGACCGCGCTGGTCAACAACTACTACTGGTTCCGCGTTGCGGACGAGGTCGGCGCCGACAGGATGAAGTGCCAGCTGCACTATCTCGGCCACAAGGATCCCGGCGCGCTGGTGACCCTCTCCGGCGCCGGGGTTCTGAAGTCGAGCAAGCGCCAGGAGATGGCGCAGCGGTTCCTGGCCTTCATGGTGAGCGTGCCGGGCCAGCAGGCGCTCGTCGGCGCCGTCGCCGAATATCCGGTGCGGTCCGACGTCAAGTCGCCTTACGCGTTGAAGCCGCTCGACGAACTCGATCCGCCGGACGTCACCCCTGAGGACATTGCGGACTCCGATCTCGCGCGCGACCTGCGCCGCGAGGCCGGGCTCGCTTGACGCTCGCGCTGGCAGGCGGGGATCGGCGGCAGGCGGGGCCGCCGAGCTGGCTGACGCTCGCCGTCTTCGCGCCGACGGCGCTGATCTCCCTGCCGCTCGCCTATGTGGCGGCCCGCGCCTGGCAAGCGGGCCTCGCCGGCGTGACGGAGGAGCTGTTCCGGGCCCGCACCGCGGAGCTCCTGCTCAACACCGTGACGCTGGCGGGTTCGGTGACGGCTCTGTCGGCCCTCATCGGCGTCGCGGTCGCCTGGTGCGTCGAGCGGTCCGACATTCCGGGCCGGCGCTGGTGGCGTGTCGTGGCCGCGCTGCCGCTCGCGGTCCCAGCCTTCGTGGCGAGCTTCGCCTGGGCCTCGATGGGCGTCGCGTTCCAGACGCTGCCGGGCGCGGTTCTGATCCTCACCCTGTCGCATTATCCGCTGGTCTATCTGCCGGTGGCCGCCGCGCTGCGGGGCATGGACCCGGCGTTCGATGACGTCGCCCGCTCGCTCGGTCGGGCGCCTTGGTCGCGATTCGTGAGCGTGACGCTGCCCCAGGCGTGGCCGGCGCTGGGCGCCGGCGCGCTGCTTGTGCTGACCCACATGTTCGCCGAGTTCGGCGCGCTCGCGCTGCTTCGTGTCCAGACCTTCACGACCGCGATCTTCGAATCCTATGAGCTCGAGTTCGACGGCGGCACGGCTGCCCTGCAGTCGGCGGTGCTGCTCGCGCTTGCGCTGCCGCCGGCCCTGTTCGAGATGAGGCTGCGGCGGGATCTGCGGTTTGCGCGCGTCGGCAAGGGAGGACGTCGGCAGCCGCCGCTCACCGAGCTTGGCCGCGCCAAGCCGCTCGTTCTGCTGGGAATGGCGGCGTTGACCGCCCTCGCGCTCGGGGCGCCCTGCGCCGTGCTTGTCTACTGGCTCGCGGTCGGCAAATCGCTCGGCCATGCCGCAGCCGACATCTGGCCGGCCGTGAAGGGGTCGTTGACGCTGGCGCTGCCGGGCGCGCTCGTCGTCACGGCGCTCGCCGCGCCGCTCGCGCTCGCCGCCACGCGCCACCGGGGACGGCTGTCGGGTCTGGCTGAGCGGCTGCCATATGTGGTCCACGGCCTGCCCGGCCTCGTCGTCGCCCTTGCGCTGGTGTTCTTCGCCATCCGCTTCTTTCCGGAGATCTACCAGACCGTCGGGCTGTTGTTCGCGGCCTATGCGGTGCTGGCCCTGCCGCTCGCCCAGTCGGCCCTGCGCGCCTCTCTCGAGCTTGCGCCGGCGCGGTTCGAGGAGGTGGCGCGAAGCCTGGGAAAGGGCCCGCTTGCGGCGTTCGTCGCCGTGACGCTTCCGAACATGCTGCCAGGCGTGGGCGCCGCGCTGGCGCTCATCACGCTCGAACTTGCGCGGGAGCTCACCGCAACGCTGATGCTGGCGCCGATCGGCGTCACCACCCTCGCCACCGAGGTGTGGTCGCAGGCGAATGAAGGGCGTTACGCGGCGGCGGCGCCGTTCGCCGCATTGCTGGTCGCGGTTTCGGCCATCCCCGTTTATGTGTTCACCCGCCGCAGCCTGGAGCTTCATGATCTCTGATGACGAGCGTCCGCGTCCGCGAGGCGAAAAAGGCCTTCAACGGCCAGCCGGTGCTGCGTGGCGTCGACTTCGCGGTGCGCGAGGGCGCGATCGCCGCGCTGCTCGGCCCATCGGGCTGCGGCAAGACCACGCTGCTGCGGCTCATCGCGGGCTTTGAAAGGCTCGACGGCGGGACGATCGAGATCCATGGACGTGAGGTCGCGCGCGACGGCCTCCATGTGCCGCCCGAGCGGCGCAGGATCGGCTACGTTCCCCAGGAAGGAGCGCTGTTCCCGCATCTGACGGTCGCCGGAAATGTCGGCTTCGGGCTCGCCCGCCGGGAGCGGACGAAGGAGCGGATCGGCGACGTGCTGGCGCTGGTCGGCGTCGCGGAGCTCGCCGGGCGCTATCCGCATGAGCTTTCGGGGGGACAGCAGCAGCGCGTGGCGCTGGCGCGCGCGCTTGCGCCTCGGCCCGAGATCGTCCTGCTGGACGAGCCGTTCAACGGGCTCGATCTCGATCTTCGTCGCGCGGTGTCCGCCGAAGTCGTCGCGACGCTGCGGCGCTCCGGCGCCTCCGCCGTTCTGGTGACGCATGATCCCGAGGAGGCGTTCGCGAGCGCCGATACGGTCGCGGTGATGAACCATGGCGCGATCGCGCAGCAGGACGATCCGCGATCAGTTTATCTGCGGCCCGCCAGCGCGGAGGTCGCGCGGATTACGGGCGCGGCCGTGTTCCTCGACGCCACGATTCACGGCGCTATGGCTGAGACCGCGCTGGGCAGCATGCCGCTCGGCGCCGTCTCGCCCGGCGTGAACGGGGTTGCGCGGGTCTGCGTGCGGCCCGAACAGATCGTGCTCGGCGATCCCGGCTGCGGCCGCGCGGCGAAGATCGTGTCGCGCAGCTTCCGGGGCGATCATACGGTCCTGACCGTCGCGATCGGCGAGTTCCGGCTGCCGGTCCGGGCGCCGACCAGCTTCGTGGCCGACGACGCCGGCGAGGTGCAGGTTACGCTGGAGGGGTCCTGCGTCGCTTTCGCTCCAGCGCGGCCCCTCAAGCCGCTTTGAGGAACGGCGTCGCGAGCCGGAGATCCTCGACGAAGCGCGCGAACTCCGCGCGTTTGCGCTCCTCGTCCGGCACGCGCAGCAAATAGGATGGGTGAACGGTCACCAGCACGTCCGGCTCGCCGTCGCGCTTCAGGATCGAGCCGCGCGTCTCGCCGATCTTGACGACGCGCCCCATCACGGCCCGCGCTGCGGTCGCGCCCATCGCGACGACCAGCCGCGGCTTCAGCGTCGCCATCTCACGCTCCAGCCACGGCCGGCAGGCGGCGATCTCGGTGGGGCCCGGCGTCTTGTGCAGCCGGAACTTCCCGCGCGGCTCGAACTTGAAGTGCTTCACGGCATTGGTGACGTAGACCTTGTCGCGCTCGAAGCCGGCCTCCTGGGCTGCGCGGTCGAACAGAGCCCCGGCTGGCCCCACAAAGGGCCGCCCCTGAATGTCCTCCTTGTCGCCGGGCTGCTCGCCGACGACCATCACCTTGGCGTCGGCGGGCCCTTCGCCGAACACCGCCTGCGTGGCGTCGGCCCAGAGCGGGCAATTGCGGCATTCGTCGACCTCCGCCCGCAGCGCGTCGAGCGTCGACGGATCGTGAGGCGCAAGGCGCTCGGGCTGTTTCATCGGACGGTGACCCTTCTTCGGCTCGGTCGCCGGAGCTGCGACCATCGCGGCCGACCGGGCGGCGGCGGACGCGATCAGGGGACGAATGAGCGAGGCCTCCGGAAGGTTGCGCCAGTATTTCTGCGGCATCTCGGACCGCATCGCGGCGACCTTGAGCCGCGCGGGATTGAAGATGCTCGCATAATAGGTCCGCCAGACGCTTTCGAGCCCGTCGCTGTCCGGCGCGTCGGAACGAGCCGCGCCGTCGCCGAAGACAAGCTCCTCGCCGTCCCAATGCGCTGAGCGCTCCGGCGTCAGGATCGACCATCGCATCGAGGCGAAGCGGCGGACGAAGAATGGCGCGGTCGCCTCGACGATGTGGTGCTCGGGCTCGAACCAGGCCACGAAATGCGCGCCTTCCGGGGTCGCGATTTCGCGGAAGCGCACGAAGGCGGTCATCTTGTGCTTGTCCCGCCGAACCGCCTTGGCGAGATCCCGGGCGCGCGCGACCTCTGGATCGGCTGCATCTTCCAAGAGAGCGCGGTTCGCCACGACGCGGGCGAGCAGACGGTAGAACAGATCGAACCGAGTGGGGTCGCTGTGGAGAAGCCCCGTTTCGGCGAGCTCCAGAAAACCGCGGGCGACTGAGAATCCCTGCGGGGCCCCTGTGACAGGCGGGACCTCCTCGGCGGCGAACAGATCGTCGGGCTGACCCGAGACCGACCATACAATTGATGAGGCTGGCTCGCCGGCCGCGATCAGGCTTCGCGCAGCCGCGCGCCACCCCGCCACATCGGCGGGCCCGGCGAGAACAACGCGCCGCGGCGTCAAAGGGAGAGCGCCAGCTGGCGCGGCGGCGGCGCGATGCGCTCGAGCAGCCGCTCCGATTCGAGCAGCCCGATTGACGGAACGTGGTCGGCCAGCCGGAGGAAGGGCAGGACCTTGCGCAGCGGAGCCTTCAGCCGCGCAAGGTCCTCGCAACGGATAGCGCGAAAGCGTCGCGCCGAGAGAATGCGATCCACCACCGTCTTGCCAAGCCCCGGGACGCGAAGCAGCTCCTCGCGCGAGGCGCGGCCGACATCGAGCGGAAACCGCTCCCGATGGCGCAGCGCCCAGGCGAGCTTCGGATCGACCGCCAAGTCGAGCATGCCGCCGCCTTCGGTGATTTCGTCGACGGAGAAGCCGTAGAAACGCATCAGCCAGTCGGCCTGGTAGAGCCGGTGCTCCCGGACGAGCGGCGGCGCCTGCAGCGGCAGGGTGGCGCTCGCGTCCGGGATCGGACTGAAGGCCGAATAGTACACGCGCTTCAGCCGGTAGGAGCCGTAGAGGCTTGCGGAGGTTCCGAGGATCGCTCGATCGTCGGACGCGTCCGCCCCGATGATCATCTGCGTGCTCTGGCCGGCGGGCGCGAACCGGGGCGCGCGCCGCTCGGCCTTCGCCTCTTCGATCCGGCCGCGAAGTCCGGCCATCGTGCGGCGCACCGCCCGGATGTCCTTTTCGGGCGCGAGCTGCTTCAGCGCGGTCTCCGTCGGCAGTTCGACATTGATCGACAGCCGATCGGCGTAAAGCCCGGCCTCAGCGAGCAGCTCCGGAGATGCGTCCGGGATCGTCTTGAGATGGATGTAGCCCTTGAAGCCGTGCTCCAGCCGAAGCGTGCGGGCGATGCGGACGACCTGCTCCATCGTATAGTCGGGGCTTCTCACGATGCCGGAGGAGAGGAACAGGCCCTCGATGTAGTTCCGCCGGTAGAAATCGAGGGTCAGCTTGACCACCTCGGCCACCGTGAACCGCGCCCGCGGCACGTTGCTGGAAGAGCGGTTGACACAATAGAGGCAATCGAACGCGCAGGCGTTCGTCAGCAGAATTTTCAGCAGCGAGATGCAGCGACCGTCAGGGGCGTAGGAGTGGCAGATGCCAGCGCCTTCCGTCGAGCCGAGCCCCTGTGGACCCGCGCCTTTGCCGCCTGCCGAGCTGCGCTTGTCTGTTCCGCTGGAGGCGCATGAGGCGTCGTATTTGGCCGCGTCGGCCAGGATCGCGAGCTTGCGGGCGATGTCCAAAACAGCAGGTCCTCCAGCGACGGCCTCCTGTTCTATGTACCCTTTTTGTTCACATCAAGGGGTATGGCGGTACGCAAGCGCCGTTCGCGTACCGCCAAACCGTCAGAGAGCCTCCAGCAGGCGCTCCGCGCTCGAAAGATCGGCTTTGCCCGGCTGGTCCTCGACCGCGAGCTGCGTGACCGTCATGTCGTCGAGCACCATCGCGTAGCGCTTCGACCGGATGCCGAGCCCGCCGGCGGAGGCGTCGAGCTCCAGGCCGATCGCCTTGGCGAAATCCGCGCTGCCATCTGACAGGAACTCGATCTTGCCCTTGGCGCCGGTTGCGTTCGCCCAGGCGTCCATCACGAACGGGTCGTTGACTGCGGTCACTGCGACGACCTCGACGCCCTTGGCCGCAAGCGCGTCCATGTTGTTGAGGTAACCCGGCAGGTGGTTCTTGTGGCAGGTCGGCGTGAAAGCGCCCGGAACTGCGAACAGCACGGCTTTTTTCCCGCCGAAAATTTCGTCCGCCATGACGGTTTCGGGGCCGTTCGGCCCGAGGCGGCGGAAGGTGGTGTTCGGCAGCCTATCGCCGACTTTGATCGTCATGGCCGTCTCCTGAGGATCGCGAAGCCGCCGTCGCGGCCTCCAAGAAGTTCGCGAGACTTAGGACCTCGGCTTTATGGCGTCGAGGGGCACGCGCGTCTCGATCGCCTTGCCGGCGGCCACGAGCGTAAGACGAAGGCCCGTTGCGGGCGGATCCGGCTCGTCCAGAGGGATTCGGAACGCCGCGCGCCCCGAGGCTGGCTTCTCTATCAACTCGGGCGCCGCGACATACGCGCCGTCGCCAGTTTCGGCGAACAGCTGCGGCGCGCCGCCGCCTTCAGGAGCGGCGACCTCTATCCGCAGCGCCGGCGCATCGGCCTCAGGGATCTGGGTGACGGAGGCGATCGCGACCGACGCCTTCGCGCCGAGCGGCTCCAAAACGGGAAGTTCGGCGGCGGCCGCCCGAACTTCCTCAAGCGCTGGCCCCGGCTTGGCGCCATCCGGGGCGAGCTCGAGCTGCGCCTCGGCATGCGTCGGCACGCAGATCCGTTCGCAGACGCCGTAATCCGCCACCAGGCGAAGCGTCACCGGCGCAGCCGGGTCTCGAGGCACGATACGGACCGGCAGCGTCACGGCGCCATGGTAGACATTCGTCACCCCGTCCTCGTCCGTGTTCCGTTCGGGAGCCGGATAGGAGATCGAGGCGGACTCCAGATTATCCGACCCGGAAAAGTCGAACCTCGGGGGAACGCCGCTCGCCCCGGGCTGGCGCCAGTAGGTTTTCCAGCCCGGATCAAGCGTGATCTGCACCGCCGCCAGACGAGCCCCGTCTCCCGGGCCGCCGTCGACGAGCCGGAGGCGCGCGCCTGTATCGCCGATCCATGGCGAGGCGGGTTCGGCCAGCGCGGGCGCGGCGATGAGCGAAAAGGCGAGGGGCAGGAGGAGACTTCGGAACATGTCGCCCCAAATTAGGTTGTTGTGCGCGGGCGCCAACTCACGGCCTCGCGACGAAGGTTCGACATAGCGGCGCCGCGTCGCGGGTTCGCCTGCCTTTCAAAAGCTCCAGAGGCCACTTACTCTTCGCCAATGCCGCAGATGCTCCGACGACATCAGGCCAACCGCACCGACGCCTCGGGCTATCTCGACGGCCAGGTGCTGGTCGCTATGCCGACGCTGGCGGACGACCGCTTCGCCCGCACGGTGATCTATGTCTGCGCCCATTCGGCCGAAGGCGCGATGGGCATCGTGGTCAACAAGCCCGCGCCGCACATCAGCTTCCCTGACCTGCTGGTGCAGCTCGACATCATCAGCGCCGGCGAAGAGATCCGGCTGCCTGAGAAGGCCGGCGCGATCCAGATCCTGCGCGGCGGGCCTGTCGAGTCCGGCCGGGGTTTCGTGCTGCATTCCGCCGACTTCATGATCGAGGATTCGACGCTTCCGATCGACGACGGGATTTGTCTCACCGCCACCCTCGACATCCTGAAGGCGATCGCGCGCGGCGACGGTCCGGAGCGGGCGCTGCTCGCGCTCGGCTATGCGGGCTGGGCGCCGGGCCAGCTCGAAACCGAGATCCAGGCGAATGGCTGGCTCAATTGCCCGGCGGATCGCGCGCTGGTGTTCGGTGAGGACACCGACACGAAATATGAGCGTGCGCTTGCGAAGATCGGCATCGATCTCGCCAAGCTCGCCCCGGAAGCCGGCCACGCCTGAACGCGTTCAGGACCCCGATCGATCAGATCGGCTGTCCCTCGACCTTCAGCGACAGATCGTCCACCCGCTTTTTGAGGCCCTCGATCTGCGGATAGATCGCGAGCACGTGGCGGTAGGCTGCGAGCGCCTTGGCGTCGAGATCGGAATCTTCGAGGATGCGGCCGAGGCCGAGCCAGGCGCCGAAATGACGCGGCTCGCGGGCCAGCGTCTGCCGGATGTCCAGCATCGCCGCGTCGTAGTCCTTCGCCATGAAGTGCAGGGTCGCCCGGCGATTCCAGCCCTCCGCGAAGTCGGGCTTCAGGCTCACGACCTCGTCCATGAGCTTGATGGCGACATCGAGCTTCGACTGACGCTGCGCCTGGGTCGAGCGCGTGAGAAGGAGGTCGATCGTGTCGCTGCCGGAACGTCGCCACAGGGCCTGCACGGCCGCCGCGATGCGCTTTGCGGTCCGTGGTTCGTCGGCTTTTGCGAGTTGGACGAGCAGTTCGTCCAGCGCCTGACCCTGAACCGCGCGATCACGCGGCTCCGGCGCAGCGGGCGCGGCCGGAGCGAGCGATTCGGGGGGATCTGAAGGCGCGAGCTCAGGTTCGGCCGCGAAAGCGGCTCCGAGCTGAAGAAGCAGGAGGCTGACGGCAAGTCCGCATCGGATCATGCCGTCGAGCTTACCGTGCGATCAGGCCGCGTCAAAGCGGCCGCACGATCAGCCCTGGCGCGCCTTGTAGCGCTTCTGCGTCTTGTTGATGATGTAGACGCGGCCCTTGCGGCGGACGATGCGGTTGTCGCGATGCCGGTTGCGCAGCGACTTGAGCGAGTTGCGGATCTTCATCGGTCAGTCCTCAAGACGCCGGCCGCGCTGCAGCGCCTTGCGTCATAGAATGGCAAAAGCGGCGGGACGAGCCGCCGCGTTCGGGCGGGTTCTAGAGAAGGTCGCGGAATTTTGCAAGACGCCGCCGGAGGGCGAGGACAGGGTCGGCGGCCGGCGGCCGGCGCATTCGCGCAGCCGCCGACCGCGCCGCGCTACACGATGCTGAAGTCCCCATTGGTCAGCGCGAGCCCCGTGCCGAGCGTCGCGAACTGCACCGCCGCATAGGTCCCGCCCGTCCCGTCGCGGTCGAAGAACAGCGCCCCGGTGGTGCTGTTGTAGATGATGCGGTCCGAGGCGTCGTGCGCGGCCGCGCCGATGTAGAAGGCCCCAGCCGCGAGCGGGCCGACGGCGAGCCCCGTGAAGACCGAATCGTCGAGGCGTATCGTGTCATCGACGACCGTGAAGTCGGTGATCCGATCGACATTGCCCGCCCCGAGGGCCGAGCCGAACAGGAAGTAATCGGCCCCGCCGCCGCCGGTCATCGTGTCAGCTCCGGCGCCGCCGTTGAGCTGGTTGCTTCCGGCATTGCCGGTAAGATGGTTCGCCACCGTGTTGCCCACCCCGTTGACGTTGGCTGAGCCGGTCAGCACCAGGTTTTCGACGTTCGCCCCGAGCGTGTAGGCGATTGAACTTCTGACCGTGTCGGTTCCGGCGCCCGCCGCCTCGGTGACCTGATCGCCGGCGTCGTCCACCAGATATGTGTCGTTCCCGACGCCTCCAGCCATGCTGTCGGCGCCGGTTCCGCCGTCGAGCGTGTCATTGCCTTCCTGCCCGAGCAGCCGGTTGCCGATCGCATCGCCGGTCAGCGCGTCGTTGTGAGACGAGCCTGACAGGTTCTCGAACTCCTGGAAGGTATCGCCCTCGGCGTCGCCGCCGCTTGCGGCGCCGGTCAGGAGATTCACCGTCACGCCTGCGCTCGAACCGGCGTAATTGAGCGTGTCGCTGCCGACGTCGCCCCACAGCACGTCACCGCCCACGCCGCCATTTACGGTGTCGTCGCCGATTCCGCCGCTCAGCCAGTTGATGCGGCCGTCGCCGACCAGGACGTCGTTGTAGTCGGAGCCGAACACGTCTTCGACGAAGCGGAGACTGTCGCCCTGGGCGGACCCGCCGGTGTTCACGTTCGTTCGAAGGTTGACGCGAACGGCCTCGGCGCTGGCGTCGTAGCTCACGCCGTCCTCACCGGCCCCACCGTCGAAGGTCTCCAGGTATGTCGACGCGGAGAGGAAATCGTCTCCGGCTTCCCCATAGATCAGAGCCGCCGGACCATCTGCGGCCGCAGACGATCTTGCGTTGTTCATGTTCGGTCCAGAAAATACGTCGTCCCCGATTCCGCCGTGGAGGGAGCAATTTCCGCCGTCGAAGCTGATCTCGTCGTCGCCGGCGTCGCCGTTCACGAAATAATTATCTCCGTACACATAGATCGTGTCTTCTCCGCCGCCGCCATAGATTGTCCCCGAAGCAATTTGGCTGGCGGAGATATAGTCGTCTCCCGCATCTCCAGTTATGTAGTCGGACCCATAGGCTGAGGTGATCTGGTCGTCTCCTGATCCGCCACTCAGGGTGCAGTTCAGGCCGTAATCGGTGATGATGTCATCACCGGTCTCGCCATACACGTGGTTGTCCCCGCCGTCATCGTACAGATAATCGGCGCCGTCGCGACCGAAGAGATAGTCATTGTCAGCGCCGCCGTTTAGGCTGTCGGCCAGATATCCTCCGTAGAGAAAGTCGTTCCCTTCAGCTCCGCTGTAATTGTTTGATTGATCATTCTCGCCAAGAGTGGCGGCATTGATCGTGTCGGACCCGACGCCGCCTATATGGACAGCCATGTCTGTTCCTCCCAAACCCGGACGGACCGATGGGGAGGCGCTCGTCTCGCCGGCAACGGCGCGAGCGCTTCAACGCAACGCCCCACAAGCGGGACCCGGACTGCGTTGCGCCGGAACCGGGGCGCACGGCGCGCGTGCGGCGTTCAGGCGGAAGGGCGTCGCCCTCCGGCGGCGATATTATCGCTGAGAGCCCGGACCAGACACTTGGGTGTTCTGCGTATGCGGTCAGAGGCGTTCAGATTTCGCCGCCGGCTTCCGCGAGGCGGAGGAGGTATGCGCCGTAAGCGGTTTTTTCGAACAGCCGGCCCCGCGCTTCGAGCGCCGCGAGATCGATGAAGCCGTTCTGAAACGCGATCTCCTCGAGGCAGGCGATCGCCAGCCCCTGCCGGCGCTGCAGGGTGCGGACGAATTCGCCGGCCTCCAGCAGGCTGTCATGCGTGCCGGTGTCGAGCCACGCGGCGCCCCGGCCGAGCCGCTCGACGGTGAGTTGGCCACGCGCCAGGTAGGCCTTGTTGACGTCGGTGATCTCCAGTTCGCCGCGCGCCGAGGGACGCAACCCGGCAGCGATGTCGAGCACCTGGTTGTCGTAGAAATAGAGCCCGGTCACCGCCCAGTTCGAGCGCGGCGCCTTCGGCTTCTCGACGATGTCCACGACCTCGTCGGCCGGCCCCATCTCCACCACGCCGTACCGTTCCGGCTGATCGACGTGATAGGCGAAGATCGTCGCGCCGCGCCGCCGCCCGACGATCGCCTGGAGCTGCTCGCGCAGATTCGCGCTGAAGAAGATGTTGTCGCCGAGCACCAGCGCCGCGCAGTCGTCGCCGATGAAGTCGCGGCCGATGATGAAGGCCTGCGCGATGCCCTCCGGGCGCGGCTGCTCGGCGTAGCTCAGCTGGATGCCGTAGGCTTCGCCGTTCCCGAGCAGCCTGCGGTAGCTTTCGAGCGACTCCGGCGAGGAGATCAGCAGGATCTCCCGAATGCCGGCCAGCAGCAGCACTGAGAGCGGATAGTAGATCATCGGCTTGTCGTAGACGGGCAGCAGCTGCTTGTTCACCGCGAGCGTCGCCGGATGCAGCCTGGTGCCGGCGCCGCCGGCGAGCACGATGCCCTTCACGCCTCGTCTCCGATGATGTCGCCGACGAGGCCCGGAAGCGCCTCGATCCAGGGTCGCGGCCTGATCCCGTAATCCTGTTCCAGTCGCCGCGTCGAGAGCAGCGAATGCGCCGGCCTGGCCGCCGCCGCCCCGTACGCCGCGCTCGTCACCGCCGCGAGCCGCGGCGCCGGCAGACCTTGCCGCACGCCTTCCGCGAAGATTGCGGCCGCGAAGCCATGCCAGGTCGTGGGGCCGTGGTTTGCGAAGTGAAAGACGCCGGAAGGCGCCGAGCGATCCGACGTCATCCGCAGGACGATGGCCGCAAGAGCCGTCGCGAGGTGCGCCGCGATCGTCGGCGCGCCGCGCTGGTCCGTCACCACGCGCACGATGTCTTGCCGGCGGGCGAGCCCCAGCATCGTCCGGACGAAGTTCGTCCCATCGCGGCCGACGAGCCATGACGCCCGCACCACGGCTGAGCGTGGCGCCCGAAGCGCCGCAAGTTCTCCGGCGGCCTTGCTGGCGCCGTAGACATTCAGCGGGCTGACGGAGTCGTCGATCTCGTAGGGGCGCGGCGAGGCGCCATCGAACACGTAATCCGTCGAGACATGCAGCAGCGCAGCGTCCGTCTGACGCGCGGCGTCGGCCAGAACCGCAGGGATCTGGGCGTTGGCGGCGAAGGCGGCCGCAATCTCGCTCTCCGCCCGATCGACCGCCGTATAAGCGGCAGCGTTCACGATGGCGGCGACGCTGTTTTTGCGCAGAAAAGCCGCCACGGCGGCGAGGTCCAAAAGGTTGAGTTCCTCCCGGGCGGGGGCGAACAGGCGGACCTCTTCGGGCCAAGGGTGGCGGCGAAGCGCGGAGCCCAGCTGGCCGCGGCCGCCCGTAATCAGGATCGCGGTCACCGAAGCCCCCTGCGCGCGAGCGCGTCGCCGCCGGCCTCGGCCCGCTTCAGCAGCGGCTCCCACCAGTCACGATTCGCGAGATACCAGCGCACCGTCTTCTCGAGCCCGCTCTCGAAGCTTTCGCGCGGACGCCAGCCGAGCTCCCGCTCGATCCTGGTAGGATCGATCGCATAGCGCGCGTCGTGTCCCGGCCGGTCCTCGACGAAGCGGATGAGGTCACGGCGGCTGTGCCCGAGGGGCGGCGCCAAGGCGTCGAGCAGGTCGCAGACCGCCTCCACCACGGCGATGTTGGTCCGCTCGCAGCGCGCCCCGACATTGTAGGTCTCGCCTGGGAGGCCGCGCTCCAGCGCCAGGATGAGAGCTTCCGCGTGATCCTCGACGTAGAGCCAGTCGCGCACATTCGCGCCCGATCCGTAGACCGGCAGTTCGGAGCCTTCGAGCCCGCGCAGGATCATCAGCGGGATCATCTTCTCCGGGAAATGATAGGGGCCGAAATTGTTGGAGCAGTTGGTGACGAGCGTCGGCAGCCCGAAGGTCTCGCGCCACGCCCGCACCAGATGGTCGGCGCCGGCCTTGGAGGCCGAATAGGGCGAGCTCGGCCGATAGGGCGTCGTCTCCTGGAAGAGACCTTCCGGGCCGAGCGAGCCGAACACCTCGTCGGTCGAGACGTGCAGCAGCCGGAAGGCTGCGCGCTCGGCGGGCTCGAGTCCGCGGAAGTGACGCAGCGCCTCCTCCAGCAGCACGAAGGTCCCGACCATATTGGTCTCGACGAAAGCTTTCGGGCCGTCGATCGAGCGGTCGACATGGGTCTCGGCCGCAAGGTGCATCACCGCGGTCGGTCGATGGCGCTCGAACACATGGCGCATCGCTGCGGCGTCGCGGATGTCGGTCTTCTCAAAAGCGTAGCGCGGGTTCTCCACAGCCCCCGGCAGCGATGCGAGGTTCGCCGCATAGGTGAGCGCATCGACATTGACGACCGAAGCCTCGGTCGTGTCGAGCAGCCGCCGCACCACGGCCGAACCGATGAAGCCGGCGCCGCCCGTGACGAGGATCCGGGCGTCCTTGAGGCGAGGCGGCATCGGCTGCGGATCCCGGGAGGTTTTCAGAAGAGATCGCGCGCGTCGGCGAGCAGCGGCGCGCGCAGGTCCTTGTCGGAGAGCCGCGCCTCGGCCGGCGCGACCGGCCATTCGATGCCGAGCGCCGGGTCCGCCCAGAAAATCGCGCGCTCGCGCTCCGGCGCATAATAGCTCGTGACAGCGTAAAGCACCTCGGTCTCCGGCTCGAGGGTGCAAAAACCATGCGCGAAGCCCGGCGGAATGTGCAGCTCCGCGCCCGAGGCGGCGGTGAGCGTCACCGCGACATGCCGTCCGAAGGTCGGCGAGTTCCGCCTCAGATCGACCGCCACGTCGAACACCGCGCCGCGCAGGACGCAGACGAGCTTGCCCTGCGCTGCGGGCGCGAGCTGGTAATGCAGGCCCCGCACGGTCCCAGCGGCCGCGGAGCGCGACCGGTTGGTCTGCACGAAGTCGACGAGAAGCCCTTCCGCCTCGAAGGCCGAGCGCCGGAAACTCTCGAAGAAGCTGCCGCGCGCGTCCGGAACGAGACGCGGGCGTATTTCGACCACGCCGTCTATCGCGTGCCGGACGAATTCCATCGGCCTCTCCGTCAGGGGCTTCGACCCGCTAAGCCGGAACGGCCGAAGAAGCAATCGGGCCCAGCGCAGGTTCGGCCGCCGGGCCGCCGATGGGTAGTGTCTCGGTTTGAGTTTTAATGCCGCTTGATCGTCATAGTGGTTCATTCTCTACGCCGTAGCGCCCCGCTCGCCTCACGGCTGAGAGCTTGACCGGGAACCTTGCGACCTCGCCGTCATCGTCCTCAGTGATCGAGACGACGCGGACAGGGGGCGGCTCGCGGCGAGCTCCGGGCCTCCGCGCACGCGGCCTGAGACTCGGTCGCCTTCAACATGGGCGGGGCTGATAGCCCCGGTTCAAAGCTCGCGGCGTAGCTCGGCAAGGCTGCGGCTCCCAAGGGAGGAGCTCGGCGTGGCGGGAGTACTACCGCGCGTCCCGCCAGTCGCCAGAGAGACACGTCCTCTCTCTCGCCGATCGGCAACCGTACCAAAGATTTCCAAGTGGCCAAATCGCCTGAGTCCCTAGCCAATTCCAGCGCCCGAAATTCAAACTAGACACCACCTGCCGAGGGGCCGGTTGACTCCCTTCCTGAGAGGATTCCATAAGAACAAAACAGGAACTTTCATGTGGCGGAGCGGCATGGGCGCGGCGGAGGAGACGCTGGGCGCGCTGCGGAGCGCGCTCGCCCGGATCGAGGCCGAAGCCGGACGGCCGCCGGGAAGCGGAGGCCGTGTCGCGCTCGGGGTCGGGCCGGTGGACGAGGTTCTCGGCGGGGGGCTGAGGCGCGGCGCGCTGCATGTGGTGACGGCGGCGTCGGCCGCCGCGGCGGCGGCCGCGAGCGGGTTCGCCGCCGGGCTTGCGGCGCTGGCGATCGGCGAGGGGAGGGCGGTGTTATGGATCCGGCAGGACATGGCGGGGCGCGAGAGCGGCGAACCCTGGCCGCCCGGCCTTGCGGAGCTCGGCCTCGACCCGGCCCGCATCGTGCTGCTCCGGGCGCCGGACGCGGGCGCCGCGCTCAAGGCGGCGGAAGCGGGGCTCGGCTGCCGCGCCTTGGCCGCCGCCTTGATCGAGCCTTACGGGGCCTTCAGCCGGTTCGACCTTGTGGCGGGCCGCAGGCTCGCGCTTGCCGCCGGCCGGTCCGGGGT
The DNA here is from genome assembly GCF_035538955.1 of Hansschlegelia sp. NCBI lineage: Bacteria > Pseudomonadati > Pseudomonadota > Alphaproteobacteria > Hyphomicrobiales > Methylopilaceae > Hansschlegelia > Hansschlegelia sp. The sequence continues at coordinate 186,804 of NZ_DATLJK010000013.1, forward strand.
CATGGCGCTGCTGCTGCGGACCGACAGCTCCGGCTCCGCGCCGGCCGGGCTTTCGGCCGCCGAAACGCGCTGGCGGGTGGCGCCGCTCGCCGCCCCGGCACTCGAGGATTGGGGGCGTCCTTGCGCCACGGTGGAGCTTGTCCGCAACCGGCTCGGCGCGCTCGGCCGCTGGCCGCTGGAATGGGCGGCCGATGACGGCCGCTTCCGCCTCCTCAAGCCCGACGCCGCTTTGGCGGATGACGCCGGCCGTCGATCCGTCGGCGCGGGGCCGGCGCATCCTGGCGCTCGCCCTGCCGACCTTGTCGATCGACCGGGTACGGCGGCGGGAGGCGCTTTCCGGCGGCGCGCCGGATGAGCGCCCGCTGGCGATCGTCGAACGCGCGGGCGGATTGCTGCGCCTCGTCGCGGTCGACGCCCGGGCCGCCGCATCCGGCTGCGTCGCCGGGACGGCGCTCACCCAGGCGCGCTCCGTCTGCCCCGAACTGCGCGTCGAACCCGCCGATCCGCGGGAGGACGCCGCCCTGCTCGGCGCCGTCGCGGACTGGTGCGACCGCTACACGCCGCTCGTCGCGCTTGATCCCCCCTCCGGACTGACGCTCGACATCTCGGGCTGCGCGCATTTTTTTGGCGGCGAGGCGGCGCTTGCGGAAGATCTCGTCGCCGGTCTTCAGCGCCAGGGGATTGCGGCCCGCGCCGCGGTGGCGAGCGCGGCAGGGCCGGCGCGGGCGCTCGCCTGGTTCTCACAAGGGGGCGTCGCGCCGCCGGACGGCGAGGCTGCGCTCGTCTCAGGCCTGCCGATCGCGGCGCTCGGGCTGGACGAATCTGCGCGCCTCGGCCTCGTCCGCGCCGGCCTGAAGACGGTCGGCGCCGTCGCCGGGCGCAGCCGGAGCGAACTCGCCGCCCGCTTCGGCGCAAGGCTGGTCGCGATCCTGGACGATGCGCTCGGGCGCACCGAGGCGCCGATTTCGCCGCGCCGCCCGGTTCCCGTGCGCCTGGTCGAGCAGCGCTTCGCGGAACCGCTCTCCAGCGCCGAGGCTGCGCTCGCAGTCCTGCGCGCGCTCGCCGGCGCGCTCGCCGCCCGGCTCGAGGCGGCGGGCGAGGGGGTGCGCGCCGCCGAGGCCGCTTTCTTCCGCGCCGACGGCAAGGTGGCGCGCATCGCGCTCGGGGTGGGAGCGCCGACGCGCGACCCGGACCTGCTGCTGCGCCTGTTCCGTGAGCGTCTCGACGCGCTGGCGGACCCGCTGGATCCGGGCTTCGGCTTCGATCTCATGCGGCTCTCCGCGCTCGCCGTCGAGCCGCTGACGCCGCGCCCGCAGGGATTTGATCCGGGAGAGCGCCAGGAGGGGGAACTCGCAGAGCTGATCGACCGGCTCTCCGCCCGTCATGGTCGGCGACGCGTGCTGCGCTTCCTGCCGGGCGACGCGCACCGGCCGGAAGCCGAGGCCGCGCTGCGCCCGGCGCAGGACGTTCGCGAGGCGGTCGCCTGGCCTGAACGCCCTACGGGCGAGCCGCCGCGCCGGCCGCTGCGCATGTTCTCGCGGCCCGAGCCCGTCGATGTGCTGGCCGAGGTGCCGGACGGGCCGCCGCTGCGCTTCGTCTGGCGGCGCGCGACCCACCATGTCGTGCGCGCCGAAGGGCCGGAGCGCATCGCGCTCGAATGGTGGCGGCACGACGAGGCGCCGCTGACACGCGACTATTTTCGCGTGGAGGATTCCGCGGGCGCGCGCTTCTGGCTGTTCCGCGACGGCTTGTTCGGCCGCGAGGTCCGGCATCCGCGCTGGTTCGTGCACGGTCTCTTCGCATGACCGCGCGGTTTGCGGAGCTCGCGGCCATGACCGCCTTCTCCTTTCTCCACGCCGGGTCGCGGCCGGAGGAATATGTCGTGGCGGCGAGCCTCTATGGCCTGGAGGGGATCGGGATCGCCGACCGCAATACGGTCTCGGGGGTGGTGCGGGCTTACGCGACGCTGACCAATCCCGATTTGCCGCGGCCGGTGAAGCTGCTGCCGGGCGCCCGGCTCGTGTTTTCCGATGGAACGCCCGACGTGGTGGTCCACCCCTCCGACCGCGACGCCTGGGGGCGGCTCTGCCGGCTGCTGTCTCTCGGCAAGCTGCGGGCGAAGAAGGGCGAATGCCGGCTCGGCCTGCCGGATCTGCTGGCTTGGGGCGAGGGGCTGAACGCCATCGTCATGCCGCCCGAAAGGCCAGGCGCAGAGACGAGCGCGGCGCTCGAGGCGCTTCAGGGCGCTTTTCCGGGCGCGGTCTGGCTCGGCGCGACGATGCCGCGGCGCGGCGACGACGCGCGCCGGCTGAAGCGGCTGAGACGTCTCGCCGGCCGCTGTGGCGTCCCGCTGATCGCGACCAACGAGCCGCTCTACCACACGCCTGAGCGCCGGGCTTTGCAGGACGTCGTGACCTGCATACGCGAAGGCCTGACGCTGGAGACGGCCGGCCGCATCCTCGAAGCCAACGCCGAACGCCACCTCAAGCCGGCAGCCGAGATGGAGCGTCTGTTCCGCGAGGCGCCGGAGGCGGTGACGGAGACGCTGCGCTTCGCCGGCCGGATCGTCTTCAGTCTCGATGATCTGAAATACAATTATCCGAGCGAGCCCATCCCTCCCGGCAAAACCCCGCACGGCCATCTGCGGGATCTCGTCCGTGAGGGCGTGAAGCGCTTCTACCCGCAGGGCGCGCCGCGCAAGGTGGAGAAGCTCGTCTCCAAGGAGCTCGCCTTCATCAAGCGCGAGAGCTACGCGCACTACTTCCTGACGGTGCACGACATCGTCGCCTACGCGCAGTCGCGCGGCATTCTGTGCCAGGGCCGCGGTTCGGCCGCGAATTCCGCCGTCTGCTACGTGCTCGGCGTCACCGCCGTCGATCCCGCGGAGACCGACGTGCTGTTCGAGCGCTTCCTCTCGAAGGAACGGTCCGAGCCGCCGGACATCGACGTCGATTTCGAGCACGAGCGGCGCGAGGAGGTCATCCAGTACATCTATGGGCGCTACGGCCGGCATCGCGCCGCGTTGGCCGCGACGGTGATCCACTACAAGCCGCGCAGCGCCATCCGCGAGGTCGGCAAGGTATTCGGGCTGAGCGAGGACATCGCCGCCGCGCTCGCCGGCACGGTCTGGGGCAGCTGGGGCTCCGGCCTCGATGAGGTTCATGTGCGCCAGGCGGGCCTCGATCCTGAAAATCCCTATCTCAAGCGCGCCGTCGCAATCGCCTCCGAACTGGTCGGCTTTCCGCGGCATCTCTCCCAGCATGTCGGCGGCTTCGTGCTGACCCAGGACCGGCTGGACGAGATCGTCCCGGTCGGCCCCGCCGCGATGCCGGACCGCTCCTTCATCGAGTGGGACAAGGACGACATCGACGCGCTCAAGATCATGAAGGTCGACGTGCTGGCGCTCGGCATGCTGACCTGCATCCGCAAGGCTTTCGACCTGATCCGCGCGCATGGCGGCGAGGATCTGTCGCTCGCCTCCATCCCGACTGAAGACGACGTCTACGCGATGCTGTCGCGCGGCGACTCGCTCGGCGTGTTCCAGGTCGAAAGTCGGGCGCAGATGAACATGCTGCCGCGGCTGCGGCCGAAGGAGTTCTACGACCTCGTCATCGAGGTCGCGATCGTCCGGCCGGGTCCGATCCAGGGCGACATGGTGCACCCCTATCTGGCGCAGCGGGCGAAGGATCCCGCGAGCATCGTCTATCCCGGTCCGGCGCCGGAACATGGCGAGAAGGACGAGCTGAAGAAGGTGCTGGAGAAGACGCTCGGCGTGCCGCTGTTCCAGGAGCAGGCCATGCGGATCGCCATGGTGGCCGCGAAGTTCTCCGGCGAGGAGGCCAACGCGCTGCGCCGCTCGATGGCGACCTTCCGCAACCGTGGCGGCGTCGACGTGTTTCGCGACAAGATGGTCGGGCGGATGATCGCGCGCGGCTACGATCCCGAATTCGCCAACCGCTGCTTCAAGCAGATCGAGGGGTTCGGCTCCTACGGTTTTCCGGAGAGCCACGCCGCGAGCTTCGCAAAGCTGGTCTATGTCTCGTCCTGGCTCAAATGCCGCCATCCGGCGGCGTTCGCCTGCGCGCTGCTCAATTCGCAGCCGATGGGATTCTACGCGCCGGCCGAGATCGTCCGCGACGCCCGCGAGCACGGCGTCGAGGCGCGCGGCGCGGATGTGGCGGTCAGCTTTTGGGACAACACGCTGGAGCGTCGCCCGGACGGCGCGCTGCGCATCCGCCTCGGCTTCCGGCAGATCGACGGCTTTCGCCAGGATTGGGCGGATGCGCTCGTCGCAGCCCGCTCAGGCCTCTTTGGCTCGATCGAGGAGCTGCGCCGCCGGGCGCGGCTGCCGAAGGCGGCGCTCGTGAAACTCGCCGACGCCGACGCCTTCCGCTCCATGAAGCTCGACCGCCGCACTGCGCTGTGGGACGTGCGCCGCCTGCCGGACGACGTCGCCCTGCCGCTGTTCGAGGCGGCGGACGCCGCCGACCATGCCTCCGAGACCGGGACGCCGCTGCCCGTCATGCCGCTGTCGGAGCATGTCGTGGCCGACTACCAGACCACGCGGCTGTCGCTCAAAGGCCATCCGATGCAGTTTTTGCGCGCGCTGTTCTCGGGCGAAGGCGCGGCGAGCTGCGCCGAGGTCCGCGCGGCGCGCGACGGGCGCCGCCTGAAGGCCGCCGGCGTCGTGCTGGTGCGGCAGAAGCCCGGCAGCGCCAAGGGCGTGGTGTTCATGACCATCGCGGACGAGACCGGGATCGCCAACGCGGTGATCTGGCCGACCATCATGGGGCGCTTCCGCAAGGAGGTGATGGGTTCGCGGCTGGTGCTGATCGAGGGACGGGTGCAGCGCAGCCCGGAGGGCGTCGTGCATCTCGTGGCGGAAAACCTGGTCGACCGCACTTACGAGTTCAGCCGGCTGTCGGAGCGCGAGCTCAAGCCGCAGCTCTCCAACGCCGACGAGTTCCTGCACCCCCAGATGGAACGTGGCGCGCGGCCCCAGATCCACCCGCGCGAGGTGCGCATCATGCCGAAATCACGGGATTTCCACTGAGGACGAGCAAGGCCGCTTGGCGCGCCGCCGGGATTCGATCTAGCGTCGCTCCCCGAGCGGGCGCCACTCGGGAGGACGTCGATGTACAAGTTCGAGATCTACAAGGACAACAAGGGCGAGTATCGCTTCCGCTTCAAGGCCTCGAACGGCGAGACGATGTTCGTCTCCGAAGGCTATGAGGCCAAGGCCTCGGCGCTGAAGGCGATCGAGTCGATCAAGAAGAACGCGCCGGCGGCCCCCGTGAACGATTCCACGACGGCGGTGGCCTGACAGCGAACGATCGGACCTGCTGAACGCGAGGCGGCGATCCCAACCTTTTACGAGTTCTTCGCAGGCGGCGGCATGGCGCGAGCCGGCCTCGGGCCTGGCTGGCGCTGCCTGTTCGCCAACGATCTCAGCCCCAAGAAGGCTGCGGCCTACCGCGCGAACTGGGGCGGCGACGACCTTTGGGTCGGCGACGTCCACGCCGTCACGCCGGCGATGCTGCCCGGCCGCGCCGACCTCGCCTGGGGCTCCTTTCCCTGCCAGGACCTTTCTCTTGCGGGGGCCGGCGCCGGCCTTTCGGGCGGGCGGTCGGGCGCCTTCTGGGGGTTTTGGAACGCGCTCCTCGCATTGAAGAGCCAAGGCCGCGCGCCGCGGGCGCTGGTGCTCGAAAATGTCGTCGGAACGCTCACCTCCCGCGGCGGCAGGGACTTCGCGGCGATCGGCGCGGCGCTGGCGGGGGCCGGCTACCGGTTCGGCGCGATGGTGATCGACGCCGCGCTGTTCCTGCCGCAGTCGCGGCCGCGCCTGTTCATTCTCGCCGTCGACGCTGACGTCGACCTGCCGCCGCATATCACCGCTCCCGCGCCATCGTCGCCCTGGCATCCGAAGGCGCTTCTTGCGGCGCATGCCGCGCTCGACGAAGAGGCCGCGGCCCGCTGGATCTGGTGGCGGCTCGCCGCGCCGCGCGCCAATGTCCCGCGCCTCGCCGACCTCGTCGAGGAGGAGCCGCTCGGCGTGCGCTGGCATGATCCCCAGGAGACCGAAGCGCTGCTCGCCCTGATGGCGCCGCTGCACCGCGAGCGGATCCGGACGATCGCCGCCTCCGGCGACCGGCGCGTCGGGTCGGTCTACAAGCGCATCCGCAGCGACCGGAACGGTGTCAAGGCGCAGCGCGCCGAGGCGCGCTTCGACGACCGCGCCGGCTGTCTTCGGACGCCCGCCGGCGGCTCCAGCCGGCAGACGCTGATCCTCGTCGAAGGCGAACACATCCGCAGCCGGCTGATCTCGCCGCGCGAGGCGGCGCGGCTGATGGGTCTCGACGACGGCTACCGCCTGCCGCCAAGCTACAACGACGCCTACCGGCTCGCCGGCGACGGCGTCGCTGTGCCGGTCGTGCGGTTCCTCGCCGCCGGGCTGCTGGAGCCGCTGCTCTGCGGAAGCCTCGTCGCGCAGGCCGCGGGATGATCGTACCGCCCTCGGCGGCGCGCTCCGCGGTCATGCGCGCCGTAAAGGGGCGCGACACCGGACCCGAGATGCTGGTGCGCCGTCTGGCGCATGCGCTCGGCTACCGGTTCCGGCTGCACCGCAAGGACCTGCCAGGCAATCCGGACCTGGTCTTCCCGGCGCGCCGCAAGGCGATCTTCGTGCATGGCTGCTTCTGGCACGGCCATGACTGCGCCCGCGGCGCGCGCATGCCGAAGGCCAACGCTGCATATTGGAGCGCCAAAATCGCCCGCAACGTCGCGCGCGACGCCCGCGTTCTCGCCGAACTCCGCGCGCTCGGCTGGGACCCGCTGGTGCTCTGGGAGTGCGAGCTGAAAGACCGTGCGGGCCTGCCGGTCAGGCTGCGCCAGCATCTTGGCGAGCCGACCACGACTTTGATCGATCGCTGAAACCAAACGTAAGCCGATCCGCTCCATTGTGCCGGCAGGCGCCGGAAAGGGGCGCGGTCCGCATTCGCCGTGAGAGGAGCATCCGCCGTGGGTTCTGACCAAGCTTCCGTGGCCGCCGTCAATCCCGGACCGACCGACGCAAGCGAGGATGAGCGCCTGGCGGCGCTGGCGCATTACGACGTGCTCGACACGCCGAGCGAGGAGGCGTTCGACCGGGTCACGCGGCTCGCGGCCAAGATCTTCAACGTCCCCATGGCCATGGTGTCGCTGATCGACGGCCACCGGCAGTGGTTCAAGTCGCGCCGCGGGCTGCACCTGCAGGAGACTCCGAAGGGCGACGCGTTCTGCAGCGTCACCGTGCGCGAGGGCGCGCCGCTTGTGATCCCGGACGCCGCCGTCGATCCGCGCTTCGCCGCGAATCCTTATGTCGTCGGCGACCCGCACGTCCGCTTCTACGCCGGCGCGCCGCTTCGGACGCCCGAAGGTCACGTCATCGGCACGTTGTGCATTCTGGACCGTGAGGCGCGCAGCTTCGACGCGGAGCAGGTCGCCATTCTGGTCGACCTCGCGCAGATCGTCATGGAAGGGCTCGAGCTTCGCCTGCTCGCCAACACCGACGCGCTGACCGGCGCGCTGTCCCGCCGCGCCTTCCGCGACGAGGCCACGCGGGCGCTGCATCTCGCCGCCCGCCACCGCAACGAGATCAGCCTGATCGTCCTCGACCTCGACCGCTTCAAGCAGGTCAACGACACCTTCGGACACGCGATCGGCGACGCGGTGCTGGTGCGCAGCGTCGCGGCCTGCCTCGGACAGCTGCGCAAGTCCGACGTGATCGGCAGGCTGGGGGGCGAGGAGTTCGCGGTGCTGCTGCCCCAGACCGGCGGGCGCGCCGCGCTCGACGTCGCGGACCGGCTGCGGCTCGCGATCGCGGCCGAGGCCCACGCCACGCCTGAGGGCCAGCTGAAGGTCACCGCGAGTCTCGGCGTCGTCGCGGCCGAGCCGGGCGCGACCGACATCGACCTCCTGCTGCGCGAGGCCGACGCCGCGGTCTACCGCGCCAAGGCCGAGGGCCGCGACCGCTGCGTCATGGGGCGCTCCACGACGCGCGAAAAGCCCGGGCGGCGGCGCGTGTTCAAGGGCGGCCGCATCCTGTTCAACAAGCGCGCCTCGACCATGGACTGCACGGTGCGCTCGATGTCGCCGACCGGCGCGGGGCTCGACGTCTCGAGCGCTCTCGGTCTGCCGGAGCGCTTCGACCTCGCGATCGAGGCCGACCAGACCATCCGCCCCTGCCGGATCGTCGAGATCGCCGGGCGGCACGTGGAGGTCGAATTCGCCTGAGGCGTCACTCGTCCATCTTCAGGGCGGCGATGAAGGCCTCCTGCGGGATCTCGACGCGGCCGAACTGGCGCAGCTTCTTCTTGCCGGCCTTCTGCTTGTCGAGCAGCTTGCGCTTGCGGCTGGCGTCGCCGCCATAGCACTTGGCCGTGACGTCCTTCCTGAGCGCCCGGATGGTCTCGCGCGCGATGATCTTGCCGCCGAGCGCCGCCTGCACCGGGATCACGAACAGATGCGGTGGGATCAGCTCCTTGAGCTTCTCGCACATCACCCGCCCGCGGGCCTCGGCGCGGGTGCGGTGCACCAGCATCGAGAGCGCGTCGACCGGCTCGCCGTTCACCAGGATCGACATCTTCACCAGATCGCCCGGCCGGTAGTCGGTGATGTGGTAGTCGAACGAGGCGTAGCCCTTCGAGATCGACTTCAGCCGGTCGTAGAAGTCGAACACCACCTCGTTGAGCGGCAGGTCGTAGACCACCATGGCGCGCTTGCCGACATAGTTGAGGTCGATCTGCACGCCGCGGCGGTCCTGGCAGAGCTTCAGCACCGCGCCGAGATAATCGTCGGGGGTGAGGATCGTGGCGCGGATCCAGGGCTCCGCGATCTCCTCGATCTTGACGACATCCGGCATGTCGGCCGGGTTGTGCAGCTCGATCTCGGAGCCGTCCGTCATCCGGATCTTGTAGACGACCGAGGGCGCGGTCGCGATCAGGTCGAGATTGAACTCGCGCTCCAGCCGCTCCTGGATGATCTCGAGGTGCAGCAGCCCGAGGAAGCCGCAGCGGAAGCCGAAGCCGAGCGCCGCGGAGGTCTCCATCTCGTAGGTGAAGCTCGCGTCGTTGAGGCGGAGCTTGCCCATCGCGGCGCGCAGGTCCTCGAAGTCGGCGGCGTCGACCGGGAACAGGCCGCAGAACACCACCGGCTGGGCCGGGCGGAAGCCCGGCAGCATGTCCTTGGTCTGCCGCTTGTCCTCGGTGATGGTGTCGCCGACGCGGGTGTCTGCGACCTCCTTGATCGAGCCGGTCAGAAACCCGATTTCGCCGACGCCGAGCTCGGCGACATCCGTCATCTTGGGCGTGAACACGCCGACCTTGTCGACGTCATAGGTTGCGCCGGTGCCCATCAGGCGGATCTTCATGCCCTTGCGGAGTGCGCCGTCGACCACGCGCACCAGCACCACGACGCCCAGATAGGTGTCGTACCAGCTGTCCACGAGCATCGCCTTGAGCGGCGCCTCGCGGTCGCCCTTGGGCGGCGGCAGCCGGTTCACGATCGCCTCGAGCACGAGGTCGATGCCGAGGCCGGTCTTGGCCGAGATCGGCACGGCGTCGGAGGCGTCGAGGCCGATGACCTCCTCGATCTGCTCCTTCACCCGCTCCGGCTCGGCCGCCGGCAGGTCGATCTTGTTCAGGACCGGCACGATCTCATGGCCGTTGTCGAGCGCCTGGTAGACGTTGGCGAGCGTCTGGGCCTCGACGCCCTGGGAGGCGTCCACCACCAGCAACGACCCTTCGCAGGCGGCGAGACTGCGCGAAACCTCATAGGCGAAGTCGACGTGGCCGGGCGTGTCCATCAGGTTGAGGACGTATGTCTTGCCGTCCTTTGCCACATAATTCAGGCGCACCGTCTGCGCCTTGATGGTGATGCCGCGCTCCTTCTCGATGTCCATCGAGTCGAGCACCTGCTCGGTCATCTCGCGGGCCTGCAGCCCGCCGGTCACCTGGATCAGGCGGTCAGCGAGCGTGGACTTCCCATGGTCGATGTGAGCGACGATCGAGAAGTTGCGGATGTTGGTCTGGGGCGCTGCGGTCATGGCGCGGCGGATAGCAGGGGGCGGCCGCAACGGCAAGGAGATCAGGGCCCGCGCCGCTCGCCTCAGCCTTCGGCGGCGGCCCTCAGCGTCGCGATGTCGAGCTTCACCATCCCCAACACGGCCGCCATCACGCGCGGGCCCTTGGCCGGATCGGCGAGCCAGTCCAGAACCCCGGCCGGAAACACCTGCCAGGGAAAGCCGTAGCGGTCGATCAGCCAGCCGCATTGCTGCGGCCTGCCGCCGCCCTCGATCAGCGCGTCCCACAGCCGGTCGATTTCGGCCTGAGTCTCGAGCGCGAGCGCGAAGGAGATCGCATGCGGATGCGCCGCAGCCGGCGCGCCGCCATTGAGCGCCATGTGGGGCCGGCCCGCGAGCGTGAACTCGACGACCAGCGTCGAGCCGGACGGGCCGCCCGGCGTGTCCATCGGGCTGCGCATCACGCGGTCGATCCGGCTGTCGGGCAGCAGGCCGGTATAGAAGCGGGCGGCCTCTTCGGCTTGGTCGACGAACCACAGGCAGGGCACGATCGTGGGGGTCATTCCGGCGTTCTCCTCAGCAGGACGTTCGCGCCAAGGACGATTCGCGGCGCACGGACCCGACACAAGGGATCGTGAAAAATCGTCGGGGCGCGCTAAAGCCCCCGGCGCCGCGGCGACGGGCTCGGAGGGGCCGGAACTTCAAACAGCCTGGAGACGCGGGGACGCCGCACCGCCTGAGACATTTTTTTACTGGCGCACTTCTCCCCTCCCTCGCAGAGGGGAGGGTGGACGGACGCAGCCCGGCCGGGTGGGGTGTTCTAAGCGATGCGCCCGAACCTCGCCGTCATGCCCGCGAGCGGGGCAGGGCGGCGGCGGACGACGCCGGGCCGCCGCGCCATCCCGAAGCCGCGACGCTCTGGATAAACCTCCGCCATCTCGACAGCGCTCGGCGGCGGTGAAACGGTGGCGGCCGCGCCGGGGCGGTTCCGGCGCCGAAAGGGGGCGCGACGATGAAGATGATTTCGCTGACCGATTTCGATACGAGATCGCTCGTCTTTCTGCATCCCGCCAATGTCGTAGCGGTCCGCGAGCATGGTCGTCAGACCATGGTGCACACCGCCGGAGGCGGCACGGGCGGCGACGGGCTGGTGTTCACGGTGGTCGAGGGGCTGCCGGAGGTGATCGAGAAGATCAACGCCTGCCTCAAGGCCTAGTCTTCTCAGTCTCGACAGGTCCCGACGTGGCCCGGCCTCACCACTCCGGCTTTTGCGGCAAGCCGTCAGTCAAATCGTAATAGTCCGGCTTCGAGGCCGCGAAAATGTGAGAGGCGAGGCGCAGCCCCGTCGGGCGGTCGAGCGTTCCGGCGGTGACGTAGGTTTGCTCGCCGGGCTCCGCCTTCCAGAACAGATTGCCGCCGCAACGCGTGCAGAAACCGCGTTGCACCGTTTCGGAAGACTGGAACCAGGCCAGCGTCTCTGCGGCTTCGACCGTCAGATCGTCCGAGCGGCAGGCCGCCATCATGGCGAAGGCGCCGCTCGTGCGCGCGCACTGCTCGCAGTGGCAGGCGACCGGCGCATCCACCGGCCCTTCAATGGCGTAGCGGACCCCGCCGCACAAACAACCGCCGCGTCGCGTCATTCCGTTCCCCCCGGAGCGGCGTTACTTAAACCCCGCTGCGCGGGACCGGAAGACCTTAGTGCTTGCCGGACCTGTTCGCCTCTTCGATGGCGGCGTCATGGTACCAGCCGCTCGAGGCCATGACCTTGACCTGAGGCTCCGGGGCCTGGCGCACAGCCGCCTGGACCGCGCGGGCGGAGATGAGGGCGCGCTGGCGGACGGGGAACTGGTAGATCTTCGCGGAGCCCTGGATGCTGTTTCTCATAGGCGTTTCTTCCGTTCTGCTCGTTCCCGCAATGTAGCATCGGCTGTCCGGAATTTAAGCGGACTGCCTAATCAAAAAGCAGCAATTGCTGAAACTACGTGCAGTGGCCGCTTTGCCGCAGCCGGAGGCGCCGGCGAAGCTGCGAGCGAAATGGCTGTCCGGCGTGTTTGGTTCCGCGCCGCCGCTTGCGGTCTCCTCGGGGGAAGGGACGGATGCGGTTCGGCGGCCTTGCTAAATGGCGTTCGGCGGAGCTGCGAGCCGCGTGGCACGCAAAATGCCTCTGATGGCCGCTTGAGCCGCGGGGCGTCGTGCGCCGGGGCTCGCCTGACCGATCGATTCCCTCAGATCGCATCATCGAAGTTTGAGAGACCCGCGATGACGAAGTATAAGCTTGAGTATATTTGGCTCGACGGGTACACGCCGGTGCCGAACCTGCGTGGAAAGACGCAGATCAAGGAATTCGACGCCTTCCCGACGCTGGAACAGCTGCCGCTGTGGGGCTTCGACGGTTCTTCCACCCAGCAGGCCGAGGGCCACAGCTCGGATTGCGTGCTGAAGCCGGTCGCGGTCTATCCGGACCCGGCGCGCACCAATGGCGTGCTGGTCATGTGCGAGGTCATGATGCCGGACGGCGTCACGCCGCACGCCTCTAATAAGCGCGCCACCATCCTCGACGACGAGGGCGCCTGGTTCGGCTTCGAGCAGGAATATTTCTTCTACAAGGACGGCCGCCCCCTCGGCTTCCCGGTCGAGGGCTATCCGGCCCCGCAGGGCCCCTATTACACCGGCGTCGGCTTCAAGAACGTCGGCTCGATCGCGCGCCAGATCGTCGAGGAGCACCTCGATCTGTGCCTCGCGGCGGGCATCAACCATGAGGGCATCAACGCGGAAGTCGCGAAGGGCCAGTGGGAGTTCCAGATCTTCGGCAAGGGCTCGCGCAAGGCCGCCGACGAGATGTGGATGGCGCGATACCTGCTGCTGCGCCTGACCGAGAAGTACGGCGTCGACATCGAGTTCCACTGCAAGCCGCTCGGCGACACCGACTGGAACGGCTCGGGCATGCACTGCAACTTCTCGACCGAGTATATGCGCACGGTTGGCGGCAAGGCCTATTTCGAGGCGCTGATGGCGCAGTTCGACAAGAACCTCGACGACCACATCGCGGTTTACGGCCCGGACAACCACATGCGCCTGACCGGCAAGCACGAGACCGCGCCGTGGAACAAGTTCTCCTACGGCGTGGCCGACCGGGGCGCGTCGATCCGGGTGCCGCACTCCTTCGTCAAGAATGACTACAAGGGCTATCTCGAGGACCGCCGCCCGAACTCGCAGGGCGACCCCTACCAGATCGCCAGCCAGGTCCTGAAGACGATCTCCGAGGTTCCGACCGAGGCGGCCGCCGCCGCGGCCTGAGCGCGGAAGGCTTCACAACGCAAAACGGCGCCGGACGGAGACGTCCGGCGCCGTTTCTGTTTTCGCCGCGTCAGCCGCGGCCGGCGAAGATGTCCTTCTTCACCACCGCATGGACGCCCCAGTTGCCGTCGACGACCTGGGTCACGCCAAAATCGACGCCGATCGACATCAGCGACACCGCCTCGTCTTCGGTCAGCTTCTGCGTGTCCATCAGGAAGCGACGCATCTTGCGGAAGGCGTCGCGCATCGCGAGGTCGACCGACGACTTGCCGTAGATCGCCGACTGCGCCTCCGGCCCGAGCTCCTTCAGGTAGTTGGCGAAGGAGAAGCCGTGGACGAGCCACTCGTCCTGGGTCTCCAGCATCGGGTAGTCCAGGCCCTCGAGCGGCGTGCCCGGCAGGTCGGCCTTCTTGTGCAGGATCAGCTGGAACACGCCGGTGAGCGAGCATTCGATTGCGGTGCCGCAGAGCTCGCTGTCGCCTTGGCTCGCGTGCGGGTCGCCGACCGACAGCAGCGCGCCCTCGACCGCGACCGGGTAGTACATCGTCGCGCCCTTGCCGATGCGCCAGTTGTCGATGTTGCCGCCGACATGGTTCGGCGGGATCGTGTCGACGAACTCGGCCTCGGCCGGAGCGAGCCCCAGCGTGCCGAAATGCGGCCGGATCGGCACGCGCACGCCCTTGAGCACGTCGAAGTTGCGGCTGGTCTTTGAATGGTCGACCGGCACGCCCGGATAGTCGATCGTGTCGTGCGTCACCCCGTATGGGTCGGTCTGCGGAACCCATTTGAAGTTGTAGACCGCCTGCGCCCAGCTCTTCGATCCGGTGGCGTCGACCTCGTAGATCGTGACCATCTCGCGCTTCGCGCCGCCGAGCATGTCGTTGTAGTGGTAGCCCCACCAGGCGGCGGCGTTGGAGCCGAACGCCTTGCCCTTGAATTTGGGGTTGGCGCAGGGCCGCGGCGCGCAGTCCAGGATCCGCACCTCGAGCACGTCGCCGGGCTCCGCCCCGCGGACATAGACCGGCCCGGTCATGACGTGGACGCCTTGGCCCTCGCCGGAGCCCTTCTTGTAGACCTTGGGGTCAGTCGGGCCGGCGCCGCGGCGGTCGACGCCCTTCTTGTCGTTGGTCCAGAGGAACACGCTCTCGGCGCCCGGATCGCCCTCGACCATGCGCTCGGCGTCGTCGTTGGCGTGATGGGTCAGCGTCTCGATCGTGACGATGTCGCCGGACTCGATCTCGACCCGCGGCTTCAGCGATTTCGAGAAATAGCCCCAGTGCACCGTGTCGGCGTTCGCCGGCAGATAATGGTGCTTGCGCTCGCCCGGCGCGCGGGCGGCCGAGGCCTGCGCGAGCGCCGGCGTGACCAGCGAGGCTGCGCCGGCGGCGCCGAGCGTCGCCAGGCCCCCGGCCGCCACGAAGGAGCTTTTCAGGAAGCCGCGCCGCTCGGCGCTCAGCTCCTCCTTGAAGGCGCGGTAGTGAAGCTGAAATTCAGGGCAGTTGGCGTCGTCGCCGCGGCACATGCGCGTCATCCCCGTTGGCGTTCATCGGACGATGAGGTCCGGCGCAGGGATGAGCAAGCGCGGCGCCAGCCGGAGCCAGCGGCTCGCCTTATTCCCCCGGCACGATCTCCGGGCGCGGGGCGCGGCGGTTGTCGCGGATCGCGCCGAGCAGGCGGCCGGTGACGTGCCAGAAGCCGCGGTGGCTGCCCTTGTGGTAGGGGCTTTCGGGCGGCAGCGCCTCGCACAGGCGGCGGTGGGCGGCGCCCAGCGCGTGATAGGGCAGCCGCGGCAGCAGATGGTGCAGGCCGTGATAGCGCAGGCCGACGGGGGCCCAGAGCATCGGCAGCGTCGAGGGCGGCGGCACGTTCACGCTGTCCAAGAACTGGCCGGTCGAGCTCATCTCGTCGCCCTTGTTCTCCCAGTGATGGGCGACGAGGGTGCGCAGCTGGTTGATCACCGCGACCGCGGAGCCGAGCGCGAGCGCCGTCAGGAACACCCGCAGCGGGATCACGCCCGCGATCGTCAGGCCGACGAAGCTGAGCGCCCACAGGCTGCACAGCGTCTCCAGGAGAATCCAGAGCGGGCGCTGCGCGTCGGTCGGGTGGTCGCGGATGAAGGCCGGGTTGATCGCCAGCGCCGAGCAGCGCTCCACCACGAATTTGCGCACCGGCGGCACGAGCGCGGCGAGCGGCGTCAGGATCCCGAAGCGGATCAGCAGGCCGACCGGCGCGAGCGCCGAGATCGCGATGAAGCCGATCACGTGCCACACCGTCTGACGAGCGAGCGGCATGTATTCCGGGTCGAGCGCGGTGCCGTAGCGCGACTTGGCGTGATGCTGGTTGTGCACGCCCTCATACATCAGGGACGGCACCAGATAGGGCACGCCGATCAGCGCGTTGTAGCCCGCCTTGAAGCCCGGCACGTCCTGCGGCCGCAGGTGGCTGACCTCGTGAATGAAGCTGACGCCGCGGTAGAAGGCGAGCGCCGAGACCACGAAGGCGGCCGCGCGCTCGAGCCCGGTCGGCAGCAGCAGCGCGCCCGCGAAGGCTGCATAGGCGACGAGCGCCGTGAGGATCAGGTCGGCCCAATAGATAACGGGCCTCGCGGCGGCGAGGTCGGCGGTCAGCTTGTGCGCGGTCGCGACGAGCGCGCGCTCGGAAGCGGCGGTGGTGGGCTGCATCTGGTCCGGCGGGTTCCTTCTTCGGCCGCCTGCGGGCGGCGCGAAGCGCAACGATGTCGTGCCGCAACATAGCATTTGCGGGCGCCGGCGCACAGGGCGGCCGGGTTCACGACGCGCAACGGAGCATTGCGGCCGGCGGGCCCTGCGGGCGGCAGCCGGCTATTTGGCGGCCGTCGCGCGCTTGTCGTCGGCCTGCAGGGCCGCCATCAGCCGGCTGCGGATCGAGCCCTGCCGGGCGGCGCTCGCGATCTTCGCCCCGGTCAGATCGGTGACGTAGAACACGTCGACCGCGCGCTCGCCGAAGGTCGCGACATGCGCCGAGGCGATGTTGAGGTTGAGGCGGGAGATCGCGTTGGTGAGGTCGTAGAGCAGGCCGGGCCGGTCCAGACAGACGATCTCCAGCACGGTATGGCGGTCCGACCAGGCGTTGGTGACGGTCACCTCCGGCGGAATTTCGAAGGCGCGCGGCCGGCTCTTGGCGGAGCTACGCGTCTTGTTCGCGACGATGTCGAACAGCCGGATCTCGCCGCGCAGCGACTGCTCGATGTTCTCCGCGATGCGGCGGGCGCGGCGCAGCTCGTCCTCGTCCTCCGGGAAGGCGCGGCCGATGAAGATCGTGTCGAGAGCGAAGCCGTCGGTCGTGGTGTTGATGTGCGCGTCCATGATGTTCGCGCCCGCCGCCGCGCAGGCGCCTGCGATCACCGACAGCAGCTTCGGGTGGTCGGGCGCGAGGACGGTGAGCTCGGTGACGCCGCGGAAGGCGTCGGTCGCGACATCGGTCGCGAGCTTCTCGCCGGCCGCGTCGGCGCGCGCGATGAAGCGGGCGTGCCGCGCCGCGCGCTCCGGCTCGGCCTTCAGCCAGTAAGGCGCGTAGTGGCGCTGCGCGTAGGCCTCGAATTCCGGGTCCGTCCAGTCGGACAGGCGCTGGCGCAGATCGTTCTTGGCCTGCTCGACGAGGCTCTTGCGGTCGCCGGCGGAATGGCCGCCGGTCAGCACCGTCTCGGTCTCCCAGTAGAGCGTGCGCAGCAGCTGGCCCTTCCAGCCGTTCCACACTCCCGGACCGACCGCCTTGATGTCCGCGATGGTCAGGATGAACAGCATCTTGAGCCGTTCCGGGCTCTGCACGATCTTGGCGAAGTCCTCGATCGTCCGGCGGTCGGACAAGTCGCGCGACTGGGCGACGATCGACATCGTCAGATGCTGCTCGATCAGCCAGGCGACGGTGTCCGTCTGGGCCGGCGTCAGCCCGAGCCGCGGACACAGCCGGCGGGCGATGCGGGCGCCGGCGATCGAGTGGTCCTCCGGCCGCCCCTTGGCGACGTCATGCAGGAACAGCGCGACGTAGAGCGCGACCCGGTCCCTCAGCGTCGGCATCATCTCGTTGGCGAGCGGGTGCGAGTCGGCGGACTCGCGGGCGTCGATCTCCGACAGCACGCCGATCGCCCGCAGCAGATGCTCGTCCACCGTGTAGTGGTGGTACATGTTGAACTGCATCATCGCGACGATGCGGCCGAAATCCGGGATGAAGCGGCCGAGCACGCCGGTCTCGTTCATCCGCCGCAGCACTTTTTCGGGACTGCGGCGCGAGGTCAGGATCTCGAGGAACAGCGCGTTCGCTTCCGGATTCTCGCGCAGCGTCCCGTCGACCAGCTTGAGGCATTTGGTGATCAGCCGGATCGCGTCCGGATGGAAGGCGAGGCCGTGCGCGCCGGCGATCTTGAAGAACCGGATCAGATCCACCGGATTGCGAGCGAACACGCCTTCGTCGCGGACGTTGAGGCGGTCGTCCTCGATGATGAAGCTGTCGCTCTCGTCGACGACCTTGGGCTTGCGCTTGCGGAAGCGGGTCAGGAAGCGGTCAAGCCGCGGCTTGGGCTTCTCCTGCCGGGCTTCCAGCGCGTGGCAGAGGATCGCAGTGAGGTCGCCGACGTCCTTCGCCACCAGGAAGTAGTGCTTCATGAAGCGCTCGACGTCGCGCAGGCCCGGATGCTCGGTGTAGCCGAGCGCGACCGCGATCTCGCGCTGCAGGTCGAAGGACAGCCGGTCCTCTGGCCGGCCGGTGATGAAGTGCAGATGGCAGCGCACCGCCCAGAGGAAGTCCTCGCACTTCTTGAACAGCCGAAGCTCCGCGGCGGAGAAGATGCCCTTGCCGACGAGGTCGTCGGCGTCGCGCACCCGGCAGACATATTTGGCGATCCAGAACAGCGTGTTGAGGTCGCGCAGCCCGCCCTTGCCCTCCTTGACGTTGGGCTCGACCAGATAGCGCGAGGCGCCGGCGCGGCCGAGGCGCTCGTCCCGCTCGGCGAGCTTTGCGGCGGCGAACTCCGCGGCGCGGCCCTCGATCACCTCGGCGTCGAAGCGGCGGGTGAGCTCCTCGAACAGCTGCTCGTCGCCCGTGATGCGGCGCGCCTCCAGCACCGCAGTGCGGATCGTCATGTCGGCGTGCGACAGGCGGATGCACTCGTCGACCGAGCGGGTCGCGTGGCCGACCTTCAGGCCCATGTCCCACAGCACGTAGAGCATCGCCTCGACGACGCTCTCGCCCCAGGCGGTCTGCTTGTAAGGAAGCAGGAACAGCAGATCGACGTCGGAGCCCGGCGCCATCGAGCCGCGGCCGTAGCCGCCGACCGCAACGACCGCGAGCCGCTCGCCCGAAGTCGGGTTCACGCGCGGATAGAGGTCGGTCGTGGCGTGGTGGAACAGCGCGATCACCACCGCGTCCATCAGGCGCGACAGGCGCTGCGCACAGGCCGTGCCGGCGCCGTCCTCGTTCAGCCAGAGCCGGGCGGTCTCGCGGCCGGCGGCGAGCGTCTGCTTGAGGTGCGCCACCACGGCGAGGCGAAGCGCGTTCGGGTCGCCGCGATGCCGCGCGGAAAGCTCCGTCAGCTCGCGCGACAACACGGCGCTGTCGGCCAGTTCACGGGCGTTGCGCGCGACGCGCAGGCGTTGGCGGACGGTCGACATCGAGATTCGCGCAGCCGGGCTTTGGTCAGAAGCCGCGAAACATAGGGGGCAACCGGTTAAGGCGCCATGGCGGGAAGCGTGGTGTTTGCGCGCGGGGCGGTCATGCTCAGTTCTTCCGCAGCGCCTTCAGCCGGTAGAGCGCGTCGAGCGCCTCGCGCGGCGTGAGGGCGTCGGGGTCGATGGCGTCGATCGCCTCGATCGCCGGGTCCGCCTCCGGCGCGGGCTTCGCGCGGGTGGTTGCGAACAGCGGCAGGTCATCGATCAAGCGCTCGACCGGCGACGCCCGGTCGGCGGCCTCAAGCTCGTCCAGAACCGCCTTGGCGCGCTTGACGACTGCGGCCGGCAGCCCGGCGAGCTTCGCGACCTGGATGCCATAGGAGCGGTCGGCGACGCCCGGCGCGACCTCGTGCAGGAACACCACCTCGCCCTTCCATTCGGCCACCCGCACGGTCGCGTTCCTCAGCCGAGGCAGGCGCTTGCTGAGCGCGGTCAGCTCATGGAAGTGGGTGGCGAACAGCGCTCGGCAGCGATTGACCTCATGCAGGTGCTCGATCGCCGCCCAGGCGATGGAGAGGCCGTCGAACGTCGCTGTGCCGCGGCCGATCTCGTCGAGGATGACGAGCGCGCGCGGGCCCGCCGAGTTCAGGATCGCTGCGGTCTCGACCATCTCGACCATGAAGGTCGATCGGCCGCGGGCGAGGTCGTCGGCCGCCCCGACGCGGCTGAACAGCCGGTCGACGGCGCCGATATGGGCTGAGGCCGCGGGCACGAAGGCGCCGGCCTGCGCCAGCACTGCGCACAGCGCGGCCTGCCGGAGATAGGTCGACTTGCCGCCCATGTTGGGCCCGGTGACGAGCTGGATCAGCCCGCCCGCCGCGTCGGGCGCGGAGAGGTCTACGTCATTCGCCACGAACGGCTTGCCCTCGCGGCGAAGCGCCGCCTCGACCACCGGGTGGCGGGCCGCCTGGAGCCGGAACTCGAGGCTGTCGTCGACATGCGGCCGCGTCAGGTTCTGCTCGACGGCGACCTCGGCGAGCCCCGCCGCGACGTCGAGCGCGGCGAGCGCCTCGGCGCAGGCGCGGCACGAGTCCCAACTCCCGGTGACGCGGGCGGCGAGCCGGTCGAAGGTTGCGAGCTCGCAGCGCAGCACGGTGTCGGCGGCTTCCGAGATGCGCCGCTCAAGATCGCCGAGCTCCGTCGTGGTGAAGCGCATCGCGCCCGCCATGGTCTGGCGGTGCACGAAGGTCTCGGCGTGCGGCGTCTTCAGCAGCCGTTCGCCGTGCTGCTGGGGGACCTCGATAAAATAGCCCAGCACGTTGTTGTGCTTGATGCGCAGCGTGCGGATTTCGGTGGCGTCGGCATAGGCCGCCTGCAGGCCCGCGATGACCTTGCGGCTCTCGTCGCGCAGGGAGCGCGTGCCGTCGAGCTCGGCGTCGCAGCCATGCCGCACGAAGCCGCCGTCGCGCTTGTTGAGCGGCAACTCGTCGGCGAGCGTCGCGGCGAGCTCCTCGGCGAGCGCGTGGTCGGCGGCGGCGAGCGCGGCGGCGATCGCCGTGAGCTCGTCGGGCGCGTCGGCGAGCGCGCCGAGGCGCTCGGCCAACGCCTCGGCTGCCTTGAGCGCGTCGCGGATCGCGGCTAGGTCGCGCGGACCGCCGCGGCCGAAGGCGACGCGCTGCGCCGCCCGCGCAAGGTCCGGCGCGCGTGACAGCGAAGCCCGGACGGCGCGGCGAAGCTCCGGCGCCTCGATCAGCGCCTGAACCGCGTCATGACGCGCCGCGATCGCGGCGGGATCGAGCAGCGGGCCGGCGATGCGCTGGGCGAGCAGGCGCGAGCCGCCGGCGGTGACGCAGCGGTCGACGGCGTCGAGCAGGCTGCCCTCGCGTTCGCCCGAGAGCCGGCGCGTCAGCTCCAGATTGGCCCGGGTGGCGGCGTCGATCTCCATCACCGAGCCGCGGCCCTCGCGGACCGGACGCGCCAGCGGCGGCCGGCTTGCGAGCTGCGTGCGCTCCAAATAGCCGACGATCATCGCCGCGGCCGAAAGCTCCGGGCGGGTGAGACCGAAGGCGTCGGCGGCCGCAACCGCGAAGTGGCGCGCGAGGCGGGCGTCCGCCCGCGCGGGATCGGACAGGTCGCGGCCGACCGGCGTCACCGCCGCGCGGGTCTCGCCGAGCGCCGGCGCAAGTTCGTCGACGAGCGCTTCCGGAACCAGGATTTCGGAGGGATCGCGCCGCGAGAGCGCCGCGCCGAGATCAGCCGGCGAGGCCTCCCCGGCCGAGAACGCGCCGGTCGAGACGTCCACCTGCGCGACGCCGAAAGCGATGCCGCCGGCTTCCGAACGGCCGCGCGCGACCGCGACCAGCAGGTTCGCGGCGCGCGGCTCGAGCAGCGCGTCCTCGGTCAGCGTGCCGGGGGTGACGAGTCGCACCACATCGCGCCGCACGACGGATTTCGCGCCGCGCTTGCGGGCTTCCTTGGGATCTTCGGTCTGCTCGCAGACCGCGACCCGGAAGCCCGCCGCGATCAGGCGCTGGAGATAGTCGTCGGCGCGCTCGACTGGCACGCCGCACATCGGGATGTCCTCGCCGAGGTGCTTGCCGCGCTTGGTCAGCGCGATGCCGAGCGCGCGGCTCGCGACCTCCGCGTCCTCGAAGAACATCTCGTAGAAGTCGCCCATCCGGTAGAACAGCAGGCAGTCCGGATTGGCCGACTTGATCTCGATATACTGCTCCATCATCGGCGTCGC
The DNA here is from genome assembly GCF_035538955.1 of Hansschlegelia sp. Taxonomy (NCBI): domain Bacteria; kingdom Pseudomonadati; phylum Pseudomonadota; class Alphaproteobacteria; order Hyphomicrobiales; family Methylopilaceae; genus Hansschlegelia; species Hansschlegelia sp. The sequence goes on from NZ_DATLJK010000013.1 coordinate 208,546, forward strand.
GCGCGCCGGAGGAGCGGAGGCCGTGCTCGCAAGTTCCTCCATCAGCTTAAGCGAAAGCTCGTCATGGGCCGCAGACCCTCGGCCGAGGCAGCCGGCCGCCGCGCCTGAACAGGTTCCATCACGTCGCTTGAGCGCGCCACGCGCCGTAACGCCGCTCGGTCAGGGGAATCGCGTATCGGGCTGAGACGTGAAGCCGCGCGAGCGCCTCTGCCGGCAGCGCCAGCCGCGCCGAACCGCAATCGCGCGCGAGTTTGATCGCGATCATCGTTGGCTCCCCCCGCAGCCTTACTGACGTAAGTCAGAACAGGATGCTCCCGCAACGTCGCCCCGTCAGCTGGCGAGGTCGGCCACCACGGCGTCGAGCACCGGAAAACCCTCCGGCGTCACCCGCAGCCGGTCGGCGCCGACGCGCTCGACCATGCCGTCCATGACGAGGTCGTCGATGCGGCGCTGGTCGAGCCGGCGGCCGGAGATGCGGTGGAAGCGCGCTAGGTCGATGCCCTCGGCGAGCCGCAGCCCCATCACCAGGAACTCGTCGGCCTGAGCTTCGAGGCTCAGCGCCTCGTCGACCACGAGGCCCGCCCCCTCCGCTTCGACGGCGGCGGCCCAGAGCTCCGGGTTGCGCTCGGTGGCGAGTTCGCGGCGCGCGCCGTCGACGATCAGCCGGCCATGCGCGCCGGGCCCGACGCCGGCATATTCGCCGTAGCGCCAGTAGACGAGGTTGTGGCGGCTCTCGCAGCCGGGCTTCGCATGGTTGGAGATTTCGTAGGCGGGCATTCCGGCATGGCCGCAGACCTCCTGCGTCACGTCCCACAGCGCGCGCCCGGTCGCCTCGTCGGGCGTCTTGAGCTTGCCGGCCTGATGGAGCGCGAAGAACGGCGTGCCTTCCTCGATGGTCAGCTGGTAGAGCGACAGGTGTTCGGTGCCGTAGCCGATCGCGCGCGTCAGCTCCTCCCGCCACGCTTCGGGCGACTGGCCGGGACGGGCGTAGATTAGATCGAAGGAGACGCGCGGAAAGATCGCGCGCGCCAGCTCCATGGCGGCGAGCGCCTCCTCCACGGTGTGAAGCCTGCCGAGGGCGGCGAGGTCGGCGGCCTCGAGCGCCTGTACGCCAAGCGAGACGCGGTTGACGCCGGCAGCCCGATAGCCGCGGAAACGGTCCGCCTCGACGCTGGTCGGGTTCGCCTCGAGCGTGATCTCGGCCTCGTCCTCGATCTCCCACCCGTCTGCGATCGCCTCCAGGATGCCGGCGACCGTCTCGGGCTTCATCAGCGAGGGCGTGCCGCCGCCGAAGAACACGCTCGCGACTTTGCGGCCCGGCGCCAGCGCGGCCATGTGCGCGATCTCACGCCGGAAGGCGGCGAGGAACCGGCCCTGGTCGATTTCGGCGCGGCGGACATGGCTGTTGAAGTCACAATAGGGGCACTTGGCCGCGCAGAACGGCCAATGTACATAGACCCCGAAGCCGGGCTCGCTCACCGCGGCGGGCCTTCCGGGAACAGCGCCGCCATCAGCTCGCCGAAGGCGCGGGCGCGGTGCGACAGACCGCTGCCGCGGCCGGAATGGTCCCAGGTCACGCTGTGCTTCTCGTCGGCGGTCATCTCGCCGAAGGTGCGCTCGTGGCCGTCCGGCCGGAAGATCGGGTCGTAGCCGAAGCCAAGATTTCCGCGCGGCGGCCAGACGATCTCGCCGGAAACCGAGCCCTCGACCGCGATCGCTTCCCCGGACGGCCAGGCGAGGCAGAGCGCCGCCACGAAGGCGCCCCGGCGATCCTCCGCCGCGGTCGCGCCGCGATCCTGCAGATCCTCCTCGACGCGCTGCATGGCGGCCGCGAAGTCCTTATCCGGTCCGGCCCAGCGCGCGGAGAAGATGCCCGGAGCGCCCCAGAGCGCCTGCACCGCAAGCCCGGAATCATCCGCGAGCGCCGGCAGATCGGAGGCGGCGGCCGCAGCCTCCGCCTTGATGTGGGCGTTCTCCGCATAGGTCGTGCCGGTCTCGTCCGGCTCCGGCAGGCCGAGCTCGCCGGCCGACACCAGCTCCAGCCCGAACGGCTCCAGCAGCTCGCGGAACTCGCGCAGCTTGCCGGCATTGTGGGTCGCGATCACGAGCCGGGGGCCGAGGGGAGGGAGGCTCACGGGCGTTCCTCTCAGGCGACGGCGAGCTTCTGCAGCTCGACGAGGTTCGAGCAGGCGGTCTTGGCGAGGCCGAGCAGCGACATGAGCTCCGCTTCCGAGAATGGCGCGCCTTCGGCCGTGCCCTGCACCTCGACGATCCCGCCGGAGCCGGTGAGCACGAAATTCGCGTCGGTTTCGGCGCTGGAATCCTCGGCATAGTCAAGGTCGACCACCGGGGTTCCCTTGAACAGGCCGCACGAGACGGCCGCCACGTGGTCCTTCAGCGCCGGACCTTTCAGCATGTCGCGCGCCTTCATCCAGGCCAGGCAGTCGTGCAGCGCGACCCAGGCGCCGGTGATCGAGGCGGTGCGGGTGCCGCCATCGGCCTGCAGCACGTCGCAATCGACCGTGATCTGCCGCTCGCCAAGCATCTTGAGGTCCACTACGGCGCGCAGGGAGCGGCCGATCAGCCGCTGGATTTCCTGGGTGCGGCCCGAAGGCTTGCCGGAATTCACCTCGCGGCGCGTGCGCTCATGGGTGGCGCGCGGCAGCATCGCGTACTCCGCCGTCACCCAGCCGCGGCCCTGGCCGCGCAGCCAGCCGGGGGCCTTGTCCTCGAGGCTCGCGGCGCACAGCACATGGGTCTCGCCGAACTTCACCAGGCACGAGCCTTCCGCATAGCGCGCGACGCCGCGCTCGAGGGATACGGCGCGCATGACCTCGGGGGCGCGTTTCGACGGACGGATCGACATCAAGGGCTCGCAGGCTTTCGGGAACGGCGTTCCTTCTGCCCTCGCGGCGCGTCCGCCGCAAGCGCGGCGGCGCTTGATCGCGGGGCGCGCTTGCGAAATCCTGCCTGTTCACGCGTGCGGCGAAGGCCTACCTCACAGGCATGTCAATTGAACGCCCGATCACCGAAACGACCGCCGGCCTCGCCCAGCTCGATCGCCGGTCTCGCGAGATTTTCCGCCGCATCGTCGACAGCTATCTGACGACCGGTGAGCCGCTCGGCTCCCGCAACGTATCGCGGCTGCTGTCGGTCTCGCTGTCGCCGGCGTCCGTCCGCAACGTCATGGCGGACCTCGAGGCGCTCGGCCTGATCTACGCGCCGCACACGAGCGCCGGCAGGCTGCCGACCGAGCTCGGCCTGCGCTTCTTTATCGACGCAATGATGGAGGTCGGCGAGCTTTCGCCGGACGACAAGAGCGCAATCGAGCGTCAGGTCGCTGGCTCAAACCGCTCGCGCTCGGTCGAGGAGGTGCTGACCGATGTCTCCAGCATGCTGTCCGGGGTCTCGCGCGGAGCGGGCGTCGTGCTCGCCGGCAAGCAGGACCCGGCGATCAAGCACATCGAGTTCGTGCCGCTCGATCCGGAACGGGCGCTGGTCGTGCTGGTCGGTGAGGACGGCTCGGTCGAGAACCGCATTCTGCCCTTGCCCCGCGGCCTGCCGGCTTCCGCGCTGGTCGAGGCGACCAATTTCCTGAACGGCCATATGCGCGGCCGCACCCTCGGAGAGGCGCGCGAGGCCGTCGAGAGCGCATTGTCGACGGCGCAGACGGAGCTCGACGCGCTCTCGACGCGGATCGTCGAAGCCGGGCTGGCGAGCTGGGCCGGCGCCTCGGAAGGCGAGCCGCGCCAGCTGATCGTGCGCGGCCAGGCCAATCTGCTGGAGGACCTCCGTGCCCTCGAGGATCTCGAGCGGATCCGCCTGCTGCTCGACGATCTGGAAACCAAGAAGGGCGTCATCGACCTTCTGGGCCGCGCCGAAACCGGCGACGGCGTGCGCATCTTCATCGGCTCGGAGAACAAGCTGTTCTCGCTCTCGGGCTCCTCGATGGTGGCTGCCCCGTTCCGGGACGGCGACCGCAAGATCGTCGGCGTGCTGGGAGTCATCGGCCCGACCCGGCTGAACTACGCCCGGATCGTGCCGATGATCGACTACACCGCCAAGGTGCTCGGCAGCCTTCTGAGGTGAGGCGTCGGAAGCGTCGCCGGGCCGGCCCGGCGACGCCGGCGCGCGCTTAGCTGCCTGCCTGCGCGGGCGTGACGCGCCAGACCTTGTTGCCGACATCGTCGGCGACCAGCAGGGCGCCGGACTTGTCGATCGCGACGCCGACCGGTCGGCCCTGCGCCTCGTCCTTGCCGTTGAGGAAGCCGGTCAGCACGTCCTCGGGCGCCCCGCTCGGCATGCCGTCCTTGAACGGCACGAAGATCACCTTGTAGCCGCTCTGCGGGGTGCGGTTCCACGAGCCGTGCTGGCCGACGAAGGCGCCGTTGCGGTACTTCTCGGGGAACAGGCCGCCGGTGTTGAAGGTCAGCCCAAGCGAGGCGGTGTGGGGTCCGAGCGCGTAGTCGGGCACGATCGCCTTCTCGACCAGATCCGGCCGCTGCGGCTTCACGCGGTCGTCCACATGCTGGCCATAGTAGCTGTAAGGCCAGCCGTAGAAGCCGCCGTCCTTCACCGAGGTCATGTAGTCCGGCACGAGGTCGGAGCCGAGTTCGTCGCGCTCGTTGACGACCACCCAGAGCGCGCCGCTGTCCGGCTGCCAGGACGGACCGTTCGGGTTGCGCAGCCCGGAGGCGAACAGGCGCACGTTCTTGCTGGCGATGTCGACCTCGAGGATCGCCGCGCGGTTCTTCTCGGCGTCCATGCCGTTCTCGGCGACGTTCGAGTTCGAGCCGACGGTGGCGTAGAGCTTGGAGCCGTCGGGGCTCGCCACCAGATCCTTAGTCCAGTGGTGGTTGATCGGCCCGCCCGGCAGGTCGACGAGCTTTTCGACCGGCGCTTTGATCTCGGTGTCGCCCTCCCGGTAGGGGACGCTGACGATCGCGTCGGTGTCGGCGACGTAGAGGCGGTCGCCCGCGAGCGCCATGCCGAAGGGCGAGTTTAGGCCGGTCAGAAACGTCTTGCGGACCTCGGCCTTGCCGTCGCCGTCCGCGTCGCGCAGCAGCGTGATGCGGTTCGCGCTTTTCACCTTGGCGCCGGCGCGGTCCATGAAGAAGCTCTGGAACCACGCCTTGACGCCCTTGCCGTCCTCAGGCTTCGGCGGCTCGGCCGTCTCCGCGACCAGCACGTCGCCGTTCGGCAGCGCGTAGACCTTGCGCGGATGATCGAAGCCTCCGGCGAACTCGGTCACCTGGAAGCCGGCGCCGGCCTTCGGCGTCGCGCCATCCGCCCAGCCGACCGCCTTGGAGACGTTGACGTGCGGAATCCAGCTCTTCTGCGGCGCCGGAAGCGTCGGGTTGGGGCCGTAACCCTGGGCGATCGGAACCTTCGCTTCGTCATTGCAGCCCGCGAGCGCGAAGCCCGCGGCGGCGATGATCAGCGCCTTTGAAACCATCGATGTCATAGAGAGCAGCCCAAAAACGTGAGGATGGGAAAAGCGCGCGCGACGGCTGGCCGGCCGCGCGTCCCCAAAACGGTGATCAACCGCCGTTGAGGACGCGAGGTTCCGCGCAAGTTAGACGCTTCCTGGGCCGGAGCAGTCTCCGGATGCTCCGGATACCCGTAGCCGACGCAACACTCTCTAAGGCCTGAGAGAGCCGCTCAATGTCGCTGTTCGAGAGCCTTCTCACATTGATGTTAGCGGCGATCGTGCTGCTGCAGCTCTCGCGTCGGCTCGCGGTTCCCTATCCGACGCTGCTCGCGATGGCCGGCGTAGCCGTCGCGGCGCTGCCCTGGGCGCCCTCGATCCGCATCGAGCCGCATCTTGCGCTGGCGCTGTTCATCGCTCCGGCGCTGCTCGACGCCGCCTTCGACTTCGCCCCGCGCGAGCTGCGCCGCCACTGGGCGCCGCTGATCGCGCTCGCGGCCGTGGCGGTGCTGCTCACGGCCGCCGCCGTCGCCGCCCTTTCGGTGTGGTGGGGACTGCCGCTGGTCGCAGGCGTCGCGCTCGGCGCAATCGTCGCGCCGCCGGACGCGGCCGCGGCCTCGACGATCATCCGGCAGGTCGCGCTGCCGCGCGCCACCGCCTCGGTGCTGCAGGGCGAGAGCCTGCTGAACGACGCCGCCGCGCTGCTCATCTTCAGCGCCGCGGTGACGATCGCCACGACAGGCGAGCCCTTCGCTGCGCTCGCGCCGGGTCTCGTGCTCGCGCCGATCGGCGGGGTGATCGGCGGCGCGCTGACCGGGGTCGCCTATCTCCAGCTCCTGCCGTTCCTCGCCGGCACGCTTGGCGGCACGCTGTTTGAATTCGTCAGCACCTTCGGCGTGTGGATCATCGCCGAGCGGCTCGGTCTGTCGCCGATCCTCGCGGTCGTGGCCTTCGGGATGGTGCTCGCCCGCGGCGCCCCGGAGCGACATTCGCCGCGCGACCGGGTGCGCTCCTATTCGGTCTGGGAGGCGGTGGTCTTCCTGCTCAACGTGCTGGCCTTTTTGCTGATGGGCATCCAGGGGCGGGAGATCGTCAACCGGCTGCCCTCCGCCGAGCTCTGGGACGCCGCGCTGTTCGCGCTCGCGGTGCTGGGCGTGGTGATCGCCGTCCGCTTCGCCTGGGTGATGGCCTACGGCCGCATCGCCAGTCTGATCGTCCGCTGGCGCGGCCGCGGAACGGCGCCGACTGTGGCGCAGGGGATCGCGGTGTCGTGGTGCGGGATGCGCGGCCTGATCACGCTCGCGACCGCGCTCGCCCTGCCGCCGGGCTTCCCGCACCGTGACCTGATCGCGCTCGCGGCCTTCGCGACCGTGCTCGGAACGCTCGTCGGCCAGGGGCTGACGCTGGCTCCGCTGATCCGGCTGCTGCGCTTCGAGCGCGACGGAACCTTCGACAAGGAACTCGTCGCGGCCCGGGTGGAACTGATCGAGGCGGCCGAGGCCGTCCTGGACAAGAGCGACAGCCGGGCCGCGCGCTGGCTGCGGGAAGAGCTCAGCGCCGCCGCCCGCGCCGCGACCGAGGCCGGTCGCCACCCGAGCGCCGAGGGCGAAGCCGACGAGTTGCGGAGAGCGGCGCTCGCCGCCAAGCGCAAGCGCCTCTCGGAGCTCCGCCGCCGCGGCGAGATCGGCGACGACGTGTTCCACGCGCTCGAGGAGGAGCTCGACTGGGCCGAGCTCGCCGCCTCTCCGCCGGACCGGTTCGAGACCCTCGAGGTCTGAGCCGGGGGAGCTTTACGCGTCCGCCAGATAGGCGTGGCCGGCGCGCAGCACCGTCTGGTCGTCGAACGACCGCCCGGTGAACATCAGCCCGACCGGAAGCCCCGAGACGTCGTGGCACGGCACCGAGATCGACGGGTGTCCGGTCAGGTCGAAGGCGGCGGTGTTGCAGACCATGTTGAGGGCCTGCGCGATATGCTGGGCCCGGTCCACTTCCGGCAGCGGCGGGATTTCGTGCGCGGTCTGCGGCGTCGTCGGCATGACCACCAGGTCGAAGCTCTCGAACACCTTGTCGTAGGCCGCCGTCAGCTGACGCGCGAGGTTCTGCGCGCGGCCGTAGAACACGCCGTGATACTGCGCGCTCATATATTCCGAGAGCACCACGCCGAGCTTGGCGGTCGGCGAGAAATCGCCGCCATTGGTCTTGATGCCGCGGTTCATCGCCGACATCAGCCGCGTGTTGTACCAGCCCTTCATGCCGTAGGCGTTGAGCCCCTGGTAGAAGGTCGCGATGCCGCCTTCGATCGCGATGCTGTTCCAGATCGCCGGGACGCGCGCATGCTCGGGGACTGAGATCTCCTCGACCGAGGCGGCGAGTTTCCGGAGGTGCTTGACCGCCTCGCGCACCGCCTTGTCGACTGCCTTCATCGACCAGGGCGTGCCGAAGCCTTCCTTCACGACGCCGATCCGCAGGCCCTTGATCGAGCCGGTCAGGGCGGCCGCATAGTCGACCTTGTTGATCGTGGTGGGCTGGCGCATGTCGCGCGCCGTGTCGTCGACGCCGGCGATCACCGAGAGCAGCAGCGCCGCGTCCTCGACCGTCTTCGCCATCGGGCCGACATGGTCGATGGTCGGGTCGAAGCCGGCGATGCCGGTGTAGGGCACGAGACCGTGCGTCGGCTTGTGGCCGACGATGCCGGACCAGGAGGAGGGGATGCGGATCGAGCCGCCCTGGTCGCCGCCGAGCGCGATGTCGACCTGGCCGCTCGCGACCGAGGTGGCGGAGCCGCAGGACGAGCCGCCCGCGACATGCTTCTGGTTCACCGGGTTGAGGCCGGCCCCATAAGCGCTGGTGTGGCCGCCGCCCGAGAACGCGAAATCGTCGGTGTTGAGCATTGCGGTGATGTGGCCGCCGGCCTCCAGGATGCGCTTCACCACAGTGGCGTCGGCGTCGGGGATGAAGTCGTAGAGCAGGCGCGAGCCGCAGCTCGTCGGAATGCCGGCGACGCAGATCGTGTCCTTGATGCCGATCGACTTGCCCGAGAGCGGACCCGTGGCGTCGACAGCGCGCACGTCGCAGGTCCGCACGACGCCGTTCAGCGGGTCCTCCGCCGGGCTCGGCCGGGCGCCCGGAATGCGGATGGCGGGGACGACCGGCCGGACCGGGTCCGGCGTCTGGTCGAGCTCGTCGTAAAGCTCGAGATTGGCGGCGACCATCTTCTCCATGACGTCGAGCTCGGCGTCGGTGAGCCGAATGTGCGAGCGCGCGCTGATGGCGCGAATGTCGTCCCGGGACGGCCGCCGCAGGGTCATGTGATGTCCTTCTCGAACCGAATGCTTCGTCGTTTGCGGAGAGGCGCGGCGGGCGCGTCGCTGCGCCGGGCCTGCGCCGCGATGCTCGTCGAGCTTTCGCAGTGCAACAAATGAATTGTTCCGTTAGCATTCATGGCGTCCCGCCATGAATGAGCGTCGGCGATGTTCGACCCGGACCTGCTGCGCGCTTTCGTGACGGTCGCCGACTGCGGCGGCTTCAGCCGCGCGGCCGAGCGGTTGAACTCCACCCAGTCGACCGTCAGCCACCAGATCAAGCGGCTGGAGCGGCAGGCGGGAAGAACCTTCCTCAACCGCACCACGCGCGCGCTGTCGCTCACCGAGGACGGCGAAATCCTGATCGGTTACGCGCGGCGCTTCCTGCAGCTGATCGAGGACGCGACCGAGCATCTCGGCTCGCCGAAGCTCGGCGGGGTCCTGCGCTTCGGCGCTTCGGACGATTTCGCCGCGCAGTGCCTGCCGGAGATCCTCAGCCGCTTTCGCCGCATCCATCCGGACGTGCATCTCACCGCCGAGATCGGCGTCAGCCGCGCGCTGGTGGAGCGGCTCGGCGCGGGTGATCTGGACCTCGCGCTGGTCAGACGGCCTGCCGGCGAGACCGGCGGCGAAGTGGTGTTCCGGGACCGGATCGTCTGGGCCGCAGCCCCTGACCTTCGGCTCGAGCCCGGCGCGCCGGTTCCGCTCGCGCTGTTCCCGCAGCCCTGTGTCTACCGGGCGGCGGCGCTTGGCGCTCTCGAGAGAGCCGGCCGCGCCTGGGAGGTCGTCTACGCCTGCCCCAGCCTCGCCGGCGTGCAGGCCGCCGTGCGCGCGGGACTGGGGGTCACACCGCTGGCGGGGCGATTTCTGGGGTCCGGCCTCGTGCGCGCAGACGGCGTCGGGCTGCCCGACCTGCCCGACGTCGAATTTGCGCTCTACAGCGTCGCCAGCAAGCGGGTCGCCCCGGCGGCCCGGGTTTTCGGCGAGCTGGTCCGCTCATGGCTCGCGCAGCATCCGACCGGCGACGGATTCGGAGCTCCGGAGCTTCTGATGTGGCGCAACCCCGCCGCCCGAGCCCGCGCCGGCCTCCGCTGATCGCGGGCCCGCTCAGCCGGCGTGACGGGCAGGGGATGCAAAGCGCTGGCGGAGCGGCTCGACCAGCGTCGCCGACAGGATCAATGCGCAGCCGAAGAATTCCCGCGGCCCGAACGGGTCGTCCGCCAGGATCGCGGACGACGCGAAGGCGATTCCCACCTCGCACATCAGCAGCAGCATCAGCCGGGTCGGGGTGAGCCGCGCCGCCCCCCACAGGGTGAGCAGGTTCATCGGCAGGAACAGCAGCGTGCCGAGCGCAGCCGCCGGCAGGAAGGTCGCGGTCAGGCTGTTCGCCGCGGCGAGCGCCCGCTCGAGCCCGTCCGGGTTGTACAACGCGCCCGCAAGCCATGCGGAGAGGGCGGAGCCCACCGCCCAGGCCCAGGTGAATGCGACCGCGCCCGGCGCCGGGTGGCGGTGGATCAGGAACGACGACAGCGCGAACAGCGCGCCGGCCCCGAAGGCGAACAGGTCTCCGAGATTGACGCTGCCGCCTTCGCCGCCGCCCGGCCCGAGGATCACGACCAGTCCGGCGAAGCCGAGCGCGAGCTCGAAGCCGCGGGTGAGCCCGATCGGCCTTCGCAGCGCGAGGAACTCGATGAGCGTGGTCCAGGCCGGCGCGAGATAGAACAGCAGCGTGGCGCGCGCGACCGTGGTGAGCGTCACGCCGAGATAGTAGCAGGTCATCGCGACGCCACCGGTCAGGCCGATCCAGCCGATCGCGCGCCAGTGCCCAGAGAGCCGCGCCCGCGCGCGCCAGATCAGCGGCGCCAGCACAAGCGCCAGCGCGCCGAACATCACCGCCACCGCCCAGTCCGGATCGAGCCCGCGCTCCTGAAGGGCGCGCATCGGGTACCAGGCTGTGCCCCAGAACAGGGTCGACAGCGCCACCGCGAGCGTGGGCGAGATCAAACGTCCGGCCCGCATGTCTTCCGATTCCCCGCCCGTGATTGAGAGGCGCGCTCTTGGCACGCCGCAGCCCCGAAGTCGACGGGCGGGGAAGCTCTCCGGGCGATCTCCGGGTTGGCCGGAAACGCTTGGCCGGCAACTAATTGCTGTCCTTCGCAGCCGCAGCACGATTGCTTTCGCGCCGCTCCGGCGGCTCCCGCGCCGGTCGGGAGACACGCTTGCACCACGCGGCTTCGCGCAGACCGTTTCCCTGGCTCGGCCTGCCGACCGACCGGGCTCTGATCCGCATGGGCGTTGGGGCGGCCTGCCTGCTCGTCGCCTCGGCGAGCTGGGGCTTCAACTGGCCGGCCATCAAGGTGATCTCGCTCGAGATTCCGCCGATGTTCGCCCGCGGCGTCGCCGCGATGGCGGCGGCGGCCCTGCTGTTCGGGCTCGCGGCCCTGCGGCGCGAACGGCTCCTGCCCGGCGCAGGCCAATGGCGTTCGCTGGCCTGGCGGTCCTTCACCAACGTGTTCGCCTGGATGGGGTTTTCGGCGCTGTCGGTCCAGTGGCTGCGGCCGCCTGAGGGCGCGCTGCTGGTCTACACCATGCCGCTCTGGGCCATGCTGCTGTCCTGGGCGCTCGAGGGCGTCCGCCCGACGGCGCGCGCGCTCGCCGCGCTCGTGATGGCGGCGGCGGGCGTGGCGGTGATCCTCGGCGGCTCCGGCATGGCGTTCAGCGCGGCGCGGCTGCCGGGCGTGGGCTTCGCGCTCGCGGCGGCGGTGCTGTTCGGGCTCGGCTCGGTCACGGCGCGCCGGCCGCTCGCGTTGCCGGCGCTGAGCGCCACGGCCTGGCAGCTCGCTCTCGGCGGGCTCGCGCTCGCCGCGGTATCGCTCGCTTTCGAGAGCCAGCCGGCGGCGCCGTTGTCGGCGCAAGGGCTGTGCGCCTGGGCCTATATGGCGCTCGGGCCGATGGCGGCCGGCTATCTGGCCTGGTTCGCGGCCGTGCGCGCACTGCCCGCCTCGGTCGCCGCGACGGGCATGCTCATGGCCCCGCTGTGGGCTGCGGTCGGCTCCTTCCTGGCGTTCGGCGACCGCTTCAGCGGCATCGAGGCGATCGGCTTCGCCGCGACCCTCTGCGGCGTCGCGCTGGCGCTCTCGCCGGGCCTGCGCCGGCCGGCCGCGCCGGTGCGGGCGGAGCCCGTCTCCGCCTGACGGGCGGCGCCCGCAATGCACGCGGAGCGGCAACTAATTGCTGTCGGGCGCCGGGCTTTGCGGGTCTTCTTTTCGAACGACGCGGAAGGGCCTGACATGCAGCATCCCCTGGAAAACATCGCCGCGCAGCAGCCGCCGTTCGACCCCGCGGACGCGCCGGTCGAAGCGGTGCTCGGCCGCGGCGGCCGGGAGCTGCGCATGAGCTTCGCTGACGGCTCGACGGCCGCGGCGCCGGCCGAGACGCTGCGGCTGCGCTGCCGCTGCGCCTGGTGCACCCGCGCCCGCGTCGACGCCCGTTTTCCCGCCGCCTTCGCGGACGCCGCCATCGTCGCGGTTGAGCCGATGGGCGGTTACGCGGTCCACCTGGTGTTCGCCGACGGCCACGACCGCGGGATTTTCCCCTGGAGCTATCTCCGCAGCCTCGCCCGCGAGGCGTCTGCGGCCGCGCACGCCGAGCCGGCGCAGGCCGCCTGACCCCGCATCCCAAGCGATCCAACAGACGGAATGACCTCGAACATGAGCGGAAGCGACATCAAGACCGAGATCATCGAGGCCGACATCCTCGTCATCGGCGGCGGCACCGGCGGCCCGATGGCGGCCATCAAGGCGAAGGAGGCCAATCCGGGCCTGCGCGTCGTCTTGATGGAGAAGGCCAACGTCAAGCGCTCCGGCGCGATCTCGATGGGCATGGACGGGCTGAACAACGCCATCGTGCCCGGCTACGCGACGCCCGAGCAGTATGTGAAGGAGATCACCGTCGCGAATGACGGCATCGTCCACCAGAAGGCCGTGATGGCCTACGCGCAGGGCTCCTTCCCGATGATCCAGTACCTCGACAAGCTCGGGGTAAAGTTCGAGAAGGACGGCTCCGGCGAATACAACATGCGCAAGGTCCACCACATGGGGACCTACGTTCTGCCGATGCCGGAAGGTCACAACGTCAAGAAGGTGCTGTACCGGCAGCTGCGCCGCCTGCAGGTCTCGGTCACCAACCGCTACATGGCGACCCGGCTGCTGAAGGCCGAGGACGGCCGGATCGCCGGCGCGGTCGGCGTCAACACCCGCACCTCCGAGTTCCTGGTGGTGAGGGCGAAGGCCGTGGTGCTCGCCTGCGGCGCCGCCGGCCGTCTCGGCCTGCCGGCCTCCGGCTACCTGTTCGGCACCTATGAGAACGCGGCCAATTGCGGCGACGGCTACGCGATGGCGTATCACGCCGGCGCCGAGCTCGCGAACCTCGAATGCTACCAGATCAACCCGCTGATCAAGGACTATAACGGCCCGTCCTGCGCCTATGTCACGGGCCCGTTCGGCGGCTATACGGCGAACAACAAGGGCGACCGCTTCATCGAGTGCGACTATTGGTCGGGCCAGATGATGCTGGAGTTCTGGCGCGAGCTGCAGAGCGGGAACGGCCCGGTCTACCTCAAGATGGACCACCTCGCCGAGGAGACCATCTCGGAGATCGAGACCATCCTGCACACCAACGAGCGGCCCTCGCGCGGCCGCTTCCACGAGGGCCGCGGCAACGACTACCGCAAGCGTCCCGTGGAGATGCACATCTCGGAGATCGGCTTCTGCTCCGGCCACTCCGCCTCGGGGGTGTGGGTCGACGAGAACGCCCGCACCACGATCCCCGGTCTCTACGCCGTCGGCGACATGGCGAGCGTGCCGCACAACTACATGCTGGGCGCCTTCGTGAACGGCGGCATCGCCGGCGCGGACGCCGCCTCCTACTGCGAGAGCGCGGATCTGCCGGCCTATGACGCCGGCTATCTCGCCGCCGAGCAGGAGCGCGTGCTGGCCCCGACCCGCCGCGATGACGGGCTGACGCCGCACGAGATGGAGTTCAAGACCCGCCGCCTCGTGAACGACTATCTCGAGCCGCCGAAGGTCACCGCCAAAATGGAGATCGGCCAGCGCCGCTTCGCCGAGATCCGCGAAGACCTGCAGCACCTCTGCGCCACCGATCCGCACGAGCTGCACCGCGCGCTCGAAATGCAGTCGATCCTCGACTGCGCCGACATGGCGGCCGCGGCCTCGCTCTACAGGACCGAGAGCCGCTGGGGCTTCTATCATCTTCGGGTCGACCATCCCGAGACGAATGACGACGAGTGGTTCTGCCACACGATGCTGTTCAAGGACGAGTTCGGCCGCATGGCGCACCGGAAGCGTGAGGTCGCGCCTTACGTGGTGCGGGTCGAGGCGGACGAGATGGCCGCGTACCACCAGCTCCGCGTCAAGACGCCGGTCGCGGCCGAGTAAGGAGAGAGCAAGTGCCGATCATCACCCAGCAGAAAAGCGCGGCCGTCGTGATCGACGACGCCAAGTGCATCGCCGAGAAGGGCTGCACGGTCTGCGTCGACGTCTGCCCTCTCGACATTCTCGCGATCGATGAAGGTCGCAAGAAAGCTTACATGAAGTACGACGAGTGCTGGTACTGCATGCCCTGCGAGGCCGACTGCCCGACCGGCGCGGTCAAGGTCAACATCCCCTATCTGCTGCGCTGAGGAGGAAGCAATGCCGCCTTTCGATCCGTTCGGCGACGATCTTGCGGATCTCAAGGAGCGGGCGACCGATCCCGATCCGGGCATCCGCCGGGTCGCGATGATGGAGCTCGCCGAGGAGGTCGGACCGGACGCCAAGGTCCTGCTGCTGACCGGCCTCGCCGATCCCGACGCGGAGGTTCGGGCGGCCGCCGCCAAGGCGCTCGACGAGCATGACGGGCCGGATGTCGTGGAGGGCCTCGTGGGTTCGCTCGAAGACCCCGATGTGGCGGTGCGGCAGAACGCGGCCGAGGCGCTCGCCGAGAAGAAGGAGCCGTCCTGCGGACCGCTTCTGATCGACCGCGCCCAGCACCCCGATCCGTTCGTCCAGGCGGCGGCGCTGCGCGCGCTGCGCGAACTCACCCTCCCGGACGCGCTCGCGGCGGCGCTGAAGGCCCTGCAGAACGAGAACGCCGAGGTGCGCCGCGAGGGGCTTGGCGTGATCGGCTGGCTCAAGGCCGAGGAGGCGCTGCCGGCGCTGATCGCGACCGCCTCGGACCCCGACGCGTCCGTCCGGCGCGCCACCATGTCGGCGCTGGTGTTCGTGCGGCCGGGCGGCCGCGGCGCGGCGACGCTCGTCGCCGGCCTCTCCGACCCGCACTGGCAGGTGCGGGAGGAGGCCGCCGCCTCGGTCGCCAAGATCCGGCTGCCCGAGGCCACAGTGCAGCTCATCCAGGCGATGGGCGACGAGGTCTGGCAGGTGCGGGTGAAAGCCGCCAACGCCCTCGGCCGTCTCAAGGCCGCGAGCGCGATCGAGGCGCTCGGGAGCAATCTCGAGAACGAGACCAGCAATGTCCGCAAGGAGTGCGCGGCGGCGCTCGGCGAGATCGCGGCCCCGCAGGCGCTGCGCTGGCTCGAACGCGCGATGGACGATCCCGATCCGGATGTCCGCAAGTTGATCCGCTGGGCGATCGGTCGCTGCCAAGAAGCCGTGTGATCAGAGCGCGCCGCCCACAATAAAGCCGGCTCCCGCCAAGGGACGCCGGCTTTTTCGTATCGGGCGCCCAGAGACGCCGCAGCGGCGGCCATCTTTGTGACTTTGAATTGGAATGGTTCCGTGCTTCGCTGCAGCGCACAGTCGGTGAAGCAGGGAAACGACATTGGCCATCCCACAGGCTTCTTGGCCGCCATTGATGTCGGGCTCTCCAGAGGCGGTGAGACCCGCGGCCGCGTTGCTGCTGTCCGACGGCGAGCCGAACATCCGGGTCCCGGACCGCGCGCGTCAGCGGCCGATCCTCGAACAGTTGTCGCAGCGGGAGCGCGAACTGGTCGTCTCGCGCGGCCGCAAGAAGGTGCTGAACCGCGGCGCGACACTGTTCAGCCAGGGCTCGCCGCATGACGGCATCTATCTGATCGACTCCGGACGCATCCGGGTGTTTTACGCCGCGCCTTCGGGTCGCGAGATCACCCTGGCTTACTGGTACCCCGGCAACTTCGTCGGCGGCCCCGAGATCTTCGGCGGCGGGCCGCATGTCTGGTCGGGCGTCGCCTCCTGCAATTCGAGCGTGCTGCACCTCTCGGGAAACGCGCTGCGGGAGCTGGTCGTCACCATTCCGGCCTTCGCGCTCGGCGTGATCGACGGGCTCGTGTTCAAGGGCAAGTGCTACTCGACCATGGCGCAGATGCTCGGCACGCGCTCGATCACGGAGCGGCTCGCGCATCTGCTGCTCCACCTCGCCGACCTTTACGGCGTCGAGGAGGAGGACGGCGGCGTCCTGATCGCGGCGAGCTTCACCCATGCGGATCTGGCGCATCTCGTTGGCGCCACTCGGCAGTGGGTGACGATCAGCCTCAAGCGCTTCGCCGAGCGCGGCATCGTGTCCGCGACCCGCTCGGACCTAGTGATCCGCAGGCCGGACGTCCTGCTCGCCATGCGCAATGGCGAAGGCTGACGCGGCGCTTGCCGCTTTTTCAGGCAGGCAAAGGAAATTAGCAACTAATCGACCGCGCGCCGCGGTCTTCAATTGAACGACCTGCGCCACGCCTTGATGATCCGACCGTCGGACCCGTCCTGACGCCCTGATCTTCTAACGAGGTGAGCGATATGGGATCCTGGAGAACGCGCTGCGCCGTCTCTTTCGCGGCGCTGATGACCGCGACGGGACTGGCGCTCCCGAGCGCCGCCGCGGCCGAGACGCTGACGATCGGCATCGGCACGCAGGACACGACCACCAACACGGCCACGACCGGCGTCGTGATCCGCGAGCTGAAGCTGCTCGAGAAGCATCTGCCGCATGACGGCAGGTACAAGGACGTCACCTACGATCTGCAGTGGCAGAACTTCACCTCCGGGCCGCCGGTCACCAACGGCATGATGGCCGGCAAGCTGCAGTTCGGCGGCATGGGCGACTACCCGCTGGTCGTCAACGGCTACACGTTCCAGAACAATTCCGAGAGCAAGTCGCAGCTGATCGCGGTCGCCGCCTACAATCTTGCGGGCTCGGGCAATGGCGTGGTGGTCAACAAGGACAGCCCGTATTTCTCGCTGCAGGACCTCAAGGGCAAGGTCGTCAGCGTGCCGTTCGGCTCCGCGGCGCACGGCATGATGCTCAAGGCGATGCAGGACGCCGGCCTGCCCAAGGACTTCTTCACGCTGGTCAGCCAGAGCCCCGAGGTGGGCTCGACCAATCTGAAGGAGAACAAGATCGACGCGCACGCCGATTTCGTGCCCTTCGCCGAGCTGCTGCCGTTCCGTGGCTTCGCCCGAAAGGTGTTCGACGGGCTGCAGACCAATCTGCCGACGTGGCATGGCGTGGTGGTCCGCACCGACTTCGCCGAAAAGTATCCGGAAGTCGTCGACGCCTACCTTCAGGCTGTTCTGGACGCGGGCGAGTGGGTCAGGCAGGATCCCAAGCGCGCCGCAGAGATGATCTCGAAGTGGACCGGCACCGACAAGGAAGTCGTCTACATCTTCCTTGGCCCGGGCGGCATCATGACGATCGATCCGACGCTGAAGCAGCCGCTGATCGACGCCGCCAGGGAGGACGTCAAGGTTCTCCAGGGGCTCGGCAAGATGAAGGAGTTCGACGTCGGCCCCTGGGTGAACGACAAGTTCATCCGCGCGGCCTTCAAGGAACGCGGCCTGGATTACGACAAGCAGCTCGCCTCGACCGCGAATTACGAGGTCAAGGGCGAAGACGCCTTCTGCAAGAAGCCGGTCGCCGAGCCGCGCAAGGCCGGCGAGATCTGGATCAAGGACGGCGACATCAAGCCATTCTCGAGCGCCGCCTGCACGCTCGCCGCCTATAGCGACTTCAAGGCGAAGGGCGTCGCGATGAACGTCGCCTATGTGTTCGACGCCGAGCGCGGGATCAAGCTGTTCGCCGACAAGGCGTTCTACGTGACCGGCGACAAGGCGGAACTCGCCCCCTTCATGCTCAAGGCCGACGCCGACGCCTATGCGGCGAAATCGGGCGGCAAGGTCGTGAGCTTCGAAGACGCGCTTGCGGCCGCGAAAGGCTGATCGATGAGCAATGTGATGATGTCTAACGCGCTTGCGCCCGCGGCGGCCCGGCCGGAGCCCGACGCGGCCCGGCCCCAAGCGCCGCAGGTCCCGTCCGCGCT
Source organism: Hansschlegelia sp. (assembly GCF_035538955.1). Lineage (NCBI taxonomy): Bacteria > Pseudomonadati > Pseudomonadota > Alphaproteobacteria > Hyphomicrobiales > Methylopilaceae > Hansschlegelia > Hansschlegelia sp. Next base: position 226,577 of record NZ_DATLJK010000013.1, read on the forward strand.
GTAGCTCAGGCTCCCCGACCTGCCGGTGCGGTCCGCGCTGGTCGGCGCGGCCTCGATCGCGCTGTTCATCCTGACCTGGCACGTCGTGACGACCTGGAAGCTCGACCTCTACGTCCGCTTCATGAACGTGCCGACGCCGGCGGACGTGTTGGCGAGCGCGGAGGCCGCCTGGGGCTCACCGACCTTCGCGAGCCATCTGCTCATGAGCTGCCGTCGCATCGTCTACGGCTTCGCGCTGGCCGCCCTGGCGGCGATTCCGCTCGGGCTGCTGATGGGTCGGTTCCGGCTGCTGCGCGAGATGGCGTTTCCGGTTTCCGAGGTGCTGCGGCCGATCCCGGCGATCGCCTGGGTGCCGATGTCGATCATGCTGTGGCCGACCAACGAGCAGTCGATCGTCTTCATCACCTTCCTGGGCTCGTTCTTCCCGATCCTGCTCAACACGCTGCACGGCATGGCGACCGTGGACCCGGTCCTGGTGCGCGCGGCGCGCTGCCTCGGCGCCAAGGAGGTCGCGCTGTTCCGCGAGGTCTATCTGCCGGCGACGCTGCCGCAGATCTTCACTGGCCTGACCGTCGGCATGGGCGTCGCCTGGGTGTCGCTGATCGCCGCCGAGATGATCTCGGGCCAGTTCGGCATCGGCTACTTCACCTGGGAAGCCTACTCGCTCGTCCAGTATCCGGACATCGCGCTCGGCATGATCGCGATCGGGGTGCTGGGCCTCGTCTCGAGCTGGACGATCCGCCTGCTCGGCCGCCTCGTCATGCCGTGGAGCGCCGCCCGATGAGCGTCACCTCCCTGAAGCCGCGCGCCGCCGAGTCCGGCGCGGCGTCCCGCGAGGTCCAGAGCGAGCGCAAAGGGCGCATCGAGATCGAGGATTTCGGTCTGCGCTACAGGACGCCGGGCGGCTACACCGACGCGGTGTCCGGCGTCTCGCTGACCGTCGAGCCCGGCGAGTTCGTCTCGATCATCGGCCCCTCGGGCTGCGGCAAGTCCACTCTGCTGAACGCGCTCGCCGGCTTCCTCAAGCCCACCAGCGGCTCGGTCATGGTCGACGGCCGGCCGGTTGACGGGCCGGGCGCCGACCGCGGCATGATCTTCCAGCAATATTCGCTGTTCCCCTGGAAGACCGTGCGCCAGAACGTCGAGTTCGGGCTCAAGATGAAGGGCATCGAGGCCAGCGAGCGCAAGCGGCAGGCGCGCACTCTGCTCGGCCTCGCGGGCCTCTCGCAGTTCGAGGATCAGTACCCGGATGCGCTGTCCGGCGGCATGAAGCAGCGTGTCGGCATCGTGCGGGCGCTCGCCACCGGCCCGCGGATCCTGTTGCTCGACGAGCCGTTCGGCGCGCTCGACGCCCAGACCCGGCTGATCATGCAGCAGATCCTCACCAATATGTGGCAGCGGCTGAAGATCTCGGTGCTGTTCGTCACCCACGACATCGACGAGGCGATCTTCCTGTCGGACCGCGTCTACGTCATGACGGCGCGCCCCGGCTCGATCAAGGCCGAGATCGCGGTGCCGCTCGCCCGGCCGCGCGAGCCGTCGGTGATCATGTCGTCGGAATTCCTGGCGCTGCGGCGCGGGCTGATGAGCCTGATTCGCGAGGAGAGCCTCAAGGCCATGGGCGGCGAGATCAACGCCGACGCCCTGAAGGGGCTCGCGACCAACTTCGACAACAACGACCTGGCGCGCTCGCTCTGAGGAGCTGAGCCGCTCGCCGCGCAATCGAGGACTGAGAGCCGATGACCTATGTCGTCACGGAGAACTGCATCCGCTGCAAATATATGGACTGCGTCGAGGTCTGCCCGGTCGACTGCTTCTACGTCGGCGAGACGATGCTGGTGATCGCGCCGGACGAATGCATCGATTGCGGCGTCTGCGAGCCGGAATGCCCGGCGGCGGCGATAAAGCCTGACACCGAAGCCGGCACGGAGGGCTGGGTGGCGTTCAACGCCAAATATGCCGCGCTGTGGCCGAACGTGACCGAGAAATCAGACCCGCCCGCCGACGCCAAGGACTGGGACGGCGCGCCCGGCAAGCTCGAGGCCGCCTTCGGGGCGGCCGATCCCGCCATCGCCTGACGCGGGCGCGGTCCCGCCGAATCCTCCGAGGACATTCCGATGAGCAAGTATCTGGAAGAGCGTGTGACGCATGTGCATCACTGGACGGAGACGCTGTTTTCGTTCCGCACGACGCGCGACCCGTCGTTCCGCTTCCGCAATGGCGAGTTCACGATGATCGGGCTCGAGATCGACGGGCGTCCGCTGACGCGGGCCTATTCGGTG